>QUFP01000013.1 GCA_003478935.1 Firmicutes bacterium AF25-13AC
GGCTACGGTCAGAGAGATGGCCAGAGACGTGACGGAAATGGTCAGGGCGGCTATGGTCAGAGAGATGGCCAGAGACGTGATGGAAATGGTCAGGGCGGTTACGGTCAGAGACGTGACGGTGCAAGGGGCCAGAGAACCGAGAGAGAAAATCTTGATTCTATGGGCACAGGAATGACCAAGAGCGAGGCAAGAGGCGGCAAAGGTCTTAATAAGAAAGAGCGTGAGATTCGCGAGAAGGAAAGACAGAATCAGGAGAAGAATACCAGATTCACAGAGAATACTCGCAATATCTCTAAGATGAAGCAGCAAAACAGTAAGAAGCCAGAGCCACAGCCAAAGGCAGAAGAAGATGACGGAATTAAGACAATTACAATTCCAGAGACTTTAACACTGGCAGAGTTAGCTGAAGCAATGAAGCAGCAGCCGGCAGCACTCGTAAAGTCACTCTTTATGAAGGGCACCATGATGACAATTAATGCTGAGCTGACATTTGAGCAGGCAGAGGAAATTGCATTAGAGTTTAACTATATCTGTGAGAAGGAAGTAAAGGTTGACGTAATTGAGGAACTTCTTCGTGAAGAAGATGATCCGGAAGAGACAAAGGTTTCAAGACCTCCGGTTGTCTGTGTTATGGGTCACGTTGACCATGGTAAGACCTCCTTACTGGATGCTATTCGTTCAACTAACGTAATTTCAAGAGAGGCCGGCGGAATTACACAGCATATCGGTGCTTATATGGTTAAGTGCAATGGACAGGATATTACATTCCTTGATACACCAGGTCATGAGGCATTTACAGCAATGCGTATGCGTGGTGCTCAGGCAACTGATATCGCTGTACTTGTTGTTGCAGCAGACGATGGTGTTATGCCGCAGACAATCGAGGCGATTAACCATGCAAAGGCAGCAGGTGTTGATATTATCGTAGCAGTAAACAAGATTGATAAGCCAACTGCAAACATCGAGCGTGTAAAGCAGGAGCTTTCTGAGTATGAGCTGATTGCAGAGGATTGGGGTGGTCAGACCATCTTCGTTCCAGTATCTGCAAAGACACATGAGGGAATTGATACCTTGCTTGAGATGATCTTGCTTGATGCAGAGTTAAAGGATCTTAAGGCAAATCCAAATCGTAAGGCAAGAGGTCTTGTAATCGAGGCACAGCTTGATAAGGGCCGTGGACCAGTTGCAACAATCCTTGTTCAGAAGGGTACACTTCATGTTGGTGACAATGTTGCAGCAGGATCATGCTATGGTAAGGTTCGTGCAATGATCGATGACAAGGGACGCAGAGTAAAAGAAGCAACTCCGTCTATGCCAGTTGAGATTCTTGGTCTGAATGATGTTCCAAACGCAGGTGAGATCTTTGTCAACACTGAGAATGAGAAAGAGGCAAGAGCTTTGCTGAGACCTTTATTAAAGAGAACAGAGAAAAGCTTTTGGCTGATACAAAGACACAGCTTACTCTTGACAGCTTAAATTCCCAAATTAAGGAAGGAAGCTTAAAGGAACTGAATTTGATCGTTAAGGCTGACGTTCAGGGTTCTGTTGAGGCTGTAAAGCAGTCCTTATTGAAGCTGTCTAATGAAGAAGTTGTTGTTAAGATTATTCACAGTGGTGTTGGTGCAATCAATGAGTCTGATGTATCTTTGGCATCTGCATCAAATGCAATCATTATCGGATTTAATATTCGTCCAGATGCAATGGCAAAATCAGTAGCAGAGCGCGAGAAGGTTGAGATTCGTCTGTACCGTGTTATCTATCAGGCAATCGCTGATGTAGAAGCTGCTATGAAGGGTATGCTTGATCCGATCTACGAGGAGAAGGTAATAGGTCATGCACAGGTTCGTCAGATCTTCAAGGCATCAGGTGTTGGAAACATTGCTGGTTCCTATGTAACAGATGGTATGTTCCAGAGAGGCTGCAAGATCCGTATTTCCAGAGAAGGCGAGCAGATCTACGAGGGTTCACTGGCATCCTTAAAGCGTTTCAAGGACGATGTAAAGGAAGTAAAGGAAGGCTACGAGTGTGGTCTTGTATTTGAAAAGTTCAACGATATTCAGATTGATGATATCGTAGAGGCTTATATCATGGAAGAGGTTCCGAGATAAGCTGCAACAAAACAAAGCCATGGCAGCAATGTCATGGCTTTTCAAAGATAGTTAAGGAGAAAATATGCGTAAAAATAGTATTAAAAATATCAGAATTAACGCTGAGGTTCAGAGAGAACTCAGCCGTATTATCCAGCAGGAAATTAAAGATCCAAGAATCCATCCGATGACAACAGTTGTCATGGCAGAAGTTACGCCTGACTTAAAGTATTGTAAGGCTTATATCAGTGTTTTAGGAAACGAGGAAGCACAAAAAAGCACAATGGAAGGTTTGAAAAATGCAAAGCCTTATATCAGAAGAATGCTTGCATCATCTGTAAATTTGAGAAACACACCAGAACTTACTTTTGTGTTAGACCAGTCCATCGAGTATGGTGTTCATATGACGGGTCTGATTGATGCAGTTGCAAATGAGCTTGCAGCTAAAGAGCCGGCAGAAAGCTCCGAGGGAAAGGAGGCATAAGCGATGGAAAAACGCCCGAACGACACAATAGAGATGCTGCGTGCGGAGTTTGCAAATGCTAGAAAGACAGCAATTGTAGGCCATCTTCATCCAGACGGAGACTGCATCTCCTCGTGTCTTGCCCTGTATCACTATTTAAAGGATAATTATGGTTATGAGGCAGATGTGTACTTAGAGCCATATCCATCTGTTTTTGATATGCTCCCAGATACAGCAGTTATTCGTCATACTGTCAAGCCTGAGGTATATGATGTTGTGTATTCCATTGATTGCGCAGATGCAGACCGTATTGGTGCAGGAAAAGAACTTTTTGACAGTGCAAAGAAGCGTGTAATGATCGATCATCATATCAGTAATCCTATTTTTGGTGATGTTAATTATGCAAAGGGTGAGATCGGTTCCGCATGTGAGGTGCTTTATACACTTTTCGAGGAAGATAAGATCAACTACAACGTGGCGATGTGTCTTTATACAGGAATGGTTCACGACACTGGCGTGTTCCAATATTCCAATGTTACACCAGATACACTGACACGTGCAGCAAAGCTGATTGCCTTTGGCATTCCATTTACTGATTTGATTCAGAAGACTTTTTACGAGAAGGGCTTTAATGAAGCAAGGGCGAGCGCTTATGCAATATCTAAAGCCGCGCAGCTTCTTGATGGCTTTTTTGTATGGTCTTATATGACAATTAAGGAGATGGAGAGATTTCAGATCACATCTGCAGAACTTGACAGCGTTGTAAGTGAGCTTCGCAATATTCGTGGCGTAGATACAGCAGTATTCTTATATGAGATAGAGTCGGGCGTATGGAAATGCAGTTTCCGCTCAAACCATGTTGTGAATGTCAGTGAGCTGGCAGTTTCATTTGGCGGCGGCGGTCATGTTCGTGCATCAGGATGCACATTTGATCATCAGGAACCGGATGAGATTATTACAGAGATCATAAATCGCATTCCGAAGGAGGATTATGCAGGCAGAGCATTATAATGGACTAATTGCGGTCTGGAAGGAGCAGGGATACACCTCACATGATGTGGTGGCAAAGCTTAGAGGTATTTTGCACCAGAAAAAAATTGGTCATACTGGTACACTCGATCCGCAGGCCAAAGGTGTTCTGGCTGTTGGATTAGGTCTTGGAACAAAAACATTTGATCTATTGCCGGATCACTGGAAAACTTACGAGGCAGAGGTAACATTTGGTGTTCAAACAGACACGGAGGATATCTGGGGAAATGTTTTAAAGATACATGATGTTTCAAAAACGCCGGAAGAGATTATACAGGCAATTTGTTCCTTTGGGGGAACTTATGATCAGATACCGCCTATGTATTCAGCAAAGAAAATTGATGGAAAAAAATTGTACCAGCTTGCAAGAGAAGGAAAAATTGTTGAGCGAAAGGCAGTACCAGTCACGTTAAAGGATATTCAGGTTTTATCTGTAAAAGACAACAAGGCACGTTTTATTGTCACCTGCTCTGCCGGAACATATATCCGTACACTTTGTGTCGATATCGGAAAAAAGCTTGGCTGCGAAGCCTGCATGAGCAGTTTAACAAGAGTTATGGCAGGTGGATTTTCAAAAGAACAGGCGTTGACACTCGAAAAAATAAAAGAGCTTGCCGATAAAAATGAACTGGAGAGCCGCT
Source organism: Firmicutes bacterium AF25-13AC (assembly GCA_003478935.1). Classification (GTDB taxonomy): domain Bacteria; phylum Bacillota; class Clostridia; order Lachnospirales; family Lachnospiraceae; genus Anthropogastromicrobium; species Anthropogastromicrobium aceti. The sequence goes on from QUFP01000013.1 coordinate 4,221, forward strand.
TAATTAGCATTGACACTGCCCTTGGTCATTTTCCAAAAGTAATCGCATCAAACGAATTTGAAAAACAGCTCAAAAATGGAAATGCGATAAGCAGTAATGCTGTTTTGGGGTTACAAGAGGCATCTATAGATGTTTGCAGTCATGATATTTGCGTGCGCCTGTATCTAAATAATAATGGACTAGACGAATTTATAGGTGTATATCATCTTGACAAAAGCAGTCGTTTACTGAAGCCTGTAAAAATATTCTATCGAAATTAATACCAGGCAGCGATAAAGAAAAGGAGACCAACGATGCAGGTAATTTGCAATACAGAGGATTTTCAAATCACAGAGAAGACCGCGGTCACGCTTGGTAAATTTGACGGAATCCATAAAGGTCATCAGCGTCTTTTAAATGCTTTGCTTGAAAAGAAAAAGCAGGGACTAAAGACTGTAGTGTTCACATTTTTTGTGCCGCCAATTCCGGGACGTGAGGATGTGCGTCAGCTGACACCAAATGATGAGAAAAAGAAATTTCTAGAAGCTTATGGAATAGATTATCTCATTGAATATCCATTTACCGAAAAGGTTCGCCATACTGCGCCAAAAGATTTTATCCGGGAAATTTTATGTAAAAAACTTTGCGCGGCATTTGTTGCAGCAGGACCAGATTTTTGTTTTGGCTATGAGCGAAAAGGAAATGTAGCACTTTTAGAAAAAATGTCATCCTTATGTGGTTATGAATTTGAAGTGTTTGATAAGGTCTCTTATAAAGGAGAGCCAATCAGCAGCAGCAGGATTCGTGCATGCATCAGTGAGGGACAGATGGAGGATGCGTGTGAAATGCTTGACCGTCCGTTTTCACTTAGTGGTACAGTTATTCACGGAAAAGCAATTGGTCATACTATAGGCTTTGCAACAATGAATCTTGTCTGGCCGGAAGATAAGCTGCTTGTTCCAATAGGCGTATATCTTTCAAAGGTGAAGATTGGGGGAAACACATATCAGGCAATTACAAATGTTGGTCATCGCCCAACAGTTGAAAAAGATGCCGCAAAATCTGATTTACTTTTAGAAGCACATCTGCTACAATATAGCCAAATGGCGTATGGTGAGGAAATTGAGGTTAGTCTCTTCCATTATGAGAGACCAGAGGTGCGCTTTTCTGGCCTTGATGCACTAAAAGAGCAGTTAAAAAAAGATACCCTTGCATGCGTTACTTATTTTGAAGAGAGGGGAAACGATGGCAAAAAGGAAGGATTCATCGAAGAAAAAGCGTAAAGGCTCAGGCAATGGACTTCTGATTGCAGCTGTGCTGCTGACAATATTATTTCTGGCAGGCGTAATGAGCCTTGGAGCTTTGTATTATCTTGAGAAAAACAAAGAAAAACCGCAGACCATTCCGCCAAAGATAACAGAGGCTGCTGCTGTTGTGACACAGACAGAAGAACAGACAAAGGAGTCTGATAACAAAAATACAGGCGAAGATTCACAGGGGGAATCTGTTTTGGAAAAACAAAGTGAGGAAACGTCTGAAAGTGAGTCAGAGCTGGAGATGTCTTCTGAATCAGAAAGTCAGACAAAAGAAGATGAGTCTGAGTCAGAAGAGGAAAGCACAGAGGAAGAATCAACTGAGAGTGAAGAAGTTCGAGAGGCAAAGGAAGCTGTTCTTGAAAAGTATAAAAATCTCGGTATGATCACTGGTGTGCGCAATTATTTGAATATGAGAAAAGGACCGTCAACTGATTATGAGATTTGCGGTGTAATTTTCAAAAATTGTGCCGTAGAAATCTTAGAGGAAAAGGACGGCTGGATGAAGATTGAGTCTGGCGGTGCGACAGGTTATGTTTCTGCTGAGTATGTTACGACAGGAGAGAAAGCAAGAAAGCTTGCGCTTTCAAGTATGAAATATATGGCAGAGATCCTGACAGATTCTGTTGATGCATTATATGAGCCAAAGGAAGGTGCAGACGTTATTACGACTTTCTTAAAGGGTGAGCGCTATGATATAAATGGAGAGACAAAGGACTGGGTTGAGATCGAAGCTGTTACGGAGCTGTCCGGATATGTAAAAAGAGAAACAGTTTACACAGGATATTTCCTTGATGAAGCAATTTACTTCTCACTTGATGGTGTATCAGAAACTCGACAGGATCTTATTCGAAAAGCATTTGAATATTATGGCGGCACTTACGTCTGGGGAGGCAAGCAGCTGACGGCAGAGGGCGGTGTGGACTGCTCAGGTTACACAATGTGTCTGTATAAACTCTTTGGCGTGCAGCTTCCAGAGTTTTCTGGTGCGCAGGCAGAGGTAGGTATGACTGTTGATGAAGATACGATTCGCCCTGGCGATTTGATATTCTATGTCGGCCGTTACCCTGGTGTGATTGGTCATGTCGCAATTTATATTGGAAATGGCAAGATCATTCATGCAGCATCTGAGTCAAAGGGTATCTGTGTCAGCAGCTGGAAATATGGTCCGCCTGTCATCATGAAAAATGTGATGGGAGATTAAGAAAAAACCTTTGACAAAGAGCAATTTCTGTGATAGTATATCACATGTGTGCGCCATGCCCCAGCAACAGGATACTCCAACCATTGCCTGGGCAAAGGTCAGAATAAAAATATTAGGAGGAATTAACAATGATTTCCAAGGAAAAGAAAGCTGAAATTATCGCTGCTTACGGCAGAACACCAGAGGATACCGGATCACCGGAGGTTCAGATCGCTATCTTAACAGCACGTATCGCTGAGCTTACCGCTCATCTTCAGGAGAACCCGAAGGATCATCATTCCAGAAGAGGTCTGCTGATGATGGTAGGACAGAGAAGAGGTATGCTGGACTACTTAAAGAGCAAGGATATCGAGGCTTACCGTACCTTAATCGAGAAGTTAGGTATTAGAAAGTAATTTGTAACTATTAAGAGCCAGGCAGATTCAAAGAAAAAATCGAGGGGCTCTGAATAGTTTAACGATTAGGGTGGAGAAATCCACCCTATATTTGTATCAAGACAGCGATGGAAAATGATGACAAAATAGTGTCGCTGTCATGGTCGTATTTGAAGGCAGAAGTGCTCCGAGACCGCTCAAGAACAGATAAGCGCTGTTTATCTGCTGTTTAGTAGTTTCGGCACCTTCTGCAAAAAAGATAAACGTTGTGCAAAAAAGATGCACAGGAATGAGGACAATATGTATAAGAGTTATTCTATGGAACTCTGCGGCCGTACCCTTACGGTAGATGTAGGCAGAGTAGCAGCTCAGGCGAATGGCGCTGCATTTATGCATTATGGCGACACTGTTGTATTATCTACTGCAACAGCATCAGAAGAGCCAAGAGACGGCATTGATTTCTTCCCGCTTAGCGTAGAGTATGAGGAGAAGATGTACGCAGTTGGAAAGATTCCAGGCGGCTTCAATAAAAGAGAGGGAAAGGCAAGCGAGCATGCAATTTTAACCTCACGTGTTATTGACCGTCCTATGCGTCCGCTGTTCCCGAAAGATTACCGTAACGATGTAACATTAAACAACATGGTTATGAGTGTTGATCCAGACTGCAGCCCAGAGATCACTGCAATGCTTGGTTCTGCTATTGCAACTTGTATTTCTGACATTCCATTTGATGGCCCGACTGCCAGCACAAGAGTTGGTATGGTTGACGGAGAGCTTGTATTTAATCCAACCAGCGCACAGAGAGCAGTATCTGATCTTGAGCTTACTGTTGCATCCACAAGAGATAAGGTTATCATGATCGAGGCCGGTGCAAATGAGATTCCGGAAGCAAAGATGATCGAAGCTATTTTTGCTGCACATGAAATCAATCAGAAGATTATTGCTTTTATCGATACAATTGTTGCAGATTGTGGAAAGCCGAAGCATTCTTATCAGTCATATGATGTAGATGCAGAGCTTTGGGAGGATATGACTTCCTTTATTCCGGGACCAGAGATGGAAGAGGCTGTATTCACAGATGAGAAGCAGGTTCGTGAGGAGAATATCCGTGTATTAAAGGAGAGATTAAAGGAGCGTTATGAGGAGACACATCCAGAGTGGATTCCAATGCTCGGTGAGGCTCTCTATAAGTATCAGAAAAAGACTGTTCGCAAGATGATCTTAAAGGATCACAAGAGACCAGACGGCAGAGCAATCACTCAGATTCGTCCGCTTGCAGCAGAGATTGACATGATTCCGAGAGCACATGGTTCCGCTATGTTCACCAGAGGACAGACTCAGATTTGTGATGTTGTTACACTGGCACCGCTTTCAGAGGCACAAAAGATTGATGGTCTTGATGAGAACGAGACAAGCAAACGCTACATGCATCAGTATAATTTCCCGGCTTATTCTGTAGGAGAAACAAAGGTTTCCAGAGGTCCGGGAAGACGTGAGATCGGTCATGGCGCACTGGCTGAGAGAGCACTTGTTCCGGTTCTTCCATCAGCAGAAGAGTTCCCATATGCAATTCGTGCCGTATCTGAGACATTCGAGTCTAATGGTTCTACATCTCAGGCTTCCATTTGTGCATCCTGTATGGCACTTATGGCAGCAGGTGTTCCGCTTAAGGCTATGGTTGCAGGTATTTCCTGTGGTCTTGTTACTGGCGATACCGATGATGATTACATCGTTTTGACTGATATTCAGGGTCTTGAGGACTTCTTTGGCGATATGGACTTTAAGGTAGCAGGTACTCATAAGGGTATCACTGCAATCCAGATGGATATCAAGATTCATGGTCTGACAAGAGCCATCATTGAGGAGGCAATTGCAAGAACAAGAGAAGCAAGATTCTATATCATGGATGAGGTTATGTCCAAGGCAATCGCAGAGCCAAGACAGACAGTTGGAAAGTATGCACCGAAGATCGAGATGATGACTATTGATCCGGCTACAATCGGTGATGTTGTTGGAAAGCAGGGTAAGGTAATCAATCGTATCATCGCTGAAACTGGCGTAAAGATTGATATCACAGATGATGGAAATGTTTCTATATGTGGTACAGATGCCGATATGATTGCAAAGGCAATGAAGACCATTGAAATCATCACTAGCGATTTCGAAGAGGGACAGGTTCTTGAGGGTACTGTTATCAGTATCAAGGACTTCGGCGCATTCCTTGAGTTCGCACCAGGCAAAGAGGGTATGGTTCATATCTCCAAGATGTCTGATAAGCGTGTAGAGAAGGTTGAGGATGTTATTTCCTTAGGACAGGTTGTAAAGGTTGTATGCCTTGGTAAGGATAAGATGGGCAGATTCAGCTTCAGCATGAAGGACGTAAAATAAAATTTTAAGAAAAAGATGTTGTTGAATTTCGGCAGCATCTTTTTCCACTTTTGATCTTACAAACAATTTGAGAAAGGTATGGTTTTTATATGGAAAAGTTACTTAGCATTATTTCCAGAGAGATTGGAGACGCATTTGAAGCTTGCGGTTATGAGCGCGAGCTTGGACGCGTTACCGTATCTAATCGTCCGGATCTGTGTGAATATCAGTGTAATGGCGCAATGGCTGGTGCAAAGAAATATCACAAAGCTCCTTTTATGATAGCAGATGAGGTGGCAGAGAAGCTGCAGTCTTCAAAAGTAGTAAAGGATGTAGCATCTGTAAAGCCAGGATTTTTGAATTTCAATCTTGATAATGAATACTTGGCATCTTATATTAATCAGATGAAGACAAGTAAGAAGCATGGAATTGAGCTGTCAGCACCAGAGAAGATTGTAATTGACTACGGCGGACCAAATGTAGCAAAGCCGCTTCATGTTGGCCATCTGCGTTCTGCAATTATCGGAGAGAGCGTAAAGAGAATCCTTCGTTATGCAGGAAATGAAGTTATTGGTGATGCGCATCTTGGTGACTGGGGCCTTCAGATGGGTCTGATCATTACTGAGTTAAAGGAGAGAAAGCCAGATCTTGTTTATTTTGATCATGAATATACTGGTGAATATCCCAAGGAAGCGCCATTTACAATCTCTGAGTTAGAGGAAATCTATCCGTGCGCAAGCGGTAAGGCAAAGGTAGATGAGGAGTTTGCAAAGCGTGCACATGATGCAACTGTTATGCTGCAGAATAAGGATCGCGGCTACACTGCGATTTGGAATCACATTTTGAAGGTTTCTATCGAAGATCTTCAGAAGAACTACAGCAAGCTGGACGTTCATTTTGATCTGTGGAAGAAAGAGAGTGATGCGCAGCCGTATATTCCGGACATGGTTCAGATGTTAAAGGATAAGGGATTGGCTTATATTTCAAATGGTGCACTCGTTGTTGACGTTGCAAAGCCAGAGGATACAAAGGAAGTTCCGCCGTGTATTATCTTAAAGTCAGATGGTGCAAGCCTTTACCAGACAACAGATCTTGCTACTATCGTAGAAAGAGAAAAGCTGTTTAAGCCAAACCGCATTATTTATGTTGTTGATAAGCGTCAAGAGATGCATTTTACACAGGTATTCCGCGTATCCAGATTGGCAGAGCTTGTTCCGGAAGATACAAAGCTTCAGTTTTTAGGCTTTGGAACTATGAACGGAAAGGATGGAAAGCCGTTTAAGACAAGACAGGGCGGTGTTATGCGTCTTGAGCACCTGATTCGTGATATTAACGATGCAGTTTATGATAAAATCATGGCAAGCCGCGATGAGGATGAAGAGACAGCACGCGAGAATGCAAAGATCATTGGTCTTTCTGCAATTAAGTATGGTGATTTGTCTAATCAGGCATCAAAGGATTATGTCTTTGATGTAGATCGTTTCACTTCTTTCGAGGGAAATACAGGTCCGTACATTCTGTATACCATCGTAAGAATCAAATCTATCTTAAAGAAGTTTGGTCAGGAGATTCCAACTGCAATCACTGTGCCGGACGGTGCTGCACAGAAGGCACTTATGCTTGATATGACAAGATTTTCAGATGTATTTGCACAGGCAAGTGCTGAGTATGCACCACATAAGCTGTGTGCATATATTTATGATTTAGCAAATGATTTCAATCGTTTCTATCATGAGACAAAGATTTTGGCAGAAGAAGATCAGGATAAGAAGAATGGTTACATTGCTCTGATTTCTTATTGCAAAGATATTCTGGAGACCTGCATTGAACTGTTAGGATTTAGTGCACCAGAGAAGATGTGATGCAACAGTTCACGCGTTCAGACAAATTCGAAAAATCCCATGCTTGCATGAGGATTTTTTGAAGTGGCTGAACGAAAGGAACTGTTTTATAAAAAGACTTCAATATTGATTTGATATATATATGGGGAGAAGTATGGAGAAAACCTACGAAATGCTGCAGCAGTATGCGGTAAACTCTTTGGAATATCAGAAAGGACGTGCCCTTCATCAGCGCGGACAGGCAGCTTTGTCAAGCGCTGAGGAGGCACATGGAAGAACACAGATACAGGCAACGGTTAGAGATTTAAGTAGACGCTATGATGTAGAGGTGACAATACAATCAACAGGTCTTGCGGCTGATGGAAATTGGGGAGACTTTGATATAGAGGAGTCTTCATGTTCCTGCGGCGAGTATCATACACCGGGAAAACTTTGCCGTCATGAGATTGCGGCAGTTTTGCAATATTTTTGTGAGGGAGAGCTTGTATCAAGTGTTCATACCTCAGCTGCCTGCATAAGTATGATTCAGGCATACGAGAAGCGTTATACGCTGCAGTATCAAAAATCCAATATTTCAGATGTAAAAGTAGTACCAAAGTTTGTGACAGAGGGAAAGAAAATCGGGCTGGAATTTTTTGCCGGAACACGTCATCTTTATCCTATTCGCGATCTGACTGCCTTTAAACAGAGCTATCAAAAAGGTGAGGACATTTCTTTTGGTAAGCAGCTTTCGTATCCAAACTGTGAATATTCCTATGACTCTGATTCGGCAGCATTGATTCAGGTCATTTGTCTGCAGATTGATTCCTATTTGAATCATTGGTCTCAGCAAGAAAAATATACATTTGATAGGAAAATTTCAAATGTTGAGCTTGAGGAAGGCTTTGCCGATTTGTATATGAAAGCATTTTGCGGCAGAGAGCTTGAACTAATCGAGGATGGCAAGAGCCGTATGGTTCATGTTGTAAAGGAAAATCCGCAGGTAAAACTGATATTAGAGAAAAAGGGAAAGGATGGCGCAAGACTGTGGCTTCCAGATAAGTGGAAGTTAGCAGAGGGAAATCGCCATATCTATCTTTTTGGAGAAGATACAGTTTATATTTGTGATGAGTATTACAGCCGCGCTCTTAGGATTTTCTACAGAAATCTGCTGCAGGTTGCTTATCCGGGAAGCGGATATATGGATATTAACAATAGTGATTTTCCGTCATTTATTCATTATGTGCTTCCGGAGATTCAGGAAAATATTAATTTGGAATGTCGCGACTTGTCGTTGGAGGAATTTGTTCCGCCAATGCTTCAGGTGAAATTTACCATAAATTTGTGGGATATTCTTGAGCTGAAGATGGAGACACGCTATGGTAAAAGAATAGTTCATCTTGGTGAAAAGTCAGATACGAACCTTGTGCGTGATGTGGAAAAGGAGCAGGCATTAAAGGATCTTCTTGAAAGATATCTTCCAAGCATGGAAAAAGATGAAGAAAATGGTCAGGAAGATTGCGAGCGCTATATTATCGAAAATGGAGATGATATTGGACGCTTTTTGGAGTTTTGCCTGCCGCAACTATATTCATTTGGAAGTGTTGTGCTAGAAGATGGTCTGGCTGATCTTCATTTTGATGAGGCACCTCAGATCAAGGCCGGTATGCGCTTTATGGATCATTTTTTGGAGCTTGGCTTTGAGAGTGATGGGTTAAGTGAAAAGCAGTTAAAGGATGTGCTTAGGGCTTACCATGAAAAACAGCATTATCATCGCCTTGAGGATGGCAGAATCTTAAAGCTAAGTGATGAGTTTGCTGATAAGCTGGCAGAGTTTGAGGATGTGATGGATATTGATGCCCGTGAAGCAGTTGACAGGCCAGTGAGTCTTCCAGGGTATCGCTTCTTATTTGCAGATGAGATGCTTGCGTCTATGCAGGGCATTGATTATCAGCCAGGCAAGGAAATTCGCGACATGGCAGAGCGCATGAAACGCACTGAGCTGGAAATGTATCCAGTTCCAGAAACTATTGGAGCAACGCTTCGTGAGTATCAGATCTATGGATATCGTTGGCTTAAAATGCTGCAGGATTACCATTTTAATGGAATATTGGCAGATGATATGGGTCTTGGAAAAACTTTGCAGACGATTACACTGCTAGTATCTGATCAGGGAAAGGGAAGCTCAATTATTGTCTGTCCGGCATCGCTTATTTATAACTGGCAGCATGAGCTGGAATTATTTGCATCAAACTTGCGCATTCAGGTTGTGGCTGGAAATGCAAAAGAGAGAAAAGAACTAATTGAGCAATATACATCGTATGATGTTTTGATTACGTCATACGACCTTCTTCGCCGAGATCTTGAGATCTATGAAGGCTGTAAATTTTTCTATCAGATTCTTGATGAGGCACAGTATATCAAAAACCATATGACAATGAATGCAAAGGCTGTTAAGCAGATAAATGCAGCATATCGTCTTGCTCTTACGGGAACTCCGATTGAAAATAGTTTAAGTGAGCTGTGGAGTATTTTCGACTATCTGATGCCAGGTTATCTGTACAGCTATACACGTTTTAGAAAACAATTTGAGATGCCGATCATGAAAAATGAGGATGCAGCGGCGAGAAATCGCCTGCGAAAAATGACAGCACCATTTTTGCTTCGAAGATCAAAGTCTCAGGTGCTTTCAGACCTTCCTGAAAAGGATGAAAAGACTATTTATTCTGGAATGGAAGATGAGCAAAGAAAGCTGTATCTTGCTGCCCATAAGCAGCTTGTTGATCAGCTGCAGGGTATTGACAGTGCATATTATGAGAAGAACAAGATATTTATCTTGAGTCAGCTGACAAAGCTTCGGCAAATTTGTTGTCATCCAGCGCTTTGCTACGATGATTATCAGGGAAGCTCTGCTAAGCTTGAGGCATGTATGGAGCTTGTGCAGCGTGCTGTAAAGGGAAAACATAAGGTATTATTGTTCTCTCAGTTTACATCAATGTTAGATCTGATTCGTGAGCGCTTAGCTGAGCAGAATACAAAGTATTATTGTCTGACAGGAAATACAGATAAGCAGGAGCGTCAGCGCCTTGTTGATGAGTTCCAGAATGATGATACACCTGTATTTTTGATTTCACTAAAAGCCGGCGGCACGGGATTAAACTTAACGGCGGCAGATATTGTAATTCACTACGATCCGTGGTGGAATGTGGCAGCACAGAATCAGGCAACTGACCGTGCACACAGAATTGGACAGAAAAACACAGTAACGGTGTACCGTTTGATCGCAAAGGACTCTCTCGAGGAGGGAATAATAAAGCTCCAGGAGTCCAAGAAAGCATTATCAGACGATATTCTTTCCATGGACTTCGGAGCTATTGCGTCGATGTCTAAGGATGAGCTGTTAGCTCTTCTTTCTACGGGAGAGGTAGCTAATCAGGCAAAGTAACATAAATACTGCCATAATAACAATAAAAATAGGCATATATTTAAGGGTGGCATTCCACATCGGAGTCTTAAACAGGGCAACGCTGTAGGTGTCACCCTTATATGATTTAATGGAATACGTGACCAAATTGTTATCGCCGCTTGATCCTGCATCAGAGAGTTTTTTGCTCTCTGCATTTCTGACAATCAATGATGAATAGCCATCTGGAAGAGATACAGTTACAGTATCCAAAACTTTTGCATATGATGCAGTATCTTTTGAAAGCTGTGCGCTTAATGTGACTTCTTTTTTGGAAAGTTCAGTTTCGCGCTCGGTCCATGCAAATGCAGAAGATCCTGCCGGAACGGTGACAGTATACTGATGAACGAGGAAACGATTCTGCTGGGTAAGCCAGTCAATTGTCGGAAGCAGATCGATAGAAACTGTTACTGAGCTTCGGCCAAAGTAGTCAGCCAGATTGGAAAGAAGAAGCTCTGGTGTTGCCTGTGTGTTGGCTTTATTTTGATCCAGATACCAGTCACAGCAAAATTCAAGGTAGGATTTCAGATCAGAGGATTCATCGTCCATTGAGAATTTCTCAGCATCGGTCTTAGCATTTTCATTCTCAATTAGTGAAACAGTGAAATCAGTATTTTCTTTTCCAGTCAGGAAAACATAGCAGTCAAAGAAATTTTCACTAATAGAAAGCTCATAGCCATTGTCTGTTGTGGAATAGCTGCAGCCAAGCGGATAAATATGGCAGCTGTCACTAAGCCCTGAGATAGACAGACATACTTTTTCATCAAGTACAGAATCAGTGAGAGGCCTTGACAGGTGATAGAGGACACCCTTATCCTCTGGGATTGCAGTATTGTAAATCTGACCCTGATACAGTTCGTCAAGCGTCAGAGTACTTTCACCAAGTCCGTTTGCTGAAAATAAAGGAGAATAGTATGACGATTCCTCAAAGGAAGCAGCATCAGTATCTGCAAACAGATCAAGCAATTTAAGTGCATCGCTGTCTGTTGTATCGTATGCATGTGCATAGAAGTTATACAGCTTTTCTGGTTCTGATGCCAATGATGCAATCTGTGGAATCAGAATGTCAAACGAAACATCGGTATCGGATTCATTTTGAATCAGATAGTTGTCTTTCATCAGATTATTGTCGTAATCCAGACAGATATTGTGTGTCACCTTGACGTCCTCTGGTTGTTCATCTGTACTATACAGACCGGATGTATACAGTGGTGTAGAAAAAACTTCTGTAGCATTTGCAGCGTCAGCAGAACTTGTGCTTTCAGCAAATGTACAGATTGTGCCGGAAAAACAAGTTCCGGCTGCAAGAATTAAAGCGGTAAATTTAGTCGTATGCTTTAACATGGAAAACCTGACCTTTCTATTGCATGATGGAAGCATTTAATGCTATAATAAGAACATCCAACTCACTTAAAACGAAGGAGGAACTATGGCAGTTGACCTACACACGCATTCCTGCTGTTCAGATGGCTCTCTTACACCGTCTGAGCTGATGGAACTTGCATATGAGAAAAAGCTTTCGGCAATTGCATTGACAGATCATGATACTGTAAGTGGTATCAAGGAGGCAAAGAAGGCAGTAGAAGATCTGTCCATTACATTAATTCCAGGAATTGAGATTTCCAGTCTATATGATCTTGGAAATGTTGTGAAAGAATTTCACATTCTTGGTCTTGGTGTTGATGAGACAGACGTACAATTTTTAAAAAAGTTGGAGCAATATGGTGCGCTTCGTCAAGAAAGAAACGAGAAAATGCTGCGTCTAATCAGCGAAAACGTTTGCAATATTGACAAGGACGAATTTTATGCTCGTTTTGACCGATCTGTAATCACGAGAGCTCATTTTGCACAATATCTTTACGAAAAGGGTATCGTATCCTCTGTAAAAGAGGCATTTGACCGCTACCTTGGAGATGGAAAGCCGTGCTACATTCCGAAAGAAGGGGTAACTGCAAAAGAGGCAATTACCTGTATTCGTGAGGCAGGAGGACATCCAGTTTTGGCACATCCACCGCAGTATCGTCTTAGTCTGACCGTATTAGATAAGGTCATAAAGGACTTAAAGGCATGTGGATTAGAAGGAATCGAGGTTGTCTACTCTACCTATACAAATGCGCAGGAGCGGGAACTTCGTACACTTGCCGTAAAAAATGAGCTTCACATGACCGGAGGTTCAGATTACCATGGAACTCCTAAGCCAGATATTCAGCTTGGGACAGGACTGGGAAATCTTTATGTACCGGATGCATTTGCAAATTGGCTGCTTGCATAAATGCTTATTTTATAATAATAACATAAACAGGAATTGATGTCCAGTAAGAAAGGGGATTTACCATGATACAGGAAGAAATCCAGAATTGGATCTACGAAATAAAGGAGGTGGATGCGCTCAGTGCAAAGGCACTTCTGCGTGTTTACGAGCAGCTTGGCTTAAGTGCAGCTGCAGATCGGCTTGGTGCAATAAGCAGCGAGCAGACAAATGTAGAATATGCCAGTGTTTGGTTGTGGGCTGTTGAGCGAAATCCGGAAAGACGCGAATCATTAAATAAAATTCGCGAAGAGCTGACTGCGAAATATTGTAGCGAAAATAGTAAAGATGTTCACTTGACAGGTCAGCAGGTGTTCTACGAACTTAGTTTCTTTACAGAGTATGAGACTAAATATGGTACACTCCAGTATTACGAGAATATTTATCGCCAACTGTGTCAGGTAGAGAAAACGCAGCGTGATGGCTGGTATCTGTATGGTTTGACACAGATTAAAAAGGCAATGAAAGAGGGTGTTTTTGAGTATCAGGCTCAGATCACCGATCTTTTCAAAGAGACATTTTCTGTGCTTAGAGAAAATTTTGCCACACTTGATGCACTGCAGAGAATTTTGATTGTGGCAGCCGCTTATGAGGCATGCAGTCAGAAAATTTTACTTCCTTATAAATATCAGGGGTTACTTTTAGAATGGTATCGTGTGATTTGCCGTCATGAGCGCAATAATGATCAGCTTGAGGCTGCAATGGTGCTGATGGAGATGGCAAAGCAGAAATTAGAGGCATAACGAAACTGTAATTACATTTAAAGGAGTATATCATGAATTTTCATATATTATTTTGCTCATCCCGACATGTGACAATTGAGTTAGATGAGGATGCAATTTACGAAACTGCGAGCTACGAAATTTGGGTAAATGGTCGCTTAAAGGGTGTTTTCCACAGAATGATTCAGACAATCGATGGGCTGCTTCCAGATACTGATTATGAGATTATGCTGGTGCGTGCAAATGAAGCCTCTGAAACAGTTACATTTCATACCGAGCCGGAACCAATCACATTAAACGTCAGAGATTTTGGCGCATTTGGTGATGGTGCTCATGACGACACAAGCGCAATTCAGGCAGCTATTCTTTGTTGCCCTAAGAATGCAAGAGTTTTGATTTCAAAGGGCACTTATCTTGTAACAGCGCTGTTTTTAAAGAGTGATATGATTCTGGAGCTGCAGGAAAATGCAGTGTTAGCAGGTATTTATGACCGTGCGCGTACACCGATTCTTCCAGGACAGATTGAGTATGACAACGAGGATGGATACTATAATCTTGGAAGCTGGGAGGGAAATCCTATTGACAGCTTTGCATCAATGATTACAGGAATCCATGTAAAAAATGTTACTATCTGCGGTAAGGGTGTTCTTGATGGCCGCGCTGATTTTGAGAATTGGTGGAGCCGTCCAAAGGACAAGATTCGTGCCTGGAGACCAAGAATGATTTTTCTAAATCATTGTGAAAATATTACTGTTGTAGGTGTTACAGTACAAAATTCACCGGCATGGAATCTGCATCCATATTTTTCAAATCAGATTCGCTTCTTAGATATGGAAGTAAAGGGACCGGCAAATTCTCATAATACAGATGGCTGTGATCCAGAGTCCTGTACAAATGTTGAGATTGCAGGCGTTCATTTCTCTGTAGGTGATGATTGTATTGCAATTAAATCAGGAAAGATTTATATGGGCAAGAAATTTAAGGTTCCGTCAAAGCATATCCATATTCGTCAGTCCTGGATGCAGGATGGTCATGGCGCAGTCACGGTAGGAAGTGAGATTGCGGCAGGTGTTGATGATATTCATATTTCAAAGTGTCGTTTCTCAAACACAGACAGAGGTCTTCGTGTAAAAACAAGACGCGGACGCGGAAAAGATTCTGTATTAAAAGGCATTGTATTTGAAGATCTTGAGTTAGAAGGTGTAAAGGCACCATTTGTAGTAAACAGCTTTTATTTCTGCGACCCAGATGGCCGTACAGAGTATGTTGGAACAAAAGAGGCGCTTCCAGTTGATGAACGCACACCAAAGATTGAATCTATTGAGTTTCGCAATATTGTATGCCACAATGCACATTATTGTGGTGCGTACATCTATGGTCTTCCAGAACAGAAGATAGAGCGTCTTGTATTTGATAATGTTTCTATCACATATGCAAAAGAGGCACAGACAGGCGTTGCAGCCATGATGATGGGATGCGAGCCGGCAAGCAGACTTGGACTTGTGATTGGAAATGTTAAAAATCTGATACTTCATAATGTTTCAATAGACGGTCAGGATGGCGAGAGACTTTGCCTTAGCGGTGTTGAAAATGTAGAAGAAGAGCAGGATTAATTCTGACAAAGATGTTTTTACGTGCCCCTGGTGCTGCAAGCACCGGGGGTATTTTTATATTCATCTAAATCTGTGTCATGTCGTGTCATATTTCGTGTCATATAGATGACTAAAATGAAAAAATAGAATATAATAAAAAAGCTCAAGAACCGTTATATTAAGCGGATTTTTGAACTTCTCGAACATTCCAGTAATTATGCAGATATTAACAAAAAGCGGAGCGAGTGGGATTTGAACCCACGTGCCCGGAAACGGACAACCGCATTTCGAGTGCGGCTCGTTATGACCACTTCGATATCGCTCCAACTAGCAGATTAGCGTCTGCACTATTTGTTAGTTTACAATAAAAAAGGGTTGTTTGTCAAGCAGATTTTTACGGCTTGAATTTTGTATAAATTCGTCTTTTTGTAAGATACTTTCTATATCAAAGCAGGAGGTGAAAGCATGCAGGATAAACTGACAAAGCAGCAGGAGCAAATTCGTGAGAGTGGAGAATTGATACTAGATGAAAATAAAGAGAAACATAAAATTTTTCTGCTAAATATTATCGGAGAAATTGAAGGTCATGAATGTCTGGCATCAAACTTAAAAACGACAAAGTATGAGCATGTGCTGCCGCAGCTTGCTCAGATTGAGGATAGCTGTGAGGTGGATGGACTTTTGATTTTAATTCATACAGTAGGCGGTGATGTGGAGGCAGGTCTGGCAATAGCAGAGATGATTGCAGGTATGTCAATTCCAAGTGTAACACTTGTGCTTGGTGGAAGTCATTCAATCGGTGTGCCGTTAGCAGTATCGTCTGATTATTCATTTATTGTGCCGACAGCCACGATGATGATTCATCCTGTTAGATTAAATGGAATGATTATCGGTGTGCGTCAGAGCTATGATTACTTTAAGCGCATACAGGATAGGATTACTGGATTTGTGACGAGTCATTGTAAAATTTCAGAAAAGAGGCTTTTGGAACTTATGATGGATACAAAAACATTGACAAGAGATGTGGGCTCAATTCTTGTGGGAGAGGAAGCTGTAAAGGAAGGTTTGATTCATGAAGTTGGTACAATAAAAGAAGCGATTGCAAAACTTCATGAACTGATTGAAAAAAACAAACATGTGTGTTATACTAAAACGGTTATAGAAAAATGAAAGGAAGGGGAATCATGGCTGCAGCACAAAAAAAGCCGGCAGGCACAGCGAAAACGACAGCTCCAAGAACCAGCACAGCGGCAAAGAAAACACAGTCAGCCGCGGCAGGTAGGGCATCGAATACAAAAAAAGCATCGTCATCAAAGCCAGCCGCAGCAAGGTCATCGCGAACAACGACGGCAGTAAAGACAAATAAAAAAACTACAGCGGCAAAGGGATATTCATCTTCCGCGAAGCGAAAAAAGAACCATTCAAAGAATCAGGTTCAGGTAGATTACACGATTTTAAAAGATATTGCAGTTATTGCAGTATTTGTGTTTTGTGTAATTTTGCAGTTGAGCTGTTTTTTTACAGGCGGAGGTCTGATGCAGCTTCTGCATACATATAATTTTAGATGGTTTGGCGTAATGGCTTATTGTATGCCGCTTATTTTATTTCTTTTGCCATGTTTTATAATAAGTAACTGGCATAACAGCGGATTGATTCAGAAGGTGACAGCGAGTATCTTGCTGTTTTTGTCAATTGAAACAATTTTATCAATTGTCTATGAAACATCAAACATCTTTACAGTAGGAGGAGGTCTTGTTGGCCACACTTTGTTTGGCGTTTTATATAGTGCATTTGGAATCATTGGCTCATTTGTCATTATGATTGCATGCCTTTTTATCAGTGTAGTATTGTTTTTCGGCCATTCTGTAGTTACACAGCTGCAGCAAAACTCGAAAAATGCTTATCGTGCAGTTTCTTCCCATCATAAGCTTCAGCAGGGAAGACGTAAAATTCGTGCACAGGAAAAGCGTCTGCACAGAGAGCAGGAAGAAAATGAGCAGCTCAAGATGCAGCGGATGCGTCTGGAAAATTTACAAAAGCAAAGACAGGAAATTCTCGAAAAGAAAAATATCAATCGTGAATTTGTAAATATTCAGCTGGAAGAAAGTAAAAGGCAGGAAGCATTGAATCGTGAGCTGTTAAAGGAACAAGGATCACAGGGAAAGCGCGAACTGCGTACAAATACAGAGCTTGAAGAAGAAGACCGCAGCATGAAAGAGGTTGTTCTTGGAAAGGAAGAGCAAAAGTCGGCAGAAGATACAAATAAGGTTACACAGCCAAGCATGTTTATTGAAGGTGAGGAAATTACGACACCGCTTCGCCTTGATACAAGCAATATTTTAGAAGAAGAGCCGCAAAAACATGATGATGGCTGGATGCTTGAGACTGATGATGAAGTAAACGAGGAAGATGATCTGGAGTTTGACGATATTTCAGAAAATATTATAAATAAGGCAATGGAATCATCTTCAGATACTGAGTCATCTGAGAATATGTCATCTGAAAATGCATCATTTGAAAATGTCTCATCCGAAAATGTGTCATACCAAAATATGTCATCCGATACTGTCTTGACAGATGCTGCAGATGAAACAGAAGAAGATATTTCAGGGGCATCGGCAGCAGGAGATGAGTCGGTGGACTATCGAATGCTTATGCGTGATACAAAAAATACAGGGAAGCATGATGAGGATGAGTCTGTATATACAAAAACAGTTCGTACTGCAACTGGAAAGGTGATCACAGTCGAGCTTGATGGTCTTCCAGGAGAAAATAAGCGTCCGAAGGATTCGGTGAAAATTAAGGAAAGACTAGATCAGTACGATGAAAAGGTTGTTCCGATCGCATATGAGGAGCCAAAAGAATATATCTTTCCGTCAACAGATCTTCTTACACCGGGAACTGCATCAGGCAAGGGGCGCGAAGAGCTTGCTAGAAGTATGCAGGAGACGGCAGATAAGCTAAAGCGTACACTGCAGGATTTTGGTGTAGGTGTTACGATTACAAATATTAGTAGAGGACCGAGTGTTACACGCTATGAGTTACAGCCAGAGCAGGGCGTAAAGGTCAGCAAGATTGTTAATCTGGCTGATGATATTAAGCTTAATCTTGCCGCAGAAGATATTCGTATTGAGGCACCAATTCCAGGAAAGGCAGCGATTGGTATTGAAGTGCCAAACAAGGAAAAACAGATGGTTGCATTTCGTGATCTTCTGGAAAGTGATGAATTTACAAAAGCAAAGTCGAAGACTATTTTTGCCGCAGGAAAGGATATTGCGGGAAAAACTGTCGTTGCCGATATCGAAAAGATGCCGCATCTTCTGATTGCCGGTCAGACCGGTTCAGGAAAATCAGTCTGCATCAATACAATTATTATGAGTATCCTTTACAAAGCAAGACCTCTGAGGTAAAATTAATTATGATTGATCCGAAGGTGGTTGAGCTTAGTGTTTATAATGGTATTCCACATCTTCTTATTCCGGTTGTAACAGATCCGAAGAAGGCTGCTGCTGCATTAAACTGGGCAGTAAACGAGATGGAGGAGCGATATAAAAAGTTCGCTGAGCATAAAGCAAGGAATATCATTGGATATAATGCACAGATTGATCAGATCGAGGATGTTCCAGGCAAGGATCGCCCGGAAAAAATCCCACAGATCATTGTAATTGTTGATGAGTTGGCAGATCTGATGATGACAGCAGGAACAGATGTAGAGGATGCAATTCAGAAGCTAGCACAGAAAGCCAGAGCAGCTGGTATTCATCTGATTATTGCGACGCAGCGACCATCAGTAAATGTCATTACTGGTGTGATCAAGGCAAATATTCCATCAAGAATTGCCTTTAGTGTTGCCAGCGGAATCGATTCCAGAACTATTCTGGATGAGACAGGAGCAGAAAAGCTCCTTGGAAAGGGCGATATGCTGTTTCATCCGTATTATATCAGCAAGCCAGTTCGTGTTCAGGGCGCATTTGTATCCGATGATGAGGTAACAGAGGTTGTAAACTTCTTAACTCAGCAGAAAAATGTAAGAGGCGGAGAGATCAATACAAATATTGATCTTCAGGCAAACATGCCGGGAAGCAGCTTGCCAGGCGGTGATCAGGATGAGCTGTTTGAGACAGCAGGAAGATTTATCATTGAGCAGGAAAAGGCTTCTATTGGTAATCTGCAGCGCCATCTTAGAATCGGATTCAATCGTGCAGCACGCATCATGGACCAGCTCTATGCAGCGGGAGTGGTCAGCAAGGATGAGGGAACAAAACCGCGCAAGGTCTTAATGAAGGCCGAAGAGTTTGAAGAGTACCTGCAGAGCAGGTAACTATAGGACAAGGGAGGATACGTTTATGAAGACAGACATCCAAATCGCACAGGAGGCACAGATGATGCCGATCCGCGAGGTGACAGCAGGTTTTGGTATTACAGAGGATGACATGGAATTATATGGAAAGTATAAGGCAAAGCTTTCCGATGAGCTATGGAACCGCATCAAGGACAGACCAGATGGAAAGCTGGTTTTGGTAACTGCAATTAACCCAACTCCGGCAGGAGAGGGAAAGACAACTATCAGCATTGGACTTACACAGGCATTAAACAAGATTGGCAAGAAGGCAATTGTTGCACTGCGTGAGCCTTCTCTTGGACCGTGCTTTGGTGTAAAGGGTGGTGCTGCAGGAGGCGGCTACTCTCAGGTAGTTCCGATGGAGGATATGAACCTTCATTTCACAGGTGATTTCCATGCAATCACATCTGCAAATAATTTGCTGGCAGCGATGCTTGACAATCATATTCAGCAGGGAAATGAACTTCGTATTGACACAAGAAATATTGTGTGGAAGCGTTGTATTGATATGAACGACCGTGTTCTTAGAAATGTGGTTGTTGGATTGGGTGCAAAGGCAGACGGCGTTGTTCGCGAAGATCATTTTGTCATTACTGTTGCATCTGAGATTATGGCAATTCTTTGTCTGTGCAGTAACATCCGTGATTTAAAAGAAAGACTGGGAAAGATTATTGTCGCATATAATATGGACGGAGAGCCAGTTACAGCAGCAGACTTAAAGGCAGTTGGTGCAATGGCAGCATTGTTAAAGGATGCCATCAAGCCAAATGTAATCCAGACACTTGAGCATACACCAGCACTTGTACATGGCGGACCGTTTGCCAATATTGCACATGGCTGCAATAGTGTAAAGGCAACTAAGATGGCACTGAAATTATCTGATATTGCTGTTACAGAGGCAGGCTTTGGTGCAGATCTTGGTGCAGAGAAATTTATGGACATCAAATGCCGTGCAGCAGGTCTAAAGCCGGATGCTGTAGTTATCGTAGCAACTGTAAAGGCATTAAAATACAATGGCGGCGTAAAGAAGGATGAGTTGGCAGAACCGAACCTTGAGGCAGTAAAGAAGGGTATTGTAAACTTAGAGAAGCATATTGAGAATATCCAGAAGTTTGGTGTTCCGATTGTTGTTACCTTAAATTCCTTCTTAACAGATACCGAGGAAGAATATGAATATATTCGCAGTTTCTGTGAGGAGAGAGGATGCGAGTTTGCACTGTCAAAGGTATGGGCAGACGGCGGTGACGGCGGTGTTGAATTAGCAAATAAGGTTGTTAAGACACTTGAGACAAAGAAGTCTGAATATCATCCGCTGTATCCGCTTGAGATGGCATTAAAAGATAAGATTACTACAATTGCAAAAGAAATTTATGGAGCAGACGGTGTTGTATTCCAGCCGGCAGCTAATCGTGCATTAAAGAAGCTGACAGAGCTTGGTTTTGGTGAGCTTCCGGTATGTATGGCAAAGAATCAGTATTCATTGTCTGATGATGCAAAGAAATTAGGCAGACCAGAAAACTTCAAGATTACTGTGCGCGATGTATATGTAAGTGCAGGTGCAGGCTTTGTCGTTGTACTGACAGGTGATGTTATGACAATGCCAGGACTGCCGAAGGCACCAGCTGCATTTAACATTGATGTGGACGATGACGGCCATATCACAGGATTGTTCTAAATATCATTATGAATCAGGAGGCTGAATGAAACTAGATATACTTTTAAAAGGAATCGAGTATCATTTACAGCAGGGAAGCCCAGAAAATTGTGAGATTACAGGGCTTTGTGAAGATTCAAGAAAGATAAAGTGCGGAAATTTATTTTTTTGCCGCACTGGAACACATACAAGTGGAAAACGATATCTGCGGCAGGCACTATCTTTAGGTGCGGCCGCAGTTATCTGTGAGAAATATGATGAAGATAGCAGGCGTATTTTATCTTCTCAAAAGGATATTTGCGTTATAGAAACAGATGTGTCAGCGCAGACACAAGCGCGTCTGGCATCGAATTTTTATGATTTTTCTAAGGAAAAGCTTCTGTTGATCGGCGTGACTGGTACCAAGGGAAAAACAACGGTCTGCGCGATGCTTCAGAAGCTTTTTTTGGATAATCATATGTTATGTGCCACTGTTGGAACAAATGGCTTCTTTTTAAAGGATCGCGTGACAAAAAGCAGTCATACGACACCAGAGCTGTTTGAATTATATGGCTTTATTGCAGAGGCAGTTAAGGCCGGATGCACACATTTTATTGCAGAGGTGTCTTCTCTTGCAGTTAAGCAGGGACGAATAGCAGGTCTTACATTTGATTTGGGAATCTTTACAAATATTTATCCAGATCATATTGGGAGAAATGAACATGCCTCTTTTTTAGAGTATGCCTACTGGAAAAAAAGATTTTTTAAAAATTGCAAAAAAGTACTCTTAAACAGAGATGATCCATTTTCATTTGAGATTGCAGCAGACAAAAATGGTGTGTGCAGCTGGTATTCAGCGAGTGTCTGTGCAGATGGCTATGCATCTGAAATTGAAAAAGATGTCGAGGTAGATGGATTATACCAGCATTTTTTATGGCATTGGCAAAAAATGCCTGCAAGAAGTATAAGCTTAAAGCTTCCGGGACTTTGCAATGTCAGCAATGCAGCAGCAGCGCTTGCTGCTTTTTGCCTGTTAACATCAGATGAGCAATATGATTCATACCAGTTGGATTTTAGTACATTTTCCGTTCGGGGGCGCTTTGAAATGGTGGGTCATTTTCAAGGCGGGACGATTATGATTGACTATGCACATAATGAATCTAGCCTGAGAAATCTGCTGGAATCACTTCGGCATATCATCCAAACAGAATTTTGTGTATGTTTGGATGTGGAGGAAACAGAAGTGCCGTGCGACGCAGTGCGATGGGGCGCGTCAGCAGTGAATTAGCTGATTTGACAATTATCACGCAGGATAACTCCAGAGATGAACCATTTGAGCAAATTTTAGCTGATATACTTTTGGGTGTGACAGGCGACTATGTGGTAATACGGGATCGTAAAGAGGCTATAGGCTACTGCATGAGCCAGATGAGGCCAGGCGATCTTCTTGTACTTGTTGGGAAGGGACATGAAGATACACAGGAAATCGCTGGAAAGGTGGAGGCATTTTCTGAAAGAGATATTGTGGAATCTATCGAAAAGACAAAGAAAGGCAAGGTCAGCAAGTGATTAATATTTGTATAAAAGATATTGTAGAAGCAACAAAGGGAAAATTGCTGTGTGGAGATGAAAAGCAGCAGATCGATCATCTTTCCATTGATTCAAGAAGCAGCCAGGGAAATGACTTGTTTATCCCGATCATTGGAGCAAAAGTAGACGCCCATCGTTTTATTGACGGTGCATTTTCAGTTGGCTGTGTGGCAACTCTGACAAGCGAGCATGACAGCATGGATGATCCGAATCACGCATGGATTCGCGTGGAAGATACTGTACTGGCTCTTCATGAGATTGGAAAGCTCTGCCGCAGCCGTGTTACTGTGCCTGCCATTGGCGTGACAGGAAGCGTT
This sequence comes from Firmicutes bacterium AF25-13AC, assembly GCA_003478935.1. Taxonomy (GTDB): domain Bacteria; phylum Bacillota; class Clostridia; order Lachnospirales; family Lachnospiraceae; genus Anthropogastromicrobium; species Anthropogastromicrobium aceti. The sequence goes on from QUFP01000013.1 coordinate 27,245, forward strand.
GGAAAGACAACGACAAGAGAGATGATTGCTTATGCGCTTTCAGCAGAAAAGAAGGTATATAAGACACAGAAAAATTATAACAGCTCTGTCGGTCTTCCAATCACCATGTCTTTGATGAGCAACGACTATGATATTGCAGTTTTAGAGCTAGGAATGAATGTTCCTGGAGAGCTTGGCACTATAAGTGAAATTGCGCAGCTTAAGATGGCAGTTCTTACAAATGTAGGAGTTGCTCATATTGAGTTTTATGGCTCACAGGAAGCAATCTGCCATGAAAAGTATACGATTTCAAAGGGCTTTGGAAAAGAGGGTCTTTTGATTGTAAATGGAGACGACGAATTGCTGTATAAGTTTAGAGAGTCTACAGGTTATCCTTATGTTTTGTACGGAACAAAAGAGTATTGTGATTATAGAGCAGAGGATATTCATATGGAAAATGGCCACTATGCATTTACGTTTGTACATAACGAAATGCGTGTGCCAGTTGTATTGTCTGTTTTGGGACAGCACAATGTTTTAAATGCGACAGCAGCACTTGCGGCAGCACATTTAAATGGTGTAGATGTGACATTGGCAGCTAAATCTCTTTATACATTTACAGGTTTTCAGAATCGTTTGCAAATCATGGATGTAAAAGATTATAAAGTTATTGATGATACATATAATGCAAGCCCTGCATCTATGGTGGCAGGAGTAAATGTATTAGGCGGCTTTGAAACGTCTGGCAGAAGGATTGCAGTTCTTAGTGAAATGCGTGAGCTTGGCGAAAATACTCTAAAGTATCATCGAGAGGTTGGCGAAAAGATAGCATCAGAGCCTATAAATGAGCTTATCGTAATCGGAGATACAGCAAAAGCAATTGCAGATGGTGCAAGGCAAAAAAATTGCAGCTATTTAGTGCATGAATTTGATGACAAGATGCAGGCTGCAGAATATTTAAATCAGAATTTAAAAGCAGGCGATGTTGTTTATTTAAAGGCGTCTAACGCAATCGGATTAAAGGAAATTACAAAATATCTGATGGAGCAGTAAGGAGGCTTTGGTGTACGCAGACATAGTAATTGATATTTCACATGAGTCGCTTGACAGGCCATTTCAGTACCGCATTCCAGAAAGTCTTGTGGGGCAGGTTCAGCCTGGAATGTGGGTACTTGTCCCATTTGGACGAAGGAATACGCAAAAAAAAGGCTTTGTTTTAAAATTAGGTACGAAAGCTAATATTGATCCTGACAGGATTAAGGAACTTACAGAAATTATTTCAGATGACAATTCATCAGATAAGACAAGAATTGCACTTGCCGTTTGGATGTATCGGGAGTATGGCGGAAATTTGATTCAGTCACTTCGTGTTGTTATGCCAGCCAGAAAAAATGTACGTCCGAAGCAGGTAAGCTTTCTTGTGCGCACATCAGATGAAAAACGTTTTCTAGACTATCTTGATCTTGCAAGGAAAAAGAACTGGAAGGGACGCGTGCGTCTGATGGAGGCTCTTCTCTGCAGAGACTATATTTCATCTGCTTTTGCCAGACAGCAGCTAAAAATTGCATCAGATGCAATTAAAGCTCTTGAAGAAGAAAAGCTGATTCAGATTGAGACAAAGCGTTTTTACCGAAGCGTGCTGCCAAAAGAATCTGCCAGCTTAGAAAAAAAACAGTTAAATGAAGAACAGCAAGCTATAGTAGATAAGCTGATTTCTTCCTATCAGGCCGGAGTGCGCACACCGGCCTTACTTTATGGCATAACGGGAAGCGGAAAAACAGAAGTGTATATGCATCTGATTGAGTGGATGATTCATCAGAATAAGCAGGTAATTGTTCTGATTCCAGAGATTTCGCTGACATATCAGGTAATTTTAAATTTCTATAGCCGTTTTGGTGAACAGGTTTCTATGATCAACTCAAGACTTTCAGACGGAGAGCGAAGTGATCAGTTAGAGAGGGCAAGAAATGGAGAAATTTCAATTATGGTTGGACCGCGATCAGCACTGTTCACACCATTTTCAAATCTGGGTCTTATTATTGTAGATGAAGAACAGGAAGGTGCTTATAACAGTGAGCAGATTCCTCGCTATCACACAAGAGAGACAGCAGACAAGTTGGCACAGCTAACAAATTCTCTTCTTCTTCTTGGGTCAGCGACGCCTTCAATTGAATCATTTTCAAGAGCTGAATCAGGTGAGTATCGCAAGTTTTGTCTGACAAAACGTGCTGTATTAGGAAGCTGCCTGCCAAATGTGCAGGTTGTGGACATGCGAAAAGAGCTTGCGTCAGGAAACCGTTCTGTTTTTTCAAGAGAGCTTCGTGAAAAAATGGAGGAATGCCTGGCAAAGAAGCAGCAGATGATGCTGTTTATAAATCGCAGAGGTTTTTCTCGTGTAGTCAGCTGTCGTTCATGCGGAAAACCAATTGAATGTCCGCATTGTGATGTTGCATTAACAGAGCATCTAGGAGATAAGCTTGTTTGCCATTATTGTGGTTATACAAAAGCGATGCCGCGCAGCTGTCCTTTGTGTGGTTCACCATATCTGGCAGGCTTTGGTCTTGGTACACAGAAAGCAGAGATGATGATTAAGGCTCAATTTCCATCTGCACGAGTGCTTCGTATGGATATGGATACGACTTCTAAGAAGGATGGTCATGAGCAGATTCTTGATTCATTTAGAAGAAGAGAGGCTGATATTTTAGTCGGCACACAGATGATTGTCAAAGGCCATGATTTTCCAGGTGTTACGTTGGTTGGGATTTTGGCAGCTGATATGTCACTATATAATTGTGATTTTCGAAGCAGCGAGCGTACATTCCAGCTTTTAACGCAGGCAGCGGGACGTGCGGGGCGTGGAATGGAGCCTGGAAATGTAATAATTCAGACATATGATCCAGAAAATTATAGCATTCAGACAGCAGCTAATCAGGATTATGAATCATTTTATCATCAGGAAATTCGTTTTAGAAGGCGGATGCAGTATCCTCCAATCGGCTTGATGTGCGAGGTAATGGCTGTTTCTGCAGAGGAGAAACTGGCCAATCAGTGGATTTGGCAGGTACAGTTGTTGATAAATAAAAGATTTTGTGATATAATTAAAATAATTGGGCCTTCAGATGCACCAATTGCAAGGCTCAAGGATATGTGGAGAAAGCATCTTTATATAAGAAGTAGCGATCATAAAGCGTATTTAGAGGCTATGGAGCTTATTCAGGAGATAACAGAACAGGCAGCTGTACAGAAAGTATCTATTTTTGTAACCGTCTGCTGATACGTTTTATTGTGATATGAGAGAGGAGTACAATATGGGAATCAGAACAGTTAGAACAGAGGGCGATGAGTGTCTTCGCAAGGTGTGTAAGCCAGTAAAGTCTGTAAGTTTAAGAACAAGAATTTTAATCGAGGATATGTTTGATACAATGTATGAGAGCGGCGGTGTAGGCTTGGCAGCTCCGCAGATCGGTGTATTAAAGCGCATTGTTGTTATGGATACCGATGACAATCAGCATGTATTGATCAATCCACAAATTTTAGAGGTTAGCGGTGAGCAGACAGGCTATGAGGGATGTCTTAGCATTCCGGGAAAGAGCGGTATTGTAACAAGACCTGATTATGTAAAGGTAAAGGCATTAAATGAGCGCGGAGAGGAATACGTCTTAGAGGGCGAAGGTCTTCTGGCAAGATGCATTTGTCATGAGTGCGATCATCTTGATGGTATTTTGTACAGTGATAAGGCAGAGGGCGGTCTGATCAATAATGAAGATTTGCCGGAGGATGAGGAAGAAGAACTGTACGAGGATGCTTATGAGGAATTTACTGAAGAAGAAATTCACAAATAAGAAAATCAAGACAAAGGAGTGGTTGGTTTGAGAATTATTTTTATGGGAACACCAGATTTTGCAGTTCCGGTATTACAAAGTCTTATTAATAGCAGACATGAGGTTGTTGCGGTTGTCACACAGCCAGACAGACCAAAGGGCAGAGGAAAAAATATGCAGTTTTCACCGGTAAAGGAGTGTGCACTTGCACATAATATTCCTGTGATGCAGCCAGTAAATGTGAGTGTGCCAGAAGTTATAGATGAGCTTCGTGCCTATGAGCCAGAGTTAATTGTAGTTGTCGCATTTGGCCAGTTTGTTACAAAGAAGATTCGTGAAATGCCAAAGTATGGCTGTATCAATGTGCATGCATCTCTGCTTCCAAAGTATCGCGGTGCAGGTCCGATTCAGTGGGCTGTTATAAATGGCGAAAAGGAAAGCGGTGTTACGACAATGTATATGTGTCGTGAGATCGATAAGGGTGATATGTTGCTTAAGGACACAGTCACACTTGATCCTAAGGAGACAGGAGACAGCCTGCACGATAAGCTTAGCATGATGGGCGGTCCGCTTCTTTTGAAGACAATTGATCAGTTAGAGGATGGAAGTGCAGTTCGTATTCCGCAGTGCGAGGAAGAAAGCACATATGCACCTAAGCTTGAAAAAACAATGGGAAATATTGACTGGACAATGGATGCTGATCGTATTGAGCGATTAGTTCGAGGCTTAAATTCATGGCCAGGTACCTTTACAAAGATACATGGAAAAACAGTTAAGATTTGGGATTGTGATGTAGTTTGTCAGGAAGCGCTTACAGAAAGTCAGGCGGCAGCTGAACCAGGAACTGTTATTATCAGTGAAAAAGATCAGCTGATTGTTAAGGCTGGTAATGGTGCATTGTCACTTCGTATGCTTCAGCCGGAGGGAAAAAAGAACATGACAGTTGATGCTTACCTGAGAGGCTATCCAATTGCACAGGGAGAATTATTTACACAGGTGTGAAAGGCATAAAAATATAACATCACGGAGGTGAAGTGTATGCCATATTATTACTGGGATCCTACTTATATACTTGTTTTAATTGGTGCACTGCTTTCAGTAGGTGCATCAGCATTAGTAAACAGAACATTTAATCGTTATTCATCTGTCTATGCAAGAAGTGGTCTGACAGGTGCGCAGGCTGCACAAAAGCTTTTGCACTCACAGGGCATTTATGATGTGCAGATTCAGCACATATCAGGCAGTTTGACAGATCATTATGATCCGCGAAACAAAACGCTTAGTCTTTCAGATGCAGTATACAATGCAACAACTGTAGCTGCTATTGGTGTTGCAGCTCATGAGTGTGGTCATGCAATGCAGCATGCGAAAGGCTATGTGCCGCTTTCTATTCGAAGCGCACTCGTTCCAGTTGTCAATTTTGGTTCTTATTTGTCATGGCCGTTAATTGTAATTGGTCTTTTTATTAACAGTTCCACAGGCAGTCTATTTTTAAATGCCGGACTGTTGTTATTTAGTTTAGTTGTATTGTTTCAGCTTGTAACGCTTCCTGTAGAAATCAATGCCTCCAGACGTGCAGTGCGCTTACTTGATCAAGAGCATATACTGATTGGTGACGAAGTTGGACAGACGGCACGTGTGTTAAAAGCAGCAGCATTGACGTATGTAGCTAGTGCAGCAGCATCTATTTTACAGCTGCTTCGTCTTTTGATTTTAACAGGAGGAAGACGCAGAGATGACTGAGACAAAAAAAGAAAATGAGAGAGAGATTGTGCTGGCAATTTTAATTGAGGTGTTAGAGAAGAATCAATTCTCTCATATCGTGATTCGTCAGGCACTTGATAAATATAGTTATCTGCCTCAAAAGGATCGTTCTTTTATCGCGCGTCTTTCACGAGGCTGTGTAGAGCGAAAAATTGAGCTGGATGCAATAATTGACAAGGCAGCATCTGTAAAGGCTTCTAAGCAAAAGCCAGTTATTCGAAACATTTTAAGAATGGCTGCTTATCAGCTGAAATATATGGATGTTCCGGAGCATGCAGTTTGCAGTGAGGCTGTCAAGCTTGCAGCAAAGAAAGGTTTTTGGTCATTAAAAGGATTTGTCAATGCTGTTACGCGAAAGATGGCAGTACTCATTCCAACACTTGGCTGGAGCGATCAGCCATCTGTCTATTATTCTGTTCCGCAGTGGCTTTATGATAAGCTGCTTAGCTGGTATCCAAAAGAGAAGGTAGTAGCATATCTTGAAGCTGCTGTTTCTCAGAGCGGCCATCCAATGTATGTGCATTGTCATACAGGAAGATACAGCATAGAAGAAATAGTTTCGTCTTTAGAGAAAGAAGGCATTTCTGTAAAGAAAGCACCTTATGCAGACGATTGTCTTGAACTAATAGACGCAGGTGATATTCGCCGTACAAATGTATTTCAGGATGGTCTTATTCAGATTCAGGATATAAGCTCAGCACTGGCAGCTCAATGTGTCGCACCACAAGAAAATAGTTTTTGTATTGATATGTGCGCAGCACCGGGAGGAAAAAGCATTCATCTTGCAAAGGCGAAAGGCGGCACGACGAAGGTGTTAAGCCGTGATATTTCATGGGAAAAATTGGAACTGATTGAAGAAAACAGAGTGCGCTGTCATGCCGATAATATGCAGATTGAGCAGTGGGATGCATGTGTGCCTGATGAGGAAAGAAAAGAGACAGCAGATTATGTACTGGCTGATGTGCCATGCTCTGGTCTTGGTATTTTATCAAGAAAACCGGACATTAAGTATCAGCTGACACAAGAACGTCTGACTGAGCTTGTAAGCTTACAGCGAGAGATTCTTGTTAATGCAGCTAAGCTTGTAAAGCCGGGTGGTGTTTTAGTTTACAGCACATGCACAATAAATCCAGAAGAAAATGAGGAAAATGTTCGTTATCTTTTAACACAGATGCCATTTGAACTTGAAAGTCTGGCTCCTTTTATTAAGGAAGAAATCGAGGGCAATGATCCATCAAGCGGCATGCTTAAGCTGCTTCCAGGACAAAATCAGTGTGATGGCTTCTTTGTTGCACGGCTTCGCAGAAAATAATATTCAGGAGAACGAAATGAAAGAAGATATTAAATCTATGACATTGCCGGAACTGACAACATGGATGAGTGCTCTGGGAGAGAAGGGGTTTCGGGCAAAACAGCTTTATAACTGGATGCATAAGAATCTTGTTTCTTCCTTTGATGAGATGACCAACCTTTCCGGCGCATTGAAAAGCAAATTGAAGGAGCAGGCTGATTTTGTTGTATTAACGCCTGTTGATGTGCGGATCTCCTCAATAGACGGAACAAGAAAATATCTGTTTCGTCTCCAAGATGGAAATGTGATAGAAAGCGTTTTGATGCGCTATCGTTTTGGAAATTCCGTCTGCATTTCCACACAAGTCGGCTGCCGTATGGGCTGTCGTTTTTGTGCTTCTACACTTGATGGATTGGTCAGAAGCCTTCGCCCAAGTGAGATGCTAGAGCAGATCTACAGGATTCAAAAGGATATTGGAGAGCGTATTTCTAATGTTGTTTTGATGGGATCTGGAGAACCATTTGATAATACAGAGAATGTATTTCGTTTTCTAGATTTGATCTCATGCGAGGAAGGATTAAATATTAGTCAGCGAAATTTAACTATTTCGACTTGTGGTTTAATTCCTGGAATTGAGCAGCTTACAGCGCGGCACAGTCAGGTGACATTAGCACTTTCGCTTCATGCACCAAATGATACGGTGCGAAAGGAATTGATGCCGATTGCAAACAAGTATCATATTCAAGATGTGCTGGCAGCCTGCAAAAAGTATTTTGAGGTTACAGGACGTCGCGTTACGTTTGAATACAGCCTGGTAGCTGGTGTCAATGACAATGAAGATGAGGCAAGACAGCTTGCAGCACTTTTGAACGGCTTTCCTTGTCATGTCAATCTGATTCCGGTGAATCCGATTAAAGAAAGAAATTATGTTCAGTCTGGACAGGTTCAGATAGAGAAATTTAAAAAATTGCTTGAAAAAAGTGCAATACATGTTACTATTAGAAGAGAAATGGGCCGTGACATTGACGGCGCATGCGGACAACTCCGAAAAAGCTATCTTGAACAACATACATAAAAGGAGTTTTTGGAATGCAGATTAGTTGTAAAAGTGATATAGGAAGGATGCGTTCCCAGAATCAGGATTCTGTTTTTGCATCCGATAAACCGGTGGGGAAGCTGCCAAATCTTCTGATTGTGGCCGACGGTATGGGCGGTCATAAAGCAGGAGATTTTGCGTCCCGCTATGCAGTAGAGAAATTGGTGGAATGCATCAGCGAATCCGTTTATGAGAATCCGCTTCTTATTGTGAGCGATGCGATTCGCGTGGTGAACCGCAGAATCTATGAAAAGTCACAGGATTATGAAGAATACAGAGGAATGGGAACGACGCTGACGCTTGCATTTGTGGATGAGGCAAGTAAGCTTCATGTTTTTCAGGTAGGCGACAGCAGATTGTATCTGATTTCGGATACAATCCGCCAGATCACAAAAGATCATTCTTATGTGGAGGAAATGTACCGCAAAGGTTTGATTACAAGAGATTCGGAGGAGTACCAGAGCAAGAAAAATATAATTACGAGAGCACTCGGTTCTCATGATTATACCGCAGCAGATATTTTTGAGGAACCTGTTGTACCGGGAGATCTACTTTTGCTGTGCTCGGATGGCTTGACCAACATGGTCGGCGATGATGCAATTTTTGAGATTGCAAAGGGCGCAGCCTCACTGGAAGAAAAGACAAATGTTCTGATTGAACAGGCCAATGAAAACGGAGGTCAGGATAATATCTCTGTTATTTTGGCATCAGTGGAGTAATACCCAAAGGGTTATGGAGGATAAGATGATACGAACAGGAACAATTCTGAGCAGCAGATATGAAATCCTTGAGCAAATTGGTTCCGGCGGCATGGCATATGTATATAAGGCAAGAGACAGAAAGCTAAGCCGTCTGGTAGCAATTAAGATATTAAAAGAAGAGTTCTGTAAGGATAAGAGCTTTGTAGCAAAGTTTCGGATGGAGGCACAGGCAGCAGCCGGCCTTTCACATAACAATGTGGTTGGAGTCTATGATGTCGGTGAAGAAAACAATGTTCACTACATTGTAATGGAACTTATTGATGGTATTACGCTTAAGGAATATATTACACGAAAGAGAAAATTAGGAACAAAAGAGTCTATCGGAATTGCCATTCAGGTAGCTCAGGGTCTTGAGGCTGCACATAAACGTCATATTGTGCACCGTGATATCAAGCCACAGAATATTATTATATCAAAGGATGGCCGTATTAAGGTTGCTGATTTTGGAATTGCAAGAGCAATTACCGATGAGACAACAAATCTTTACGGTGCAGCAGGCTCTGTGCATTATATTTCACCGGAGCAGGCAAGAGGCGGCTACTGTGATGAGAGAAGTGATATTTATTCACTTGGAATTACGATATATGAGATGGTGACTGGCCGTGTCCCGTTTGACGGTGATACGACAGTAGCGGTAGCAATAGCGCATATCAATGAGGCAATGGTGCCGCCAAGCAACATTGAGCCAAGTGTTCCTGTTGCCCTTGAACAGATTATTTTCAAGTGTACACAAAAGCGTCCTAACCAGCGTTATTCAGCTGCGCAGATCTCATAAAGGATCTTCGCCACGCACTTGTTGCACCAAATGAGCGTTTTGTTCATTTTGTTCAGCTTGAGGAGACTGCAAATGGAGAGACTACTGTTATGAGCGATGAACAGATGCGTGATATACGCAATCGTTCAGACCGCGGTCAGCATGAGAATACAGCATATCAGGAAAGAAGCTTAAAGAGTCAGCAGATTAAGCGTTCACCTGCCAGAGAGAGCGCAGCAGCTCAGCAGCGTCGTCATGAGCAGATTGATTTTGAGACATATGGTCCGGGAAATCAGGACGACAATTTTTCAAGTGAAGCTTATAAAAGAGAAAAGCATTCTCGTGCTAAAAAAGTAAAGAGAGATCCAGATGAGGCAACAGCATTTGATAAGATACTGGCAGCAATTGGCTCTGTGCTTGGTGTTGCCATGCTTGCTATGCTTGTGTATATTGTAGGTTCTCTTTCTGGTGCCTTTCAGCGTACACCAACGAGTATATCAGCAAATAAAAAAACGACAGCTGCAGCTAATGAAAATGATCCAATCATCTCAACATATGAGGACGAATCGGGGCAGGATGCAGACGGCAGAACAAAAGTGCCAGAGCTTCTTGGTATGAGTATTACAGAAGCAACAAAGGCATTAAAGGAAGTTGGTCTTAAGATTGTTTTGGCAAGAACGTATGAGTATTCTGACGAGTATGCGACTGGTCTTGTGTGCCGTCAGCAGTATGACAAGGGTACAGTTGTTGATAAGGGAAGTACCATAAAGGTGTATTTGAGCCTTGGAAGTGATAAGTTTGAGATTAACAGTAAACTGTATGTCAATGGAAATGTTAGTATTCTAAAGTATTATTTGAGGAGCTTTAAGGACATTGATGTAAAGTATGTTGGCGAATACAGTGAGGAATATGCAAAAGATATGGTGCTTCGCATGGAGCCGGATAAAGGATATCTTCAGGCGGGAGATTCTTTAAAGGTTTACATTAGTTTAGGACCTGAATATATCGATGTTCCGAATCTTTATGGTATGACAAAACAGCAGGCAATCGCCAAAATTGAGCAGGCGGGCTTTAGTGTAGGAACGATTAGTGAAGTTAACAGTGACAATACTGAGGTAGGTCAGGTATGCGGTCAGAGCCTTGATCCAGGTACCAGTCAAAAGAGTGGAACTGAGATTGCATTTTCTATAAGTCTTGGACCGAAGATGGCAGTTGTGCCAGGTGTTGTCGGTAATTCAGCAGAAGGATACGCATATTCTGCAATAGGTTCTGCAAATCTTTATTATTCAATTGAATACGCAGAAAGCACATCTGTTCCAGCAGGTACTGTAATTAGTCAGGTACCAGAGGGCGGAACATCTGTACCAGAGTATTCAACTGTAAAGCTTGTAATTAGTGTTGGACCGCCGACAGTAGGCTTAGGAGCTAATGATTTGACAAATATGACGCAGGAGCAGGCAACATCTACACTTGCAGGTATGTCACTTGGTGCACAGATTCAGTACGAGTCAAGTGATTATGTGGCAGTTGGAAGCGTAACAAGATGGGCTGCGACTAGTGCAGACGGATCCTTGCACGCAGGAGATACTGTAATTGTCTTTATCAGTACAGGTCCGGCAGCAACAGCGCCAAGTACAGATCCGGCGCCGGCACCAAGTACAGATCCAGCACCAGCACCAAGTACAGATCCAGCACCAGCACCAAGTACAGATCCGGCGCCGGCACCAAGCCCAGATCCGGCACCGAGTACTGATGCAGCAGCGCCTCAGGCAGACACAGCAGGCGCTGTAAGCTGAAATAAGTGTAAAGGAATTACAGGATGCAGGGAAAAATCATCAAAGGAATTGCCGGATTTTATTATGTACAGGCAGAGAATGAATCGCAGTACGAGTGCAAGGCGAAAGGAATTTTCAGAAAAGACCATAAAAAACCTCTGGTGGGTGATGAAGTGACAATTGAGGTGCTTGATGAGGAAGAAAAGAAAGGCTCCATTACAGAGCTTCTTCCTCGAAGAAGCGAGTTGTTTCGTCCAGCGGTAGCAAATATAGATCAGGCAGTGATCGTATTTGCATGCCGTGAGCCAGAACCAAATTTTAATTTGCTGGATCGTTTTCTTGTTTTAATGGAAAAGCGAAATGTATCGGTTATTCTTTGTTTTACAAAGGCTGATCTGGCAACAGCGGAATTTAAAAAAGAGGTTCAAATGATATATGAGCCAGCTGGTTATCCTGTTTGCTTTACTGACTATCATGATTTTGAAGGAGAAGGACACAAAAAACTGCTTCATCTTCTTTCAGGGAAGGTGACAGCCTTTGCAGGTCCGAGCGGTGTTGGAAAATCAACGCTGGTAAATCATTTTTGTCCGGAAGCAGGGATGGATACTGGCGAAGTCAGTGAGAAAATAAAAAGAGGAAAGCATACGACAAGACATTCAGAGATTTTTTATCTGGGTCATCAGACATTTTTATTTGATACACCTGGATTTAGCTCGCTAGATGTGCTTTCTCTTGAAAAGGAAGAACTCGAGCTGCTTTTTCCGGAGTTTGCACCTTATCTTGGTAAGTGCCGCTTTACAGGATGTTCTCATATTTCAGAGCCGTCATGCGGCGTAAAGGAAGCAGTCCAAAATGGAAAAATCAGTAAAAACCGTTATGAAAGCTATACAGCTTTTTATAAAGAATTAAATGCAGTAAGACGATATAAATAAAGGAAAGGAAAGTAACACATGGCAGATTTGGCAGTATCTTTACTATCAGCAGATTTTTCGTGTTTAGAAAAACAACTTCAGGAATTAAAAGAGGCAGACGTGAAATGGCTTCACATTGATGTGATGGATGGCAATTTTGTACCTAGCATCTCATTTGGATTTCCGATTGTCAAAACACTAAGAAAGGCATTTTCAGGTGTATTTGACGTCCATTTGATGATCCAGGAGCCGATCCGTTATATCAAAGAGTTTGCAGAATCTGGAAGTGATATGATCACGATTCATCTGGAAGCATGTGAGGATGTTGAGGCTACTTTAAGGTGGATTCGTGAGTGTGGCTGTAAGGCAGGACTTGCAGTTAACCCACATACCCCGATTGAGGATGTCTATCCATATCTTCATCTGACAGATATGGTGCTTGCCATGACAGTACAGCCTGGATTTGGAGGACAGAAATATATCCATTCAGTAACGAAAAAGGTGGAGACACTGCATAAGTATTTAAATGAGAATGGATTTGATTCTGTTTTGATTGAAGTGGATGGTGGAATTTGTCTTGAAACTGCTCTGGAAGCAGCAGATGCAGGAAGTGATATTCTTGTCAGCGGAAGCAGTGTGTTTAAAGGCAATATTGGACAAAATGTACACGATCTTCTGGAGGCAATGAACCATTCAGAGAAGGTATGATGTATAGGCACAAATAAAAGCAGGACAGGTATGCAGAGGATGAAAAACTTATTGCTTGTATTGGGCGGAACATTAGATGCTTTGTTTTTAAAAGAGTGCTATGAAAAAATGCAGCCACATTTTGTGGTGGCTGCAGATGGAGCACTTGAAAAAGTTTTGGCAGCAGGTATTCCATGCGATTGTGGAATGGGAGATTTTGACACAGTCTCAAAAGATGTGCTTTGTCATTTTGAGGAGGATCAAAATACAAAGTTACTCTCCTTTCCACCTGAAAAGGATGAGACAGATGCAGAGCTTGCTGTGCAGTTTGCAGTAGATCAAAAACCAGATAAGATTTGGATTCTTGGTGCAACAGGAGGCCGTATGGATCATATGCTCGGCAATCTGGAACTTCTTCATATTCCCCTTACAAAAGGCATTGAATGTGAAATAATTGATCAGCAAAATCGAATCAGGCTGCTAGATGGCCCTATTTTGCTTGAAAAAATGGCTGATTGGAAGTATGTATCATTTTTATCCTACACAGATCAGACACAAGGCATTACATTAAAGGGATTTGTTTATAATGTTGAAAATTTCACCTTGAAAAAGGGAAGTACACGCTGTATAAGCAATGAGATATGTGATGAGAAGGCAGCGGTTTCATTTACGAATGGGCTGCTTTACTGTATTCGTTCACGTGATCTAAGATGATTAATGATGAAAAAGAGGTATCAGCATTGAGAAAACAAATAATAGGTTTGGCAGCATGTCTGGCAGGGCTTTGCTTTAGTGGATGCAGAGACGTTGTACTTTCTACATCTTTAAATGATCATATTCTTTTTAGCGGAACAAAAACCAGACTGAGCTTAGAAGAGTGCAGTCTGGTCTTTCTGGATTTTCAAACACGTTATAATCTTTATTATGAAAATTTGGGAGAAACCGATTTTTGGAAGGAAAAAGCAGGAGAGAGTGATTTTTCCGATTATCTGCGTGATGGCAGAATAAAAGAAGAACTGTGCACGTTAGTGCTTCTAAACGATATGGCATCAGGGCTTGGTGTAACACTTACAGATGAGGAGCGCAGTGCCTGTCAGGCTGCTGCAGCCGATTATTATGGCAGTCTGTCTGATGAGGAGAAAAGCTATGTACAGTCAGACGAATCAAAAGCAGCATCTTTGTATGAAAAATATCGTATTGCACAGAAGACAATTGATGAGCTTTGCTCAGGCATAAACACAGAAGTTAGTGATAATGACAAGCGTGTTATGATACTTCAATTGATTGCAGCACCATCATACGAGAAAATTGAACAGGCGAAGGAGCGTATTTCATCAGGCGAAGATTTTGAGAGTGTTGCAAAAGAAGTAAGTCGCTTTTCGCAGATTGAATATCAGGTAAGCCGCGGAACGCTAAATCCAATTTTGGAGGAAACAGCTATCTACATGAGTGATGGTGAAGTCAGCGATATTATTCAGACAGAGCAGAATTATTATTTGATTCGCTGTGTGGATGATTTTGACGAGGTACTTAGTTCTGAAAATGAAAGTCAGGTATTCGGAAAGCTTCGCTATGCAACATGGTCACAAAGTTTTACGTCATATGCAAAGGAACATACTGTTGGTATTTCAGAGGAGATCTGGGAAAATCTGCATTTCTATCAGACAACAGCCTTTACATCAGATGATCTGTATGAGACGTATGATAGGTATTTGGCTTCAGTGACAAATTAAAAGGGGCATTGTGCCACTCTTTTTTATATGGAATTAGTTTTTTGACGATAGGAATTTTCTTTGTAATAAAAATAATGACAAGCGCAGCACCGTAGGTGAGAAAACAGCCTACAGTACGATAAATCATTCGATCAGTTGTCCAGTTTGTGAAGTGAGGTTCATAGAACTGAACTACTATGTGAATTAGATAAATGCCAAAGCTGCAGGAATAAAATCAGATAACCGCCTGTCATTGGAAAATTTGCACTGGTATTCCATGCACTTTCAATAACCCGAAAAAGGAGTGGAAAGCAGGAAAGTGTCAGAAATCCAACGAAAAACATATACCATAAAATTTGTTTTTGATCTTTTAGTAAAGATAAAACTGGTATACACAGGTAAGTGGCGAGCATCAGCATTAGAACACTGAAAAAAGAAAAGGAATCAGAACACGTTTTGCACGCTGGAGCAAAAATTCTTTTGTGGAATAGCGAGATCGATAATCAAATAAAGTAGCACCATTTAACATAAAAAAGATTGGAACAGTCCAGAAAAAAACAACCTCAAAGATAAACGACTGCTTAAATGGAGCTGTATGGATATCATACCAGTGCACAATACCATTTTGGTGAAGGCAAATAACACCGAAGCACGCTAAAATGTTTAAGATATCAAAGTACAAAATTCTTTTTCTCGTCATATATTTTATAAGCTTTTCTATTACGTAGTTGTTTTAATGAGCTTTTTGAGTTCTCTTATATACCCACGTAAATCATTATTTATGATTTAATATACAATAAAAGTTGGAAAAAGAAAAGGCAAAAAGCTAAAATAAACACTAAATTTGATGGGCAGGCAGGTTTTGGGTTGCGTAACTTAATTGTTATAGTATAATTAAAAAAAATATCTGAAAGGAATACCAGCGAAAAGGGTATAGCAAGGAATAGAATGGATATAAAGGTAATTGTGGCAACGCATAAGAAGTATCGCATGCCGAGCGATAACTGCTATATGCCGCTGCATGTGGGAAAACAAGGGAAAGTGGATCTGGGCTATCTTGGAGATGATTCTGGAGACAGCATTTCAGAAAAAAATGGTCATTATTGTGAACTGACGGGTCTTTACTGGGCATGGAAAAACTTGAAATCGGACTATATTGGACTTGTTCATTATCGCAGGTATTTGGCCAATAGATGGCGTAAGCTTATGTTCTGGAAAGGAGATCCATTTTATGCAGTTTTGACAAAAAATGAAATTGAAAAGTTATTAAAGAAAACGGATATTATTCTTCCAGCAAAAAGACATTATTTTATTGAGAGTTTGTATTCTCATTATTCACATACGCATTATGAAGAACATCTGATAATTACAAGAAATATTCTTGAACAGACTAATCCTGCGTATTTGGAAGCATATGATCGTATCATGAAAAAAAGATCTGGACATATGTTTAATATGTTTATTATGTCAAGAAAAAAATGTAATGAATACTGTAGTTGGCTGTTTCCAATTTTGGAAGAATTGGAAAAACAAGTGGATTTTAACCAGTATGATGCATTTCAACGGAGAATGTTTGGCAGAGTAAGTGAGCTATTGCTGAATGTATGGATTGAGCAAAAGCAATATAACTATCAATGTGTGCCTGTTGTTAATATTGAAAAGAGTAATTTGAATAAGCGCATTCCGGCTTTTTTGAAGGCAAAATTTTTGAATAAAAAATATAGCGGCAGCTTTTAAAACTGTTAGCGGAAAAGAGAACAGCAAATGAGATATAGTATTGTAATGCCAGTATATAATGTTCAAAATTATTTGAAGGACTCGGTGGCTGATATAAAAAAACAGTCTTTTTCGGATTTTGAACTCATACTAGTAGATGATTGTGCAACTGATTCATCTGGAAAATTATGTGATGAGTTGGCGAAACGTGATAGCCGCATTCAGGTTCTTCATCTTGCGAAGAATGGTGGGCTTAGCAATGCAAGAAATCAGGGAATGGCAGCAGCAAAAGGAGAATATATTCTGTTTCTTGATCCAGATGATCGATATGACGTAAGACTCTTGGAGCAAATCGAAAAGAGCCTTAAAAAAAATAGTGCTAAGGTTGTTTTGTTTGGTCTTACTGAGGAGTATTACGATCAAAATGGCAAGATTGAGTATACGAAACAAATTACGCCGAAACAGGGATATTTTGATTCTGAGCAGAATGTTAGAGATCAGGTGTTGTCATTAGAGTGTCAGACATTATTTGGTTATGCATGGAACAAGGCATATCAGCTAACTTATTTAAGACAGATTGGTGTGCAGTTTAAGAAGATAACGATGATAGAGGATGTACTGTTCAATATTGAAGTATTTAGAACAATTGATTCCTGTAATCAAATTGCAAAATCATTATATCGTTATGCGATTCGTAAAAAGGGTAGCTTGACAACGAAGTATCTTCCAGATTATTTTGAACTGCATGAAAGACGTGTTGAGAGTATGTGTCAGCTTTACCAAGATTGGAATATGGAAACACCAGAAGAATTAAAGAGTCTAGGAAGTATTTATTGCCGCTATTTTTTATCTGCACTGCAAAGAAACTGCAGCAGTGCGGCTAAGATGAGTCATTCAGGAAGAAAAAAATGGGTAAAGAAGCAGTTTATGAGTTCTACTTATCAGAAATTGAAGGCATTTCTGCATCCTGATAATCGTTTGCTGAAATTGTTAGCTTGGGGTATTCGCACTGAAAAGGCTGAATTTTGCCTGATTATGGGACGTGGGATTTATATTGTAAAGGAAAAATGCCCTGGTATTTTTTCAAGATTAAAGCAAAATAGGTAAGACTTATTAAAGCCAGAGACGGCAGGATTAAAAGTTGAGGAAGGAATAAATATATAAGAATGGAGAAGCAAGCAAAAGTCAGCATTATCGTTCCTGTTTATAATGCGGAAGATTATATAAAAAAGTGTATTGGCAGTATATGTACACAGTCTGTGAGTGAACTTCAAATTATTCTTGTGGATGATGGGAGCACGGATAACAGTTTGGAAATCTGCAGGCAGCTGCAGAAAAATGATAATAGAATAGAGGTATTTCATCAGGAAAATCAGGGTGCATCTGCTGCAAGAAACAAAGGAATGCAGTTGGCAAATGCCGAGTGGGTTATGTTTGTTGACAGTGATGACTGGCTTGAAGAGAATGCAGTGCAGACACTTTGCGAAGAAGCATCTCATGCAGATAGTGATATAATAATGGGGATGATTGTGAATAATTATTCTTTTTCAGATGAAGATGCCGCAGTAATGAAGAAAAAGGTATATCGTTATGATATGGCTAAATATCGCGTCGCTTTTTGGGGTGGCTGTACGATTGAACCACAGGTATTTGCATCAGTATTTCCAGAGAAGATGAAGCATTTGCCGTTTTTAGGAAGTCCATGCGCAAAAATTTATCGAAGAGAACTTTTGCAGAAAAGCAATGCGGCATTTTTGGACAATATTCACTATGGAGAAGATACTCTATTTAATATGGAAGTGTTAAGTATGGCTAGAAGTGTTTATTATGTGAGTGCTCCAGTATATCATTACCGTATGAGAGCAGGATCCCTTAGTACTGGAAAAATTGAAGATAAGTATAAACAATATATGGATTATGTGAAAGAATCTGAAAATAGTATCCGCAGATTAAGAATCCCTCAATCAGAGGAATTTCTAACATATCGTTCACTAGATCTGGTCCAGATGATTTGGGAGCTTGCAGAGATGTATGGAATGGCAATGAAGTCACTGCAGGAATTATCATCATATAAAAGGCTGCTAAAAAGCTTTTCAGAAAATATGGCATGCAAAAAAGCAATGGATCATTTGAAATTAGAACAGCTTCCAGACAAAAAACATAAACTTATGGTGGCTGTATTAAAAAGAAGAATGTACGCTGTATCAATTTGTGCATGCGGACTTTTTTATAAAGTGTTTGCAAGCAAAAAACGTATATAAAAAAATAGAGGAGTAATATAAGCATAAACATGGAAAAAATATTGACATTTTCAATAGCTGCATATAATGTAGAAAAATATTTGGACAAATTACTGAAAACAATCATTTGTGTTCCTAACAATGAAATGGTTGAGGTATTGGTTGTTAATGATGGATCTAAGGATAGTACTGCTCAGATAGCAAAGGAATATGAGAAAAATTATGCTGGAGTTGTGCGTCTGATAGACAAAGAGAATGGTGGTCATGGATCCACTATTAACAGAGGAATAAAAGAAGCAAAGGGAAAGTATTTCAAGGCAATTGATGGTGATGACTGGGTAGATAGTGAGGCGCTTGAAAAATTGTTAAATGATCTGACACAAATTGACAGCGATCTTGTTCTGATGGATTATAAGACATGTTATGAGGGTGGTGATGATGTCCTAGAGAAGACAGCGAAGCTTGAACCACAAAAGACAATTGATTTTGAAAGCGTAATTTCAACAATTGATTATATGAGATATCATGCAGTTATTTATAGGACACAGATGCTTCAAAAAAATAAAATTCGTTTAGATGAGCATTGTTTCTATGTGGATTCGGAGTTTATGCTGTTTACAATTCCATTTATCAAAACTATTACTTATGTACCATATCCATTGTACTGTTATCGCATTGGTTTAGGAGAACAGTCTGTAAGTGCGGCAGGACGCAGAAAACATATTACAGATGGAGATCGAGTAGAAGAAAGACTTTTGAAGTTTTATCGAAAGCTTCCTGAAAATATTTCACAGGGAAGAAAAGAGTATATTGAAAATGGAATAGCAGCTCATTGTACATTCCATATTAATTCGTTAATGATGTGCGAGGAAAGTAAAGAAAATAAGAAAAAGATTATTGAGTGTGATAAGAAAGTTAAAAGAACGTCAGTTCAAATTTACAATGATATGAATAGAATGTCACGTACAGTTGTTATGTTAAGACGCACATTTTATCTTTCTTATACGTTTTTACAACGATATAAAGAAAAAAAATAACGAATAATTAAAAATATTTCGGTAAATAGTGTATAAATTCACATACAAAAATGCTAGAATTATAGACAAATGGAGTTTGCTTATGCAAAATATAAAAATACAGGAAGACGATAAAAGGCAAGGGGATGATTGCAAGAAAAAATCGAATGTGAAAAAGCATTGTGGGAGATTGTTAAAGGTAGTGGTATTCGTATTGATGATTGCGATTGCTGCAGGAAATTTGGGAGAAGTGCTTGCCTATAAGCATGATGAATACGACGCGAACAATTACTTTGACTTTGATTATTTGTATGATCTTCCAAAAGATTCATTAGATGTGGTTTATCTAGGGACGAGCCAGTTTCATATGGGAATTACACCACTTGAGATTTGGAAAAAATATGGAATTACTGGAGCAAATTTTACTTCGTCAGCGAATCGTGCCTGGTTGGCTTATTATATGTTGGAGGAAATATTAAAATACCAGAATCCAAAGGTTGTTGTGATGGATGCAGCGCTGATACGCGGAGGCAATAATAATGTTGTGGGAAATAGAAGAATCATTAGCCAGTTTCGATTTTCTCCATTAAAACTAGAGGCATTATATAATTGTCTGGAATTAAAGGGAAAGTCAATTGATGAAATGATAAATATTTCTTCTGAATTTTTTGCCTACCATGATAGATGGGATAGTTTAACCCAGTATGATTTCGCTGATGATGTATCCTCATATGCGTATCAGAAAGGATATTTGTTATCAACTTCTTCTACACCACATTCCAATATTGATTATGAAGAATATCATACACCAGTGATTTTTAAAATAGAAGAGCAAACCAAGCTCTATATGGAAAAAATTAAAAAACTTTGTGATGAAAAAGAAATTGAAATTATGGTTACAAAGCTTCCAAGCGAAATGTGGAATCCAACTTATTCTAAAATCGTAGAAGACTGGGCAGATGAGAATCAAGCACTTTTCTTAGATATGACGCAAAAAAAGATTCTTCGCAAGATGAATTTTGATCTGGAAAAAGATTATCTTGATTTTAACCATATAAATTATTCAGGTGCAGAGCTTGTTTCTGATTATCTGGGAAGCTATTTGACTGAAAATTATGAGTTTGATGAAAAATCTGAGGAAATTGAGGCAGCATGGGATGCAGATTATAAAAAGTATGAAGACTATCGATCTACTTATATGTTGAAATTGGCAAACAACCTTACCGATTTTATTGAACTTGCAAAACAACCAGATTACGTCATCTGCTTTAGCATTAAGGATGAGGCAACGCAGGGGCTTACGGATCAGGAATTGGAAGAGTTACAAAGCTTAGGAATCAATATTGACTTTGCACAAAATTATCGTGGAAGTATGGTTGCGATCGTCGATAATGGGGAGACTGTGATTCAAAACTTTGGACAGGAAGAACAGATCTGCGAATATCATCCTTACGAAAATCTTGAAATTGAAATGATCAGCAAAGGTTATAATGCTGGCAACCAATCAAGTATCGTAATTAATGGCCAAGAATATTCAAAAAATCTGCGAGGGATGAATGTAGTTGTCTATGACAAGAAAAAGAATGAAGTCATCTGTAGTAGTGTATTTGATACATGGACAATAGAAGGCGAATAAAAAGATAGGTAGTTTTGAATAATACGAAAGAAAGTGGAAAAAATGGCTTTTCATTCATTTGAGTTTTTGTTTTTTTTGGGAGCAGTATTAATTGTTTATTATATTCTTCCAGGTGTATGTAGAAGATGGGTGTTGCTAGGGGCAAATCTTCTATTCTATTTATATGTAGGATGGGAAAAACTAATTTTTTTTGTCGTAACATCGCTGATAGCATATTGTTGTTCTGTTTTTATGGGAAAGCAATATGAAAAAATGCAGGAAAAAATTCGAACAGAGGAGATAAAAGGAAAGGAAAAATCACTTCTTCAGACAAAGTATAAGAAAATATGCAAAAAACCTCTTATCGCTAGTGTTATGGTGATTCTTGGTGTATTGATCTATTGTAAGTATACCAATATGTTGATTGACTTTATCAATCAGGTGTGTGATCTTGCACAGGGCAGCCAGATTAATTCGGTGAAGGTGATTGTGCCACTAGGTATTTCCTATTATACATTTTCATCAGTGGGATATTTGCTTGATATTTATTGGAGAAAGAAAAAGTATGAAAAAAATTATATTGACTTTTTTGTAAGTATGAGCTTTTTTCCACAGATGGTTCAAGGACCAATTGCCCGTTATCCAAAGGTGATTGAGCAGGTAAAACAGTTAAAAGGCTTTGGATATCAGCGCTTTTGTATGGCACTTCAGCTTATGCTGTGGGGATATTTTAAGAAAATGGTAATAGCAGACCGTATGTCTGTATTTGTAAATCAAATTTTTGGACATATCGGATATTATCGTGGACTTGTTTTTGTTGTAGCGCTTGCAGGAAGTGCAGTACAGTTGTACGCAGATTTCTCAGGATGTATGGATATTGTAGAGGGTGTTGCTGAGTTGTTTGGCATCACACTTGATAAAAATTTTGACCTTCCATTTTCTTCTCAAAGCACTGCAGAATTTTGGAGAAGATGGCACATCACGCTGGGTGCATGGTTTAAAGATTATGTTTTTTTCCCAATGTCTACATCCAGCTTTAATATCAAAATAAGCCGATTCTTTAAAAACAAGTTTGGAACACGGGCAGGAAAGACGGTGACGTCAATTATTCCGTTGATTGTGGTTTGGCTTCTAACTGGAATTTGGCACGGTACTGGAATGAATTATGTTGTATGGGGATGTTACTATGGCTTGATTATTATTTTGTCATCTGTTTTTCAGCCAGAGTTAAAAAAAGTAACTTCTTTTCTCCGAATTGACACAGAAACAATCGGCTGGAAGTATTTTTGCCGATTCCGTACATTTATAATTTTTTGCGGAGGGCGCCTTTTAACAGTACCAGGATCACTTGAGAATACGGGTTTGGTCATTAAAAATGTATTCGCGCAATGGAATCCGTGGATTTTCTTTGATGGAACATTGTTTGGATTTGGATTAAATGCACCAAATGTATGGCTGCTTTTATTGTCAATTGGAGTATTGGGTTTCGTGAGTCATTTACATGCAAAGAATATAAAAATTCGCGAGACCATTGCAAAGCAGCATATTGTAGTGAGATGGGTCATCTATATTCTTGCTATTTTTGCAGTATTAGTGCTGGGTATGTATGGTGCAAATTATCACGGAAATGAATTTATCTATGCAGGTTATTAAGTGTATGGTTTGAACGAAATCGTACATGAAAAAATACAAAGAAAGATTGGAGAGAGGATATGGACAAGATAGCAGTTTTAATTCCTTGTTATAACGAGGAAAAGACAATTCAAAAAGTTGTTACGGACTGGAAAAAAGAATTACCAGAAGCAGTAATATATGTTTATGATAACAACTCCAGTGATAAAACAGCTGAGATTGCGAAGAACGCAGGGGCAGTAGTGAGACATGAATATCGTCAGGGAAAGGGAAATGTCATCAGAAGTATGTTTCGTGAGATCGATGCAGAATGCTATCTGATGATTGACGGAGACGATACCTATCCTGCGGAATATGGAAGAAAAATGGTTAATTTGGTACTTGAAAAGCAGGTAGACATGGTTGTGGGAGATCGACTGTCATCTACATATTTCGAACAAAATAAACGACCATTTCATAATTTTGGAAATAGTCTTGTGAGAGCTAGTATCAATCGATTGTTTAAAAGTAATATAAGAGACATTATGACTGGATACAGAGCATTTAGTTATGCCTTTGCAAAAACTTTCCCAGTTCTTTCAAAAGGCTTTGAAATTGAAACAGAAATGAGTATACATGCGGTTGATAAGAATATGTTAATCGAAAATGTAATCATTGACTACAGAGATCGACCAGAGGGCAGTGAATCAAAATTAAATACCTATTCAGATGGATTAAAGGTGTTAAAAACAATTGGAAGATTATATAAGAACTATAAACCATTACAGTTTTTTTGTGGTCTTGCGGCTCTGCTTTTGGTGATTGCAGCCTGTATGTTTGTGCCGATTTTAGTAAAGTTTATCAATACAGGGTTGGTACCGAACTTACCGACATTGATTGTAAGCGGTTTTGTAGCCTTAGCAGCAATTGTTTCATTTTTCTCAGGAATGATTTTGAGTACGATTGCGGAAAAGAGTAGGCAGCAGTTTGAGTTCAATCTTAATTTGATAGAACTTTATAAGAAGAATGGAAAAAATAAATGAAAAGTATAAGGTTAATAGATGGGAAAAAGTTAACGGTAAAAATACTTTCTTTCGTTAGCGCATGTATGGCAACTTTGGGATTAGCAGTTACATTGGGTTCTGCCGGGCAGAACAAGTTGCTTCAGGGAGAGTTGTTTTTCATTCCGATTTGCGTTATTTGGTATGTTTTGTATAAAAAACGATATATGCGTAAGCATACAGTTCCTTTCTACATCTTTACAATTGTATTTTCGCTCCTCTTTTCTTCTTCCTTTATATTAGGAATATACTTAGACCAAAATCGATTGGGAGGAACATTTCACATAATCGTTAAGTCTATTTTACTTACAACATTTTGGTATCCGCTGATAGCGTTTTTGACAGATTGGATAGAAAACGGATCCGAAAAGTATGTAACTAGTTTACAGATGGAGAAGAAAAAACTGTATATTTGCTTTTTTCTTGTTGCTGTCATATGGTTTATTGGATGGCTTGCCTTGTTTCCGGGAGTATATGGTATTGATGCGCCAACTTGGTATGAAATGTGGAGTCAAACGGATGCTCCTGTGTCTTCCCAATGGTCTGTTTTAATAAGTGGCCTATTTTATTTCTTTACATCACTGGGGGTTCGCTATTTCGACAGCCCAGAAATTGGATTTGGAATTTATAGTTTCCTTCAAATGACCTTTGTTTTATTTGTAGTGTGGAAGATTCTTTTGTTTTTAAACGAAAGATTGGGAAAAAAAGCAGTTATTGTTGGTGCTATCTTTTTTGCCTTTGTTCCGACTCATATGATTATGGCAGTCTCTGCTGCTCAGGATGCACTATTTGCCGCTTGTTTTGCGATGTGTTGTATCGAACTATTTCACATATTTGAGAAGCCAGATGAATATTGGAAAGAGAAAAGAAATATTGCTCGATTCTTATTTTGGATGTCTCTGATGTGTATCATTCGAAACAATGGACTCTATGCAATTTTTGTTATGGCGGTATTGGCAGTCTTTTTTTTGAAGCACAGCACAAAGTTTTTCTTTGGCTCAATTGCTATTGTAACGATCATTGTGTTTCTGTATCAAGGACCTGTTTACAATCTGCTGCATGTGCAAAAAGGAACTGCGATTCGAGAAATGCTTAGTATACCGCTTGAACAAATGGCTGCTGCATATAACTATGATGATAGTCTTTCTGATTCTTTAAAAGAACAGATGGAACAATATGTGAGCGAAGAAAATATGTATAAATATGCATTAAAGAATTCTGATCCGATAAAGAATAATTTTAATGTGGAAAAGCTTAATGAAAGCCCAGTCGACTTTGTAAAATTATATTTTCAAGTTGGGATTGCAGCACCGAAATCTTATATTTATGGAGCATTGATGCAAACATATGGATTATGGTATGCGGATAAAGAATATCCAGATGCATTGATATGGCATCCATATATCAATTATATTTGTATTGATGCAAAACAGATTTGGGGAGAAAATGCATTAGAGATAAAGCGAGAAAGCCTTTTTCCAGCATATGAGAGAGTTCTTAGAAAATTATTTGGATATGGAGAGGACACATCTGGATATGGTGGTAGTCTTCAAACTGATTTTGTAAATATTCCTTTCTTATCTACAGCATGTAGAATGGGAACTTATTTTTGGATTGTTATATATATTGCAGGATATGGACTCTATAAGAAGTGGAAAGAACAATATTTAATTGTGCTATTGGCAATTGGATTAACACTGACTGTGTTGTTGAGCCCTTTAATGTATTATCGATATTATGCACCAGTTATTTTCTCAATGCCAGTTATTCTTACCTTATTGTTCAGGTCAAAGAAGAACAATGAAAGTACGATACCGCAGGAGGATGCTCTTTAAAAAATTTCAATAAAACAGATGCTATTTACAAGAGTTTGAAAATAGCATCTGTTTTTGCATGGGCAGGTTTATTTGGAGTCACGATGTAAATTATGATTGATGCGATGAACTGGTTTTACTCCTAAAACAATACGAAGCCCAGGAATGTAAGTGAAAGGTTCGGTTATGACAATAGCAATAACTAGGATAATAAGACTTCGTAACAAATGAACAAGTGCGCCGGCAGGTGGATTAGGAAAAGAATATGAATACCAGAAAGCCAGAAACATATGGACAACATAGATGTTCATAGTGCGTTGGGAGATAAACGAAAGCAACTGTCGAAGACGAAGTGGAATCGATTTTGGAAATATTGCTAGGCCAAACAAACCGATTGCAGCAAGAAGTGTCGCAGTGCGTTCATAATCTCCGCTGATCGTAACCCATTCTCCACTGAGAACACCGACTTGAAGATAGCGCTTTAAAATTAATAGTCCACAGCCAAAAAGCGCAGAGAATAGGATTGTTTTTTTCGTGCGAGCAGAAAGTTTTTTTTCATAGAGCTTTTCATGCAAAAATGGTCCAATAAGAAAATAAAACAAATATTCACAATTATTCAGCGGCTGGAGGTTTCCTCGTAGAGTATCAAGTGAATAAGAATCGATTCCAAACACGCGGGATATTAGACCAACAACAGCATTAAAATCAACTGTAAAGAAGCTAAAGAAGAATAATATTGCCATTAAGAAAACCAATATAGATCGATTGGAAGAATCATAACAGACTTTCAGTACCGGAAAAATTAGGTAGATGCGTATTAATACATAAATATACCAAAAATGTTCAGCAGGTATGTAAGGGTCTGTTAAATTGTCACCACACAAATATTGGAACAACATTTGAAAGGATACGGTAGACCAATCAAGTTGGTAAAAAGCAAGTGTAACCGCAAGATAAATCAATTTCCAAGCAGAAACAGAAATGAAAAGAAAAAGCGTTTTCTTAAGATGTTTTTCAATTGAAAGGGTCTAGTGAATAGCAAAGCACCATTTGCCATTAAAAATAATGGTACAGCAACAGCGCATAATTGCTCGGTAATATGAGAAAATATTGATGTGCCAAGTGTAGATAAATAATGGCAGTAGATTACACCGAGAATTGCGACTGATTCTATCAGGTCAATGTATACGATATGAGATTTTTTCATAATGATACCTTTCTTTAATTTAGCATTATTTCTATTATATCTTTACTCCAATCCATTGTCAATATTTTCTTTCGACCATAGAAAACAGTTGATAATTACTTGCGTAAAAAAAAAAGCTATAGTATAATAAGAAAAACTGCACATTTCTAGCAGAGAAAGAAGGAGAATAGACATGTACGATAAGGTATTAGAATTATTACAGGAAGAATATCCGGAGATTGATTTTACAGGATCTGATGAACTGGTAGATGATGGAATTTTGGATTCATTAACACTGACAGGAATTATCGCTGCACTCTCTATGGAATTTGATATTGAGATTCCTTATGATGAAATTATTGAAGAAAACTTTAATTCAGTTGCTGCAATGGCAGAAATGGTAGAAAGACTGCAGGCATAATCATGGTAAAAAAAACGATAATTGCAGATTTAGAGAAATATGCACAGAAGCTGCCGGATAAACCTGCAGTTTCTGATAAAAAAGTGCAGTTGACTTACAAAAAACTATTTGAAAAAGTTCAGACAGAAGCAGCTATTTTACAGGAGCATGAGGTAGGATGTTCCGATAAAATAGCTGTTTTAGCTGTATCTAGAGTAGATTATGTGATTGCATATTTGGCAGTACAGTATTTGGGTGCAGTTAGTGTTCCGATTGATAAATCACTTGGATTAGCAGCAATTGAACAAATTTGTGAGCAGACACAGTGTAAATTATTTATTGGTGATGAAAAGCAAAAACCAGATTCTATTTTGTTTGTATCATTAAAGAATTTGACGAAACAGGTACTTGCAGAAGATTGTGTAAAGACAGTTTCTTTGGCTCGAATAGAAGATCCAGAACAGCCATCTGAGATGCTGTTTACAAGTGGTACAACAGGAATTCCGAAAGGAGTTGTACTTTCCTATCGTGCAATTGCAGCGAGCATGGAAAATACCTCAAACGGAAATGGATTGAAACAAGAGGATACGATGCTGTTGCCACTGCCATTAGGCCATTCATTTGGTATGCGAGTATTAAGAGCATGCATTCATACTGGTGCATCAATTGTATTGCAGAATGGCTTTGCATTTGCAAGAGATACACAGATAAGTATCGATAAATTTTTCTGTACAGCAATGGCATGTGTGCCAGCTTCTTTTGGTGTAATGGAATTGCAGATGAAGGAGCAATTACCAGAGATTCTTGGAAAATTGCGTTATATTGAGTTTGGAGCAGGATCATTAAGTCCACAGAAAAAAAGAGAACTGATGGCCAATTTGCCGAATACAGAGATTCACAATACTTGGGGATCAACTGAGACGGGTGGTGCCATTTTTTTGAATTTAGCATCTAATTCAGACAAGTATACGTCAATTGGAAAACCGCTTGAAAGCGTGACAGTGAGCATATACAAAGAAGATGGCACACAGGTGATCGGATATGGACCTGAAGAGGTTGGAAGAATGCGCCTAAAGGGAGATTTGGAAATGTCCGGTTATTGGAAAAGAGAGCCAGAGACAGCTGCTGCACTTGTGGATGGTTGGCTAGTGACAAATGATTTGGTATATCGTGATGAAGATGGCTTCATTTATATGTTGGGGCGTGCAGATGATATGATTAACACTGGTGGTGAGAAAGTGTCTCCAGTTGAGGTTGAAAATATCGCATCCGGTTATGAGCAGGTAAAAGAATGTGCTTGTGTGGGCGCACCAGATCCAAAGGGGATTTTAGGAGAAATTCCAGTATTATTTGTTGTGTCGAAGTCAGGCCAATTTGACGAAAATGGCATGACAAAGTATTTGTCTGAACGAATTGAGCGTTTTAAACTTCCGCAGGCATATGTTATGCTGGAAGAATTGCCAAGAAATCGAATGCAAAAATTGGATCGTCGAGAATTGCGCACGATCTGGAAAGAAAAGACGAGTAAGCGGGATACGGATAAAACAACACAAAAATCGAATGAAACAGGAATGAAACATCCAGATACGAGCATTGGAAGTGAACTGATTCGATGCATCAAAAGTAGACATAGTGTTCGTCACTTCGAAGATCGCCCAATTCTGAAAGAGATTCTAGAGAGTATTGCTGAGTGCGGTATCTATGCACCCTCTGGAAAAAATATGCAGACTTGGCGTTTTACTATATTAGATGATGCAGGTCAGATCAAACAGTGGAAACAGCTTATTTTAAATCAGGCTGCAGAGCGAAAAGTTCGTGTCAGTGGTTTTGAAAATCCAGCGGCATTGATTTTGATTTCCAATGATATTCGGAACAAAAATGGAGAGAAGGATTCCTCCTGTGCAGCAGAAAATATCATGCTTGCAGCAACAGCATATGGTATTGGAAGTGTATGGATTAATGCATTGTCAACAATGTGTGACGATGAAACGATCCGTGAGCAACTAAGACAATGGGAGATTCCAGATCGTCATCAGGTATATGCAATGATTGCACTGGGGTACCCAGAGGGAGAGGTAAAGTCACCAAAGCGCAATTTGAATGTCGTTCATTATGTCAAATAATAAAAATTAATGAAAAGATCGTGGTGGTATTGATGGCGTCAGTTCACTTGCCTGGCCCTGAACACAACAATCCATCGATAAAATGTTACTTACGAAAACGCAGTGATGTCGTGCGCATTCGAATCAATCCAACTGCGTCGGCAATACCTCAACCAATTGGACAATTAATCCAGCGAAAATCACATACAGATAGTCTCTTATGCCGCCAATTACGTCGGATGGCACCTGCAAGAACGACAAAATGGGCTCCATAAAAAGATAGCCGATTGATAGACGATTCCATTGACAAGTAGGGTAATAACCGCAATCAACACAAAAGCGTGCCAAATAGAAGGAAATGAGAAATCTTTCCCTTGATAAGATCGTGATACATAAAAAAACTCCAAAGTAAAAAAAGATTGTAAATGGCAGCCACAACGAAGTGACTGCCATAGATTTTTTGTAAGCTCAAAAATCAAATGGATTATTTGTCAATATCAAACTGATAGCTTCCGCTTACAAGCTCAAACTGGCTCATTCCAGAAGCAGAAGGAAGTGTCAAAAGGGCGGTTGTGTTGGCTGGAATGGTGCAGCGATAGCAAATGGAATTTTCTGTTTTCTCCCAGCTAGAAGCAACCTTTCCAAACGGTGTCTCTTGTTCACCTTTTGCAAAGCTCAGAGCGCCACCCCAGGAAGGTGTCAAGAAAATTCGATGATAGCCAGCCTCGTCTTTTTCTTCTCCTGTCTGAATACCGAGAACGGTGCGGTAGAGCCACTGTCCAATTGAACCATATGCATAGTGGTTGAACGAATTCATTGAAACGTCACCGAATGTGCCTGTTTCTGCAATGTAAGAGTTCCAACGCTCCCAGATAGTAGTTGCACCATTTATAACGCTGTAAAGCCATCCTGGATTACCTTTTTGCTCTAAGAGCGCAAAAGCAAGCTCATTCTGTCCACATTTTGTCAGTGCAGGAAGCAGGTGACTGATTCCAAGGAAACCAACAGAAAGATGATTGTCTCTTCTATGGATCGACTCGACAAAATAATGGGTTGTCTGCGCCATTGTTTCTTCAGGCATGAGATTAAAATCAATCGCAAGTGCATAGGCTGTTTGGCTTGGATGATGGGTGCTGTATGTATTCTCACAATAGCGTGTCTGATTGATAATAGTACCATCTGCCTGCGGTGTGCCCTTGCTCATCTCACCCCAGTAAGCTAAAGAACCGTCTGGCTGAACCCAAGCCTCACGAAAGGCAGTGCGAATATCCTCGAACCGTTTTTGATAAAGGGCGGCATCATCTGTTTTTCCTAAAATTCGTGCAATGCGAGCCATCAGGTCAGCAACATAAGCGGCATAAGCAGTTGCTGTCAGGATAAATGGAGTAGATTCATCAAATGTCAGATGATCGCCTCGGCTTTGCTGAACCTGAATAAAAGGTTTAGAAGAAAGATCGGACTGATCATGTCTTTGTACACCATCGACAGTGCGAAGACCGCAGTTTTGGCGTGAATCAAGACTTTGGTAAGCAATCCAACGCGCCATGCACTCATAATTTTCTTCAAGAACACGAGTATCGCCGTAGGCCAGATACATTTCCCAAGGAACAATTACAGAAGCATCTGCCAACCGGCACATCCGGCAGGACGGTTATCGCCGCCAAGAGGTGCCGTATCCGGGACAGCTCCCTGACGATTATACATTAGCTGACCGTCGCGCACATCAAGAAGCCATTTATTCATAAATGACTGAACATCCATGTTAAAGGCAGCAGTCGGTGCGAAGACCTGTGCATCACCAGTCCAGCCCATACGCTCATTTCGCTGTGGGCAATCGGTGTACACAAGAAGAGAATTGCCGCGCTGTCCCCATTGAATGTTACTCTGAAGCTGATTGACTAACGGATCGGAACACTCAAAGCTTCCAGTTGTGTTTGGTGTGTTGCAAAGAACAAGACCTTCTAAACTTGTTACACAGCTGATATCGGAAAGCTCACAGCCATTTCCTGTGATTTCCACATAGCGAAAACCATGTGATGTAAAGGAAGGAACAAAAGTTTCTCCGTTTTCATCACCGCTAAAGGTATAGGTGTCAGTATTGGCAGCGGAGCGGATATTCTTGATGTAGATTTCGCCGTTTGCATAGCTCATTTCTCCGTAGCGAAGTTTAATTGAAAGACCACGTTCACCCTTTAAGTGAAGGCGAACTGTTCCGACCATGTTCTGACCAAGATCGTAAACAAAATGACCAGTCGGAATTTCATGCATAGAGATAGGAGTCAGCACACGCTCAATCACAGCGGACGGGCCTTCTTGTGCTGTAAGTTCAAATTTTACAGGATTAGTAAATGTTCCATTTGTAGGAACTGGCTTGCTTGGCCATGGAAGAACGCCACATGCTTTCCAACGTTTGTCACTATTATCAATATGAGACAAATCCTTTGGAAGCAGGCGCGCATCATAATTTTCACCATCAAGATAGTCAGAGTCAACTACAGCGCCCTTATCAGTAAAAAGCCATGAATTATCGGTCACAAGTTCATCCTTGCTTCCATCGGTGTAGGTAACGATCATGCGTCCCATAAAAGAGTTTTGCTCGCCATATTTCATAGGACCGCTGTAACCGCAGTAACCATTGTAATAACCCTTGCCAACGGTAGCCAAAAGCTGATTTTCGCCCTCATGCAGCAGATTTGTCACATCATATGTCTGATAGAAAATGCGAAGGCGATAATCAGTAAAGCCTGGTGCGAAAAAGCTGCCATCGGCGTCAATGCCATTTACTTTTACACGGTAGGAACCGCGTGCTGTTGCATATAGACGGGCAGAGGCAATCTTTTTGGATGGGTTTGCATGGAAAGTACCAAGCAGATTTATAGCTGGAACAGGGCAAGCCAGTTCAAACTGATTTTTTACAGTCAAGATGCCATCATTACAGGAACCAAGAACAGAGAAAATACCAGATTCATCTGAGAAGCTTTCATTCTGGAAAACAGTGTTGGTTTTCGGGTCAGAAATAACAAGATTGTCATAGTAAGCAGTACTGCCTAACTGCTTAAAGCCTATAGAGAACAGACATCCACGGCGCGGAACAAAAAATCCGGCATTTGGCATCAGGTCAGCTTCTTTTTGAATTATGGTCACATTATTGATAGAAACAGAAAGCTCTCGGTTATTTACTGTAATAGAGATTTTATTCCAATCATGCTCTAAGCCCTCAGAAACTGCATCCTTACTAATTATGTAGCCAACTTTGCTGCCAAGAATAGTCACAGTTGGAATATGGCCTTCTTTGGTGCTGCCATCCCAAGCGTTATCGCAATATTCGTAAATCATAAGTGTGCGGTTATCCATGTCCACATCAAATAATACGTAGTTATCCTTATTTCGGGCAGAGAGTACAATTCCAGCTTTATTACCGATGTCAGTTTTAAAATCAACGTTCATCTGATAGGAGTACAGGCAGGCGGTATTAGTTGTTTGCTTCGGTGAGCCAATCCACTGTGCATTGTTCCACACGGAAGCGTCCTTTCCCATAAGCCCAGTCTCAAACCATGTAACTTCGCTTTCATGCATCATATTTTCTTCATCCCACACGAAGACTTTCCAATAGTAGCGTGTGGAAGGCTCAAGTTTGGTGCAGTCAGCCGTTAACGCGGTGTGCTGTATATAACTCTTTACAATATTACTGTCCCAGATAATGGGAGTCATAGTCTTATCTTTAGAAACGATGATGCGATAAGCGCTCTGCTTAGCACCTGTTCGTGAAGCAGCCATTTGCCAGGAAAACATAGGTGTTTCGCAGTCAACGCCAAGCGGTGTAATTTGTGCCTGTGTGCGGCATTTTACAATAGAAGTGCTCATTATGTCGATCTCCTTTTGCTATTTATTTATCTTTTGGTATCATAGCACAAAAATGGGGGAGTAGCAACCTATGAAGGGTTGTCTGGTCACTAAAATCATGCTATTATAATTATAGTTCACGAATAGGCTGATATTTACGGCATAGCCCTAAGGTGAATGGATTTCACGAGCCGGACACTTGAAGCAGGTCTTTCAAAGTAATGTATAATAAAAATGAACATAAAAGGAGCCTGCGGAGTTTGGTCCGGCGACGAAACCATTGCACCGAAGGGCACTCGTTGTAACATCAGGGTCGAAATCGTGACTCAAAGTAAAAGATAGCAATTTTAGGAGGAGATAGATATGGCTTGCACAACAATATTAGTTGGAAAAAATGCTTCATATGACGGTTCAACAATGATCGCACGAAACGATGATTCAGGAGCCGGACACTATATGCCGAAAAAATTTGTAGTAGTTCATCCAGAGGATAGACAAAAAGTTTATCGCTCTGTGATTTCTCATGTAGAAATTGAACTGCCTGACAATCCACTTCGCTGTACATCCATGCCAAATGCAGTTGATGGAGAAGGAATTTGGGCAGCTAGTGGTGTGAATGCGAAAAATGTTGCAATGACAGCAACAGAGACAATAACTTCAAATCCGCGTGTGCTTGGTGCAGATCCACTTGTAGTTTACGAGCCTGCAAAGGATGGAAAAGAAGAAAAAGCGGGTGGTATCGGTGAGGAAGATATCGTTTATATAGTGCTTCCATACATAACAAGTGCGAGAGAGGGTGTAAAGCGTCTGGGCAGTCTTCTTGAGACATACGGTACATATGAGATGAATGGAATTGCATTCCAGGATAAGGATGAAATCTGGTGGCTGGAGACTATCGGCGGTCATCACTGGATTGCAAGAAGAGTGCCGGATGATGTTTATGTAGTAATGCCAAATCAGTTTGGAATGGATGAATTTGACTTAGAGGATGCCTATGGTGAACAGAAAGGTTTTATGTGCTCAGCGGATTTAAAAGAATTTGTCGAGAAAAATCATTTAAATCTTTCTCAGGATGGAAGCTTCATTCCGCGTGATATTTTCGGAAGTCATGATGACTCAGATCATGTGTACAATACACCTCGTGCATGGTATATGCTTCGCACATTAAATCCTCAAACCTTTACATGGGATGGACCAGATGCTGATTATACACCACTTTCCGATGACCTTCCGTGGTGCCTGATTCCAGAAAAGAAGATTACAGTGGAAGATGTGAAATATGTACTGTCCTCACATTATCAGGGAACACCATATGATCCATATCTTTCATATGGCGATAAGTCTATGAAGGGTGCATATCGTTCAATCGGTGTAAATCGAACTGATTTCCTTTCTGTTATTCAGATGAGAGCAGATCACGAGGATGACAGCCGCGCAATTGAATGGGTAGCATTTTGCTCCAATGCATTTAATACACTGCTTCCATTCTATGCAGATGTCGAAAAAACACCAGATTATGTAGCAAATACAGATAAAAACGTGTCCACTGATAATTTCTACTGGACAAGCAGGTTAATTGCAGCGATGGCAGATGCATCTTACAAGAGTTCTCTGTTCCATGTTGAGCGTTATCAAGGTCATGTTATGGCAAAGAGTCATGCGCTGATTGCAAAATATGATGCAAAATTAGCACAGACTGCAGATAAGGCGGAGCGACTTGTCATTAAGAATGAGGCAAATGAGGCAATTGCACAGATGGCAAAGGAAGAAGCACTTGCAACACTTGAAAAGGTGCTTTCTGAATTGACCAATCAGATGAAGAATGCATATTCCAGATCAGATGCATAAGAATTCAGGATTTATTAATCATTCGGGAAAACTATTTTCCGCTAACGCCTTAATAGAAGATGAATATTCTGTTGGCGTCATTCCTGTAAGATTCTTAAACTGACGTGAAAAATATTGAACGGACTGATAACCAAGTCCGGCAGAAATCTGTGTGAAATTGAGACGGCCGCTTCTTATTTGCTGCTTGGCCGTCTCAATTTTTAATTGGTGAAAATAATTGATGGCGCCCGTGTTAAACTGCTCTTTCATAAGCTTTTGTAGCTGAGTGCGTCCAATTAAATTGTCGTGACAAATTTGCTCAAGTGTAATCTGTTCATGAATGTGCTGCTTTAGGTAGTTTGTGATCAGATCAAGTATTTCTTCCGTGTTTTTTAATTTATAGGAAGCAGGTTTTTTATCAAGTCCAATACTTTGAGCATTCTCAAAACGGCGCAGCAGATGAAGCAGAAATTCTTCCAGATATAGGCGAATGAGCTGTCCGCTGCCAAGCGGCATAGTTTGCTTAAGAGGCATGGCAGCTAAGTAGGGATCATCAAGGCGGCAGTCAAAGCTTTGCTTTGCTTCTTGAATAATAGAAGCAAGTAAGCGCCGTTCTGTCTGGTCAATGCGAAGAATGCGGTTCGAGAGTGCAAAAAGCTGTTTTTCAGCTAAAAGATGTAAATTGGCTTTGTTTGATGCGGAAAGATCAAATGATATGACAATCAGATTCGGTGCAATTTGTCCATCAGAGCGCACGGCATGAAATTCATTTGGCTTATGAAAATAAAGTTCGCCTGCCTTTAGCCGAAATTCAGTTTGATCACTTGTAATAATAGTCTCGCCTTTATCTGCATAAACAAACTCCCAGAAATCATGTGTTTCTCCAGAAAAAGTAAAATCGGTACGGTACTCATAGTAGTGAATGCTATATATGGTTCCGATAGAAATAGATGTTTGAAAATCAATACCTGGATAATACATAAGTCGCCTCCTTAGCATATTCATATACCTTATTATGGATATAAAGAAGCTTTTTTTCAAGTATGTTTTGTATACAAATATCTTCACTATGTATACAATCGTCCGTTTAGCTCAAAGCCATCTTGCTTCCTATTTTTTGTCATGCTATATTGAAGAAAAAAGGAAACGAGGTATTTTTTATGGAAAAGAAATTTGAAGTAAGTGAATTTGCGCTTGAAGCAGTGCGCCATTTTGAATTCAGCGGTACATTGACAGATGTTCGTCCATTTGGAAACGGTCATATCAATGATACTTACCTGGCAGAGTATGATATTTTTGGAATGGGTCAGGTAAAGGTGATCATTCAGAGAATGAATCGTAATGTATTCAAACAGCCTGAAGAACTTATGGAAAACATTGTAAATGTAACGGAATTTTTGAAGAAAAAAATTGAAAAAAATGGAGGAGATCCATCAAGAGAAACATTAAATATTATTTCTTCTGTTTATGGAAAACCATTTTATGTAGATTCACAGGGAGAGTATTGGCGTGCATACAAGTTCATTACAGGAGCATCCAGTTATGATCTTCCAGAGAATCCAAAGCAGTTTTACGAGAGTGCGTATGCATTTGGTCATTTCCAGCAGTTGTTGTCTGATTATCCGGCAGAAACATTGCACGAAACTATTGTAGATTTTCATGATACAAAAAAGCGTTATCAGACATTTGAGCGTGCAGTGGCAGAGGATGTTTGTGGACGTGCAGCAAGTGTACAGCGCGAAATTGAATTTATCAGACAGCATAAGGCAGTAGCTAGTGAATTTATGGATCGTCTTGAAAGCGGTGAGCTTTCACTTCGTGTTACACACAATGATACTAAATTAAATAATGTTATGATTGACGATCTCACAGGAAAGGGAATCTGTGTAATTGATCTTGACACTGTTATGCCAGGCCTTGTGATGAATGATTTTGGTGATTCTATTCGTACTGGAGCCAGCACAGCAGAAGAGGATGAAACTAATTTAAGCCTTGTTTCCTGTAGTATGGAATTGTTTGAGACATACACAAGAGGATTTTTAAAGGGTTGTGGCAATTCATTAACACCGCTTGAGGTAAGCCTTTTGCCGATGGGTGCAAAAATGATGACATATGAAAACGGTATTCGTTTCCTGACTGATTATCTGCAGGGAGATGTATATTTTAAGATAGCAAGAAAAAAGCACAATCTGGATCGTTGCCGTACACAGTTAAAGTTAATTGAAGATATGGAAGCAAAGTGGGATCAGATGCAGGAGATAGTGCAAAAAGTCAGCGCTGAAGTCTGAAATAGTCTTGGCATAATCGAAAAAAAGTAGTAAAATAGGAGAAAAGTTGCAAAAAGGGGTGGCAATGGATGAAAAAGGTAAGACAGCTGGCTCATCATTTCTTCTATAATATAGCATTTGTCAAGAAGATGATCTTCTTATTTTGTATCGGTATTTTGGTTCCGATGATTTTTCAGCAGACAGTTTATTATTTAGAGACAGAACGTGGAATAAAAGAACGTATGTTAGCAACGGTTAATGAGGCACTAGACGATAAAACATTAAAAATAACGTCAGTGCTTTCAGAGACCGCTGCATTAGAAAAGCGATATTCAACAAACGAGACGCTGTATCAGTGTCTGGATAAAAAGTATACAAAGGATCTCGACTATCTGATTCAGTATCAGGAAACGTTTCAGGTACTTTTTTCAGAAACAAATCTGTATCCTTATCATATTAGAATGGTTAGATTGTATACAGACAATCCGACACTGATGAATGGCGCCTATGTGAGAAAGACATCCGATATGGAATTAGAATCGCTTGGTGAAACTCTTGATTATGTCAATTTGTATCCAGTGAAGGATCAGACAAATACATATATTCGGACTTCTCATGAAACAAGAAGAATTGTAGGAACATCTGACAGCAGAAGTCTTAGCTTAATTCGTGTGTTTGATTATTATAAACAGCATGATGCATATCAAAAATTAATTCGCGTTGACATAGAATGTGATGATCTGCTTGCAATTTTGCAGGAGACAAACTTATTTGAAAATATGATATTGACTGATTCTAATAATCAGGTTGTCGTTGCGCTGAATAGTTATGCGAACAGTGGAAAAATGGTGCAGATAAATCCAGAAAAAATAGCGGACAGCGGCAAGCTTTTATTATCACGCGAGCTTTCAAATTTTGGTCTTACGTTATACGGGCTTTATGATATGAGCTCTATTTCAAAGGAGTTTCAAACAAGCAGAATTCAGTCATTTTTTTTGGCAACTGCCAGCATTTTATTTGCACTTGGCTGTGTATATCTTGTGGCAGGAAATATTAGCAGACGGCTAAATCGTCTTGTCACGCAGGCCGATGAGATTGCGCAGGGCAATTTTATCAAAAAGGCAGAATCAAGTACGGCACAGGATGAGTTTGGTGTGCTTGAAAAAAGTATGGATCGTATGAGTGCTCAGCTGGAGGAATTGATTGAGCGTGAATATAAAGCGCAGGTACAGCAGGCACAATTAGAAAGGGAAACAAATCAGGCGCGTTTTTTAGCACTTCAAAGTCAGGTAAATCCACATTTCATGTTTAATGCACTTGAGAGCATTCGATTAAAGGCATGCGTGAAGGGGGAGATTGAGACAGCTCAGATGATCAAATATATGGCAAAAATGTTTCGTAATTTGATTGAGTGGGATGATAATATCATTACAGTTCGTGAGGAGATTGCCTTTTTAGACGAGTTTCTTCATATTCAAGAGTATCGTTTCGAGGATGAGTTTTCCTATGAAATTCATGTGCAGGATGAGGCCTATGAGTGTAAAATTCCGAAGATGATTTTGCAGCCGCTTGTTGAAAATGCATGTGTGCATGGCCTTGAGGCGATCGAGGATAAGCGCCTGGTATGCATCAGCGTAGTAGCCGACTTTACAAAAAATATGCTTTATCTTCAAGTTGAGGACAATGGAGGCGGTATGACAGCAGAGAAGCTTGAGGCGTTAAAGGTTTCTTTTCAGGAAAAGGATGAAAAAGGAAAAAGTGTTGGTTTAAAAAATGTATATCGAAGATTGTCATTATATTATGGGGATCGTATGACATTTGATATTGAAAGTGTCGTAGGAAGGGGGACAATATGCAGGATATGTATACCGTTATGATTGTAGATGATGAGAAAGCAATTCGTGATAGTCTGCCAGTTGTGATTAATTTTGAAATGTATGGTTTTCGCATTTGTCAGACAGCGAGAAATGGGCAGGATGCACTCGAAAAAATACGGCAGGAGCACCCTGATGTACTGCTTCTTGATATTCGTATGCCAATTTTAGATGGTCTTGGACTTTTAAAAGAGTTGTCAGAGCAGATGAAGGAGTATCATCCATTTGTCATTATGCTGTCTGGCTACAGCGATTTTGAGTATGCAAGAACAGCGATTCGCTACGGCGTGAAGGCTTATCTGACTAAGCCGCTAGATGAGGATGAATTGATAAAGGAGTTGGAAGAACTAAGGGAAGAACTTGACAAGCGTCATGCATATCGGGCAAATGAGAAGCTTTTAATGCAGGCAGATGTAGTAAAAAATATGCTTTACAGCGAAAAGCCAGGGATGCGGGATTTGATGAAAGGCACTTTCTTAATGCACTGTGTGATTTTAAATGATGAATCCCGGAGAGAGCAAAGGGATCCGTATGAGGCGATACGAAGCTGTATTGAAATGGAGTTTGAGTCCGAACAATGCATATTTGTGCGAAGCAGAGGGTGCGTATTGACCTATCTGGTGGCAGAGAATTGCTTGAATGCATATCAGTCAAGTGTGAGTTTGTTGGGACGTCATCTGCGCCATCGGATGAAATCACAGGGTATTAGCTGTGCTATTTTGTTGGACGAGCATATTTTTGACCTTTCTGCAAATCAATTTCGCAGTGAGTACGACAGTCATCTGTATGAGCTGATGACGCGTGTATTTTGGAGCGAAGAAAAAGTAGTGAGCGATCTTAAAGTATCTGAACAGGCACAGTTTCTTGAGCAGGAAAAAGAAGGATTTGAGGCAATTCGCGCTGCATTTTCACAAAATGATAAGGAGGCGGCCGTGCACAGTATGGAGGCACTTATTTCACAGGCTGTGCAGAAAAAATTAAATATTGTCATGATTCAGGAGCTTAATTATCGCTTCTTTTATCTGCTGCAGGATTTACTGCAAAAGGCACAAAATACGCAGATTTCTCTGACAACATTTGACTGGAGAGAAAGTACATGGTATATGCGTCATGAGGAGTGGGAGAAAGCAGTGAAGCATCAGTTTTTAATGGCGGCAGATTGTCTTACGACAGGAAATGTAGATGAGCAGGGAACTGCGTCACAGATCCTGTCTTATATAAAGAAACATTTCAAAGAGCCGCTTTCGGCAAAAGAGGTGGCAGCACGCTTTTTTATCAGTCCGGTATATGTAGGACGCGTAATACAGCAAGCATCTGGAGAAACCTTCAAGCAGTATGTGAATCGTCTTAAAATGGAGGAAGCCAAGCAGCTTCTTAGTTCATCAGACCAGCTTGTCTATGAGATAGCAGAAGAGCTTGGCTTTAAAGACAGCAAATATTTTATTTCACGTTTTACAGAAGAAACGGGGATGAGTCCGGCTGAGTATCGTAGGAAAAAAGGAAACTAAAAGCAATATTTGCAAAGAGAGCAAGATATACAAATAAAAATGGTTTAAAAAGTGGAATAAAAGCGAAGCTTTCTGGATTGAGGATTGTGAAAAATCACGGTATAATGATGCCATCAAACAAGTTAAGAGAAACCACACAAGACGAGAAAGTGGTTTCAGAAAGAGAGGCATTTATGAAAAAGCGTGGAATGTTAACAATGGTTTTGGCATCAGCAATGGCGGTCAGCAGCTTAGCAGCGATCCCAGCAATGGCAGATGAGACTTCAGCAAGTAGTCTTGATATCTATGGTGGATTAACACCAATGGAAGATGCAGACGACCCGATTACCTATACAATTTTTGTACGTGACCCTGGTGTGGCACCAGCTGACGACAATCCGGTAATCAAAAAGATTCAGGAATTAACCGGTGTGACATTAAAGTTTGAGTATTTAGTAGGTGATCTGGATCAGAAGCTTGGTGTTATGATTGCCGGTGGCGACTATCCAGATGCGATATTTGCAGGAGATGCAGCTACAAAGCTGATGGATGCAGGCGCATTTATTCCACTTGAGGATGAGATTCCAAAGTATGAAAATCTGAATGCAATGTACTCTCAGGTAATGGATTATCTGACTCAGGAAGATGGTCATATGTACAATATGGAAATTTACGGAACCATGAAGAACGATGTGACAAAGAATGCACCAGGATTTGAGTGCGGACTTGGATTTTTTGTTCAGAAGGCAGTTCTTGAAGAGGCAGGCTATCCACAGATTCATACAGTAGACGAGTATTTCCAGATTATTGAAGACTATATGGCAAAGCATCCTGAGATTGATGGCGTTAAGACAACAGGGTTTGAGATTTTGGCAGATGGTTGGAGAAACTGGGCACTGTTAAATCCAGTTCAGAATCTGCTTGGTGCAGGAAATGATGGTGCGATTTTTGTAGACCAGAATACATTTGAGACATCCTTCTTCCAGATCAGTGATGATGCATATGATTTCTACAAGAAGTTAAACGAAGAATATCATAACGGTGTAGTTGATCCAGATACGTTTACTCAGGATTATGACCAGTATATTGCAAAGCTGACAACAGGAACTGTTCTTGGTTTCTATGATCAGAACTGGAACTTCAGTAGTGCAGTGAATCTGTTAAAGGCAGATGGAAAATATGATCGTACTTATGTAGCACTTCCAATCACCAACCCAGGTGTGACAGACGGCTATATGGATCAGTCGAATGGTATTCCGACAGGAACCAATGGTATCGGAATTACGATCAATTGTGAGAATCCAGATCGACTGCTTCGATTCTTTGACTGGATGCTTCAGAGAGAGGTACAGGATTACTTACAGTGGGGCGAGGAAGGAACCGACTGGGTTTACAATGAAGAGGGAACAGGAAGATTATTGACAGATGAGCGTCGTGCAATCAATTATGATACTGCACAAAAGCGTGATAAGACTGGTTTCCCACTGTGGAACTACTGCCCGAAGTGGACAGGACTTTACACGGAAGATGATATGCCATGTGGACCAGACGAGTCAGCTGATGAGTATCTGGCAGCGCAGTCTGATTATGATCAGAGCTTCTTAGAGGGTTATGGAATCAAGTATCCAGCAGAGATGTTCTCCGATCCGATCATTCGTCCAGCATACTATCCAGTATGGGCAATGTCACTTGAAGATGGCAGCGCAGCTGCAGTTGCAAGCACAAAGATTACGGACGTGACCATGAAGTTTTATCCAAGATTAATCCTTGCTTCTGATGAGGCAGAATATGACTCTATCTGGGAAGATTTCTTAAGTGAGTTCAATGCAATTGATCTGGATGCATATCAGACTGAGATCGACAGACAGATTGAATTAAAGATGGGCAAGTAAATTCGTGACTTTTGATAAGAGGAGGGTGCAACTTCCCTCCTCTTGTTTTATAAAAAAGAGCTGTGAGAAAGGGGTCGTGTCGATGAAACAGAAAAAACAAAAACAGCCGTTAAGTAAGACATTCAAAAAAATTGCAACAAACAAAGTTCTCTATATTAT
Organism: Firmicutes bacterium AF25-13AC; assembly: GCA_003478935.1. Classification (GTDB taxonomy): domain Bacteria; phylum Bacillota; class Clostridia; order Lachnospirales; family Lachnospiraceae; genus Anthropogastromicrobium; species Anthropogastromicrobium aceti. Next base: position 69,906 of record QUFP01000013.1, read on the forward strand.
GCTGGTTCCTTGCATGATATATACCTTTATTTTTTCGTATTATCCATTAACTGGATGGATTATGGCATTTGAAAATTACAAACCGGCAAAGGGCTACTGGGGATCTAAATTTGTCGGATTTGATCAGTTTCGATTTTTATTCGAAGATATAGAATTCTGGAGAAGTATGCGAAATACATTGGCTATGTCCGTGATGAATCTGATATTTAGCTTTTTATTTGCAATTGTGTTTGCACTTCTTTTAAATGAAATTAAGTCTCTTCCGCTCAAAAAGATTACACAGACAGTGTCATACCTTCCACATTTTTTGAGCTGGATTATTGTGTGTTCTTTGATTTCCAAGATGCTTTCCACAAACGATGGTGCAGTCAATAACGTACTTATGAAACTGGGATTGATTAAAGAGCCTTTATTATTTTTAGGTGATCAGAAGTATTTTTGGTGGATTACTACATTTGCTAATATCTGGAAGGAAACCGGATGGAATTCGATCATTTACATAGCAGCAATTGCTGGAATAGATCAGTCTCTTTATGAGGCAGCAGAGCTTGATGGTGCAGGACGTTTCCGCAAGATGTGGCATGTCACACTTCCAGGAATCAAGTCCACCATTATCGTATTGTTAATTATGAATCTTGGCTGGGTTATGAATGCAAGCTTTGAGGTTCCGTATATCTTAGGAAGCGGACTCTTACAGGATGTATCTCAGACAATTGATATTTTCGTTTTGAAATATGGTATGAATATTGGAAACTATTCGCTTGCAACAGCAGCTGGTATTTTCAAATCAGTGATCTCGCTGTTTTTGGTATTCTCAACCAACGCAATAGCAAATAAGATGGGCGAGAGCAGTTTGATGTAAGGAGGAATGAATATGATACGAAGAAGAAGACCACGCAAAAAATTTCATATTAATAAAAGAGACTTGCGTCCAGAAAATATAATCTTTACATGTGTCAATACACTGATTATGCTGTGTGTGATTGTTGTTATGCTATATCCGTTCTGGAATACAGTTGCTGTATCCTTTAATGATGCGCAGGATACGCTTCGCGGTGGCATCAAGCTATTTCCAAGAGTTTTTTCTATGTACAGCTATCAGAGCGTATTTAAAAATAAGCTGATGCTAATAGCGGCGATCAATTCTGTGCTTCGAACCCTGATTTCAACTGTACTTGGCGTTATCATTGGCTCAATGATTGCTTATGTATTATCAAGAAAAGAGCTTGTGGCAAAGAAATTTATCACATCATATTTTCTTGTTACGATGTATATTTCAGCAGGACTGATTCCGAATTATTCTTAATGAAGGATTTAAAGATGTTAAATAGCTTTGCTGTCTATGTTGTTCCGGGACTTGTAAGCGTTTATAATATCATTGTTATTCGTTCATTTATTCAAGGTCTTCCAGAAAGCTTAACGGAGGCAGCTATGGTGGATGGTGCAGGTCATTTTCGCTGCTATTGGCAGATCGTGCTTCCATGCTGCAAGCCAGTTTTGGCAACAGTTGCACTGTGGTGTGCAGTAGGCGCATGGAATCAGTGGTTTGATACGTTCCTTTATTGTTCAAGCAAAGAAAACCTGACCACGCTTCAGTATGAGATGATGAAACTTTTATCATCGGCCACACAGTCAGGACGAGATCTGTCTAGTGTATATGGAAATGGACAGCAGGTAGCAAACACAATCACACCAACCTCGATACGTGCAGCTGTAACAATTGTTGCTTCTGCTCCAATCTTAGTTGTATATCCATTTTTGCAAAAATATTTTGTAAAGGGCGTAACGCTTGGTGCAACGAAAGGTTAATCATAAAAGAAGAATGGTTGCTTGCCAAGTGGCAAATTCGTTGTCAATTTGATGAAAATTGCTTTCGATACGCACTCGGTGTGCAACCAATTTCTTTTTTGAAACTTCGGTTAAAGGAAGAAACATCGTGAAAACCGCAGGCAAGAGCAATTTTACAGATAGCATCATTCGTTTCGACAAGAAGTTGGGAGGCCTTCTTTAAACGAATTTGGTTTATGTAATCCCAGTAGGTATGTCCAGTACAGTTTCGAAAATGTCTGGCAAAATAAAATTTTGAGATGCCAGTCTGTGTGGCAGCTTCCTCAAGTGAGGGAATGTGTTCAAAGTCTGTTTCAATTTTAGATAAAAGTGTCTGAATGGCAGTTTTGTGATCTGAGTTTGCTAACTGACTTTGTGCATTGGAACTAATTTTACCAGCAAGAAAATTTTGCGTGTAACAAATGAAAAACTGCAGCAAGAGAGAGTATATTTGTAAAATTCGAATAGGGCTGTCACTCCAGTATACTTCTGCACATTGCATGAGAACTGTAATTTCATGCTCATATATATCAGGACAAGTTGTCTGGTTTATCAAAACAGCATTAGAAAAAGCACTGCGTACAAAGCGAAAATCATACATGGAGTTAAAGATTGTCAGCTCAAATAAAAAGATAAAGCGATATCCTTCACCTTTTGGATTTCCTTGTATGGAGTGCAATGCACCAGGGGGAACGACAAGAATATCACCAGGTTGAAGATGAAAAATCTGGTTTTGTACTGTTACGGTGTAGCAGTTCTCCAGTGCAACAATCATTTCAGTGGCATTATGCCAGTGCGTCATATAGCGATCAGGCTGTTCATTGTACCACAGACGAAGAGCCGCGTTTTCAACAAAAGGTGGATGCTCGTACTCTTCAGGCTCACTTATTTGACGGCCTTGTGCAAGATCAGGCTGATTGCGATATAAAGCGCGCTTTGATTCGGAAAGAGAAAAAAGATAGCTAGGATTCATATGGCAGCTCCTTTCAGGGCGAAAATAAAGACTTTTTATAGTATAGCACAGAAAACGGCGAAAAGAAAAGATCAGGAGGAAAAAACATGGAAGAACGAATCTATCGAAATATTTGGAAAGAGATAGGAATCAGCGATGCGCAAGTAGAAGAACGCCTGTCACAATTGATTTCTACATTTTTTTACGATGAAAAAGAACGGCTGTATTTCCCAGTGGGGGATGATATGGCGTATATTGAAGATACAGGAAATAATGATGCACGTACAGAGGGCATGTCTTATGGAATGATGCTTTGTGTGCAGCTAGATATGAAAGAGGAATTTGACCGAATCTGGAAATGGGCAAAAACATATATGTATATGGAAGAAGGCGAAAATGAAGGCTATTTTGCTTGGTCATGCCAGACAGATGGTACGAAAAATTCTTATGGCCCGGCTCCAGACGGTGAGGAATATTTTGCCATGGCTTTGTTTTTTGCATCACACCGTTGGGGGGATGGAGAAGGTATTTTTGCATATGAAAAAGAAGCAAAAGAGCTGCTTCGCGCCTGCATTCATAAAGGAGAAAATGGCAGACCAGGAGAGCCCATGTGGAATCGTGAAAATAAGCAGATTTTGTTTGTGCCAGGATCACCATTTACTGATCCATCGTATCATTTGCCTCATTTTTATGAGTTGTTTGCAAAGTGGGCGTATGAGGAAGATCGTCTGTTTTGGGCAGAGGCTGCGAAAGTCAGCCGTGAATTTATGAAGAAGTCAAGTCACCCAAAAACAGGTATGTCGCCAGAGTATGCAGAGTTTGATGGCTCACCTGTAACAAAGGTATTTGAATGGGGCCGTCACGACTGGTTTTACAGTGATGCCTATCGCACAGCAGCGAATATCGGACTTGACTATTCATGGTTTCAGACAGATGTAGGTCAGACACAGGCGGTTTCTCGTTTACAGTATACACTTGGCGTGGTAAATAAAGAAAATCCATATATGACATATGAGGTAGACGGTACAGTTTTAGATCAGGAGGCACTTCATCCGGTAGGACTTCTTGCGACAACGGCAGAGGGAAGTTTGGCGGTGTTAAAGAAGCCATTAGACTTAGATTTGCAGCAGTTGGCAGGAAATTTCTTGGAGGATAGGTCAATTTGTGAATCAGATGAGGAAAGGTTAGCTCTCTGGTGGATTAAAACATTTTGGGAGACTCCACTTCGAACTGGAAAACGTCGCTACTATGACAACTGCCTGTATATGTTTGCATTTTTGGCGCTGGCCGGAAAGTATCGAATTTGGTAATCTATTGGACTGTGATAGTATGACAACTAATCTATAAATTTGTCGCAAAAATGCAGTGACATTGCAAAAAAATGCGCTATAATCATCTGTAGAAGTTTAAATCGTGTGCTTTCGGGGTCTGGGGTCAGTTCTGCCTGACCCCAGTCTCTAAATAGGATAGGAAACGGCAACAAAATTTGCAAAAAGGAGAGAGGAACATGGAAAAATTATGGTATCAAAAGCCAGCAGATGAGTGGGAAGAAGCGCTACCACTTGGCAACGGACGACTTGGCGCAATGGTATTTGGTCAGATCCAAAAAGAACAGATTCAGGTTAATGAGGAGAGTATTTGGTATGGAAAAAGACGGGAACGAATCAATCCAGATGCCAAGGAAAATTTGCCTAAAATCCGAGAATACATTCGAAATGGTCAGATTCAAAAGGCACAGAAACTTATGAGTCTTGCAATGACTGGATGCCCATATGGCGAACGAATGTATCAGACGCTTGGTGAAATCTCGATTGAGATGGATTTGCCGGAGGAAAAGATAGAAAAGGATGCAGATTCTGCTATAAATACAACTTACTATAGAGAGCTTGACCTGTCAAAAGCCGTGTGCCACGTGCAGCATACTTGCGAAAAAATCGAATGCAAAACGATGAAGATTGAGCGCACTTATTTTATCTCACATCCAGATGACTGCATGATTGTTCATATGAAGGCAAGCGGCGGTCAACTAAGCTTTGTCGCAAAATTGGACTGTGATAAATATTTTGATTCGGTTGGAAAATGCGATGATCACACAATTTTTCTAAGCGGAAATCTCGGAAAAGATGCACCTGAATTTGCAATGTGCCTTCGGGCAAAAGTCGTTGGTGGAAGCGTGAAAACGATTGGACAAAGTTTGCTAGTGGAGAAGGCAGATGAAGTGATTTTATATTTTGGCGCAGATAGTAGCTTCCATTACTCAGAGGAGGAAGTGAAAGAATGGGCAGATCCACAGCAAAAATTGGTGGAAAAGTTAATTGCTCATTTGGATCTGGTAATGGAAAAAGATTATGAAAAAGTATTAATGGCACATATTCAAGATTATCAGTCTCTGTACAATCGTGTGTCATTTCAATTAAAAGAAGAGAAAAGCATAGAAGCACTTGCAACTGACGAGCGACTTTTGAGAGTAAAAGACGGCGGTGAAGACATTGGACTTTCAAAGCTTTTGTTTGATTATGGTCGATATCTATTGATTTCGTGCAGCAGACCAGGTACGCTTCCAGCGAATCTTCAAGGAATCTGGAACAAAGAATTTCGCCCAGCTTGGGACAGCAAATATACGATCAATATCAATACAGAGATGAACTATTGGCCAGCTGAAAGTTGTGCTCTTTCTGAGTGTCATCAGCCACTATTTGATCATCTAGAGAGAATGAGAAATCATGGACGAAAGGTAGCAAGAGAAATGTATGGCTGCAGAGGTTTTGTGGCTCATCACAATACTGATATCTATGCAGACTGTGCACCGCAGGATAATTGCATGTCGTCCACATTTTGGGTGATGGGCGCTGCATGGCTTTGCACTCATCTTTGGACTCACTATGCGTATACAAAAGATCAGGACTTTTTACTCAAAGCGTATCCGATCATGGCAGAGGCAGCTTTATTTTTCTTAGATTATATGGAAGAAAAGAACGGAGATCTTGTCACGAATCCGTCTTCATCACCGGAAAATACTTATATTATGCCAAATGGAGAGAGCGGCTGTGTATGCATCGGTTCTGCCATGGATATGGAAATTCTTCGTGATCTATTTACAGAATGTTGCGAGGCAGCTAAAATCTTGAAAGAAAAGATAAATACTTGTGTAATTCCAAGTGTGACTAATGTGTCACTTCTTCAAGGCCAGATTGAGGAAGCTTTAAAAAAGATTCCACCGATTCGCATTGATTCAACTGGACGAATCATGGAGTGGATGGAGGAGTATGAGGAAAAAGAGCTGGGGCATCGCCATATGTCTCATCTGTATGCATTGTACCCGTCGGATCAGATCAGTGTCGATCATACACCAGAGCTTGCAGAGGCTGCAAAGAAAACACTAAAAATGCGTTTGTCACATGGTGGTGGTCATACTGGATGGAGCCGTGCATGGATCATTAATTTTTATGCAAAGCTTCGAGATGCAGAGAGTGCAGCAGAAAACATTCGCCTGATGCTTACAAACTCGACTTATCCAAATCTGTTTGATCGTCATCCACCGTTCCAGATTGATGGAAACTTTGGTGTGACAGCAGCGATTGCGCAGATGCTTGTTCAGAGCGGAGAAAACGAGATCATTTTGCTTCCATCATTGCCAAGGCAGTGGGCAGACGGAAGCGTGAAAGGACTTCGTGTAGTAGGAAATGCTTCGGTTGATTTGGCATGGAAGGATGGAAAATTGGTTGAATTTGCAATCTATGCAGACAGTGAATACAACGGAACACTTGTTTATGGGAAAAAGAAGAGTTTGATTTACATTGAAAAAGGAAAAAGCATTCAAGTAAATGGGCAGCTTGAGCAGAAAAAGTAAGAATATATTTGAAAAAGGAAGAAGAAAAAGAGAATGGAAATGAAAAAAAAGATAACAGCAAAAAATCCCATTATTGATTCCGATTTTCCAGATCCAGATATCATACGAGTTGGAGACACCTACTATATGGCTAGCACAACGATGCATTTTATGCCGGGTTGTGTGATCTTGCGTTCCTACGATCTGGTAAGATGGGAAATTCTGTCACATGCCTATCAAGAACTTGACAATACGCCACGCTATTATATGGAAGGAAACCAAAATATTTATGGTGAAGGCATGTGGGCACCTACATTTCGATACCATAAGGGTACCTATTATATTGTATTTACTGCGAACGACACTCATAAGTCTCATCTGTTAACAGCGAGTGATCCAAAAGGACCGTGGGAAAATCGAACAATTGAGGGTTGGTATTATGACAGTGGCTTATTCTTTGATGACGACGATCAAGTTTATATTGTGCATGGACAAAAAACACTTTTTTTAACTCAGTTAAATGAAGATTTGTCGGGACCAAAGGAAAATGGCTTAAAACGAATCGTGGTACAGGATAGAGAAGATGCCGATCTTGGCTACGAGGGTTCTCATATGTATAAAAGGAATGGAAAATACTATATTTTTACCTGTCATATGGAAAAAGGAAAGAAAAAAACTGAGGACTGCTTCGTGTCAGATTCTCTTACAGGAGAATTTATCGGAGGCTGCGTTATTGACGATGATTGCGGCTACCATGGCCTTGGCGTAGCGCAGGGAGGTATGATTGATACGCCGAATGGAGATTGGTATGCATTTATGTTTCAGGATCGAGGTGCGTTAGGGCGAGCTCCTGTGTTAATTCCGATGCAGTTTGAACGGGATTTTCCTGTAATTGGAGAAAAAGGAAAAGTTCCAAAAGAGATTCAAGTGCCAGATACAGGTCACATTTATGAGAAGCTCAATGGAAGCGATGATTTTTCCTATCTACCAGATGAAAAAGGCGAGGTCCATTTGAAATGCTTTTGGGAATGGAATCACCAATCAATTGATACGGCTTGGTCAGTTACAGAAAATCCAGGGCATCTTCGGCTACATTCAAAGAAGATTTCCCCAACTTTATTTCAAGCATATAATACGCTAACCCAGCGCACGGTTGGACCTAAATGTGCAGCAGAGGTAACAGTTGATTTCTCACAGATGAAAGATGGCGATGTGGCAGGAATTAGTACATTTATTGGAAACTACGGTTTTATCGGAGTAAAAAAAGAAAAAGACCAGTATTATTTAATTATGATGGGGCGTCCGGCGAAGGACACCAGCGTGTTTGGACAGTTTGAATATGAAAATCCAGGCATTGAATATCAGAGGGTTCCAATAAGCGATACATCAGTTTGTCTTCGCGCAGAGGCCGACTTTACTGACAAGAAAGATTTGGCATCCTTTTTCTATAAAAATCGAGAAGGTTGGCAGAAGCTTGGCATTGACCAGCCAATGTATTTTAAGATGGATTTGTTTACTGGATGCCGTTTTGGATTGTTTTATTATTCGACAAAGAAAACTGATGGATTTGTAGACTTTTCTAAATTCCAATTTTTTGAGCCAAAGGAGGAAAGATGAGAGAGTGTCGTTTATTAAATAACAATTGGAAATTTACCTATGGAGATCAGGTAACTGCCACAAGTGAAGAGATTGCAAGCTGGCAGGACATTGGACTGCCGCATTCATTTGGTATTCCATATTTTATGGAAAAAGAATTCTATGTTGGATATGGAACTTACTCAACATGGATTTCATTGTCGGAGGAAGACTGTAAAAAAAGACTTCGATTGGAATTTTTAGGTGTTTTTCAAAAAGCGCGTGTTTATTTAAATGGAGAAAAAGTTGGGGAGCATAGAGGTGGTTACACACCATTTTTGGTAGAACTTACAAATGTGGCTCGTCCAGGAAAAAATCATTTGATTGTCAGCGTGGACAATCTGTGGGATGCGAGGCTTGCTCCGCGTGCAGGAGAGCATCAATTTAATGGCGGTATTTACCGTGATGTGCAGCTGATTGTAACAGAATTTTGCGGCATTGACGAATACGGGGTATTTGTACAGACAACGAAGCTTGAAAGAGAAAATGAAGATCAGAATGGATGGAATGCAACAGTAAAAATTGAGACGCAGGTATTTGATCAGCGCTCTGATATTGGAGAATATCAAAACAATGGGCTATCCCAGATGCAAGAACCACTTTTTCTTGAAACTTGCATTTTGGATGGAGAAACTGTGCTGGCAAAAGAAATCTCACGAATCAACATGAAAACGGAAGGAGAGATTGATTCTGAAAAGAAGGATCGTAACAGTACTTCAAGTCTGAATTCGAAGACAATTACTCAGCAAATTTCATTGTCAGGTATACAACCGTGGTCACCGAATTTGCCTAAATTGTATACAGTAGTCAGCCGTGTGAGCTACAATGGAATTTTAGTTGACTGTGTGCAAACAAAATTTGGCATTCGAACAGTACGATTTGACAAAGACAATGGATTTTTCTTAAATGGAGAGCATTTTGCCATTTTAGGAGCCAATGTGCATCAGGATCATGCTGGATGGGCCGATGCTGTTACGCGTGCCGGTATTCGAAGAGATATTCGTATGATAAAAGAGTGTGGCATGAACACGATTCGCGGTTCTCACTATCCACATCATCCATATTTTGCACAGGTTTGCGATGAGGAGGGAATCCTATTTTGGTCTGAGATGTGTTTCTGGGGAACTGGTGGTGACAAAAGAGATGGCTTTTGGGTATCAAGCGCCTATCCTCCAAAAGAGGAGGATCAAAAAGACTTTGAGAAAAGCTGCTTAGATCAGCTAGAGGAGATGATCCAGTCTCAGCGCAGTCATCCATCTATTATCTGCTGGAGCATGTGCAACGAAGTTTTCTTTACCGATGCACCAGTAAAAGATAAGGCAAAAGAACTAATTCGAAAAATGGTAGAGCGTTCTCATGAGCTTGATCCATCAAGACCAGCAGCAGTGGGCGGTGCGCAGAGAGATGGATTTGACGTGCTAGGAGATCTGGCAGGTTACAATGGGGATGGAGCTGCATTGTATCATGATCCAGGCTTTCCGAATTTGGTTTCTGAATATGGAAGCAGCATAGAGACGCGCCCAGGAAAATTTGAGCCGCGATTCACCGATGGAACTGAGATTGACTATCCGTGGCGAAGCGGAAAGATTTTGTGGTGCGGCTTTCATCATGGAAGTATTTTTGATGGCATGGGTTCAATGGGAATGATCGATTATTATCGTTTGCCGCTTGATTGCTGGTACTGGTATCGAGAGCATCTGGCAGGGAAAAAGGCGCCAAAGTCAAAGAAAAAAGGCACTCCTTATCAGATCCGTCTAAGCAGCGATGTTAATAGATTTCGTGCAAACGGACAGGAGGATGCATGGATTTGTGCAGAACTTTTGGATCAAGAAGGAAATCCAATCTCAAATGAAATCGAGCTGACGTTCACAGTGGAAAAGGGAGACGGTATTTTTCCAACTGGAAAGACAATCACGTTCTCACCAGAAAAGAAAAATATGATAGATGGCCTTGCAGCAATTGAATTTCGAAGCTGGTATGGCGGTGAAAATGTGATTTGTGCAACAGCAGATGGTGTAAAATCTGCAAAGATTTGTATTTGGGCAGATGGAGAGCCAAAGCCCAAGAACACGGTATTAAATCCGATGCTTCCACCGCCATATACAGTAGGAGAGCCGAAGCCAAAGGAAACGTATGATGAGGCAAAGAGACGTCCAGTATTTGCTGATAGCTTTGAGATCGGGCATGAGCCTTATTTTGTGACGGCAGAGGAAGAAGGCAATTGGCTGCCAAAAATGACAAATTCATTAAAGCATTTGTCAGAACAGACGCATTGGGTTATGGTTGACCTTGAAGGTGTCAGACGGATCAACCAACTAGAGGTTATCTTTGAAGATGAGCCAGATGCACTGGAAAAATCAAAAAAGAACTTGCCACAGACAATTGTGGCAGAACTTCGCTCAGATTTAGAGTGGGAGAAGGTTATATTAAAAAGGAAAAAAGAAAATCAGAAAGGAAACGATTGCAAAGAGTGCTATCAGGCAGAGGGAATCTACTTTACTCGCTATTTTAGAATTGACTGGAATCAAACCAAACTGCCTGTAGCGCAAATCCATCTTTGGACAGGAGGAGAAGAGAATGAATGAAGTGATTCAAAAAAACATTCAAATTGAAGAAAACAAAGAATATGTATTCCGTAATCAGGTAGATTTCTGCATTGGAACAGGACGAATGGGACTTGCGCTGACAAAAGAATATCAGGAGCAGCTGTCACTTGTACAAAAGGAGATTGGCTTTTCTCATATCAGAGGTCATGGACTATTTTGTGATGATATAGGTATTTATCAGGAAACGCCAGAAGGTGAGTCAGAGTACAATTTTACATATCTTGACCGTGTGATGGACAGCTATATCTCGCTTGGTTTGCGTCCATTTTTGGAGCTTGGCTTTATGCCGCAGAAAATGGCATCAGGAACGCAGACTATCTTTTACTGGAAGGGAAACACAACACCGCCAGCAAGCTACAAGAAATGGACTGATATGGTAACGGCGCTTTTGTCTCATCTTTGTGAGCGCTATACCACCGATGAAGTTGTTACTTGGCCAATTGAAGTATGGAATGAGCCAAATCTGCCAGGATTCTGGGAAAATGCAGATATGCCTGAGTATTTCAAACTGTTTCATATAACATTTGATGCAATAAAAAAGTTAGACAGCAGATTTTTAGTTGGCGGACCAGCTGTGTGCGGAGGAACCGATGAAGTGTGGATCCGTTCCTTTATGGAATATTGTGAAACAAATGATCTTGCCGTAGATTTTGTAACAAGACATCACTATACCTCCGAGCCACCAAAGACACAAGGACATTACAGCTATATTGAGCTGATGGATCCAGAGGATGGCTTTGCCAATCTTCATACGACAAGAGAGATTATTGACAGTTTCCCTCGCTTTAAGGGACTGCCAATTCACATTACGGAGTTTAACACTTCATATGTGCCAAACTGCCCAATTCACGATACAAATCAAAATGCAGCATACATTGCGCATCAGCTTTCGCGCCTTGGTGATGATAACGAATCATATTCATACTGGACGTTTGGTGATGTATTTGAAGAGTTTGGTGTACCGTTTACTCCATTTCATGGCGGTTTTGGCCTTGTCGCAAACGGCTGTATTCCAAAGCCAACTTTCTGGACATTTGCTTTCTTTAAAAAGTTAAAAGAGAAGAAAGGTATCTGTGTCTACAAGGATGAAACTTGTGTTGTGATGAAATATGAAGATGGTTCTTACAGGGGAATTGCATGGAATGCGACGAGGAATCGTTCTGGAAAAGATCTTTGTTTAAATCTGACGATACCAACCACTCAGTCAGCCTCCACGGATGCATATCTATTTCTGACGCAGACAGTCGATGAAGAGAACTGTAATCCGCTAAAGGTATGGCATGATCTTGGTGAACCGGCAAACCCGACAAAAGATCAGATTGATCTTTTAAAGCAGACAGCCCGTCCACAGATTCACACCGAGCGTATGGTACCTGTATCAATGCCAGAATCACACATTTCGATTGAACTAAATATCAAGGAAAATGGTGTTGTTTACTTTTCTATTGAACCAAAACCACTTCATCCAGATCGTGGCTACTCATATGAGCTCGTAATGCAGTATGAAAAAAGATAAGGCAAAAAGGTAAAAATACCGTAAAAATCGCATATTGTCAAAAAAAACTCCTTTGCTGTATAATGAACAATGTAAAAAACAGCAAAGGAGTTGAATTTATGAAAGATATGAAGCGACTGTTCGGGTATATGGGGCCTTACAAAAAGGACATGATTCTCGGCGCGCTGTTTGTCATGATCGAGACTGGTTTTGAGCTGTTTATCCCGATCATGATTTCAAACTTGATTGATATCGGAGTGGCAAATCACGATGTCAATTATATTTATGTAAAGGGAGTCCAGATGGCACTGCTTGCACTTGGAGCACTTGTCACTGGTCTTTTGTATGCCCATTTTTCAGCAAAGGCCTCATATGGATGGGGTGCAGAGATTCGAAAGGCAGAATATGCAAGAGTACAGCAGTATGCATTTTCTAATCTTGATCATTTTGTGACATCATCTTTGATTACAAGAATGACAACAGATGTTAATGTACTTCAAAACATGATAATTTCAGGCTTTCGTCCGATTACTAGAGGTCCGTCACTTTTGATCATGGGAATTGGTCTTTCCTTCTATATGAATCCGAAGCTGGCGTTTGTTTTTGTGGTGTGCACACCGATTTTAGCAATCATTCTTTTTTTGATTGTGCGTAAGGTTGCACCGATGTACACCAGACTGCAAAGCATTATGGATCGATTAAATCAGGTTGTGCAGGAAAATCTTACAGCAATTCGTGCTGTCAAGGCATTTGTCCGTGACGAGTATGAAGAGGACAAATTTGAAGAGGTAAACCGTGATATGGCAAAGTCAAGTGAAACTACGTTTCACTATGCGGTGTTGAATCTTCCGGCTTTTCAAGGAATTATGTACACTACGATTGTCATGATTTTGTGGTTTGGAGGAAATATGATCTTAAAATCTGAACTTGCAGTCGGAAATCTGACTGGCTTTTTAAGTTATGTTATGCAGGTCATAAATTCCCTAATGATGCTTGCAAATGTGTTTCTTCTATTGACACGTTCCCTTGCAAGTGCTCATCGTATTGCAGAGATTCTTGACGAAAATATTGTTCTGACCTCACCAGAAAATGGTGAGAAAAAAGTCAAGGATGGAAGCATTGATTTTGAAAATGTGTCATTCAAATATCGTGAGGATGCTCGCGAGTACGCATTAGAGAATGTGAATCTTCATATTCCGGCAGGTCAGACGATTGGTGTTATCGGAACGACAGGATCGGCAAAGACGACACTTGTTCAGCTAATTCCGCGTCTGTACGATGCGACAACGGGCGTTGTTCGTGTTGGCGGTGTCAATGTGCACGATTATGATTTGAGTGTACTTCGTGACAGTGTAAATATTACTCTACAGAAAAACGTACTGTTTTCAGGAACTGTGCGTGAAAATTTGAAGTGGGGAAATCCTTTCGCAGATGATGAAACAATATGGAAGGCATGCCGTGCAGCATGTGCCGATGAGTTTTTAAGTCGTATGCCAGATGGTCTTGACACGATGCTGGAGCAGGGGGGAAACAACCTTTCAGGTGGCCAGAAGCAGCGCCTTTGTATTGCACGTGCACTTCTTGGAAATGCTAAAATTTTGATTTTTGATGACTCTACCAGTGCAGTTGATACAGCCACAGAAAAGAAAATTCGAAAAGCGCTTGCCGATTACAAAGATGTGACAAAAATCATCATTGCACAGCGCATTACCTCCGTTATGAATACTGATCAGATTGTGATTCTCGACGATGGAAAAGTACACCGTGTCGGAACGCATAAGGAACTGCTTGCGAATGATCCAATCTATCAGGAAATTTATGCATCACAGATGAAGGGAGGCAATGACGATGGCTCAGAAGAATAATAAGCGTCCTGAAAACCTTAGACAGACGCTTCGTGTGTTTTTATCATATTTAGGACGCCATAAGCGAATGCTATTTGTTGTAGCAGTTCTTGTCAGTGTAAGCGCAACTGCCAATCTTCTTGGCACTTATATGATTCGCCCTGTTGTAAACAATCTTGCAGACGGCAAGGTATCTACACTTATTGCAGGTGTGGCAATAGCCGCTGTAATTTTTGGAATTGGTGCGCTTTCTGCCTGGGGCTATTCCCAGACAATGGTTAAAGTAGCTCAGCGCGTGATTTACGATATTCGTCACGATTTGTTTGCACATGTACAGAAGCTTCCGCTTAAGTTTTTTGATACAAGAAAGAATGGAGATATCATGAGCTTATTCACAAATGATATCGACACGATTTCCGATGCACTTAATAACAGCTTTGCAATGGTAATTCAGACATTTATACAGATGGTCGGAACACTGTTGATTCTCTATATTTTAAACTGGAAATTGTCCCTAATCGTAACAGCCTGCTATGCTTTTATGTTCTGGTATATTCGTTTCAGCGGTGCTAAGAGTAAACAATACTATGGAAAACAGCAGGCAAGCCTTGGTGAGTTAAACGGCTACATCGAGGAGATGATAAGCGGACAGAAAGTCATCAAGGTATTCAATCACGAGCAGAAAAGCTTTGAGGAATTCTGTGCAAAGAACGAAGAACTGAGAAAAGCAGGAACTGGTGCACAGGGCTATGCGGCAACGATGGTTCCTATGGTAGTAAGCATTTCCTATATCAATTATGCGATTGTCGCTGTGCTTGGTGGCCTGTTAGCCTTAAATGGTCATACTGATTTAGGAAGTCTGGCAAGTTATCTTGTATTTGTGCGTCAGGCAGCGCTTCCAATCAACCAGTTTACGCAGCAGAGTAATTTCTTACTTGCTGCACTCGCCGGAGCAGAGCGAGTATTTAAAGTAATGGATATGGAGCCAGAGATTGACGAAGGAAAGACAGATCTTATTAGCGTGAAAAAGGAAAATGGAGTGCTGGTTCCATGCAAGGAAAAAACAGGTCTTTGGGCATGGAAAAAGAACGATGGCACTCTTGTTGAGTTAAAAGGTGATGTGCGCTTTGACCATGTAGACTTTGGATACGATGATGATCGCATGATATTAAAGCAGATCAGTCTGTATGCAAAGCCAGGGCAGAAGATTGCATTTGTGGGTTCTACAGGAGCCGGAAAAACTACAATCACGAACTTGATCAATCGTTTCTATGATGTGCAGGGTGGCTCTGTCATTTATGATGGAATCGACGTGCGCGACATCAAAAAAGATGCGCTTCGCCGTTCCCTTGGCATAGTTCTTCAGGATACACACTTATTTACTGGCACTGTTGCCGAAAACATTCGCTTTGGAAAGCTTGATGCGACGCAGGAGAAAATTGAAAAGGCTGCAAAGATCGCAAATGCCGATTCCTTTATCCGTCGTCTTCCACATGGCTATGATACACTTGTTACGGCAGATGGTGCCAATCTGTCACAAGGTCAGCGTCAGCTTCTTGCCATTGCGCGTGCAGCCGTAGCTGATCCGCCGGTGCTCATTCTTGATGAGGCAACCTCATCAGTCGATACACGTACAGAGGCATTGATTGAGCGCGGAATGGATCAGCTGATGGAGGGACGAACTGTATTTGTCATTGCCCATCGTCTTAGTACTGTACGCAATTCTAATGCAATTATGGTTCTAGAGCAGGGAAAGATCGTCGAGAGAGGTGATCACGACGATCTTTTAGAGCAGAAGGGAAAATATTATCAGCTGTATCACGGTATGTTTGAGTTGAGCTGATGAAAATTGGATAAAAAAATATAGGCATTGCGATTCGAGTAAATTCTTGAATCACAATGTCTATTTTTTTATACATTAATTTTTCGCACCCTCACCAGCAAAATATTCTTTGGTTAATCTTACCACCGTACCAGAGAGCAGGAACAGTGCAATTAAGTTAGGGATTGCCATTAAACCATTGAAGGTTTCTGCGATACTCCACATCAGTCCAAGATTTGCTGTTGCACCAAGGATTGCAACGAGAGAATATGCTACCATGAAAGGTTTAATGACTTTCTCTGAGAATAAAAATTCAATGCAGCGGGCACCATAGAGTCCCCATCCAAGAATAGTAGAAAAGGCGAAGCAGCACATTGCAATTGCGGTAAAGATGGAAACCCAGCTTCCGTAAACAGATGTGAATCCAGAAATGGTAAGCTCAGCACCAGCTGCAGCTCCATATTCAATCGTGGTGCCGCTGCAAAGAATAACAAGAGCAGTCAAAGTACAGATAACAATTGTATCAGTAAATACTTCAAATATACCAAACATTCCCTGCTTTACAGGTTTTTTTGTGTCTGCACATGCATGAGCTATGGAACCAGTACCAAGTCCAGCCTCATTAGAGAAGATACCGCGGGAAACTCCTTTTTTCATACTGGTAAACATGCTTCCGACAATGCCGCCGGTTACGGCAGATGGTTTAAATGCACCTTCAAAAATAGAAGCAAATACTGTAGGAATTGTGCGGATATTGATTACGATAACACCGACAGCAAGAACGATATATAATAATGCCATAAAAGGAACAAGCTTTTCTGTTACTTGTCCGATACGTTTTACACCGCCCAACAAAATGAGTGCAACAAGTACAGCCATTACAATACCAATGATTAAATTAGAAGTTGACACAGCATCATTAGAGATTACGTGAAAATCAATAAGAGCTGAATTAATAGCAGTGGTGATTGTGTTAACCTGTGTTGCGTTTCCAGTTCCGAATACAGTCAGTACACCAAAGGCGGCAAAAAGATAAGCAAGCCACATCCAACGTTTTCCAAGACCATTTTTTATGTAATACATTGGACCGCCGACCAGATCGCCATCAGCATTTTTCTCACGGAAATGAACGGCAAGTGTTACCTCAGCAAATTTAGTGCACATGCCAAGAATAGCAGAGATCCACATCCAAAAGATAGCTCCAGGTCCGCCTATTGCAATCGCACCGGCAACACCGGCAATATTTCCAGTACCAACAGTTGCAGCAAGCGCAGTACATACAGCCTGAAATGGTGTCAAAGCACCATCAGATGCGTTCTTTTTGCGGAACATTCGTCCGATTGTTGTTTTAATTGCATAAGGAAATTTGCGTATCTGGAGAAAACGTGTGCGAAGACTCAAATAAAGGCCAACGCCAAAGATGCAAACCATAGCCGGAACACCCCAGATGAAATTGTTCACGGCCGAATTGACGGTCTCAATAAATTGAAGCATAAAAAATCCTCTTTCTTGTTAGTTCAAAATTTTACAAAGGACACTATAACACGATATAATTTATGGTTCAAGCGTTATTTTAAAAGTTCAACATATTGAACTTAGGGGCGAAACCCGAAAGTCTTACGAAAGGCGGATTCGACGAGGTCTTTGTCGGCGTCTCTTTTCCGCGGGTACCTGTTACACTATCTATTATCATATATTGTTTTGAAAGTCCCGCTACAACGTTCCGCCTCGTAAAGAACCATCGTCTCACCGCCAGCTAGGTAACGATGATGAGTCCCAAAGTAGAACTGTATAATCAAAATAATAAGTATTTTTTCCTAAATATTTATTGAAATATTAGAATTGACGCATTATACTACTAAACAACATTAAAATAAAGGAGAGACATATAAGGAGAAAGAACCTATGATACTATGGATCATCGCGGCAATCTGCGCCTTTTTTATAAAGGGATTGTGTGGATTTGCAAACACGCTTGTTTTTACAAGTATTTTAAGTTTTGGAGTAAATAATGCGTCGATTTCTCCGGTAGAATTATTGCTAGGTTACCCGGGAAATCTGCTTTTGGCATGGAAAGAACGAAAAAAAATCAATTGGAAGATCTGCGGATCACTATCTGCACTTGTTATGCTTGGCAGCATACCGGGTGCCTTCTTTTTGAAAAATGCAGATACGACAGTAATTAAAATGATTTTCGGTATTGTAATTATTTTAATCGGAGCAGAAATGCTTCTTCGTGAATTTCATCCACGTCCGATGAAACAATCGAATGGTTTTACCATTTTAATTGGTGTATTGTCAGGAATTCTCTGTGGCCTTTACGGAGTAGGAGCGTTACTTGGAGCATACCTTAGCCGTGTCACAGATGACAGCCATGCTTTTAAGGGCAATATCAGTGTTGTCTTTTTTATAGAGAATACCTTTCGAATTATTTTGTATAGCTGTTGGGGTATTATTAAGCTTGATACTGCAAAGCAAGTAGTAATATTATTGCCGTTTATGTTAGGCGGTCTTGGCCTTGGAATTTTTGCAGGAACACATATTCCAGAGCGCACCGTCAAGAGAATAGTTATTGTTTTGCTGATGATTTCTGGCGCCGCGCTGATTTGGCAGAGTATATAAGATTTTTAGTTACAGTTCATGGATAAGCCAATATTGCGGCAAAGCCCGAAGGTGAATGGCTTTCGTAGCATGAACTGTAACGATTTTTATAGAATACTAGAAATGAATGCTTTACATTACTTAGGAAAATTGGTATCCTTAATAATACACGCAAAAAATATTTTGAAGAAAGGGAAGAAAAAGATACTATGGTAGAATTATTAAAATTTGAAGACTTTGATCAGATGTATTCAATAATGGAACAAAGTTTTCCATATGATGAATATAGAGGATATGAGGGCCAGAAACAATTATTTGAGAATCCAGAATATAAGGTGTTTATACATAGAAATGAAGAAACAAAAGAAATAGATGGATTTTTATCTGCCTGGGAGTTTGATGATATCTTATTTTTTGAGCATTTTGCAGTAAGCAGCAAAGTACGAAATGGTGGTATCGGAGGACGCATGTTAAGAGAGGTCCTTACTCAGGTAAATAAAATGACATGTCTTGAAGTTGAGCTGCCAGAAGGAGAACTTGAAAAAAGGCGTATTAGCTTTTATGAAAGAAATGGATTTTGCTATAATCCATATCCATATACCCAGCCATCAATTGCTCCAGGAAGAAAACCGATTCCACTTCGTATTATGACCTACCAGAGAACAGTTACTGAAGCTGAATACCAGAAAATAAAAAATCTGCTGTACCGACGTGTATATCACGTATCAGAACAGCAGATGAAATAAATAATATTAGAAGACATCCAAATCGCGTCCGTTTACGGTATAACCTTCATACCCAGCGGTCTTAATCTCTTCCAGGATTGCCTCATCGCGCCGAGCCATTTCAGCAGCCAGATTGATGTGGTTATCCTGGATATTCATATGGTAAATTCGGTGGTATGTAACAAGAAGCTTAGGCTGAGCCTTTTTTGCTACCCATGCCAGATCCGTGCTTAATGTATGCACTTCTCTGTGATATTTCTGCCACTTTGGTTCGCGTGCAGAGATACCAGCTGAATATTCTACTTCATGCAGTAAAATGTCGCATCCAGAAGCTTTTTGGGCCACCAGTTCAAGAGGAGCTGTGTCGCCGCTTATTACAATTGTGCGATCGGCTGTCACGAATTTATAGCCATAGCAGGTTAGTGTGCCGTGGCTGACAGGAAATGCCTCCACGCTTACATATTCATCCTGGAAGATAATGCCAGGATTTTCTTCATTTTCAATTTCGGTCACATCCACCTTATAACCATTTTCATTTGCTTTTTCAAATCCATGAATGCGAAAATCAATATCTGTGGAATATGCTTCTAAAATATGGTCAGTCATATGACGCAGTCCCTTTGGACCAAAAACCTTGAGTGGTGTATTGCGTTCAAGCACCCATGGAGTAAAAATAAGATCTGAATATCCGGCAGTGTGATCAGTGTGCAGATGGGTACAAAATGCAGTGCATAAAAGATCTGGGCGAAGTGCATCAATCCCGTTAAAATAAGCCTTGGAAGCCTGACGGACAACGCCCGGTCCAAAATCAACCAGATACGCACGATTCCCAACAACAACTGCGGAAGATGGACCGCATGCATTTGGGCATGCATTAGGCGTTCCCGTTCCAAGAAGAACAAGTTTTGTTTCCATATATATAAAGAACTCCTTTCTTTTTTCATGGAGTTTATTATAATGGAGTTATAGAAAAAAGACAAGAAAGGAACCAAACGAAATTTATGAATAAAATTAATTACCAAAAGCGTCTGGAAGAGACGATAGATAAAGAAACAAAGGCCGGGCATGTTCCGACACTTTTTTTGCACAGCTGTTGTGCACCGTGCAGCAGCTACGTGTTAGAGTATCTGTCCAATTACTTTAAGATTACTGTATTTTATTATAATCCGAATATTACAGAGGAGGCAGAGTACAAAAAGCGTGTCGCAGAACAGGCACGTCTAATTTCGGAACTTGATACAGTTTATCCGATTCAGCTTGTGGAAGGAACATATGCCCCACAGCGCTTTTATGAGATCACGAAAGGAATGGAGCAGATGGACGAGGGCGGTGAGCGCTGCTTCGCCTGTTATAGGCTGCGTTTAGAGGAAGCTGCGAAGTTAGCAGCAGATGGTGGGTTTGACTATGTTACAACGACACTTTCCATAAGTCCAATGAAAAACGCTGAGAAATTAAATGAGATAGGGGCGGAAGTGGGAGCCAAATATGGCATCACCTGGTTGTTTTCAGATTTTAAGAAAAAGAATGGCTATAAGCGTTCTGTGGAGCTGTCAAAGGAGCATGATTTGTACCGCCAGAGCTATTGTGGCTGCGGCTACTCAAAGGCACAGGCAAAAAGAGAGGGGCGGATCTGATGGAACAGCAAAAAACAAAAGAGAGTAAGAAACGCTATTTTGCCTATGATTTTATGCGTGCGGCTGCCATGCTTTTGATTGTATTTTATCATATGAACTGCGAGTGGAGTGCGCGCCTTATGGAAAGCCCGCTTGTCGTAACGAAAATTGGCGCGCAAGGGTATCTTGGCTGGCAGGGAGTATCGTTATTTATTCTTGTATCAGGTGCTGCACAGTGCATTTCCTACGAGCGCTGCAGTGACTTAAAAACTTACTATAAAAAGCGCTGGTGGAGCATTTTTCCATCATTTTATATGGCATACTTTGTATGCTACTTGATGGGCGGATTTGGCGGCGGAGTTAAACTTTTTGATTTGTCATTTTTATGGACTATTACCGGACTTGATGGCTATGCATCATTGTTTGGTATTCAAAGCCACTACCTTGTCGGAGAATGGTTTATCGGAATGATTCTTGTCCTTTACATCGTCTTTCCGGTATTGTATGCACTGGTTAAGCGCTATCCAAAGCCAACACTAATCGCAGCGATTCTTTATTATCTAGTGATGGTACAGCTTCTTGGAAATACGGGAAGAGTGGACAAGGATATCTTATTAAATGTAGTTGTTTTTATGGCGGGTATTTATCTGTATCGCTATATGAAAAACGTGTCACTTCGCACAGGTGTGGCAGCAGCTGTAGTGTTGTGCCTGGTTGTGTTTGTCCCGCTTCCAGAGCGTGTAACATGGTATTTATTTGCAGTCGAAGGCATTTTGTGGTATCTGATTTTTATGGCAGCAGGAAATGCGCTGGATCGGATAAAAAATTTGCCGTGCGTGATTCTGAAAAAACTTGTCGGTGTGCTTTCAAAGTATTCATATGAGATATTTTTACTGCATCATGTACTTATAACTGTATCGTTATCACCATATGAGCAAAATACATATTATTCGGTGGGACAGTATCTGCTTTGGGCGCTGCGTGCGCTTGCTGTAATAGGAATTGCATCATGGATGATTTATCCTAGATGGAAGCCAAAGACAACGAAAGTGCAGGCAACAAAAACACAGTAAACTAAATGGCATGGTTAATGTGATGTAAGATGCAGACTGCGCTCATAGGCTTCTCGGCTTAGGCTGCATACCTGACTGCGAAGTGTTTCCCAGTAGCCAGAAGAAATCGGATGATCACAAGCGGCAGAAAATGCCTGATTGCCAAGCTCACTTTCGATAACTTCATAAAAGTATTCAACTCCTCGTTCGAGTATGCCGCCTTTTGTGGCGGCATTTTTTGTATCCTGCTCCAACTCCTCTTTTGTTTTTACTGCAATAGCAATCGTGTTTAGTGCGTAGGAATAGACATCAAGAGACAATGCTTCTTCATCCGACACACAGACAGGCATTGAGGTTGTAAAATCGTGAAGACCACTAAACCAGGTATCAGAAAAATGCTGCATAAATTCTAACAATGCAGACGGCAGAAGATCATTACGGCGAAGAGATGGAACTGGATCATCGAAAAATTTCGTAAATGATCGCTGGGCATACTGAAATGCCTTTCCGATATCATTTAGCGTAACTGAAAGACCAGCCTTTTGTGCGGCTTCGTGAATGCAAAAGCAGGCTTCACAGCAGACATGGCTTGTGATTTTTCCAGCAAGAAAGATCAGTGCCTGAGAGGCAGATAAAGAAACTGTTTTTCCATAAGGGGTAAGCAGAATGTCAAGCAGTACACGGCGGTTAGAGTGCTTAAAAGCAGGTGTTGGGGATATGGTATTGATGCCGACACTTGTGATATCAATTCCATGAACGTCAGTAAAAATATTTGGAAGAATTTTAACGATAGAAACGTCGTTTCCGAGAAGATTCGCATACCAGTTTTCATCTGGTGTTGGAGTAAAGGAATATAAATCTGGCAGTGGCTGTGAGGCGGCACGAAGCGTATTATAATAGGGAAGAAGTATGGTTTTTGCAATATCGACAGAGACAGTCGGCGGTACTGCGACTATGAGAATTGTAGGATGGAACTTGAATAATACAGAGTCAATTGGATCTGTACAAAGCACACAATCCTTTAATATATTAGTACGCGAAGCTAATTTTTCTGGATGTTTTCCGATGGCACACACATTTCCTACCATTGGTTGTCTTAATTCTGAAAAAAGATAATGAAGTCCCCTGTTTAAATAGCCTGCTATAAAACCAGTTCCAAGTATGACAATGTTTTCCTGCATTGAAAAAACCTCCTGTTAATATCATGTTTGCTCTCGCTTTCTTATGATGCAGTGTAACACAAAACTAAGAGGACGTAAAGAAAAAAGAAAAATAAATGCAACTCGATATAAGAACATCCTATAGCAAAATATAGGAAAAATCCTTTTCTGATTTTGTTGACAGAAAAAAATAACATGGTATGATAGAACTCAAGCAGTTAAGCTGTTATGAGGGTTTGCAAGTATCCGCATCTAGCATGATGCGTGAACTGTAACTGCAAAATAAAGTTTCCCTGTTGATGGGCGAGAAAAAAGTCTGTTTCGGGGAATGGAAGGGCATGGTACGATTATGAGAAAACATCACATTCTTACAGCAGTAGCGGCGGCAGCCGTTTTCAGTCTTGGAGCTAGTACATTGGCTTTAGCAGGCGAGGAGTCAACATCTGGTGGAACTTTCACTTATGCCAGATCTGATTCTACGACCTCTTTCGATCTTCATCAGGAAATTACAGAAAATAATGCCTTTGCAATTGATAAGGTGTTTGAGTCACTTGTGACTTTTGATAACGATGGAAATATTATTGACTGGCTGGCAGAAGATCATAAGATCAGTGATGATGGTCTTGTGTATACCTTTACGCTTCGTGATGGTTTAAAGTTTAGCGATGGCACAGATGTGACAGCAGAGGATGTTAAGTTTTCCATTGAGCGCCATCTTGAAGTTGGAGGTTCACTTCCAATTGAGGCAGATGTAAAATCTGTTGAGGCAGTGGATGAAAAGACAGTAGAGATTACACTGGGAACAGCTTACACACCATTTCTTTCAGAGCTTGCCAATTTCTCAAATGGAATTATTCCAAAGGATTTTGGTGGAAAGACTGAGGAGGAGTTTTTCAAGAATCCAGTTGGTACAGGTCCATTTGCCGTATCCGAGTGGGATCCATCTGGAGATTTGACTTTTGTAAAGAATGAATATTACTGGCAGGAAGGAAAGCCATATATTGATGAGCTGGTATATAAAGTAGTAGATGATGACAATCAGGCACTTAATCAGCTGCTTGCAGGTGAGATTGACGGAATTGAGGATTTGTCACTTAGCAATGCATCAAATGTAGATGGAAATGCTGATACGAAGACAGCAACCAGTTTTAGCTACAATGTAGAAGAACTGTTCTTTAATACGCTTGATGAGCACTTCAGTGATGAGCATGTACGCCGTGCACTTGCAATGGCAATTGACAGAGAGTCACTGACAAAGGCATTAACCTTTGGCTATGCAGAGATAGCAAACACTGTTCTTCCGCGTGCGCTTTTGTATCAGACAAATGATACGGTAAATGCGCTTTCGTATGATATTGACGCTGCAAAGGAAGAATTGGCACAGTCTGCATATCCTGATGGCTTTGACACTACGATCAGCATCGCATCTGGAAATAATACACGTCTTCAGGAGGCACAGATCATTCAGGCAGCAGGTGCACAGATTGGAATCAATATTGAAATTAATGCACAGGAAATTTCAACATTCCGTTCAGATTTCCGCGATTTAAATTTCTCTATGATGATCAACAGTGCAACAGCTGATTATCCGGATGCAAACTCTATTTTTGCATTTCAGGTCGATCCAGATGGATGGAGCAAGTGCTACTGGACTTCTTATAACAATGAAACAGCAGCAGATTTGATGAGAAAAGGACAAGTGACACCAGACGGAGATGAGCGTGCCGCAGTTTACGAAGAGCTGCAGCAGATTTTAGCAGATGAAGTTCCATATATTCCACTGTATAATTCAGAGAATGTAGTTGGACTGAGAGATAATGTAGAGGGCTTTACTGTATTGCCGAATGGAAGTGTCCACTTTGAGGATGTTTATTTTGAAGAATAATAGTTATAAAATGATGACAAGAGCGCTTATTAGGGCAGCTCTTGTCATTGCGCTTGTTACAGCAGCAGTTTTTTTACTGATTCGTCTCGTGCCAGGAGATCCAGTTGTTATGGTTCTTGGAGAACATGCGACAGATGAGGCAGTAAATCAATTAAGAGAGCAGCTGCATTTAAATGATTCACTGGGGCAGCAGTTTCTCATTTTTCTGCAAAACGTATTTTTACATGCAGATACGGGCAATTCAATTAAATATGGCGTATCGTGCCGCAGTCTGATTTTACAGTATGCACCAGTGACACTTTTGCTTGTTGTCATGTCAATGACTATTTCAATTGTTATATCACTGCTTCTTTCATTTACGGCAGCCACACATAAAGATGGCATTGCAGACCATTTAATTAGGATTATTCCTATTATTGCGCATGGTATGCCTGTTTTTTGGATCGGACTAATTTTGATTCTTATTTTTTCTGTCAATTTGAAGTGGTTTCCAGTTGGCGGTCTGAAAAAAGGGACAGCAGGCATGATTTATAGTTTGATTTTGCCATCAATAACTGTATCATTTGGGCAGATTCCGCCGCTTGTGCGTTCACTTAGAGAGCAATTGATAGAAACACTTGATGCAGATTTTGTGCTTACGCTTTGTGCAGCAAAGCTTCCAAGACGTGTAATTTTATGGAAACATGTGCTTCATAATGCAGTAGTGCCAACATTGATGCTGCTTTCTGTCAATTTGTCTTATTTAATAGGCGGAACACTTGTGGTTGAGCAGGTATTTGCTGTAAAAGGAATTGGAAAGCTATTATTTGAGGCAATATCCAATCGTGATTTTCCACTTGTAGAGGGAATCACGCTGTACTGCGCATTTTTTGTTGTCATTATTAGCTTGATTGTTGATTTGATTGCAAAGAAGATTGATCCGCGAATGGCAAAAGTGTAAAAATTGCGACAGTATAACATATTAAGTAAAATGAAAGGGCAAAGGCGCATATTGTTATGAAACAGGCAAAAAGAAAAAAATTAAAAAAAACACATGCGCCGACATTGTGGATCGGTCTTTTTATGATGGGTCTACTGATAGTTTTAGCTGTACTGGCGCCTGTGATCTGCCCATATGATCCGCTGGAACAAAATCTTGCAGAGTTTCTCCAGGCACCTGGGGCAAAGCACTTGTTTGGAACAGATCAATTAGGGCGTGATTTATTCACAAGAACGCTGTATGCTGCGCGAACTGATCTATGGATTATGGTTATGGCTGAGATAGCACCATTTATAATAGGTATTTTTCTTGGAATGGCAGCAGGATATTTTGGAGGTGCGATTGACTGGCTGGTAGGAATGGCATCAGATACATTTATCGCATTTCCCTTTTATTTGCTTGTCATTGTGATCGCATTTGCATCTGGTGCAGGTTCGCACGGTATCTTTATCACATATTTGTTAGTTGGATGGCTTATTTACTGCAAGGTAGCACGAGGACAAAGTGCAGCACTTAAAAATTCAGAGTGGATTGCTGCAGCAAAGATTCTTGGATACTCTGATATTCGAATTTTATTTTGTGAATTGCTCCCCAATATTATTCCGCAGGCAATTGTCCTTTTAATGACAGATATGGTTGGACTTCTCGTCATTATTGTAACGCTTGGATACTTGGGCATTGGAATTTCACCACCCACACCAGATTGGGGTACCATGATCTCAGAGGGACAAACCTTTATGACAAGTGCTGGTGGCTTTCAGTTTTGCCTGGTATGTTTGTCGTATATACAGGAGTGGCGCTCTCATTTATAGGAGATGGGCTTGCAGATCGTTTTCGTTAAGAAAAAGAAAGGATGTAAGAATTTTATGGAAAAGCAGACTGATTCAGTTGAAACAGTGAAATCCATAGCATCAGATTTAAAAGCAGTAGAACCGATTGTATCAGTAAAAAATTTAATAGTGACTGGAAAAGATGGCCGACTTCTTGTCGATCATCTTTCTTTGCAGTTAAAGCGAGGAGAGACGCTTGGTCTGGTTGGAGAATCAGGTTCAGGAAAGACACTTACATTAAAAAGCCTGATAGGACTGCTTCCTAAAAATCTTTCAGAGAGCTATGAAGAAAAAAAGATTAACGGAAATGTGGCAATGATTTTTCAAAATCCGATGAGTGCACTCGATCCGCTATGTCCTGTTTTTGCACAGCTCATTGAGGTTGTTATGATAAGGCAAAATGTGAGCAAAAAAGAAGCGGTATGCCGCGCTAATGAGCTAATTGAGCGCCTTGGTTTACCGAAAGAGCTTTCTAAAAAGGATCGCCTTCCATCAGAGCTTTCCGGTGGACAATGTCAGAGAATTTTGATTGCCATGGCACTTGCCTGTAACCCAGATGTGCTTTTATGTGATGAACCGACCACGGCGCTTGATGTTACTGTTCAAAAGCAGACACTTGATTTGATCTTGTCGCTGCAAAAAGAGATGAATTTTGCCATATTGTTCGTCACTCACAATTTGGCAGTGGCAGCAGGCATATGCAGTCATCTTGCTGTGATGCATCATGGAAAAATTGTGGAAAGAGCTGCGACAAAGGAGATTTTATTAACGCCTAAGGATGAGTATACGAAAATGCTTTTGTCAGCAATTTTGCGTATCCCACATAGATGACCCCAACATAATAACATATTATTAAGAAGGAGCGGCAGCAAAATGCAAAAAAGTGATGTACTTTTAGAAATTAGAAATATTCAGGCATCATACAAAGAATACCCTGCATTAAATAATGTCAGTCTTGATATTAAAAAAAATACAGTACTTGGTCTTGTTGGAGAATCAGGTTCAGGAAAGTCAACACTGGCAAAGGTTATCACTGGGCTTTTGCAGGCTGATACGGGAGAAGTTGTATTTGATGGAGAAATGCTTTATAGCAAGAAAAAGCATTTGCATCGCAAGCAGCAGTGTAAACAAATTCAAATGGTATTTCAAAATCCAGAAGGTTCATTAAATCCAAAGCACACAATAGAAAAAATACTTTCTGATGCAATGTTGTTTCATAAAGTTACAGACAGGGTACATGTAAAGGAAAAATGTCAGGAATGGGTACAGCGTATGGAACTTCCAGAAGATACACTTTCACGTTTTCCATCATCTTTTTCCGGAGGGCAAAAGCAGCGAATTGCACTTGCAAGAGCGCTCTGTGTTTCACCAAAATTTTTGATTGCAGATGAGCCAACTAGTGCTTTAGATGTTTCAGTGCAGCTTCGTATGCTGCAATTAATCAAAGAACTTAAACGGGAGATGGGGCTGACAATTCTTTTCATCTCGCATGATATGGGTGTTATTTATGATATCTGTGATGAGGTGGCTGTCATGAAGGATGGAAAAATTGAAGAGACAGGAGAAAAGGAAGCTTTTTTTGCGAATCCTAAAACAGAGTATGGAAAACTTCTGCTTGACAGTGTGCCAACTCTGCCGTATTTGGAGTGAAGAAGTGGACCGTGAAAGATGAGAGAAAAGTCAATGAGAGGAAACGGAAGAAACCATGGAAAAGAGAGCAGATTGGATAAAAGAAATTTATGTAGATCAGGCAGATAATTTAAACAAGTTAAAAGCACAAACAGATGTGACCGATTCAAAAGTGTAGATGGCATCAGTCAGATACAATATGAAATTCCAGGTTTTGTAGATTTCCACCTCCATGCAGGATGGACTGATTTTGATCATGATGATCAGGAAAGAGAAGTAGCTTGGATGTAGAAGGGCGCATTAAGCGCTGCCTTAATGAACTTGTTGCTATGGGTTTTCGTATAGTTCGCGATGCAGGTGGGCTAGAGTGTATCAAGGCAGATGCATGGAAACAAAGCACTAAAGAAAATGCGCTTTCTGTTGTCGAATGCTCTGGAATGGTGAATGGTGAAAATGCTAAAGACAGTGCTTTTCAGAATTGTATAAAAAAACGAAACAGTCTGTGGGTAAAGATTTTTGCAACAGGCGGTGTCGGTGCACCACCAGAGAAAGTACTGATTCCAACAATGAAAAAAGAAATATTTTTCAAGCTGGTACAAGACTATCATGCGGCTGGAAAACTTGTCATGGTTCATACATGGGGCGGAGACAGCCTAGACTGGTGCATTGAGGCAGGTGTGGATTCAGTCGAGCATGGTATTTACATGAATCAAAGACAGGCATATGAATTATCATCAAAAAACATACTCTACGTTCCGACAGCAGCAATTTATCAGCTGCTTGCCGATAATGATAATCCACTGCAGGTCGCATCATTTTTTGCAGAGCATGCGCGCCCAGCTGTTATAGCACATCAAAAAGCAGTGGAATATTGTGTAAAAGAAGGTGTTCGCATGACTTGCGGAACTGATTTTTATTCTGATCCAAAGCTGTTGGCTCACGAATATGAGGAAGTTTTTGCATTGCAGCGCTATGGTGTGCCTAAAGAGGAAGCTTGGGCGGCATTTTGTGGACAGACCCTTACAAAAAAAGAGACAGGTGCGTGTCTTCATTCGACAATCCGATTAAACCGCCATCCGTATGAGATTACTTCACCAGAAGAATTAAAAGCTGCGATTTGCAGAATGTGAAGAATAAGTTCTTGACATATACCTGAAAATACGCTATAGTAAAAGTCCTTTTGCAAAAGAATGTACAGCATGTACTAGAACGGACAAACCCTAGAACGGACGGGCCCGAAGACGGGACAAACCGGATCAGATAGGTATTTTATGGCAAAATCCATAAAAGGCAGACCTACTTGGCAAGATACAGTTCACACATAAGTGAGAACCGTGATAGTTTTTGTATGACTACCAGGAGGAAGTACGATGATTACAGTACAAAATTTATGTAAGACCTATAAGGTCGCAAAGAGAAAAGCAGGCATGAGAGAAGCCTGCCGCAGCTTATTTCGGCGTGAATATGAAGAAATTCACGCACTTGATCACATCAGTTTTCAGATTGAGGACGGAGAGACAATCGGCTATATTGGCCCAAACGGAGCTGGTAAGAGTACTTCAATTAAGGTACTCAGCGGCATTTTAACGCCAGATGAGGGAACTTGCGTTGTCAATGGAAAAATTCCATGGAAGGATCGCATTTCATATGTAAAGGATATCGGTGTTGTGTTTGGACAGCGAAGCCAGCTTTGGTGGGATGTGCCAGTAATTGACTCGTTTGAACTTTTGCGGGATATCTATTCTATTCCACAGGCAATGTATAAAAATAATCTTGAAGAACTGACAGAACTTCTAAACTTATCAGAGCTATTAAAAACACCGGCAAGACAGCTCTCACTTGGACAGCGAATGCGCTGTGAGATTGCGGCATCGCTTCTTCACAGTCCAAGCATTCTTTTCTTGGATGAGCCAACGATAGGACTTGATGCAGTGTCTAAACTTGCCGTGCGTGATTTTATTAAGCAGCTCAATCAAATCCACAAAACAACAGTAATATTGACTACTCACGATATGCAGGACATCGAAGCAATTACGCATCGTATTATGTTGATCGGAAAAGGGCGTATCTTGATGGATGGTAGTCCGCAGGAGTTAAAACAGGGTGCATCATCCATGGACGAGGCAGTTGTAAAGCTGTACCGCAGCCTTGAGATTTAAGAGGGGAGATGAGTCAAATGAAAAAGTATCTCTCTTTTTTTCGCATGCGCTTTTTGATGGGATTACAATATCGCGCAGCGGCAGCAGCTGGTGTTATCACCCAGTTTACATGGGGATTTATGGAACTTCTTGTCTTTAGAGCATTTTATCAGGCAGATGCGTCTGCTTTCCCAATGAGCTTTGAAGCTGTCGTCAGCTATATTTGGCTGCAACAGGCATTTTTGGCGCTGTTTATGGCATGGATGATGGAACCTGAGATTTTTTCGTCTATTATGGATGGAAATATTGCGTATGAGATGTGCCGCCCTGTCCATATTTATTCCATGTGGTTTGCAAGAAGTGTCGCGAACCGTGTGTCAAAGGCATTGCTTCGCTGTGCACCAATTTTAGTTGTGGCACTATTTTTGCCAAAGCCATATCGATTGATGCTTCCACAGGATCCAATGACGCTTTTCTTATTTTTTCTGACAATGATACTTGGAACATTAGTAACAGTTGCAATCGGCGTGATTATTTATACCAGCTGCTGTTTTACGATTTCTGCCCAAGGCATTCGCATTTTTTATGCATCAGCGTGTGAGCTTTTGTCAGGTCAGATCGTGCCGCTTCCATTTATGCCAGAGGTGGTACAGCGTGTGTTAAAGGTGCTTCCGTTTGCCGCTATGCAGAATGTGCCATTTCGAATTTATTCAGGCGATTTATCAGGCCACGCCAGGGCAGAGGCAATTTTTCTTCAAATATTTTGGCTCATTGTGCTTGTTGGAGTTGGATGGCAATTTGCTAAGCTTGCCGAAAAAAAGCTAGTTGTGCAGGGAGGGTGAGTCATGGAAGATAAAATAAAAAACAAGAATGGAAAGTTAGAAAAGACAAATAAGAAAGAAAAGATGGAGAAGTTGCATAAAAAGGACAAAAAAGTTTCTGCATTAAGATTGTATTGCCATTATATTAGCATTCATGTGCGAAGTACTATGCAGTATAAGACATCCTTTTTCCTGACAACACTTGGACAATTTTTATTTTCTTTTAATGTATTTGTGGGAATTACATTTATGTTTCAGCGTTTTCATGAAGTTAAAGGTTTTACATACAGCGAAGTTTTGATTTGTTATGCGCTTGTGCTAGTCGAATTTTCTCTGGCAGAAATGTTTGCCAGAGGCTTTGACAGTTTTTCAGGCATGGTGCGCCATGCCGAATTTGACCGTGTGCTAGTACGGCCGAGAAACGAAGTCCTCAGGTTCTTGGAAGCAAATTTGAGTTGTCAAGATGCGGACGCGCCTTTCAGGCGGTGATTTTGTTTATATATGGTGTCATGACTGTACAGATAGATTGGAATCTGACGCGTGTGTTAACAGTTATTTTTATGTTGATCGGAGGAGCCGCTGTATTTTCAGGATTGTTTATGGTGTATGCAGCGCTTTGCTTTTTTACACTTGATGGTCTTGAGTTCATGAACATACTAACAGACGGAGCAAGAGAGTACGGCAAATATCCAATTGGTATTTATGGAAAGCGTATGCTTTTATTTTGTACACTCATTGTTCCGTATGCGCTGATTCAATATTATCCGCTCTTATATTTGCTGGGAAGAACCACTTCTCTCTTGAACATGGTGATGCCACTATTTGCTGTTCTTTTTTTGATCCCGTGTTATGTGTTGTGGCGCGTTGGCGTGCGCCACTACAAGTCTAGCGGATCGTAAGAAATTCTGAATAGCTACAAAATTTATCGTAAAAGTACTTGACTGAAGTTAACTTTAGGTTTGTATAATATGGTTAGACCTTTTTGGAAATCACGAAAAAGAGGAGAAAAAACGATGGCAAAAGTATTTTTTACAAGAGAAATTACACCTGAAAAAGTAGTAAAGTTATATGAGATGGCTGGCAAGGAATTGACCGGAAAGGTTGCAGTGAAACTTCATTCCGGTGAGAAGGGAAATCAGAACTTCCTTGGACCAGATTTCTGGCGTCCGGTAATCGAGAAGGTTGGTGGAACTGTTGTTGAGTGTAACACCGCATATGATGGTGCGAGAAACACAACCGAAAAGCACAGACTGTTGATGAAGGAGCATGGCTGGGATCGCTATTTTGATGTCGATCTGATGGATGCAGAGGGACCAGATCTGGAACTGAGCATTCCAAATGGAAAGATGATCAAGAAGAACTTTGTTGGAAAGAACATGGCAAATTATGATTCCATGCTTGTATTGTCACACTTCAAGGGTCATCCGATGGGCGGATACGGCGGAGCATTAAAGCAGCTTTCCATTGGCTGTGCATCTTCTTTTGGAAAGGCCTATATCCACGGTGCAGGTGTGCCTGAGGAGAAGTGGACTGCGGATCACGATTCCTTTCTGGAATCTATGGCAGATGCTGCATCCTCTGTTGTTGAGTATTTCAAGGGCAATATTGTCTATGTCAATGTTATGAAGAATATGTCTGTAGACTGTGACTGTTGTAGCGTAGCAGAGGATCCGTGCATGAAGGATATTGGTATTCTTGTATCCCTTGATCCGATTGCAATTGATCAGGCTTGCATTGATCTTGTTTATGCGGCAACCGACGATCCGGGTCAGAAGCATTTTCTGGAGCGTGTCGAGAGCAGAAATGGTGTTCATACCATCGAGGCTGCGGCAGCACTTGGATACGGCAGCAGAGAGTATGAGCTTGTGACCGTTGAGTAAGTAACGTATTAAACACATAAAGAAACAGAAAGAGTATAAAGAAGCATGAAAAGCATCCGAATTGTGACAAGCGAAAAAATGTTGTCTGGTTTAAGTCGGATGCTTTTCTTTTTTTGACTTCTTGATTTTTTGAATTATCAATAGTTCAGATGGTGGTGTCTTCTTCGTGATAGTTCACATTTCGGTCATAATGATGGAACTGCGTTAGGCGGTCTGTCTTATGACCATCTGGACAACAAGCAGTAAGTTTTGCCTTTAGTTCATCCATTTCAGCAAGGCTAAGCTTTGTGTAACTACCTTCTGGGCGGCGCACATAGTAGCGAAAAGAGAAAAGATCACGCTTCTCCTCGGAAGCTTCTTCTGTCGTCCAGAACTCATGGAACGAAGTAAAACGCTTGTCGTAGAAATCTTTTTCAAAGCGGTCAAAGCCGGTTTGATTTTCATAGAAATAATGGCGGTTTCCATCCTTATATATCACTTCAATATAAGAAAAGACCTCCTCAGTACCTTGCCCCGGGCAGCAACATCCAAGGTTAAACACGATATCATTCATAACATGGCCCTCACGCCATGCAGAAACGTTTTCTGGTGATAAAGAAAAATCCATAGTAAGACCTCCTCATAATGAGTTACTGTTCACAGGGCTTTGCCGTGAACTGTAACATTAAATGAACCTGTTATTTTTGTATTATCATATCATATATTGACAAAACGGGCAACAACTAGTAGACTTAATTGGAAACGTTGGAAAATAATAGAAGTAAAGGTTACTGTTCATGCGTAATGTAACGAAAGCCCTTCGGTGCAATGGTTTCGTCGACGGACCAAACTCAGCAGGTTCCTTCTATGTTCTTTCTTATTATACATTATTTTGAAAGACCTGCTTCAAGTGTCCGTCTCGTGAAATCCATTCACCTTCGGGCTTGCCGCAATATTGGCTTATCCATGAACAGTAACAAGTAAAGAGGAAGAGAGGAAAACACTATGCAGGCAAAACAGGAAAAATGGGACTTATATGATCAGCAGGGCAGAAAAACAGGAAAGACCATTCAGGCAGGCGAGAATGTTCCGCAAGGATATTGTCTGTACTGTGTTGGTATCTGGGTAATTGACAGCGAGAAGAAGATTTTGCTCACAAAGCGAAGCAGTCAGAAACGTTATGCACCTGGTAAGTGGGAGAACACAGGTGGTCATATGATTTCAGGAGAGACAAGCAGACATGCCATTGTGCGTGAGCTTAAGGAAGAAACAGGCATTCAGATTGAAGAAAATGAGCTGATTGAGCTTGGAGATAATCATATTGGTCAGTTCCTTGGCGATAATTATGCCGTTTTTAAAGATGTGGCACTTGATGAGGTTCATCTTGAAGAAGGAGAGACAGAGGATGTTATTAAGGTAACACTTCCACAGCTTGAGGAAATGGCAGAGAAGAAGATGCTTAGTCCTGCAGTGTGGGATCACATGGCTGGATATAAGGATGAGTTTTATCGTTTGTTCGATTAAGCAGATATTAAAAACAAAGCCAATACAAGTATATTTGCAGAATAGGCTTTGTAATGAAAACGAAGAAAGAGGTGCGGCATGAGTCAGCTGTTAATAAAGTCACAGGACATTCGCTATACAAAGCTTACATTTACAATCGAATTTACAGAGGATACCATGCTGCCGAAACAGAAAGTTTCCGCTATACGTGGCGGAATTGGTGAAATGCTGCTGCGTGCTAATTGCGTGCGAGGGCGCGAATGTGAAAAATGTGATTTTGCAGATGAATGTATCGTGCAGCGCATCATGTATTCTAAATATGAAAAGAAGCCATCTTTTGTGACAACAGGCGAGAGCGTAGGCTATGTGCTTGAATGTGATAATTATAAGGAAGAGTTTTATCAGGGAGATCAGTTAAGCTTTCAGCTAATTCTCTTCGGAAAAAATATTGTTTACTTTAATCAATATCTTCAGGCAATCAGCATGCTCGGAGCATCAGGTCTTGGCAAGCATCAGGCACATTTTATTATTGTTTCTGTTAAAAATCAGTATTGGCAGGATATTCTTGTAAATAACAGCATTCAAATGGGAAATTATCAAATTTCCACGCTGGGAGAATATATTGATTACCGAATGAGACAGCTGCAAAAAGTACAACAGGGAAGTTTGTCTAAGGTAAGTGACGCTTGCTATTCAGGGATGTTGACGTTTCATACACCATTTACGGTAAAATATCAGGGAGAATTTATTCGTGATCTTCAAATGGATCCAATCATCGCGTCCATTCGCCGCCGCCTTTACATGCTGGACTGCTTTGAAGGCATCGAAGCAGAAATATTTTGGGAAGAAACGCCAGAGACAGCTGTTACTACGCGTCAGCAGTCAAGATTAGAAGGAGTCAATCGCTATTCAAATAGAAAAGACAGCGCAATGACACTTCGTGGAATCAAAGGAAAAGTTTGGTTTAATGATGCAAATGAAGATACAATGAAACTGCTGTTTGCAGGAGAATTGCTTCATATTGGAAAAAACAGCAGCTTTGGATTTGGGGAGTATCAGGTGATGTGGTAATGAATTTTCCACCTGAAGTTTCACGAAGGTGGCTTCGGCGAAGTGTTTGTCGGCGTCACTTTTCCGCGGGTACCTGTTACACGCCTTATTATCATATGTTCTTTGAAAGTCCCGCTACAACGTTCCGCCTCGTAAATCACATTCGCCTCAGTCACCATTTACGTAGTGAAGGGGGCACCACAAGAGTTCTGCGTGGTAACAGCCCGCGAGGGCATTAGAGCAAAAATAAATGGAAAAATTCTCGGGACGCCTGTAATATTGACATAGACAAGTTGAATTTCTATAATCTTTTTAAAAACAGAGGTCATTAGCCTCTGGCATAAAGACAGGGGAGATTAGAATTGAAAGAAAGAAAAGAAGAATATCATCAGACAGAAGAAGGCAGAAATAAGCTGGAAGTATTTGATGAACAGTGCCTGCACACAGAGCGAACAGGACGTATCAGTGAAGTGCAGAAAAATAGTTACCTAATTCGATATTTGGAAAAGGAGATTCCGGCAAAATTAAGTGGAAAATTTTATCGGGAAGAAACTGTGTTTCCAGTAGTTGGAGATTATGTGACTTTTCGTTACAATCCAAAAGGCGATTCAAAAATTATAGAGATTTGCGAACGAAAAAATTTCCTGACGCGTCCAGATACGGCAAAAAGTATGAAAGAACAGCCAATGGCAGCAAATATTGACTATGCCTTTCTTGTCATGTCATTGAATGACAATTTCAGTGTCAATCGTGCAGTGCGCTATGCGGCAACTGTTTTGCAGGAAGGCGTACAGCCGATAGTAATTTTAACTAAAGTGGATTTATGTCCAGATGTGGAAAAACTGAAAGAACAGCTTAAAGAAATGCTTCCGCAGATAGAAGTTCATGCGGTCAGTGCTTTGACAGGTGATGGGATGGATAAATTACAGGTGTATCTGCAGCCAGGAAACACAATTGCACTTCTAGGATCTTCAGGTGTGGGAAAATCAACACTTGTCAATGCGTTAGCAGGAACAGAGATTATGAAAACAGGTGAGATTCGTGAAAAAGATGCGAAAGGACGCCATACAACAACATATCGAGAAATGATTGAACTATCGAATAATGTTGTAATAATAGATACACCGGGAATGCGGGAGATCGGACTTTGTGATGTAGACGAAGGAATTGATGATACCTTCGAAGATATTGCAGAGTTGGCTGCGCAGTGTAGGTTCCGTGACTGCACGCATACAAATGAACCGCGCTGCGCAGTAAGGCAGGCATTGGAGAATGGCCAATTATCAAAAGAGCGTTTTGAACTGTATCGTTCACTTCATGTCGAAAGCAGAAAAAGTGCAGATATGAAGGCAATAGCAAAGGCAAGGAAAGCGTTGAATAAGACAAGAAAAAGATGAAAAAATAGGATGACAATAGCTGTATTTAGTGTTATACTTAATTCAGTGTCAAAGGTAAGTATACCTCGTTAAATATGTCCAAATTGTTAACATGCACGAAAAACAGCTATTGTCAGAATATTCTGATAAATACCTGCAAAAACAGGCTCTGGAAATCGCATAAAACCTAGGTTTTTGAAGGGGTACTGTAGAAATGAGGTACTAGCCCGAGAGGGCATTGACACGAGTTGCACGCAGCTCATTATCCCAGCCCGGGAAGTCAAGTAGAAATGAGGTACTAG
>QUFP01000130.1 GCA_003478935.1 Firmicutes bacterium AF25-13AC
GTATCTGCTGCAAATGCAAAATAAGTAAAATCACCAGAGTTCTCGTCATCGCTCTTATAAATTGCAAAGCTTCCATCCTCTGCATCGCCAACATAAGTATAGGTGTGAGAAAATACCTCCTCACCGTCTGCATCTGTTCCAGTAATCGTGTTTCCTTCTACTGTAAACTGTGCAACTCCATGCAAAAAATAACAGTCAAATGCCGTGTCGTCTGGATTCTCTGCATAGGTATCCACTGCCTCTGCTCCATAAATCAATGCAGTCGTGCTGCCCTTTAACATATCAGAATACAGCTGCGCATTCTCCTCATCACCATACTGAGCACAAAAGCCTAGCCACAAATCATCATACTTTGCATCTGCGATCACTGGGAATAACTCCTCATAGGTTCCCTCTAGATTAGCAAGGACATCTCCAACCCCCTCACTCTCACTCTCTTCTGCAGATGATGCCTCGGATGTCTCTTCTACTGTCTCTTCTGCTGATGATGTGCCTTCTGATGCAAATGCTGGAACAGCACTTAAAACCATAGCTGCTGCAAGTGGCATAACAAACATTTTTCTTCTCATATCTTTTTTCCTCTTTTCTTTTTAAATTTATATTATGTTAGTTATAACTAAC
>QUFP01000131.1 GCA_003478935.1 Firmicutes bacterium AF25-13AC
CCAATTCAATGAATCAGATGAGAGAGTCTTATCAGGTGACATGGGATTTTTGCCGGACCAAAATGATGGAATTGAAAGAAAAGTATCACCTTCAAAGCATCTTTGCTCTCTCCCGTGCAGAAGATATTTGGTCTGCAATTGAAACGATATTGTATTCGAGCGGAAGAAAGTTACATTTCAAAAAGCGCGGCGATCTTCCGGAAATTCTGGCAAAGCAATCCACACGCGGGCTTGTCATTGATTCTTCTCAGTCAGGGCTGATTGTGAAGTATGGAAAGATTGCAATTCCCTGTAAATATAAAGCAAAGGATTTGTGGCTTTGGGATGAAGAAAAAGCAATTCTTGCATATTTGGCAGAAGCAGAACTACAGGATGCTCATGCGGTGGATCAGATGTCAAAAGGAATTATTACGGATACCTACAGATCGTGTTTTGCTTCCCTCGTCTGTAAAAAGATTCGCGGACGGCTTCGCGTCTATGTACATATAACAGTTGAAGGAAAAGCAATCTCAAAAAGAAGAAAAGACAGCACACCAAGACATTACTATGGAAAAGGAAATATTGGATGTGATATCGGAACGCAGACAATCGCCTACACTTCCAATACCGAAGTG
>QUFP01000132.1 GCA_003478935.1 Firmicutes bacterium AF25-13AC
AAACAGTACTGACGAAAGGAGGGGCCATGCCAAAGGCAAGAAAGAAAAAGAACAGTTCTTTCCAGACAACCATTACAAAGAGTGTTTTTCTGTATGGTCGGCCGAATAAGGAAAAGCTTGTTATCTTACAGCAGATGCAGAACTCGTATACTGCTCTCATCAATCGTGACATTGATCTGTTGGAAAAGAATCCTGACATCATACTTCAACTGGTAAAGAATGATAAGAAAGATCCCCAAATGCGAAAGCTTGAAAAAGCTATTCGTCCGGAAGGAATCAATTCCGCATTTTGCCAGAATGCATTTGATGCGGCAGTCGTGCAGGTATCGGGTCGTTTGAATAATATCCGACTGGATCTTTTGTCAGAAGGTATGGGGATATTTGCACAGTCAAAAGTATTGTTCGCCATGTCGATCATGGGATGCTCAAAGCAAAAGATGGAAGAAACAATGAGACAGATAGAAGGCACGTTTTATGAGGACTGCGCAAAAACACTTCATGAACTGTCGGAAAAGGAATTTTCTGATCTGCAGCTGGAGTTTCAGGAGCGATATGCATCAAAATCATTGGAGTATCGTGTTCCAAAGCTTTGTTTCGTATCTGTTCCATTGGA
>QUFP01000133.1 GCA_003478935.1 Firmicutes bacterium AF25-13AC
AAACAGTACTGACGAAAGGAGGGGCCATGCCAAAGGCAAGAAAGAAAAAGAACAGTTCTTTCCAGACAACCATTACAAAGAGTGTTTTTCTGTATGGTCGGCCGAATAAAGAAAAGCTTGCTATCTTACAGCAGATGCAGAACTCGTATATTGCTCTGATCAATCGTGACATTGAGCTGTTGGAAAAGAATCCTGACATCGTACTTCAACTGGTAAAGAATGATAAGAAAGATCCCCAAATGCGAAAGCTTGAAAAAGCCATTCGTCCGGAAGGAATCAATTCTGCATTTTGCCAGAATGCATTTGATGCGGCAGTCGTGCAGGTATCGGGTCGTTTGAATAATATCCAACTGGATCTTTTGTCAGAAGGTATGGGGATATTTGCACAGTCAAAAGTATTGTTTGCTATGTCGATCATGGGATGCTCAAAGCAAAAGATGGAAGAAACGATGCGACAGATAGAAGGCACGTTTTATGAGGACTGCGCAAAAACACTTCATGAAATGTCGGAAAAGGAATTTTCTGATCTGCAGCTGGAGTTTCAGGAGCGATATGCATCAAAATCATTGGAGTATCGTGTTCCAAAGCTTTGTTTCGTATCTGTTCCATTGGA
>QUFP01000134.1 GCA_003478935.1 Firmicutes bacterium AF25-13AC
ATATTAATTATGATCATTTTGCATTGGCAGAACTGGATGAAACCGGAAAACTGCTTGACCAGAAGTTAATTCGATTTGACCTTATGAACAAATCTACTGGTCAGGTTACAAATATTTTGGGAGCGGCAGTGAAGGATATATTTGATTGGTGTGCAGAAAAGGATAAACGTCTCATTGTGGAAGACATTGATTTGACGATCAAACTGGCATCCAGAAAATACGGAAATCGAAAAGGAAATCATCATATGACCTTATTTGCTTATCAGAGGATTGCATCAAGCATTGAAAATCAGAGCTTAAAACGAGAAATTGCCTTTTGCAAGATTGATCCGGCCTATACCAGTCAAATGGGAAAGTTTCTGTTCATGCGAAAGTATGGAATTTCCATTCATCAAGCTGCGGCATATACGATTGGTCTGGTAGGTCTCGGTTTGTATGAGAAACTGGTACCAGACTCGCGGATGCTAAATCTTCTGAAAACAAAAGAAGGTACTGTACCAGAGTTTTCACAAGAAACCTACAAGAATATCTGGGCAAGGATCACAAATACATTTTCAGGTATTCGAAAACATTTCTTCTACCGAAGCATTCCGTATGAGGTGC
>QUFP01000135.1 GCA_003478935.1 Firmicutes bacterium AF25-13AC
ATATTAATTATGATCATTTTGCATTGGCAGAACTGGATGAAACCGGAAAACTGCTTGACCAGAAGTTAATTCGATTTGACCTTATGAACAAATCTACTGGTCAGGTTACCAATATTTTGGGAGCAGCAGTGAAGGATATATTTGATTGGTGTGCAGAAAAGGATAAACGTCTCATTGTGGAAGACATTGATTTAACAATCAAACTGGCATCCAGAAAATACGGAAACCGAAAAGGAAATCATCATATGACCTTGTTTGCTTATCAGAGGATTGCATCAAGCATTGAAAATCAGAGCTTAAAACGAGAAATTGCCTTTTACAAGATTGATCCGGCCTATACCAGTCAAATGGGGAAGTTTCTGTTCATGAGAAAGTATGGAATTTCCATTCATCAAGCTGCGGCATATACGATTGGTCTGGTAGGTCTCGGTTTGTATGAGAAACTGGTACCAGACTCGCGGATGCTAAATTTGTTGAAAACAAAAGAAGGTGTCGTACCAGAGTTTTCACAAGAAACCTACAAGAATATCTGGGCAAGGATCACAAATACATTTTCAGGTATTCGAAAACATTTCTTCTACCGAAGCATTCCGTATGAGGTGC
>QUFP01000136.1 GCA_003478935.1 Firmicutes bacterium AF25-13AC
TTTAGGAATCTGGCGCGGGAATCCTCGGCCATTCAATGACCGAGATGAAAGCGCCGCTTGCTTTTATCATACCATAAATCCGCCGAAGGTGTGAAGCTTTTTGTGTTCCAAAAAGCAAAACTGTCTTCGGCAGAGAAATATAGGAAAGATTCGGGTGGCAGTCTACAGAGAAAATAATACTGTATGTATAATATATATTTCAATTGTTTATTGACAATATGTATACTATACGATATAATATATGTGAAAAAAGATAACTTAAAACATGCACGTACCTGCATGTATAACATCAATTATCATATTGTTTGTTCGGTAAAATACCGCAGAAAGATGTACGAAAAGTTTCCAGACTTACGCCAACAGCTGTGGAAAGGAGAACTTTGGAACCATTCTTACTACCTGGAAACGATTGGAGATATCTCAGAAGAGACCATCCGCAAGTATATCGAACACCAGTCAAAACAGTACTGACGAAAGGAGGGGCCATGCCAAAGGCAAGAAAGAAAAAGAACAGTTCTTTCCAGACAACCATTACAAAGAGTGTTTTTCTGTATGGTCGGCCGAATAA
>QUFP01000137.1 GCA_003478935.1 Firmicutes bacterium AF25-13AC
CCAATTCAATGAATCAGATGAGAGAGTCTTATCAGGTGACATGGGATTTTTGCCGGACCAAAATGATGGAATTGAAAGAAAAGTATCACCTTCAAAGCATCTTTGCTCTTTCCCGTGCAGAAGATATTTGGGCTGCAATTGAAACGATATTGTATTCGAGCGGAAGAAAGTTACATTTCAAAAAGCGCGGCGATCTTCCGGAGATCCGGGCAAAACAATCCACACGCGGGCTTGTCATTGATTCTTCTCAGTCAGGGCTGATTGTGAAGTATGGAAAGGTTGCAATTCCCTGTAAATATAAAGCAAAGGATTTGTGGCTTTGGGATGAAGAAAAAGCAATTCTTGCATATTTGGCAGAACCAGAACTACAGGATGCTCATGCGGTGGATCAGATGTCAAAAGGAATTATTACGGATACCTACAGACCGTGTTTTGCTTCATTGGTCTGT
Organism: Firmicutes bacterium AF25-13AC; assembly: GCA_003478935.1. Lineage (GTDB taxonomy): Bacteria > Bacillota > Clostridia > Lachnospirales > Lachnospiraceae > Anthropogastromicrobium > Anthropogastromicrobium aceti. Next base: position 450 of record QUFP01000137.1, read on the forward strand.
AAAAAGATTGGCGGACGGCTTCGCGTCTATGTACATATAACAGTTGAAGGAAAAGCAATCTCAAAAAGAAGAAAAGACAGCACACCAAGACATTACTATGGAAAAGGAAATATTGGATG
>QUFP01000138.1 GCA_003478935.1 Firmicutes bacterium AF25-13AC
CGCCTGTTGATTCAAAAAGCTGTTTTGCCTTTGCCTGCAGGTAGCCGGGGCAACGATTTTTTATGGATCTTCCGAAGCGCTTTTTTCGCTTCATTCGTCCATTCTTATCGACCGGATTCTCTGGATTTGCTCTTTTTTGTAGTTTCTTTGCATTTGGCGGTTCTGTGATAAAACAGTCTCCCAAAGACCGAAGATGATTGACCTGCTCACGGATTGCCAGCGCTCGATTTTCTGATGCAATCCGACACAGTTCCTGATGTCTTTGTTTCAATTTCTGGTATCGTTTTGAAAAGTTCCATTGCTTGTGACCTTTTTTAACGGTACCATTTTCGTTGTAATTATTCGGATTCATCGCCCTTCGGGATCGTTCCATTGCTCGCAGGATCAAAGCCTCCTGTCTTTCCACATGCTGAATTGAATTTCCTCTTTCTGCCAGATTTTCAAGTCTCACTTCGGTATTGGAAGTGTAGGCGATTGTCTGCGTTCCGATATCACATCCAATATTTCCTTTTCCATAGTAATGTCTTGGTGTGCTGTCTTTTCTTCTTTTTGAGATT
>QUFP01000139.1 GCA_003478935.1 Firmicutes bacterium AF25-13AC
TACACATTACAGATCTAACAACATAAAAGGTACATTTAATTAAAAAATTTATGCTATTAAATCGGGAAAAAATCACATTCTTTGAACTTGCACATTGAGAAATTAAAGGAAAATGCCAGTTGACGGATGAAGAACGTGACTGACAATGAATATCATAGTAATAACCATTGTAACTATCAAATGAAACATCCTGTCGTCCGGAGAGCCTGACGTTAAACGATTCTAATTCTTACCAATTATAAAAGTCAGTTAGCAGGCTAAGAAAATTTGTTGAATAATTAGACAATGATGTCGAATTTTGTCGAATTATTATACAGGCAATTATCAATTTCGTGTTTGTGATTTCTTATAAAGTATGATATACTAATTATAGTAATGAGGAGTATATATTCACTATTAATAAGAAAAAGCAATCGATAGATTCCTAAGTTGAGCAGTAGGAAAGAAAGGAGTTTTATGGCGATTCGGAAAAAGCAGGAGCCAGACGAATATCAAAAAGCATTACGTAAGTTCCATAAAAAATCAAATCGACATGTTGTCGTGTTTGA
>QUFP01000014.1 GCA_003478935.1 Firmicutes bacterium AF25-13AC
ATTTTTGAAATACAAGTCGATTGCCTGTTGTTTTTCTTCGGTGCTATACTTGTTCATTTCTTCCTCCTAACATCTTTCGACATTAGGTCCAAAAATTGTCCGCACCCCATGGGAAAGACGCGTCTGATCGCAGAGACTGGTGCCGGACAGCATGGCGTTGCGACAGCAACTGTTGCTGCACTTCTTGGCATGGAGTGTGAGATCTACATGGGAAAGGAAGATACGATTCGTCAGGCACTTAATGTATACAGAATGGAGCTTCTCGGCGCAAAGGTTCATCCTGTAACTAGTGGTACACAGACATTAAAGGATGCTGTTAACGAGTGCATGAGAGAGTGGACAAATCGTGTGGACGATACACTTTACGTGCTTGGTTCCGTAATGGGTCCTCATCCATTCCCGATGATCGTGCGCGATTTCCAGAGTGTAATCAGTAAGGAAGCAAGAGCGCAGATTCTTGAAAAGGAAGGAAAGCTGCCAGATGCAGTGTTTGCATGTGTAGGGGGCGGCAGCAATGCGATGGGTATGTTTTATGAGTTCATTAAGGATGAGAATGTACGTCTGATTGGATGTGAGGCAGCAGGACGCGGTGTTAATACAGGTGAGACAGCAGCTACTATTGCAGTCGGAACAGAGGGAATCTTCCACGGCATGAAATCATATTTTTGCCAAAATGAATATGGACAGATTGCACCTGTTTACTCCATCTCTGCCGGACTTGATTATCCTGGTATTGGACCAGAGCACGCATATCTGCATGATATTGGCAGAGCCGAGTATGTGCCAGTCACAGATGAGGAAGCAGTTTGTGCATTTGAGTACATTGCAAAGACAGAGGGAATCATAGCTGCAATAGAGAGCTCTCATGCAATCGCACAGGTAATGAAGCTGGCACCTACCATGAGAAAAGATCAAATTATCATCTGCTGTGTATCAGGAAGAGGAGACAAAGACGTAGCAGCAATTGCGAGATATAGAGGAATCGATTTATACGACTGAGAGGAAAATGAAAATGACAAAAATAGCAGAGGCATTTCAGAATAAGAAAGCATTTATTGGATTTTTGACAGCAGGTGATCCGTCACTTGAATGTACAGAAGAATTTATTATTAAGATGGAAGAGGCAGGAGCTGCCTTGATTGAGATTGGAATCCCGTTCTCAGATCCGATTGCAGAAGGACCAGTGATTCAGTCAGCCAACATTCGTGCATTGTCTAATCCAAATGGCTGCACAACAGATCAAGTATTTGAGATGGTAGAGCGCGTCAGCAAAAAAGTGTCTGTTCCGCTTGTTTTTCTCACCTATTTAAATCCAGTATTTAAATACGGCTATGATCGCTTCTTTGCACGTTGTGCATCAGCAGGAATCTCAGGAATCATCGTGCCTGATATGCCGCTTGAGGAAAAAGGCGAGGTGGCAGATATTGCAGCTAAGCACGGTGTTGATGTGATTTCTTTAATAGCACCAACAAGCAAGGAACGTATCGCAAAGATTGCAAAGTCAGCAACAGGCTATATTTATATCGTTTCTTCAATGGGAGTAACAGGAATGAGAAGCGAGATCACAACAGATCTTGAAAGCATTGTCCGTGTAGTAAAAGAAAATACATCCGTTCCAGCAGCAATAGGATTTGGCATCAATACACCAGAGCAGGCAAAAAAATACGCAGGAATAGCAGATGGAGTCATTGTCGGAAGCGCAATCGTAAAGATTATCGAAAAATATGGAGAGAACGCTGCTGAGCCGGTGTACAATTACGTGAAAGAGATGGCAGATGCAGTCAAGTGAGCCATGGGGACAGGGACGGTGGCTCAAAATGTGTCACTACTGGCTCAATATATGTCCCATGTAAAAAAGTCTGAAAGTTCAAGAAAAGAGCTTTCAGACTTTTTTGTGTCTTTATTAGAATGCAATCGAGTTAAAAAAGAACAAAAGTTCGCAAATTTGAGCCGCCAGGGACACTAATCTGGCCACCGTGTCTGTCACCAATGGTATTCTGTTAGATAAGTTTAATCGGAAAAGAGAAAAAGATTTTTTACCTATAAAAGTCGAAAACTTCTAAATTCACAATAGTTTTGGATTTACAAGTCAGAAACTATTGATTATTTTGACTTTTTGGGATATAATAGTATTAAAAAAATAAGGAGGTGCATTATGGCTGAACTTATTAATCGTCCCCAGTATCTGAATCAGTTAATTCAAAATAAGGATGTTGATCTGGTAAAAATCGTTACGGGTATTCGCCGCAGTGGAAAATCGTCCTTACTTGATTTATTTCATCAGTATTTGTTACAGAACGGCATACCAGATTCTAATATTATCCATATGAATATGGAATCTTTGCGTTACCGGGACCTAACCAATTATCTTTCTTTTTACGATTACATTAGTAAAAAAATTGTAGGCGATGGAAAAACTTATCTTATATTTGATGAACTGCAGGCTGTAGAACATTGGGAAAAAGCAATTGAATCGTTCCGTTTGGATTTTGATGTAGATATCTATATTACTGGATCTAATGCATATCTTTTGTCTACAGAGTTCTCTACGTTGCTTTCAGGTAGATATGTAGAGATACGAATGCTGCCGTTATCTTTTAAGGAGTTTCTGGATTTTTATGAATTTGCACCGAATATAACAGTGGATGAAAAATTTCAGAGATATCTCCAATTTGGTGGAATGCCAATTTTGCGTGAATATAAATTTAATGAAGCTAGAAGTAATCAGGCATTAGAGGGAATTTATTCCACTGTGGTATTACGTGATATCCTACAGCGAAATAATGGAGCTGATCAGTCAATGCTTCAGAAAATTATGCTATTTTTGTGTTCTAATATTGGTAGCATTACTTCTCCGAATAGTATCGGAAATGTACTTTCCAATGAAGGCGATATTCAGGCTGGAAAATCAAAGAATATTGCAGGAAAAACTGTGGATAAATATATCGCTATGTTACGAAATGCATTTGTATTTTTCTCTGTTGGGCGATATGATGTAAAGGGAAAACAACTTCTAAAAACACTGGGTAAAAATTACATCATTGATATGGGTTTTCGCAATATGTTACTTGGCTATCGGGACGCAGACCGCGGACATATTATTGAAAATATTGTATTTCTAGAACTTCTCCGTCGTGACTATCGGGTATATATTGGAAAGGTAGGAGAAACGGAAGTTGATTTTGTTGCTGAAAAGCCAAGTGACAAGCTATATATTCAAGTAACAGAGAGTATGCAGGCACCAGAAACTCGAGAACGGGAACTTCGTCCGTTACGTATGATTCCAGATAATTATGAGAAAATAGTTCTGTCTATGGACCGAAACTTTATTAATTGCTATGATGGAATCAAATCATTAAATCTAATTGATTGGCTACTTAGTGAAAACGCATTAGAGCAGTAAGGAAATGATGATCACCCTCCTATTTCGTAAAAGAAACAGGGGGGTGATTTGGTATCAAATCCGATCGTTAGGAGGAAGGAAATATGCATAAAACATATAGAAAAAGCATCCGAAAATTTTTTTTCTTGATTTCAATAATGGCAGTATCTTTTTTTGCCCCATTAAAGAGTTTTCAGCTGAAGTGGCTTATTGATTCTAATTCAAAAAAAGAGGAGAATATTTACTGAATGGAAAGACTAAAGGGCAAAGAGTAGGGGAGAGGAAAGGGTAAGGAAGCATAAAGTCTGCGTCCTAGAGCCATCAGGTACACTAATCAGCCACTGTCTCTGTGTCTCCACTGGTATTTCAGTGCCGTTGGCATTTTTAATTGCCTCATTAATTGTTTAATTGCCTCATTTTGCGAAAAATGAGGCAATTGACATTGACAATGAGTATAATAGGTGTTAAGATCCCATATTTGACAGCAAAATTGAGCAAAACACCGCTGGAAGGCTTATTTTACATAGCTTTCCGAGCGGTGCTTTTTCGTTTTACTATATAGTTTTTTTTCCATAGAGCAGGTCTACAAAAATTTTTACGATTTTATAGGTGGCTGTCCCCAATGGCCTCTACTGGGCTGTTTCGTTAATTACTTTAATCATTTGTGGATTCGCGATACACAGTTCGACTTCGAATATAGGTGTACTCATAGTCATCATCAGGATGTGTCAAACGGTGAACTAGACGGTTTGCTAGATGGACACCGATGCGGTCATTATTGACATGCACACTGGTAAGGGCAATGCTGTTATTAAATTCTTGGTTGTCGTCAAAGCCGGAAACATACAGATCATTAGGAACTGAGATCTTGTTTTTTTGACAATACTGAAGAACCAATGAGGCGATATAATCATTTGCGCAGACAATCGCATCGGAGCGCTTTATGATACGATCTAGGTAAGCTGAAATGGTTTCCTTATATTGGTCAATGCCAATTGGACTGATTAAATTGTCGATTTCATTGACAGAAAGCTGATGGCGCTGCATGGCTTTTAAATAGCCTAGATAGAGCTCTTTGTTTGTTTGTGCATATGCGATATCACCGATAAAATGAATTCTCTTTTTGCCGGATTCAATCATATGTTCTACAATTTCTTCTGTGTTTGCACGTCCTTCTATCAAGAAAAGATCTCCATTTAGTGTTGAAAAAATTGTATTCGTCGGGCAATCCAGAAAAACCTTTGTGATAGACAGATCGTTCAATGCCGAAAATAGTCTGGGATCATAAATATTCATCACAATGATTCCGCTTACGCTTCCATCAGTCAGACAGGACGGAAGTGTAAATGTGTCACTGTAAGTGGGTGGAAGATAGACATACATCAGATTGATCCCCTGGCTGGCCAATGTGATGGCCTGATAATGAATAATACTCATCCAGAAATTTGAGGTTTCTGGACGCGATACGACAACTGCAACATTACTGATTTTTTTTGAGGAGTCGTTGAAGGAATCTTTGGTTGCATGGAAGCTATCTTCTTGTCTGCCCTGATTTAAGATGGAAACTGGATAGCCCATCTCAACTGCTTTCTGCAAGATCATGTGTTTGGTATCAGGCGAAATGCCAGGCTTGTCGTTGACTGCTCTCCATACAGTTACTCTTGAAATATTAAGTGCGTCAGCAACTTGTTGATAAGTGACTTTTTTCATAAAACAAGTAAGAACCACCTTTCTGTTTAATATGCTACTTCTGCTGCCCATAATGGTCGGTTTGATTGAAAATTGAACTTAGATTATGTGACTCCTCTATTTTAAAATATTTTGAAAAAAAATTCAAATGTTTTGGCAACATTTTGTAAACAAACCGCATTGGATTGATAAAAAAAGACAACGAAAAGTAACAGAATGTTGTTGCATAATAGTGGAAAACTTGTTATACTTGCAACAGACGGATGCCAAAAAATAAAAATGCTCAATCATTTATGACAAGAATAGCAGAAAAAGGTGGTCCAAAATGTTTACGGGTAGAAAGGATAAGAGTGAAAAAATGTTAACAAAATTAGACCAGCTCAAAAAAGAGATTGCTGATTTGGCAGATGAGCTTGCAGTGGAAGGAAAAGAGGTCTTAAGTAAAAAAGGATTTACCGATGAACAGCAAACCAACTTTCAGGAATTGTTTCGAAATTGCTTTGTGAGTACAGCAGATACGACAACAAAGTTACTTGAAAATGGAGAAACCTATGTGTTTACCGGTGACATTGAGGCAATGTGGCTGAGAGATTCTTCGGCACAGGTTGTACACTATTTGCCATTTGCAAAAAAAGTAGAGTCAATTCGGGCAATGATTTCGGGATTGATTCAAAGACAGATGCGATATATTACAATTGATCCGTATGCGAATGCATTTAATGAAGAAGAAAATGGCCATTGTTGGGAGAAGGACGATACCGATTCGAATGATTGGGAATGGGAGCGAAAATATGAAATCGATTCTTTATGCTATCCGATCTGGCTTCTTCATCGCTATTACGAGACAACGAAGGATGAACATATTTTTTCAGCTCAGGTAAAAATAGCATTTCGTCGTATTTTGGATACTTGGTCAACAGAACAACATCATGATGAGGCTTCTTCATATTATTTTAGAAGAACAAATTGTCCACCGACTGATACCCTGTCAAATGATGGAAAGGGAGAACCGACTGCGTATACGGGTATGACCTGGTCAGGCTTTCGTCCAAGTGATGACGCCTGCCAATATGGATACCTGGTGCCATCTAATATGTTTGCAAGTGTAGTCCTCGGTTATATTGCAGAGTATGCGAACTCAAAGTATCAGGATGAGACAATGGCAAAAGAGGCATATATGCTGAAAAAACAGATTGAGCAGGGGATAGAAGCTGATGCGGTTCGAAATTTAGACGGAATTGGTGAAACTTATGTCTATGAGACTGATGGCTATGGAAATGATGTCTGGATGGATGATGCGAATGTACCAAATCTTTTGTCAATGCCATGGCTTGGTTGGTGTAGTTTGGATGATGCACGGTATCAGAATACTCGAAAATGGATTTTAAGTAGCAAAAACCCATTCTATTATGAGGGAATGGCTGCAAAAGGAATCGGAAGTCCACATACGCCTTCTGGCTATATCTGGCATATTGCGCTTTCTATGCAGGGGCTGACTTCAGATGATGAAAGTGAGAGACGGCAGCTAATGGAGACCTTACTTGCGACGGACGCGGGGACACATTTGATGCACGAGGGCTTTGACTGTAATAATCCAGATGCATTCACAAGAGAGTGGTTTGCTTGGTCAAATTCACTTTTGGCACTGTATGCGATGACGTATTGCGGTCTGATGGATGTAGAGTAAATTTGGCGATAAGAACAGGAGAATGTGTAATGGAAGAGATATCGTATCAGGTGTTAGAGCATCAACATATTTTTGAAGAAAAACGCTGGTTTTTACAGTGTCATGCCTCAACGATCTGTCGCTTGCCGGATGGGACATTAGGTGTTGCATGGTTTGCTGGAAGTCATGAGAAAGCACCAGATGTGGCAATTTGGTTTTCAAAAAAGAGAGAAAACGGTTGGTCTGATCCAGTAAAAATTGCAGATAGAGAGGGGGTTCCTTGCTGGAATCCGGTATTGCTTGCACAGGGAAAATTGTTGACTCTTTTTTATAAGGTTGGAAATGAAATCCCGTATTGGCAGACAATGGCAAAGACTTCGTCTGATTCTGGAGAAAGCTGGAGCGAGGAAAGAGAGCTTGTACCGGGAGATTTTGGTGGTCGCGGTCCAGTAAAAAATAAGTGTCTCGTGCTAAAGGACAAAAGCATTCTGGCACCGGCATCCACAGAACAAGATGGATGGAATTGCTTTACCGATCGCTCTTTTGATCAGGGAAAGACATGGATTCGATCAGAAACAATTCGACCGATAGCTGGCAGCGTAAAAAATTCAGGTTTGATCCAACCGACCTTATGGCAGGATCAAGACGGAGAGCTTCATATGTTGATGAGAAGCAGTGAAGGGTGTATTTTTCGAAGCGATCTGTTAAAACAGACCGGCGAATGGAGTGAGGCATATCCGACGCAGCTTCCAAATAATAATTGTGGAATTGATCTTGCAATGCTTTCTGATGGCCGATTGGTTCTTGTATACAATCCAATTTCTGGCAACTGGGCGGCTAGGACACCGATTGCCTTTTCTGTGTCAGATGACAATGGTAATCGGTGGAGCGAGCCTCAGATTCTTGACTACGTGCCATGTGATATCAACCAAGAATATGCAGAATTTTCATATCCAGCAATCATCGCAGAGGGCAATGAAGTGTATATCACTTACACATGGAAGCGCAAGACGATTGCATTTTGGCATATACGAATTAATTAAGCAGATTTGATAATGATAAAAATTGGTATTGCACAATTACAAATAGTTGCTACGTCTTTGACAGTAGCAAAATAAAAGAGAGGAAAAGAGGAAAATGAAAGAAAACAAAGAAAGTAAGGGAACACAGTTTGAAGAGGAGAAGATCCTTTTGACAGAAGATCAAGTGAAGGATCAGACAGAAATCAAGGAAGAGACAGAAAAAGACGATATGGTTGAAAATGGTGTGCACAATTACAGCACAGAGGAAAGCTATGTGTGGCCGACAGATCCTGCTGTCAGGAAAAAATTAGAGTGGTTTCGCGATCAAAAGCTTGGCCTTATGATGCATTGGGGTGCCTACAGTCAGTTGGGTATTGTAGAGTCCTGGGCACTCAGCGACGCAGATGCCTGCTGGTCAAGACATTGTATTGACTGGGAAGTGACAGGCGAGGAATTTAAAAAGCAATATTTTGATTTGAATAAGACGTTTAATCCGATTCGCTTTGAGCCGGAAAAATGGGCCGATATCGCGAAGGCGGCAGGAACCAAATATTTGCTGTTTACAACGAAACATCATGATGGATTCTGTATGTGGGATACCAAATATTCGGACTATAAGATTACAGCAGAGGATTGCCCGTACCATACCAATCATTATGCCGATATCTGCGCGCATCTGTTTGAATCGTTTCGAAAGCGTGATCTAGGTGTCATTGCTTATTTTTCCAAGGCAGATTGGCATGTGGACAGCTATTGGAGTGAAAATTATGAGAGGGGAAGCTATCAGCATCGTGGTCCGTCTTACGATCCAAAGGAATATCCAGAGGAGTGGGAGCGCTTTGTAAACTTTACGCAGAATCAGATTATGGAGCTCGGAAGTCGCTATGGTCAGATTGATGGTATGTGGTTTGATGCCGGATGGGTATGCAAGGAAAATGGACAGGATATTCGTCTGGGAGAGGTAATTGAGCGTGTTCGTAAGTTCCAGCCGGGAATGCTGTGTGCCGATCGAACAATCGGTGGTCCGTATGAGAACTATGTGACACCAGAGCAGTGTGTGCCAGAAGAACCGCTTATGATTCCGTGGGAGAGCTGCATTACGCTTGGAACATCATTTTCATTTGTCTATGAGGATACCTATAAGAGTCCGCGTGAAGTGATTTGTCTGTTGGTAGATATTGTCGTAAAGGGTGGAAATCTTGCAATCAATGTTGGCCCTCAGCCAAATGGATGTCTGCCAAAGGGAGCAGTAGATTGTCTGCTTGGAATGGGGCAGTGGCTTGATGTCTATGGAGAGGCAATCTATGGAACAAGAGTCTGCGCACCATATAAAAAGGATGGCATCGGCTTTACAACGAAAAATGGAGTTGTCTATGCAATTGAGACATTTGCGACAGAAACAGAAAAAGTGCCGTCAAAGGTTTGGATTCCGTATGAGGGCAAGGTGACAGAAATCACAGAGCTTTCTGGCGGGAGTGCTCTTTCTTTTGAGGCAAAAGAAGGTGGCTATCTGGTGAATGTAGGTAAGTGGAAGGAAGAAAAAGCACCGATTGGACGTGTCTTCTGTCTGAAAAATGCGTAAGGAGGAAATACCAATGGCACAACTTCAGGACAAAAGCAAAATGCCCTATCAGGATGCGGCGCTTCCAGTAAAGGAGCGAGTAGAGGATTTGCTTAGTCGCATGACGCTTCGGGAGAAGGTTGGACAGTTAAATCAGCGACTGTATGGATTTCACGCCTATGAAAGACATGGAGATGAGATTACGCTGACTGAGGAAACAATCAGTGAGGCTGAATATTTTGGCGGACTTGGTGTTGTCTACGGCTTGTACCGAGCTGATCCATGGTCGGCGAAGACAAAGGAGAATGGACTTACGTCAGAATATGCTGCAAGGTGTTACAATCTCTTACAGAGATGCTGCATAGAGCATTCAAGACTCGGCATTCCGTTTTTGCTTAGCTCAGAGTGTCCGCACGGGCATCAGGCGATTGATGGGTATCTGCTTCCTGTCAATTTAGCGGCAGGAGCCAGTTTTAACCAGGCTCTTTACAAGGAGGCTGTCAGTGTCTGCGCACGGCAGTTAAAGCAGATGGGTGTCAATCTGTCTTTGGTATCGGCGCTTGATGTAGCGAGAGATCCGCGCTGGGGACGAACTGAGGAGTGTTTTGGCGAGGATCCCTATCTGTGCAGTGTATTTGCTAAATCAGCAGTGGAGGCAACCCAATCAGAGGGTGTTGCGATGGTGGCAAAGCATTTTTGCGCGCAGGGGGAGACGACAGGCGGTGTCAATGCAAGCGCAGCTCGTATTGGGGAGCGAGAACTTAGAGAGATTCATCTGCCGCCGGCAAAGGCATGCTGTAAGGCTGGTGTAAACGGGATCATGGCTGCCTATAATGAGATTGACGGTGTATACTGTCATATGAATCACAAGCTGCTGACACAGATTCTTCGAGATGAGTTTGGCTTTGATGGTATTGTCATGGCAGATGGTATGGCGTTAAACCGCTTGCAGGAGGTGATTGGAGATCGGGCACAGGCGGCGGCTCTGGCTTTGTCGGCAGGAGTGGATGTCAGTCTGTGGGATGGTGTGTTCCCATATCTGGAGGAGTCTGTAAAGAAAGGACTTTTAGAGGAGTCTCTTTTAGATGAGGCTGTGAGAAGAGTGCTGACACTGAAATTTGAGCAGGGACTGTTTGAACACCCATATCTGCCAGAGAAAACGCTTCTTTCATTTGACTTGGCAGACTATCCTCAGAGTGAACAATTAGCCGAAGAGTCGGTTGTGCTATTAAAAAATACCGGCGTTCTTCCGCTGGCAAAGACGGTGAAAAAAATTTTGGTTCTTGGACCAAGTGCCGATGAAATTTATCGAATGCTTGGCGATTATACGCCACCGGTAGAGGAAAATGAGTGCTACACACTTTTGAAGGGGCTTAAAGAACTTGCAGGTGACAGACAGTTAAAAACTTGTAGCTATACTGCTCTGACAACTGAAAAGAAAAAAGAGGTAGAAGCACTGACAGAATGGGCAGATGTTGTGGTTCTTGCTCTTGGCGGTTCATCAAGTCGTTTTGAGGGTGCTCTATTTGACGATAACGGTGCAGCAATTGTACATCATGAAAAAAGAAAAGAAGAGCAGACAGATGAGACAACGACTTTTTGTATTCAGAAAAACAAAGAAGCTTGGGCTATGGACTGTGGGGAAGGAATGGACAGTAGTACACTCTGCTTGCCGGGAGATCAAAATGATTGGTTTTTGTTGATTCGTCAGATGAAAAAACCGATTGTTACAGTGATTATCGCGGGGAGACCGTATGCAATTTTAAAAATCGCTGAACAAACTGATGGTCTTCTGTACAGTTTTTATCCAGGTCCATACGGTGGATTGGCTCTTGCTAAGCTCATTTATGGTGAAGAAAGTCCGTCAGGGCGTTTGCCAATTTCAATTCCGGCTCATGTCGGACAGTTGCCTGTCTATTACAATCCGAAGCGTTCTTATGAGGCAATGAAGTATTGTGACGAGGCAGATCGTCCGTTATATGAATTTGGAGAGGGATTTGGCTACGGACAGCTTTCTTATGAAAAAATGAGCTTAGAGAAAACAGAAGATGGTGGTGTGATGGTTACGGTCACAGCAACAAATTTGGCAGACAGATCAGATTGGGCGGTTCCACAGATTTATCTGAGTGACATTGCATCAAGCACAGTTCGACGTGTGCGTGAGCTAAAAGCATTTTCAAAGGAAAAACTGAAAGCAAATGAGACAAAGAAAATTTTGTTAAAGCTTGACAGAGAAGCATTTTTTGTGTGGGATTTCCAGATGAAAGAAACGCTTGAGCCAGGCGAGTTTGAAATTCTTTTAATGGATCAGGGAAAAATTTGGGACCGTCAAAGCATTTGGTTTTAAAAACAATCGTAGCAGATAAAATAAAAAATAAAATAGTTAACAAAAAAGTAAATAAATAAAACGGTGCGAGATAACAAAAGAAACGTAATTCGCATCGTTTTTTTAATATAGTGAGCATAAAAATAAGACAGAATGAAAAAATGCCGATTTAAAAAAGCTTTCTAAAAACAACAAATATTAAAAATCAACAAAAAATGCCTTGACATCTAAAGAAAAATATAATATTATATGAATTAGCGATAAACGAGTTATAAACATTTTTGTGACTTGACAAAATTGCGTGAAAAACGCCAAGAAAACAGCGGTTAACATCTGTTAACAAAACTGAAGGAGGGCAAGAAAACATATTAACAAAACAAAGAATTTGTTAATAACATTATTTATCTCAAGGAGGAAGGCAATATGAGAGCAAAGAAGTTTGGAGCAATGGCGATGGCAATGGCGATGGCAGCGACAATGATGCCGATGAGTACATTTGCACAGGAGGAGGAAACCTACGATTTTGGTGGAGCCGAGGTTCGTGTATTTGGAAACAAGTGGAATGATCTTGACCCGGATGCAGAGGGTGACAAGACTCAGTATCTGGATGCAGCAGCACAGGTTGAGGAAAAATACAATATTAAGTTTGTATACGCAAAACCAGATGGCTATGATGGCTACAATTTAGGTGAGTTGATTCAGGCAGGTATCACTGCTGGTGATGCAGGTGTAGATATTCTGGATTCTGAGCCGGATGCATTGATATCACTTCTTTCAAGTGGTGCGCTGACTGATTTAACTAATGATATGGATCAGATTCATGTTGGTTCTCTTTATAAAGAGGCAGTTACCTGGCAGGACCATTGCTATGGTATGACGTTTGATAATGTAGGAGATACCTACTTCATGGTTTATAGCCGTGATTATTTGGAAGAGATCGGTATGGATGTAACACCGACTGAGAAGTTCATGGCAGGCGAGTGGAGCTACGATGATATGAAGGAGTATTTGACCGAGATGAAGGCAAAGCTTCCGGAGGGCGTATATCCGATCGGTATTCACTATTATCACTGGGCTTCAATGGCAGCTGCAGCAAACGGTGTCATTCAGATTGACTCAGATGGAAATATCAACTTCAACCAGGAAGGATTTATTGAGGCAATGTCTTTCTATAAGGAGCTGATTGATGAGGGTCTTGCGTGTCCAATCGAAGTTGAGAAGGATGAAGATGGCAATTACAGTGATGTTACTTGCTATTACTCTACTCAGGATATGGCAGATCAGAAGTTCGTAATTGGACGTATCGAAGCATGGCAGGCAGGTGGTCTGGCAGACAGCATTGGCGAGTGGGGTGTTACCATGTGGCCGTGGGGCAGCAATGTTACCTGTGATGGCGATTACACAACACTCAGCGATAATTATTATACAGCACAGTCTTATTGGGGCAGCTGCGTAATTCCGGTAACAGCATCGGAGAAGACAGGAATTGAAGCAATTGATTTGATGAAGATTGCAAATGACTATTATGATCTGGTTCAGCCAAGCGGTGCAGCAGGTCGACTGTCAGCATGGGAAGCAGAGCAGGCAGGTGAGGAGCCACAGATTGGATTTGATGCCGGAACTGCAAGAGATTTCTGTACAGAGGAAGACTACGAGCTGTATGACTGGGCTCACAATCGAGTAAAGTATGACTGGGCAAAGCCATTTGACAATGCAAAGATCACCAGCATTTGGAATCTGGCAGCAGAAATTATTGCAGAGGGTGTTGATGCGAGAAGTGCAGCTGACTCTGCATACACAGCAGCTGTTGAGAAAGCAACTGAGATGGGACTGATTTCTGAGCAGAAATAAGTGCGTTTTGCAGGACAATGGTCGTCTACTATTGAATAATTAGCGATGCGGCTGTAGATTTGCAAATATCTACAGCCGTTTTCATACATAACAAGCGAGGGCGGTTCAATTGAAAAAAAAGAAAAAACAGGCTCGCATCCGAAATAGCATTCTTCTTGCAGTGCTTGTCATTGCTGCATTTGTGGCATTGAAACTGGCATCATCAGATAAATATGCACAGACGCGAACAGAAGTCCTTGAAAAGTATTTAAGCTATATGGATACTGGTGCTGTGACTTATGAGGATTATCTGGAAAGCACGAATGGAAACTATGTTTCGGACTCAGCGAAAGAGATAACAGTAAAAGCTGCCGATTACAAAACGGCAGACATGGAAGAGTTAAAACAGGATGGCGATATTGTCTGGACAGCAGGGGCAGGCAGTATTACCTATGAGTTTGACGTAAAAGAAGCAGGATGGTATTACATCTGCTTGACTTATGATACAGATACGGATTCAACACAGAATATTGTAAGAAATATCCGTGTGAATGAGAGTCGTTTATTTGATGGTTGTGATGGAATTGTCTTTTCTCGTTTGTGGATGGATGATAATAAGAATTGGCTGATGAATACAGACGGAAATCAGGCAGCACCAACACAGATTCAAAAGCAAGGTCCGGCAGTGTGCAGTGTTTCTTCAGCAGATGTTGATAGCATTGGAGCATATCGTTTCTTCCTTGAAAAAGGAAAGAATACGGTTTGTTTGGAATCGGTTCAGGCAAAGCTTGGAATTGAAAAAATTGCGCTGGTTCCGGCCAAGGAAATCGTAAGCTATGCAGAGTATTATGAGAATCTGACCAAAGAAGGTGTGCAAACAATTTCAGCAAACGAGATTGATGGCGGTGCAGTGATGATTCAGGCAGAGGATACGACAGTAAAATCAACCTCGTCATTGTCACCGAACAATGATCGCACCTCTGTGAAAACAGTTCCGTACGATTCCACCTATATTGTTTACAATACAATCGGTGGATCAAACTGGGCAAGTGTTGGACAGAGTATGACATGGACAGTTACCGCACCAAAGTCTGGTCTTTATAAGATTGGAATGCGCTTTAAGCAGTACTTAAATCGTGGCTTTATTTCCTCTCGTTATTTAACGATCAATGGAGAACTTCCATTTGCAGAGGCGGCTGAGATTGCATTTTCCTATGATCCAGACTGGGTAAATGGGTATCTTGGAGATGACAATGGTGCGTATTACTTCTATTTAAATGAGGGTGAGAACACCATTACAATGACAGCAACCTTAGGAGAGCTGACCAAAGCGGTTGATCTTGTAAGCGAGAGTGTAGATAACTTAAATGATTTATATCGAGAGATCACAGCGATCACTGGAACAAGCCCGGATTTATACCGTGACTATGGCATTATGGTTTATTTACCACAGCTGCAGGATATTTTAGAGGTCGAGTATACTAGATTGAATGCAGTGATGGGATTGTTTGGTGAGGAGTATGGCTCTGCCAATAAAACATCGGCATTAAACGACATGATGGATGTAATGATTAAGCTGATCAAACAGCCAAATGACGTTGCAAAATATCTTTCAAATTTCAGCGATTCACTATCTGCTCTTGCTGATTGGGTGACAGGAATCAATAATCTTCCACTTGAATTGGATTATTTGGCAGTCTGTGGTGAAGGTTATAAGCTTCCAAAGGCAAATGGCAACTTCTTTGAGAATTTTGCTCACACCTGGAATTCGTTCATTGGTTCCTTTACAAATGATTTTAAGGTTCATATGACAGAGAACGAGACAGACAGAAAGCAGCTAGATGTTTGGGTAACGGTTGATACCAGAACCGAGTATGATATCATCCAAAAGCTGATCAATGCAGCATATGCTGATTCAGAGTATGATGTCAATCTGAGTATGGTTCAGGCAGATACACTTCTTCCGGCAACAGTTGCAGGAAATGGACCTGACGTGGCAATTCAGGCAAGCTATAGTATGCCGACGAACTTTGCGTATCGCAATGCAGCCTATGATTTGACACAGTTTGAGGATTTTGAAGAAGTATTTTCAAACTTCCCAGAGGGTGTGAGATCCTTCCTCTCATATGAAGGTGGCGTATATGGTCTTCCAGATCAGTTGTCATTCCCAGTATTGATTTATAGAACCGATATTTTGGAGTCAGCAGGACTGAGTGTTCCAGAAACATGGGAGGATCTGACTTCAATGATTCCATATCTGGAAGCAGACAATATGAGTGTTTATTTGGCAAGTAACGAATACTTGACATTGGGCGGTTCTAGCAGTTCTACGACAATGCCAGTCAACCCAATATTCTTGTCGATGCTGTATCAGAATGGATATGAATTGTACAATGATGACAATACAGCGACAAATCTAGATCAGACTGAGTTGATGATGGTCTTTAAAAATTGGACAGAATACTATACCAATCAGGGACTTGAGTATTCCGTCAATTTAACGACACGTTTCCGCACTGGTGAGATTCCACTAATGGTGGGTGATTATACCTATATTAATACATTAAGTATTTCAGCACCAGAGATTTCTGGAAAATGGTCGATTGCAAAGGTTCCTGGAACCAAAAAGGCTGACGGAAGTATTGATCACACGGCAGCAGCAATGATTGGAACTTCTTTTATTGTGTCATCGACAGTGGAAAAGGATGGAATGTTAAATGAGGCATGGGATTTCCTAAAGTGGTGGACCAGTGCACAGACGCAGTCCAATTATTCCATCGAGCTAAAGGCAGCAGACGGTGAGGCAGCTGAGTATCCGGTAGCCAATATAGCGGCAATTCGTGATGGTGGATTAAAGGATGAGTTTAAGGAAGTTGTTCTTAGCCTGATGGACGATTTGAAGGCAGAACCGCAGATTCCAGGAAGCTACATCACCGGACGAACCATTCGAAATGCGTTTGTTACGACAGTTTCAGATAATGTGGATCCAATCGATACTTTGTATATCACACTTGATGCGATCAATACAGAGATTACGAACAAGAGACAGGAATTTGGCCTGAATACGGCACAAGAGTAGAAAGGGGGCAAAAAGCATGGCAAAAAATAATATGCCATTCAAACGAAAAATGAGTCTGACACTCAGGGATATGAAGAGAAGCATCCCACTTTACATAATGATTGCACCCTTCATGATTTTATTTATTGTATTTGTAGTATACCCTGTGTTGATGGCAATCTGGTATAGTTTTACCGATTACAATGTATTGGAGAAAGCCAATTTTATTGGTTTTGACAATTATAAAAAGTTATTCTTGGATGATGAAACCTTCATCACTGCGATCAAAAATACATTTATTATTGCAGTGATTGTTGGTCCGGGCGGATATGTATTGTCATTTCTTTTGGCATGGATGATCAATGAACTGCCACATAAGCTTGGTGTTATTTTAACGGTTATTTTTTACGCACCGTCTATGGCAGGTACAGCAGTTGTAGCAGTATTCCGTCAAATTTTTTCAGATGACTCGTCTGGTTATCTGAACGCAATTCTTCGAAATCTTGGAATTACAAAAGATGCAATCCTTTGGCTGTCCGATGCCGATTATGTTATGGTAGTTGTTGTTTTAGCATCTCTGTGGACGAGCCTTGGTGTTGGTTTCCTCTCGTTTGTTGCAGGTATCAAGGGTGTTGATGAGGCACAGTATGAGGCTGGCGCAATTGATGGAATCAAAAACCGTTGGCAGGAGCTTTGGTACATTACACTGCCCAATATGAAGCCTCAGCTTCTCTTTGGTGCGGTTATGACGATTACAAGCTCTTTGTCAGTTGGCGCATATGGCGATATGATTGTCGGCTTCCCAAGTCCGAACTATGCGACGCATACGATTGTCAATCATTTAAATGACTACGGTGCAATTCGTATGGAGATGGGCTATGCATCGGCAATTGCAGTGATTCTGTTTTTGATTATGATTATTTGTAATATGCTGATTCAAAAGATTCTACGAAAAGTAGGAACATAACCGGAAGGAAAGGAGGGTAAAAATGAATGCGTTAAAAATAAGATTACAGATGTTTTACTATCGACACAAAAAAGTTACAGATTTCAAACCACATGTAAAGAAATCAAAGCGTAGCTTTTGGGGCAATGTGATTTTGGGCTTGTTTCTGATTGCGCTTGCCTGCCTGTTTTTCTTTCCGGTACTCTATATGATCAGCCAGTCATTAAAGCCGATGAATGAGATGTTCATCTTTCCACCTAAAATTTGGGTGAAAAATCCGACACTGGATAATTATAGAGATTTCTTTAATGTTCTTGCCAATACAGTAGTTCCGTTTGCAAGATACATGTACAATACCGTTCTGGTGGTTGCAATTGGCTCGATTGGTCATATCGTGTTGGCTTCTCTTTGTGCCTATCCGCTTGCAAAGTATAAATTCCCAGGTTCGAAGTTTATCAATCAACTGATTGTATATTCACTTATGTTCAATGCAACTGTTACAATGATTCCAAACTTCCTTACGATTGCAAATCTTGGATTTTTGGATACACAGGCAGCGATCATTATTCCTGGTTTTGCATCTACTCTTGGCTTGTATTTGATGAAAAACTTTATGGAGCAGATTCCTGACAGTCTTCTTGAGGCAGCTCAGATTGATGGCGCTGGATATGTGAGAATCCATTTTAAGATTGTTATGCCGATTGTAAAGCCGGCATTGGTGACTGCATTTATCATGGTATTTCAGTCATTCTGGACCAATACAGGAGACAAATTTATCTATACAGAGGCCAAGAAAGGATTTGCCTATATGGTATCTCAGCTTGCAAATGGTAAGGTAAATGGTATGGGTGCGTCCTATGCAGGAATTTCTGCGGCAGCAGCCGTGATCATGTTTGCAGTTCCGCTAATTGTATTCCTGATTATGCAGAACAATGTTGTATCCACGATGGCAACATCAGGTATGAAAGAATAAGAGGTGTCATATGCAGAAATCGAAAAAAATTTATTGCAGATATTTGCTTGTGCTTTCACTGCTTGTCAGTCTGATCACCGGTATCTGTACCAGTGCATTTGCTGATTCCTATACGTATGATATCCGAGGAAATCAAGTCCCGGCTCCGGATGCGTATGAGTTGGAACGCACGGTTTATGCATCTGAGCTTGGTCTTGAATCCATGTCAACTGTATCTGCTGTTTATTATCGCAATGGAAAGGTGTATGTGACATTAAAGGGAACCATTGTCATTGCTGATGAAAACTTTGAGAATGCAGTTTACATTACGGAGTATACGAGAGATGACGGAACGAAAAGCGCAATCAATGCCCCGACCGGCATCTGGGTAACAGAGGATGGACACATCTATATCTGTGAGATGGATCAGGGCGAGATTATTGAGTTTGATGAAAACTACAAATTTGTTCGAGCAATTGGCGATCCGAACTGTATTGGATTGACAGTTGCCTATAAGCCAAAGCGCATTGCAGTTGACAGTGTAGGCCGTATGTATGTGCTGGTAAACAACTGTTATGAGGGCTTTGCTGAGTTGGATCCGGAAGGAAACTTTAACCGTTATGTGGGTGCAACTCCAGTTACTGTTTCACTGATTGATCGTTTTTGGCGTTCTATTCAGACAGCGGCTCAGCAGGCACGAAGCAGTCTGTGGCTTCCGACAACCTACAGTGATCTGGCAATTGATGCTGAGGGCTTTCTCTACGCAAGTATTGCAGATTCCACTTCAAAGGATCCAATTCGAAAGCTCAATGCATCTGGAGACGATGTGATGCCAGAGAGCGAATTTACAGAGCGTCCGATGGGTGATTTTGATGAAAGTGGAAAATCGCTCTCGAATTTGACCAATATAGCTGTGGCAGACGATGGTCGCTTCGCTGTACTGGATTCTGTCTATTCAAGAATTTTTGTTTACAGCAATGATGGAAACTTAATGTATGAGTTTGGCGGATCTGGAAACGCAGAGGGCAGGTTAAACAGCCCTGTCGGCATTTGCTTTATGGGCGAAAAAGTGCTTGCTGTTGATTTGGCTTATCAATCCATCGAGGTGTTTGCACCAACTGAATATGGTCATTTGATCAACCAGGGTCTTGAGGCACAGTCACGCTATGACTATGAGGAGGCATCTACCTATTGGCAAAAGGTTCTTGATATCAACAGTAATTTCTACTATGCGAATCTTGGACTCGGAAAATATCAGCTGCGTGCCGGTGACTATGAGGATGCGATGGATAACTTCTATAAGGGCGGTGATCGCTCCTATTATTCAAGCGCATTCGCAAAAGTGTCAAAAGAGTGGATGAGCAGTCATTTTTCACAGATCATACTGGTATTGGTGCTTGTGATTGTACTATTGGCTGTACTTGGTCTCTATAAAAAATATGGACCAAAAGAGCATAAAAATACAAAGGTAAGACGCTTCTTTGACAAATTAAAATTTACTTGCTTGACATGGCCAGGTTATGTGATGACCAATCCATTCAAGGCATTTGACGATGTGAAGTATTATGATGGAAGACCAATTCCAGATCTTCATATTAAAAAAGAGAGCAAAAAGCATGAGTATGGCGGCTCTTTGGCATTTGCAATTGTTGTGATTATCCTATTTGGATGGATTAGTTTAATCAAATTCCGCTATACCGGATTTTTGTTGGCATTTGAGGATATCGACAATATGAATGCACCTCTTGTCGTTGGAAGTGCATTGCTGCCGTATGTGATTTTTATTTTTGCAAACTGGGGTGTCGGTGTGCTGCTTTCTGGTAAGGGAAAAGTTGTCCATATTACAAAAGTGGTTGGATATGCATTGTATCCGGCTTGCTGGTTGAATCTCGTTGGAACACTTCTCTCTAATTTGGTAACGCAGAATGAGGCTGCTCTTGTCAATGCACTGTTTGTATTGGGAATGCTGTTATTCTTCTTTTATATGTTTATTGGAACGATTATGGTAAACCAATACAGCTTTACGAAAAATGTCGCAACTTTATTACTTTCAGTTGTTGCAATGTTGTTGATTATGTTTGTAATCTTACTGTTTGCAACACTGTTTTCACAGTTTGTCAATGATGTGTTAGAGATTGTCACAGAAATCAACCTATTATGGTAGAAAGGAGGCGTAACGATATGAGACGACAAAAGGAACAGAAAATTCACTCAAAAAAGAGAATCTGGGTTGTGCCTGTTTTACTCAGTGCAGCGCTTCTAGAAACCATAGCAGTGTATGCAGATGAGGAGCAGACAAAAGCAGCAGAGAGTGAAACTTCAACTGATTTACAGCCGGGTGATAAAGGATATTGGGTATCTCAGGAAACAGACAAAATTACAGGAACCGATTTTGTCACCATTGCCGAGTCTAACAATATGGAGTTGTTAATTAAGCCAAAAAGTGGAACAATTCGCTGGATGGACAAAAAAACAGGAGCCTATAAGGATACGAATTTGAGTGCAGATGAAAATCTGGCAAAGATTACAGACGCAGAGAAATCAGATTTAACAGTCAGCTATTTTAATGGAAAGTACAGCGAACTGTATTCGACTTACAGCACCTACAATTCATTTACAATGTGTGCGGATTTGGGGCAGCTTTCCTATCAATATATCGATGGCGGCGTAAGAATTCTGTATACACTCGGCGATAATGCAATGACTTATAAAAATTTCCCGCAGGATATCAGTGACGAGCGTATGAATGAGTTTGTGCTGCAATATCTGAGTCAGGCTGAGATTGAGAATTTAAAAAAGACCTATTATTCACAGCTGTCAACTGGAGATTGGCATCGCCTTTCTAATAAGGATAAGACACTTGGAAAGCTTCAAGTAAAAGAGCTGTATGCAATGTTTTATGAGACTGGCGCTTACACAGAGGAGGAGCTTTTCAAGGATTTGGAAGCCTATGAGGTGGATGAATCAGAGTATCCAAGCAATCTGACAATTGTGGTTCCGGTCGAATACTATCTGGACGGTGATGAACTGGTTGTCAATGTGGATACAAGCGCGATTGAGACCGATGAGGAAAGCCCAATTATGTCCCTTGGCTTGCTACCGTATTTTTTAACGTCAGCGACAGATGTAGAATATGACGATGGCTATATGTTTATTCCAGACGGAAGTGGCGCGCTGATCAATCTTGATAGCACAAAAGTGAAGGAGTATCATTACTCTGCAAGTTGGTACGGCGGTGATCGGTTGATCAATTCAACAACCTATAACAGTGTCAATCCGCAGATGATGATGCCAGTGTTTGGTATGAAGACATCTGACAGCACAGTTCTTGCAATTATTGAGAATGGTGCGGAGGCAGCGACTCTGGATGCTTATATTGCGAATACGGATAATTCTGAACCGTTTTGTAAAATGAAGCTGACTTTCGGCATTCAGCCGCAGCAAAAGGTAGCTTCTGATTCAAATAGTTCCTATTCCGTGTCAAAAGCATCTACGGATGTATATGACGAAAACATTACGCTTCGCTACTATTGGTTGGGCGAGGATGCCGACTATGTAGATATGGCAAAATGCTACAATACTTATCTGGTTGAGCAGGGCGAGCTGACGGCAGAGGAGCCAGAAGAAAATACACCGTTTTTTACAGAGGTGCTAGGTACAACCGATAAGACCCAATATTTCCTCGGGATTCCTTATCAGGGAAAGCAGACGCTTACATCATTTTCGGAGGCAAAACAGCTGCTTGACGATTTGAATACAGCAGGAATAGAAAATATAAAGCTGATTTACAGTGGTATGACAGGTGGCGGTATGAATCAGAGAGCGCTGACAGGAGGTGTTTCCATTGCATCTGGTCTTGGCAGCAACTCAGATTTTAAGAAGCTCACCACATATGCAGAGTCGATTGGCGCAGAAATCTATCCAAATCTGTTACTGCAGTCAGCTTATACAAAAAAGGGATTAAGTGGTGATCGTGTTTCCTGGAATATTGTCAATAATCGTGCTCAGCTTTACACATTTGATCCGGTTACATTGAAGGTGGACGAAGAGGCAGATTATAAGCTGTATATGATCAATCCTAACTATTTAGACAGCTACCTGCAGAAAATTAAGGAAAGCTTTACCAAGAAGCTTGGAATTAACACGTTGGCAAGTTCAGATCTGTTAAACTTTATATCAACCAACTATAAAGGAACCCAGGTTTCAATGTCAACAGGTGAAGAGATTTGCATGGATGCGGCAAAATCTATGTCAGAGAATATGAAACTGATGCTGTCGAATCCAATATCAGATGCCTATGCATATAGCAGCAGTCTGACAGATATTCCGACACAGGACAGCGGTATGAGAATTTTGGATGCATCGATTCCGTTTATGCAGCTTGTATTGGATGGCTATAAGATCTACTCTGGCGAATCACTTAATTTAGAGACAACCGATATTCGCAGACAGATGATTCAGGCGATCGAATCAAGAAGTGCATTGAAATTTACCTTCACTTACCGTGACAGCTCACTGTTAAATAAGACAGAGCAGCAGGATCTGTTTGCAGTCGATTACAGTTATTGGAAGGATTTGATTCCGGAAATTTATGCAGAGTATGAGCGCTTCTATGAACAGGTAAAGGACGCTTCTATTGTAGCCCATGAACTGTTTGAAAAAGATGATAATTTGCGAATTATCACCTATTCAAATGGTGTAAAAGTTTATATCAATTACGGTGATGAACCGGCAGTGATTGACGGTGTCAGCGTGGAAGCACTGGATTATCAGATTAAAAAATAAGGAGGGGTGATGATGAGTAAAGATAGTAAGGCAAAGAAAACAAAAAAGCATTATAAAAGTCTTGAAAAGAAGACCGCTCTATGGGGTTTGATCTTTTTGCTTCCGTGGCTAATCGGTTTGATTTTCTTCTTTTTAAGACCATTGTTTTTAACTTTCTACTATGCGTTTAATAGCATGGAGATGGAAAGCGGTGTGTTTAAGGGAACCTTCAATGGAATTGAAAACTTTAAATATGCGCTGGGTGTGGACGCAGATTTTACAAAGGATCTGGCATCTGCATTCACAAGTATGCTGACAAATGTGCCGATTCAGATTTTTGTATCGCTTTTCATTGCGATTTTGCTAAATGGGCAGTTTAAGGGCAGGGGATTCTTTCGCGCAATCTTCTTTATTCCGATTATTTTAGCAACAGGTATTACGACAATTGAACTCTCTGAGGTTTCCCTTACGGCACAGACCTCAGAGTCGGTTGTCAATCTGGACTGGCTGACTGACCTTGTTGTAAACAGTGGAATTCCGCAGCAGATTACAACACTTCTGACTTCGTACATTTCCAATATCTTCGATGTGGTTACGACATCAGGTGTTCAGATTTTGATCTTTTTGTCTGGTCTGCAGGCAATTTCTCCTACCCTATATGAGGTAGCACAGCTTGAAGGTTGCAGTGCATTTGAAACGTTCTGTAAGATTACACTGCCAATGATCTCTCCGATGATTTTGGTGTGTCTGGTATACAGTATTTCTGAAGCGTTTGCAAAAGCAGATGTTACCGATACTATTTACAATGTTACCTTCAAAGGTCAGTCCATGTATTATGGCTATGGAGCAGCGATGAGTGTGATCTACTTTGTGGCAACTCTGGCAAGCATCGGCATCATATGCGGCATTGTGTCAAAGGGGGTATTCTATTATGACTAAGACAAAGAGAAAAGGCCTCAGCCACAGAGAACGAATGGCAATGGCACAGACGACTGCCGGTATCAGCTTCTGGGTCGATCTGAGAAAAGGAAGACTCAGCCGTTATACGATTCAAAAGAGAGTGAAGAAAGCAATCGCACTGCTTTTTCGCTATATTATATTGATTTCACTTGGCTTTGTCATTTTGACGCCACTTCTTAAGCTGGCAAAGGATGCGTTGACTGATCCAAGTGCACTTGCAAGTAAGAGCTCCGTATGGATTCCGCAAAAGGTATCAACGATCTTTTTTGAGATGAGTATGACAAAGGCTGTATTAAATTATTGGCCAAGTCTTTGCTATACACTTGCAACGACGACGGTTTTGACCTTTTTCCAGGTGCTTTCTACTGGATTGGCAGCCTATTCATTTGCACGACTCAATAAGGGTAAGATGAAGATTGTCAGCAAGATTTTATTTGCGATGGTAATCTTTACGATCGTTGTGCCGTCGGATTGTATTATGTTAGCGCAGTTTTCTACATTTAGAAGCTTTGATCTTTTTGGTATCATCCGAGCACTGACAGGTTCGGGAATTAACATGACCAAAAATATGGCCTCAATGCTTGTACTTGCTGCAACTGGAATGGGTGTAAAGAGTGGTCTTTATATTTATATTTTGCGTCAGGGCATCAGAGGACTTCCGTACTCAATTGAGGAAGCAGCATTTGTAGATGGTGCAGGATTCCTTCGCACCTTCTTCCAGATTGTGGTTCCGAGTGCATCAGGATCCATTTTGACAGTTTCTGTACTTAGCTTTCTGTGGAACTATACAGATGTGTACTACAACAGTTTGCTGAATCAGAATACATTACAGTTGGCCTACAATTATCACCAACTTCAGGGCAATATTCGCTGGCCAATCGGAAATGCAGCCAAAATGCATGCAGTGTGGCTAAATCTGATCAATGAAGAAAATCCATATGTACAAAATGCATCTATTTCTGCATGTGCACTGCTTGTCGTGCTTCCACTGTTAATTCTGTATTGCTTTGTACAGAAGCGGTTTGTTCAAGGTGCTGCACGAAGCGGTCTTGGCGGAGATTGAGTTTACAAAAAACAGTTTACAAGAATTCAAAAACCAGATATCATTTGGATAAGCGTATTTTAAAAGTAGGTTATTGAAAAATGATATCGGTTTTGAAAGAAAGGTGAGGTAGTTTATATGAGATATTTAGACGAGCGTGTCTGGGTAATTATTAGAGAACTCAGACCGTTAATTGAACGATCCAATACGGACATTGTAAAGTGGCAGACAAAAAAGAAGCTTTTTATGAGACCAGAGGAAGCTGATTTAGATCCGATGCCGTGGGAGAGCTTTGACAGTAGCACAGACAGATGGTATGGAAAGGACACCTATTATTGGTTTCGTGCCCAATTTACAGTTCCGCAGTCGATGGATCAAAAATGCATTTTCCTAAAAATTCACACCCAGATTGAAGAGTGGGATGATGGACGCAATCCACAGTTTTTATTATTTGTAGATGGACAGGCAGTTCAGGGTCAGGATATGAATCACAGAGAAGTTCGTCTGACGGATTGTGCAGAGGCAGGACGCACTTATACATTGGATCTTCAGGCTTATACTGGTATTCTCCATAATGAATTTTCACTGAAGGTGACTGCTGCTGAGACCGATTTGGCATTAATGAAGCTGTATTATGATCTAAAGGCACCGGCCGATGCCTATCGCTATAATAGAATGCCGGAGGGACGCACAAGAAGTCTGTTGGTAGAGGCGCTAAATGGTGCAGTGAATCAGTTGGATCTTCGAACCCCACATTCAAAGGCATTTGACGAATCAGTTGCAACTGCTCAGTCCTATATTGATGCGCATTTGTATCAAAATCCAGAGCTTTGCGGACATGATGAGCTGATTGCTTCCTGCATTGGACATACCCATATTGATGTCGCTTGGTGGTGGACCGTGTCTCAGACAAGAGAAAAGACGGCTCGAAGCTTTTCAACTGTGTTAAAGCTGATGGACGAATATCCAGATTACAAATTTATGTCCAGTCAGCCGCAGCTATATGTCTTTTTGAAGGAGCGCTATCCGGAGGTTTATGCAAAGCTAAAGCAGCGTGTAAAGGAAGGCAGATGGATTCCAGAGGGTGGTATGTGGCTTGAGGCCGATTGTAATTTGACCTCCGGAGAGTCACTTGTTAGACAGTTCTTATATGGAAAGAAGTTCTTCAAGGATGAGTTTGGCATTGACAGTAAGATTTTATGGTTGCCGGATGTCTTTGGTTACAGTGGTGCACTTCCTCAGATTATGAAGGAGTGTGGAATTGACTATTTCATGACAACCAAGCTTGCATGGAATCAGATTGACAAGTTCCCACATGATACCTTTATGTGGAAGGGAATTGACGGCACTGGTATTTTGACTCACCTGATTACAACGCCAAGTGTTGGACAGGATGTCAAGAAGACTCATTTCACGACTTATAATGGTATGCTGGATGCAGATGCGGTTATTGGTGCATGGGATCGCTATCAGAATAAAGATCTAAACAATGAAGTGCTGATCTGCTATGGCTTTGGTGATGGTGGCGGTGGTCCGACGAGAGAAATGTTAGAGAGTTCATCTCGTCTTGACAAGGGAATCGCAGGTATTCCAAAGGTTGTTCAGGAAAGTCCAGTTGCTTATTTTGAGCGCCTTGACGAGCGAGTAAGCAAAAATAAGCGTTTGCCAGTATGGGAAGGTGAATTATACTTTGAGTATCACAGAGGAACGCTTACTTCTATGGGAAGAAACAAAAAAGGCAACCGAAAGAGTGAGCTTGCAATGATGGATTTGGAACTGCTGTCTGTGCTTGCAGAGGAAAAGGGAGTTTCTTATCCAAAGGAAGAACTTGAGCGCATGTGGAAGGTGATTTTGTTAAATCAATTCCATGATATTCTTCCGGGTTCTGCGATCCACGAAGTGTATGAGGTGACAAAGAAGGAATACGAGGAACTGCTTTGTGAGGCAGAAGTACTTGAAAAAGAGCGACTGAAGGCAATCGCAAATGAGGGAGACGGCATTACTGTAGTTAATACACTTGGTTTTGAGCGAGATGATCTGGTTCGCCTTCCGGATGGATGCAAGGCAGAGGCACTTGAAGATCAAAATGGCATGATTTACCCAATTCAGCATACAAAAAATGGTGCAGTTGCCGCACTGAAAAAACTTCCATCAAAGGGAAGTCGCGTCTATCAAAAGGTAAGCTTGAGTGAAGACGCAAAGAAGTATAACTGGTACTCAATTGAGAATGAGGCTGAGAGAAAGACACTGGAGACACCATTCTATACAGTCGTATTTGATGAAAATGGTATGATTGCTCGTCTGTATGACAAGAAGAATGATCGCGAAGTGTTAAAGCCAGACCAAAAGGGTAACCGAATGGTAATGTATGAGGATAAACCAATGTGCTTTGACAATTGGGATATCGATATGTACTATACAGAAAAGGGATGGGAGGTATCCAATCTTTCTCGTTTTGAATGGACCGATCTGGGACCGCTTTGTGTATCAATTGAACTTGAGAGAACGATCAGCAACTCATTGATTCGCCAGACCATTACTTTCTATGCAGATAGTGCGGTCATTCGTTTCGATACTTATGTGGATTGGAAAGAGCATCAGCATCTGCTTAAGGTTCATTTCCCTGTTGATCTTCATACGGATGAGGCGACCTTTGATATTCAGTTTGGAAATCTGACAAGAAAAATTCATCAAAATACCAGTTGGGACGAGGCTCGCTTTGAGAGCTGCGGACAAAAGTGGATGGATATGTCAGAGGGACATTATGGTGTCAGTCTGTTGAACGACTGCAAGTATGGTCATTCTGCGATTGATGGTGTGATGACATTAACTCTCATTAAATCTGGAATTGAGCCGAATCCGACAGCCGATCAGGAAGAGCACACCTTTACCTATGCATTGTATCCGCATGCAGAGAACTGGCGTCAGGCAAAGACGGTACAGGAGGCAATGAAGCTCAACCAGCCGCTTCTTAGTGTGGAGGGTGGTTGTGTAGGCAATGAAAGCAGCTTTGTATCGGTGGATCATCAAAATGTTATTCTTGAGACCGTAAAGATGGCAGAGGATAGTGACGGTGTAATCATTCGTCTGTATGAGTCTGAAAATGCCAGAACAAAAGCACATATCAGCTTTGAAAAGGAAATTGTATCGGTTGAGAGCTGTGATTGTATCGAAAATGCAAAAATGGCAGTTGACATAAAAGACAATGGATTTGATATTGAAATCAAACCATACGAAATTCAGACATACCGTGTACGTTTCTAGAAAATGAACCTGAAAAAAGAAAAGGGAAAGGAAGAAAAAATGGCAAAGATTATAGGAAAAGAGCTGTCCAATATACCATGGCAGGAAAAGCCAGAGAATTACCCACGTCCAGTGTGGCGTTACAGTGAAAACCCAATTATTGATCGATACGCGATTCCGACTTCAAACAGCATTTTTAACAGCGCGGTTGTTCCGTTTGGAGATGGCTTTGCAGGTGTATTTCGCTGTGACAGCTTTGGCGTGAGCATGGATATTTACGCAGGCTTTAGTAAGGATGCAATTCACTGGGAGATTAATCACGAGCCAATCACCTTTGTTGGAGAGGATGAGGAGATTTTAAAGAGACAATATCGCTATGATCCGAGAGTTTGCTTTATCGAAGATCGCTATTATATTACCTGGTGCAACGGTTATCATGGACCGACAATTGGAATTGCATATACATTTGATTTTAAGACATTTGTACAGTTAGAAAATGCATTTCTTCCATATAATCGAAATGGTGTGCTTTTCCCAAAAAAGATTGGTGGAAAGTATGCGATGCTGTCTCGCCCAAGTGACACTGGACATACAGCATTTGGTGATATTTTCTATAGCCAGAGTCCAGATTTGGAATACTGGGGTCATCACAGATTTGTGATGGGTACCTTTGGCGGTGATGCCTCTGCATGGCAGGCAACTAAGATTGGCCCAGGACCAGTTCCAATTGAAACAGACGAAGGATGGCTGCTAATTTATCATGGTGTATTGCAGACCTGCAATGGTTTTGTATACCGTATGGGCTGCGCATTGTTAGATCTTGAACAGCCATGGAAGGTATTATACCGCAGCAAATATTATATTTTGGGGCCAGCAGTGGACTACGAGATGAATGGAGATGTTCCCAATGTCGTATTCCCATGTGCAACACTTACGGATTCTGCAACTGGAAGAATTGCAATCTACTATGGCTGTGCAGACACAGTCACAGGACTGGCATTTACAACAGTTGATGAGTTGATGAAGTGGATGAAAGAAAATTCCCTATGAGACTAGGGACGAGGACTCGAAAAATGACCATGCTCGCATGATAAAGTTTTTTGAGTTAAAGCCTATAAAAATATAAGGAGTCGGGTCTGGGGTTATCCCAGATCCGGCTCCTTTTCTAGCAGAAGAGATGGAACTTCCATCTGTTCTAGCTCAAGTAAAATAATTTCATTTGTTCCCTTCTTTAACAGTGGGCCAGGCAGATAAAGTGTTTTTTGCGGTCCGGCACTGTTATAATAGCGCCCTAACAGAAAGCCGTTTACGGCGATCATTCCTTTTTCGAATCCTTTTGGCCGTATAAATGTGTCACCTGGCTGATCAATTTCAACAAAGCCTCTAAGTAAAATAGGACCAAAGCCGAATTTACAGCCAAGCTGTGAGAAAGAATCTGCAAAAGTCTTGCTTTGCGGCTGGTTGTTCCCTAACTGTGTCCAATTTACAGATTGGAAATGATTGCAGAAAATCGGATGCATTGTCCAACCAAAATGATTCATTGGACCAATTCTCACACCGTGAAGAATCCCTTTTTCATCCAATAGCTTTGGACCATAATTGATTCGCCCCATATTTTCAACCAAAATAGACAAGGTACAGGACTGGCCAGCATCAAGTCCAATCAAAATTTCGTCGTCGCGTTTGCCTGTGCGCTCCTTTATGCCGACAAGTGTTTGATTTAGATAGATTAGTGCACGGTCATGCAGACCGTCAATCGACAGCCGCATTTTTTCAAAAGGTCCTGTGAGTGTAGTTTGATAGAGAACAAATCCAAAATCTTGCCCAAGTGCTTCCATTGTCAACGGCTTTGCATCAAAGATTGGCTTTCCAAGTAAAGAGGATTCATCAAACAGTCGGGCTGATTCGGTGAACGAAACAGTGCCTTCTAAACGATGCGAGTGCGTTTGGCTTTGAGAATTTTTCAACGAAACAGATGGCTCGACACAAGGTCCAAATTCGTCTGGATGTGTCTTCCAAAACTTCTGAATCACTTTTTGAATCGCAAAATATTTTGGTGTGAGATCGCCACTTTCGCTGAGTGGACAGTTGTAATCATAACTTGTTACAGTCGGTTGATAGACATCCGAAAAATTGGCTCCATTTGTAAAGCCAAAATTGGTGCCACCATGGAACATGTATAGATTAACAGAGGCACCCATTGTAAGCATTTCCTCTAAAACAGTTGCCGTGTCATCGGCATCGCGTAAATGATGCGCCTCGTACCAGTGGTCAAACCATCCGTTCCAAAATTCGCAGCAAAACAGCGGTTGATTTGGTTTGAATTGTCGAAGTAGCGCGAAATTATCTTTTGGGTTACTGCCAAAATTGACAGCAGAGAGCAGTTCGGGAAGAGAACCTCCATTTAGCGTGAAATACTGTGGACCGTCTGATGTAAAGAGAAGACATCCAAGATCAGCCTCTTGGTAGAGAGAAAGAATCTCCCTCATATAAGTATGGTCGTCTCCGTAGCTGCCATATTCATTTTCAACCTGCATCGCATGATGCATCCGCCATTTTTTCCTAAATACGGACGAATCACAGAAAAAAGTTTATTGTAATAGCGACGAATCTTGCTAAGAAATAGCTCGTCATGGCAGCGAACGTGAATATGTGGATAGGTTAACAGCCAGGATGGAAGACCACCCATATCCCATTCGGCACAGATATATGGGCCGGGACGAAGAATCACATAGAGTCCTAGGCGGGAGGCCGTTTCAAGAAAACGTGCCAGATCCAAAATTCCAGAAAAATCAAATTCGCCCTCGCGCGGTTCATGAAGATTCCAACAGGTGTAGGTTTCTACGGTATTAAAACCACACTGTTTCAACTTCAAAAGTCGATCCTCCCAGTAATCTGGAACGACACGAAAATAATGGATTGTTCCAGATAGGATTCGAAAGCGTTGATCATTTAGATAAAATTGCGAATCATCAAAACGTAATGTATTCATAAAAATACGCCCTTTCTTTATTCATTGCTCTATACAGATAATCTAACTGTATCATACTGTATTTTTTCCTGTTTGACAATGTAAAGATTGTTAAATGATAACAAAATAATTTTAACTTTTGCTAACAAAAGCTGACAAAAACAAGAAAGAAATTCTCAAAAATAGCCAAAAAATAGCTTGCCTATAGCCTAAAATACTGTTATAATGATTGAGAGTCAAACGTAAAAAACAAAATATATTAACAATATGTTAAATGATATTAGGAGCCAAATTTTGATTGTGCTTATACGATAAGGACTTTAAAGTTGGAACCTATAAAATCAATAAAAACAAAAAATAAGGAGGAACCCAAATGTTACGAATACTGCCAAAGCCGCAGCGATTAGAGGAAAAAGAAGGAACCCTGTTTTTGGATTACCATTGCAGAATTACAATTAAGGACAATTGCCCAGAAGAAGCATACTTTTATGCAAAGCAGCTGTCAGAGCAGTTTGAACACTCGACAGGCATCGAGCTTAGCATTGACAGGCGTACAAAAAAACCACATAAGGGGATTGTGCTTTGTATTGATGAAACTGCTGGAAGCGAAAAGACAAAGAAAGCAGGAAAAGAGGCTTACTGTCTGACAATTACGCCAGAAGGAGCGACAGTGAGCGCCTACGCAAAGGAAGGTCTTTTTAATGGTGTGCAGACACTGCGTCAGTTGATTATTCAGTATGGCATCTGCCTGCCGTGTTTATATATAGAAGACTATCCACAGATTCCGGTTCGTGGATGGTTTATGGATGTGACAAGAGGCCGTATTCCGAAACTCTCCTATTTAAAGGAGATGGCAGATCGTTGCAGTCTGTATAAAATCAATCAGATGCATTTGTATATTGAACATACCTTTTTATTTGATGGACTCAGCGAAACTTGGCGAGATGACACGCCGCTTACAGCGCAGGATATTTTAGAGTTTGATGAATATTGTGCTCAGAGAAATATCGAACTTGTTCCGTCGATTGCCACATTTGGTCATCTGTATAAAGTGCTTCGCACAAAGACATACCATGAGTTGTCTGAGATTGAGGAGCCGGATGGCTGTCAATTCTCATTTTATGAGCGTATGTGCCACCATACATTAAATACGACCGATGACAGAGCTTATGAATTTGTATGCCGATTAATTGATGAGTACAGTCCACTATTTCGTTCTAATCTGTTCAATATCAACTGTGATGAAACCTTTGATCTTGGAAAGGGAAGAGGAAAAGAAGTTGCCGATCAAATTGGATCACATGCGATGTATATTCAATGGGTGAACCGCGTATGCGAGCATGTAGAGGAAATCGGAAAGCGACCAATGTTCTGGGGCGATATCATTGCTGCACATCCAGAGACCATCAAAGAGCTTCCAAAGGACATCATCTGTATGACATGGGATTACGGCTTGGCACCGGGGGATACCAATGTCAGAAAGCTTTGGGAAAACGGTGCACATCAGTATCTGTGTCCAGGTGTTCAGGGATGGAATCAGACGATTCACCTACTTGAAATTGCCTATGAGAATATCAAAAAGATGGCAGTATTTGCCCATCAATTTGACGGAGAGGGACTTCTCACGACAGATTGGGGCGATTATGGACATTTTCAGTACCCAGAACTCGCACTTGTGGGCATCATTTATGGTGCAGCATTTGGATGGAATCGCGTAATTCCAGAAAGAGAAGAGATCAATGCAGATATTTCTGTTATTGAGTATGGCGATGCATCAGCTACTCTTATTGAGACATTAAGTCATATGAGTGATCAGGCAGTGATCCACTGGGGAGAGTTTGTGCAGTTTTCAGAAACCTATCGCTATCATATCGCTGGAAAAGATATGGAGGCATTTTGGAAGGGATATCTGCCGCGCATTGAAAAGAGCTTGCCACATATCGATGCATGCAATGAGACAATCAAGAGTGATATGGAAAAGGTAGCAGCACTGCTTCCTCATATCGAAGCGGACAAGAGAAAGAGCATCAGTCCGATCCTCCATATGGCAGAGGGACAGATCATATTAAATACAATTTTACAGGTACTTGATAAAGAGTATCTTGGTCATCAGGATGCCTATACAGGTGATCCAAGGCAGCTTGCAGAGGCACTTGAAATTTGGTATTATGAGTACCGCAGACAGTGGCATAAAATTAGCAGAGAAAGTGAGCTGTATCGAATTGGGGAGCTGATTTTCTGGGCAGCTGATTTCTTGAGGATACTAGGGGCGTGAAACAACGGAGCAGTTCGTTCGTATCCTCATAATGGAAGGATATATCTATGAATCAAGACGAATTTATGTACGAAAAGAAGCTCACAAGCGTTGTGCCGAGTGCGCGTCAGCTTGCACTTGAACAGATGGAGTTTTATGGTTTTATTCATTTTACTGTGAATACATTTACCGATCGCGAGTGGGGAGATGGAACAGAGAGTGAATCGGTTTTTAACCCGACTAATTTGGATGCTGATGAGTGGGCGCAGGTGGCAAAAGAGGCTGGAATGAAGGGACTTATTTTGACCTGTAAGCATCATGATGGATTTTGCCTATGGCCAAGTAAATTTACAAGTCATACAGTTGCAAACAGTCCGTTTCGAGAGGGAAAAGGAGATGTTGTGCGTGAGCTATCGGATGCCTGCCATCGCCATGGCTTAAAGTTTGGTGTTTACCTGTCTCCGTGGGATCGAAATCATCCGACTTACGGAACAGGGGATGCCTATAATGACTATTTTGTGGGTCAGCTGACGGAGCTTTTGACAAATTATGGTGAGATTTTTGCTGTCTGGTTTGATGGTGCCTGCGGTGAGGGCAAGAATGGCAAAAAACAGGTGTATGACTGGAATCGTTACTATGAGACCATTCGCCGTCTTCAGCCAAATGCCTGCATCAGTGTCTGTGGCCCGGATGTGCGCTGGTGTGGCAATGAGGCTGGAGATACAAGACCATCTGAGTGGAGTGTTGTGCCACTTCGCGCAAAGGATACAGAGAAGGTTGCCGAAAAGAGTCAACAGCTTGATGAGGATGGATTTCGAACAAGACGCCTTGCTGCAAGCGATTTAGATCTGGGAAGCAGAGAAATTCTTCGCGGTGAGAAGACACTCATTTGGTATCCAGCAGAGGTCAACACATCGATTCGCCCAGGCTGGTTTTATCATGAGTCAGAGGATAACAAGGTAAAATCACTTGAGGAGCTTCTTTTGGTTTACTTTAACAGTGTGGGCGGAAATGCCACCTTTTTGTTAAATATTCCACCGACAAGAGAGGGACGTTTTCATGAAATGATAAGGCGCGCTTCGTGAGCTTGGTGCATTTCTAAGAAACGCATTTTTTAAGAATGTGTTAGATCTGGCAACGCTTACAGCGGACACAGAGGCTGAAATAGGAAAGTCGAGTAATGAATCGAACAGCATCGATTGCATTCGAGTGGACGATGATGCATCCTTTGTAGTGCCAAAGGGAACGCATACACTGACTGTCACAGCAAAGTGGAATGAGCCTCAGACGATTCAATATGTTGTATTAAAGGAAGATATCACAAAGAGCCAGCGAGTAGAGCAGTTTATACTAGAGGCAGCTGATGAGGCAGGAAACTATCAAACGATCTACGAGGGTACTGTGATTGGCTATAAGAAGATTGCTTGTCTAGAGAAGATCCAGACAGATGCGCTTCGGCTTTCAATTACAAAGTCCCGCGTATCACCGACACTTCGTTTTATGGGAATCTACTAAGGATTGATACACCCTTTCGGATACATTTGTATCTGAAGGGGTGTTTTCATAAAAAGAATTGAATTGTCATAGATTTTCATAAGAACAAAAGTGAGTCAGTCTATTATGAAAGAAATGTCAAGAAAAAATAAAAGTCGGAATAGGAAGCAAGATAAGAAATCGAGTAAAATTCGGTCATTGAAGAAATATCAGATTCAGCAAACACCTAGAAAAAGAGTTGAGTATCTGGTCGATTGTCTTCATCTTCCAACTGATGTTGTGATGGGACGTGAGATTTCGCTTCTTTCTGGAAACAGCCAGATGCAAATTCGAAATTTTAAAAAGCTTCTTGTCTGTAAAGAAGACGAAATCTGTCTGTTGGCAGGCAGGCATCAAATCAAAATCACTGGCCGATGTTTAACGATTTTTTACTTTGCGACAGAGGAGGTTTTGATTACGGGCAATATCCAGTCTATTTGCTATGAGGAGTAGCCATGAAACAAATTAGAAGTCAAAAAGCCATGGTGACAGGTATTGTGGCTTTATATCTGTCACCACTGGCTTCAACGAGAAAAGGACATCGCATCCGCGATGTCCTTAAATTTAACAGCGCTACCAGGATTCGAACCTGGAAAATGCTGGAGTCAGAGTCCAGTGCCTTACCGTTTGGCGATAGCGCTACAACATGTGTTATAATAGCAGATCACAATAGATTTGTCAATAGTAATTTTAAAGTTTTTTTATTGATTTCTCAGTCTGATTTGATATAATGGATATAATGTACATTGACAGCAAACGATAAGCTAATTAGGTCAATGAGTGAAAGGCATGGAATTATTTATGAGACATTTATTAAAGAAGACATTACTTGCAGGAGGTATCAGTATGATGATGCTGTCTGCAGCAGGATGTTATTATGGAAGCGGAATGGGCTATGGCTCTTATGCAAATGCAAATAAAATAAAGACAACGGCAGCAGCTGATACACTAGAGGAGTTTAAGATTACTGATTTCCAGGCAGCTGATGGTACTTTCCAGTACAAGGATCTGGGATGGTTAAGCAGTTATCAGGATCTTGAAAAAGAGATCGCAATGCCGATTGGCACTACGACAGCATTTACAGAGGGCGAGACGATGGGTGACATCAATTACTCTGTTAAGCTTCTTAATTATATTTCCGTTGGTATGCAGCCTGTTTTTGATCCAAATGGTGGTTTGACAACACTGACAGTTTACTTTGAGGATACCTACACAGCAGAGCAGTTAGACGAGCTGTTTGATAAGGCGGTTGCTGCAGCGCGTGAGGCATTTGGCGATGAAGATAATTATCAGGAAAATGATCAGGATGGCGGTAAAGGAACTGTTTACCACACAACGGGTGCATTCTGGTACAATGAAACTGATCAGTATGGCGATTATACAATGAACAGCTTCCAGATTGGAAAGCTTGACTCTGGAAATGGAACAAGCGCAGTTGTAATCGGTGTAAATATCTATGATCCATCCCAGATCGAGGAGGAGTCCAGCGAAGAAGGAAGCAGCGAAAAGGAAAGCAGCGAGAAGGCAAGCAGTGAAGAAGTATCTTCAAAGACTGATGAAAAGAATTTAAAGGAAACAAGTGAGGCAGAGAATACTGCTGAAAGCGAAGAATAAAAAAACATTGGGGACAGGTTTTTGTGGCTCGTCAGAGTTATAAACCTGTCCCCAGTGGCTTTTTGATTCTGTTTTTTGCAAATATTAGTAATGATATTTCTTCCTATTTGCAACAAGAAATGCAAGTGAAATTACAAACGCAAAAATTTCAGCGGCTACATTTGCACCCCAGAGGCCGTCCACTCCGAGAAAGATCGGAAGAATCAGAACAGACAGTGTCTGGAAAATCAGTGTACGAAGGAAAGAAATCGCGGCTGAGATTCCACCGTTGTTAAGAGCCGTGAAAAATGATGAGGAGAAAATATTAAAGCCTGACAGTAAAAAGCAAAATGAGAACAACTTAAAGGCGTGCTCTGTAATTGCAAGCAGCTCTGCATCGTAGCCGACAAAAATCTTTGCCAGAGGATGTGCCAATAAAAGAGCAAGGACAGTTAAGATGACACCTAGACTCATCATAATTTTTACACTCTTTTTTAAGAGATTTTGCAGTTCACTGTGGTTTCCAGCTCCGTAGTGGAAGCCGATGACAGGGGCACAACCGATTGCATAGCCAAAGAAAATTGCTACGAAAATAAACTGAACATACATCAAAACACCATAGGCAGAAACACCATTTTCTCCGAGGTATTTTAACAGCTGGAAATTGTAGACAATACCGACGACTGAGGCAGAGACATTACTCATAAGCTCCGAGGAACCGTTGGCACAGGCCTGCAAAATTGGGCGAAGCTCGAAGGATGCTTTTGTTAGTCTCAGTTTGCTGTTGTTTGGACGAATAAAATAGATCAGAGGAAGCAAACCGCCGATACACTGACTAATTCCAGTCGCAAGTGCAGCACCTGTGATTCCCCATCTGAAGACACCGACAAAAACAGCATCCAAGATCATATTGGTAAAACCAGCAGCAAGAGTGGCAATCAGTCCAAGATTTGGCTTTTCAGCAGCAACAAGGAAGCTTTGAAATACATTTTGAAGCATGTATGCGGCAGTAAAGCTAATGACAATTCTTCCATATAAAACACAGTCCTCAATCATCGCATCGGTTGCGCCAAGAAGAATTGAAACCGGGCGCATGAAAACAACACCGATAACCGATAAAACGATACCCATTATGATCGTCAGATAAATTAACATTGAAAAATATTTGTTTGCCTTTTTCTCATCGCCCTCACCGAGAATGCGGGAGACAAGAGCCGTGCCACCGGTTCCGACCATGAAGCCAAGGCTTCCAATGATAATGATAAAAGGCATGATCAGATTGATCGAAGCAAATGCAGTTTTTCCAGCGAAATTTGAAACGAAAAAACCGTCAACGACACCATAGATTGACGTAAAAACCATCATAACAATGGAAGGAAGCGTAAAGCGAAACAGTCTTCCATAAGTAAAATGATCCGATAATTGGATTTTCATGACTTACAGTCTCCTTACATAGTTTCTTCTTTTAAGCGTTTTAGCTCTGCGCGCAGACATTTTAAATATCGCTCATTTAAGGCGAGGAATTTTTCTGCTTCCTCAGATCCCCACTCCTCAAAAATTCGA
Source organism: Firmicutes bacterium AF25-13AC (assembly GCA_003478935.1). Lineage (GTDB taxonomy): Bacteria > Bacillota > Clostridia > Lachnospirales > Lachnospiraceae > Anthropogastromicrobium > Anthropogastromicrobium aceti. Next base: position 38,356 of record QUFP01000014.1, read on the forward strand.
TTTTCAGCAGCGATGACTTTTCCAGCCGTCTTTGCGGCCAATTGTTTTCCTTTTTCTGTCAAAATGACGCGTTTATTTCGAGAACCGGTTGATTCCAAATATAAAATATGTTCCTGCTCAAGCTTTCGAATCGCAGAATTGATTGTCTGCTTTGGCAGACCGGTCAGATTACAGATATCGTGAAGTAGGCAACTTTCCCCACCACTGTCACATATCGTATATAAAATTTGAATGACGCTGTCAGATTGGCCGACAGATAGTGACATTTCATGGTAAACAACGCTCATCTCACACTGCAAATGGTTGAGACGTTTGAGAGAAGCAGAAGATTGAACACTCATATAAAATTCCTCCGTTAATTAAAAATAAAGGTATGAAATCGTACTTAAAAAGTATAGTATGAAATCATACCATTGTCAAGTAATATAATGTTTGAAACACATTAACTATTGACAACACAGCAGAAGTAGTGGTAGTGTAGATGTGTTGCGGAAGTAGCTTCCAGAATAATATCTGTAAAGAAGCAAAAAATCCGCTCATAATACAATATTATATAAGGATGAGGTATTTACAATGAGAGAGTTAAAGCCAATCAAAGAAGGCAAGGTACGCGAAATCTATGATAATGGCGACAGCCTGATCATGGTAGCAACTGACCGTATCAGCTGTTTCGATGTCATTCTGAACAACGTGGTAACTAAGAAGGGAACTGTCCTTACTCAGATGTCCAGATTCTGGTTTGACATGACAAAAGATATTCTTCCAAATCACATGATCTCTACGGATGTAAAGGATATGCCGGAGTTTTTCCAGCAGGAGAAGTTTGATGGAAACAGTATGATGTGCCGCAAATTGCAGATGCTTCCTCTGGAGTGTATTGTGCGCGGATATATCACTGGAAGTGGCTGGGCAAGCTACCAGAAGACTGGAAAGGTATGCGGAATTGAGCTGCCAGAGGGCTTAAAGGAGTCTGATAAGCTGCCTGAGCCAATTTATACACCATCTACAAAGGCTGAGATCGGTGATCATGATGAGAATATCTCTTATGAGCAGAGCATTGCTCATCTGGAGAAGTATTTCCCAGGAAAAGGAGAGGAGTATGCACAGAAGCTTCGTGATTACACTATCGCACTGTATAAGAAGTGTGCAGACTACGCACTGAGCAAGGGCATTATTATTGCAGATACCAAGTTTGAGTTTGGTCTGGATGAGAATGGAAATATCGTTATCGGTGATGAGATGCTTACACCGGACAGCTCACGTTTCTGGCCGGCAGATGGCTATGAGCCAGGACATGGTCAGCCATCCTTTGACAAGCAGTTTGCTCGTGATTGGTTAAAGGCAAACCCGGACAACGATTGGACACTGCCGCAGGAGATTGTTGATAAGACAATTGAGAAGTATCTGCAGGCTTATGAGATGCTGACAGGAAAGCCATTAGCATAAATACATAAAAGATGTGAAATAAAAAAGAAGGATTTGCCAATTCGACAGATCCTTCTTTTTTGGCTTTTGATACAGAATAATTTGCAGCATACAGCAATCTTGAAAGCAATATGTTTAATGGGAGAATGTTCGTATCAGGCGAAATACCTGCTCAGCAGTATCCTCTATATTTTGCATTGCATTTGTGCGGCACATCGCTTCATCAAGTGTAGAAACGCTTCGAAGTACTGGAAAGAATGCATCAATCCCGTGCTCATTGCAGGCGATGGCATCTTTTGTGACACAGCCGGAAAAGGCAATTACAGGCTTACCATATTCCTTTGCAATTTTTGCGACACCGATAGGCGCCTTTCCCATGACAGTCTGCCCATCAAGGCGGCCTTCTCCTGTTACAACCATGTCGGCCTTTTGAATATAGTCGCGAAGCTTTGTTTCCTCAAGAACAATCTTAATACCAGATTCAAGCGTGGCATGTAAAAATGTTAAAAAAGCAAAGCCAAGTCCTCCGGCAGCACCTGCACCGGAGAGACTTTCATTTACATCTGGAAAATATTTGCGTGAGAGTAATGCATAGTCTTTTAGCCAGCGATCCATCATATTGATCATTTCAGAGTCAGCTCCCTTTTGCGGTCCAAAAACAGCACTGCAGCCAGTAGAGCCGCAAAGTGGATTTGTGACATCGCAGGCAACACGGAATGTACATTTTGAAAGCTCTGGCAGCACATGGCTAGTTGTGATTGATTTAAGCTGGCGAAGTCCTTTAGCACCAAATTCAACCTGATTACCATTCTCATCAAGCATTCCAAAGCCTAGTGCCTGAAGCATACCGATGCCGCCATCATTTGTGGCGCTTCCTCCAATGCCAATCAAAAAGTGCCGGCAGCCGCGTTTAACTGCATCAGCAATAATTTCACCGACACCATAAGTTGTGGTGTGAAGCGGATTTTTCTTTTGCGGTGGGACAAGTGTAATACCAGCAGCCACAGCCATTTCAATTATGGCAGTTTTAGTAGCAGAGACAATACCATATTGGCATGAAACAGTCTCGCCTAGTGGTCCTGTGACAGAAACAGTTGTCATTTTACCGCCGCAGCCAGCGACAAGTGCATCAACCGTGCCCTCGCCTCCGTCAGCGAGTGGACGAATCACTGTAGTGGCATCAGGGTAGACCTTTTTTATGCCATTAGCAGCGCTTTCACCAGCTTCTAATGAACTTAGACTTCCTTTAAAGGAGTCAATTGCAATTACAACATTCATAATGTTCCTTTCATTTATCGCAGACTTTTCAAAAAGCCTAAGAATTTCTTAATAAAATCAGCACTGTCATTATAGCAAAAAACAACCCCTGATAGCAATGGGTTGCAAATCCAAAAAAAGAAATGGTTGACGCAGCTGATAGTCTCAGGGTATAATCAATACAATATGCGATTTAATAGAAACAGTAGGGTTCAAAATTGCAGGGAAGGAATTTGAAAATGAAAATTGCAGTAACGTATGACAACGGATCTGTTTTCCAGCATTTTGGAAAAACAGAGAATTTTAAGATTTTTGAAGTGGAGAATGGCGCGATCATTTCAAGCGAGGTAGTTGGCTCAAATGGAGCAGGACATAGTGCGCTGGCAGGTTTTCTTGCTGATGCAGGAGTTGATGTTGTAATCTGCGGCGGCATTGGAGGCGGTGCGCAGGAAGCACTTTCTGAGGCTGGAATCAAGGTATGTGCCGGCGTTTCTGGTGATGTAAATGAGGCTGCCGAAAGCTACGTAAATGGAACACTTGAGTGCACCAGTGAGGGAACTTGCGATCATCATCATGAAGAAGGCGGTCATTGCTGTCATGGTGAGGAGAGTGAAGAGTCTGGCTGCGAGGGCGGCTGCGGCGGATGCCACGGCGGCTGTGGAACACCAGAGCCGATCATGGAAGGTAAGAATGTAGGAAAGAAGTGCCGCACTCATTATAAGGGAACATTTAATGACGGAACACAGTTCGATTCCTCTTATGATCGCGGGGAGCCGCTTGAGTTTATCTGTGGTGTTGGTCAGATGATTAGGGGTTTTGATCAGGCTGTGGCAAACATGGAAGTTGGCGAGTCTGTTGAGATCCATCTTATGCCAGAGGAAGCATACGGCATGCCGGATCCGGCTGCGATCTTTACACTTGAGATTGCGCAGCTCCCAGGTTCAGAGGAACTTGAGGCAGGTCAGCAGGTATATCTGTCTAATCAGTTTGGTCAGCCATTCCCAGTTAAGGTTGTTGCAAAAGATGATAAGACTATTACTTTTGATGCAAACCATGAGATGGCAGGCAAGGAATTAAACTTTACAATTGAGCTTGTCAGCGTAGAAGCGTAAGAAAAGAAAAATGCATCTGTCAAATGACGGGTGCATTTTATTTTATAATGTAACGCAGCACAAAAAAATCCTTCTTATATATTAGGAAGATATCAGTTAGGGGGTAAGCGATTGCAGACAAAGGATGATGAAATTATAGAGCTATATTGGAAACGAGATCCCAAAGCAATAGAAGAAACACAGACGCATTATGGGGAAAAGCTTGGCAGACTCTCATTTGGCATTTTGGAAAACAGAGAAGATGCACAGGAATGTGTCAATGATACTTATCTTCGAACTTGGAATTCTATACCCCCGACAAGACCGCAGTTTTTCTTTGCGTACCTTGCAAAGATATGCCGTTTTTTATGTTTTGATGTGCTGGATCATAAAAATGCGCAAAAGCGAAGTGCTTTGGTAGTTGAGCTTACGCATGAAATGCAGCAGTGCATTCCAGATTCACGCAATGAAGATAAGGTGCAGGGGGAACAGATCGGACAGAATATAACAGCTTTTTTGAGGACACAGTCAAAGCAGGACAGACTTTTATTTATGAAGCGTTACTGGTATGGTGTGAGCATAAAAGATCTGGCACATCAGATGCAGATAAGTGAGAGCAGTGCAAAGGTGAGGCTACATAGAATACGTGGGCGGTTAAAAAAATATCTGGAAAGTGAGGGCATTTGGATATGACAGAAAAGGATTTGTTAGACAGCTTGCGCTTTGTGGATGATGATCTTATAGAGGAAGCTGGATTAGAACAGTTAAAAGAAGAAAAGCAGAAAAAAACAAATGGAAAAGTGATTTTTTTGCGGACAGCACTTACGGCGGCCGCAGGTATTTGTATTTTCACCGCAGGAACCGTTATGGGAAGAAAGATCACGGCAAAAAAAGATCAAACAGATGGCGCGTTGATGATGGATGCATATACAGAACGCGAATATGAAAAGGAAATATTAGCGCTCGAGGGGAGCGAAACACTGGCGGAGGCAGAGGCTTACGCGGAACCTGAAGATAAAAATACACTTTCGGTTTCAACGATCACATTGGGAAAAGAAACAAAAAGTCAGATCAGTGAAGATGAGACATCACATAATGAATTGCCAGCTACTAGTATTGGTGGGATAGATGTATTCTTTTATAAAAAAGAAGGTTCTAGTTATTTTTTCGCTTCATTTGAACAAAATAATGTTTCCTATACTTTGCAGGCTGATACGCTGCGAAAAGTCGTGCAGGCAGCAGCAGATACGATCTGCGGCATGGGCATAGTCACAGTTGTGGATTAATTGATAAAATTTTTTTCAGAGTGTGTAACCTCACATCTGATTTTCCGTCTTAAAGAGTGAAGACATAAAAGTCTTAAATAAAATTTTGTGAAAGTAATCTGGTATCAAAGGAGTACATAATATTAGGAAAGGCAGGATAATGATATGAGAAGAAAGAATTTAATGAGACTGACAGCTGCAATGGGAATGATGATGGCATGCTCACAAGTGATGCAGGCAGCCGCACCTGTATGGGGCAATGAGACTGTGGAAGAAACAACGGCAGGCTCTCATGATGATTTGATCGAAATTCCAACGCTTGAGGATGAGGAATATCCTGTGGATCAGGGAAAACAAAATTATGTCGATACGATTGTGCAGGCAGATAACCGAATCGGATCAATGTTAATGGAAAAGCTTACGGCAAAGAATGAAAATGTATTTATTTCTTCCTATAGTATTGCAACAGCACTGACGCTTCTTAGTCACTGCTCTGAAAGCGGTGGACAGATTGAGCAGTTAAAAGAATTTCTTGACTTAAACAATATGAGTGAGAGTGAGATTTTAGCAGCGCAGGAAGAACTGGCAGCGCTTCTTGGAACAAATAAGGAAAATCAGGAAGATGAAAGTGAAGCGTCATCAGATTCATCAGAGGAAGTAGTAAGTGTAGAAAGTGATGATTACAGTGTTCCAAAGTCAATTTTAGAAACAGCAAATGCTATGTATGTGGACGAGAAAATGAAGATGTCATCTTCATTTGACGATCTGGCAGATATACTTTCAAATACATATCAGGCATCACTAAAGCGCTGTGATTTATCATCAGAGGAAACAATGAATGAAATCAATGATTGGGTCAATGAGAAGACACACGGGCTGATTCCATCAATCTTGATGAACCAATGGATCCGGGTATTCGAATGACACTTTTAAATGCTGTTTATTTTAAGGCTGCATGGGTAAATGCATTTGAAAAAGAGTTAACAGACAAGCAGATCTTCCATGGAAAAGAGGGTGATATATCTGTGGATATGATGCATCAGCAGGATCATTTTGAATATGCAGAAAATGATGAGTACCAGATGATTCGTCTGCCTTACCATGGTGGCTGTGAGATGACGGTTTATCTGCCAAAGGACAGCATAACTACTGATAAATGGAGCGAAAAAGATTATCTCTATCAGCTTGGGCTTGAGGCAGATAAGCAAGAGTGGGATAGACGCGAGGTCTCTCTTTCAATGCCAAAGTTTGAGATGGAATATGGAAATGAATTAAAGGATATATTAAAAGAACTTGGATTAGAGGGAATTTTCGATGGCTGTATTTATGACAGACTTACAGATGAAGAGATGGCAGTTGGATCAATCTACCATAAAACAGCAATCAAAAATGATGAAAACGGAACAGAGGCAGCAGCAGTAACTATGATGCTTATGGAAGCAATGGCACTTTTGCCAGAGGATGATATAGTTGAGATGAACATGGATCATCCATTTTACTTTACAATTTCGAATACAGAGACAGGTTTAAAGCTGTTTGAAGGATGTGTGTACAACCTTAAATAAGTGTAGTTAGTTACAACCCCATGAGTCAAAGCGTGATTATCTTGCTCATGGGGTTATTTTTATTCTGTTTTTTTGGCGAGCATAGTCTTTTGGTAATGACCGGGTGTCACCTTTTTATATCGTTTAAAGATGCGGTTAAAGTAACTTAGATCATTAAAGCCACATGAGTAGGCGACTTCTGTGATACTTTTTTGGGAAGAAGATAAAAGCTCACAGGCACATTCAATTCTGTAATAATTTAAATAATCAATAGGAGATTTTCCTGTAATTGAGTGAAACAGCCGACAAAAATGTTCTTGAGAAAGATTTAAAACATCAGCAAGATCAGCAAGCGTCAGGCGTGAGGCATAATTTTTTCTGATATAATTGAGTACCGTTTTAATTTGTTCGGTACTCTTTGCATTTCTGCGCTCAGACATATCAGTGACAGTATAGGAGCGATCATACAGAATCTGACCAAATAGCTGCCACATCAGTCCGACTGTAAAAAATTCGTAGCCGGTTTGACGCTTATCCATTACATCAAACATCTGGCAGATCAGTTTATTGCAGTGAGTACCTTTTTCAAAAAAAGGATAAATAAGCGTATCAGTGTCAAAAAAGTCGCAGTACTTTCTGTGAAGCAGTGCGCTGCTGCTTTCCATAAAGCGGCTGGTGTCAAATACGAGACACTCATAGATGCAATTGTCAGGAACACCGCCGTGTACGGCTCCGGAAGAAATGATGGCAGTATCACCTTTGTGCAAGGTCTTAGTTTTTCCATCAACTGATAAAGAGAAACTTCCACTTAACACAAGCATCATCTCATATTCAAGGTGCCAGTGAAAGGGCATTTCATATCGGGGATGACTTCTATCAACATAGTACAATTCAATTGGAAAGTCAGAGGTGCCTCTGGCTGCATTCTCGTGCAGAGCTAAAAATTTCATATAAATCCTTTCATAAATAAATGTGCACATGTGCTATTGTTTTTGTGCACTTATCAACATAAACAAGAAAATATGGGTTTGGTAAAACAAACTCGAGGAAAAAATTGAAAAAAACAACTTGATTATACAGCAAAAACAACAAAATATCAATATAATCCAATAGATAATCATGATAAACAATGACATAAATTAAAATGAAATGTATAATCAGGGTAGAAAGTTTATAAAGACTCTCGGCAGATATATCTGACGGGAAGTGATATCAATGAAAACAGGAGGGATGAAAATGCAGATCGACGAGATTAAAGACCAAATTTGTGATGTGTGTCACAAAATGTGGCAGTTGGGATGGGTTGCAGCAAACGATGGAAATGTAAGTGTACGTTTGGATGATGGAACATTTCTTGCAACACCAACTGGAATGAGCAAGAGCTTTATCACACCAGATAAGTTGCTTCGTATCGATGCATCAGGAAACATTTTAGAGGGAGCAGAGGGACTGCGTCCGTCAAGTGAGATTAAGATGCATATGAGATGCTACGAAAAACGTGACGATGTAAGGGCAGTAGTACATGCACATCCACCGACAGCAACTGGTTTTGCAGTTGCACACAGACCGATGGATATGTATAACATGATCGAGGATGTAGCTGCAATTGGAGCTGTTCCGCTTACACCATATGGAACACCGAGTACAACAGAAGTGCCGGACGCAATCGAGCCATATTTAAACGAGCATGATGTAATGCTTCTTGAAAATCATGGTGCATTAGCCGTTGGAAGTGATGTCATTACTGCTTATTATAGAATGGAAAGCCTTGAATTGTGGGCAAAGATTACGCTTAATGCAATTTTGCTTGGCGGAAGCTACGATATTGATCGTAAGAATATCGATAAGTTGATCAATCTGCGTTCCTATTATCATATCACAGGAAAGCATCCAGGCTATAAAAAGTTTGAACGCCAAGATGAAGGGGAACCAACAGATAAATAAGCGCAGTTACGATGATTTAAAATTTTATCGAACAAAATAGAGATCTATATAAATAGAAAGAGAGGATACTTATGTTATATCCAAAGATTGGAATCCGCCCGGTTATCGATGGACGCTGGGGCGGTGTACGTGAAAGTCTTGAAGCTCAGACTATGGCAATGGCAGAGAACGCAGCAAAGCTGATCTCTGAGAATTTAAAATATCCGGATGGAACGCCAGTACAGTGCGTAGTTGGCTGTACTACAATCGGTGGTGGTGCAGAGGCAGCACGTGTTGCAGAACAGTTTTCCACGCAGAACGTAACGGCAACATTATCAGTAACACCATGCTGGTGCTATGGAACAGAGACATTTGATATGGATCCAACCACAATTAAGGCTGTATGGGGATTCAATGGAACAGAGCGTCCAGGTGCTGTTTATTTGGCAGCAGTTTTGGCAGCACATGCACAGCGTGGTCTGCCGGCATTTTCTATCTATGGACATGATGTTCAGGATGCAAACGATACTTCCATTCCTGCTGATGTAGCAGAAAAAATTCTTCGTTTCGCACGAGGCGCAGTTGCAGCAGGCTGGATGCGCAATAAAGCATATGTTAATATCGGTGCAGTAACTATGGGAATTGCAGGAAGCTTCTGTGATGCAGATGTACTTCAGAAATATTTCGGCATTCGTGCAGAGTGGGTTGATGAGGTTGAGATTCTTCGCCGTATCACTATCGGAATTTATGATCACGAAGAGTATGAGAGAGCTCTTGCATGGGTAAAGGAAAACTGCAGAGAAGGGTTTGATAAGAATGCAGGTAAAAATTTCCCAGATGTTATTACAAAATCAAAGGTAATTGCTCCTGATAAGGACTGGGAATTTATTGTAAAGATGACTCTTATTATGCGTGATATTCTTTATGGAAATCCGCGTCTTGATGAGCTTGGATGGCATGAAGAGGCACTGGGACGAAATGCAGTTGCCGGTGGCTTCCAGGGACAGAGACAGTGGACAGACTGGCTGCCAAATGCCGACTTTACAGAGGCAATTTTAGCTTCCACATTTGACTGGAATGGACCAAAGGCACCGACTCCGTTTGCAACAGAAAATGATACATGCAATGGAATTGCAATGCTTCTTGGAAATCTGATTTCTGGTTCAGCACCGTGCTTCCATGATGTGCGTACATACTGGAGTCCAGAGGCGTGTGAGCGAGTAACTGGACATAAGCCAGACGGTGTAGCTTCAAATGGATTTATCCATCTGATCAATTCTGGTGCGACAGCACTTGATGGATCTGGCGCATGTGTTGACGAGAATGGAAATCATTTAATGAAGCCATTCTGGGAGATGAAGGAAGAGGATATCAAGAATTGTCTTGAAGCAACTGACTGGTGCAGAGCAGATTATGAATACTTCCGCGGCGGCGGCTATTCAAGCCATTTCCGCTGCCACGCTGAAATGCCTGTAACGATGCTTCGTTTTAATATTATTGACGGAGTTGGACCAGTGCTCCAGATTGCAGAGGGTTGGACAGCAGATCTGCCGGATGAGATTCACAATCCAATTGATAAGCGTACCGATCCGACATGGCCTACTACATGGTTCTGCCCGAGACTTACAGGTGAGGGTGCATTTACCGATGTTTACAGCGTAATGGCAAACTGGGGTGCAAACCACGGAGTTACAGTATACGGACATGTTGGTGCAGATTTGATTACGCTGGCAAGTATGCTTCGCATTCCAGTAACAATGCATAATGTAGATAAGGAGAAAGTCTTCCGTCCGCATTCATGGGCAAGCTTTGGAACTACAGATGTTCAGGCAGCTGATTATGCGGCATGCAAGCAGTATGGACCGCTCTATTAAATAGGATTTAGAAGTTCACTTGCTATCGCCTTCTGAAAATGATATGATAGAGAGAAAATAAGGAGCGGTTTTTTATGAAAAGTAGTTCAGTTCGGAAGTTGATAGCAAGCGTGATTGTGCTTACAATTGTTATTACATTAGGTATTTTTGGGCATGGCAGGGCGGTCAGCATGGCCTCGGAAAGCACAGCTGGGGATTCTGTGCAGACAATACAGCTTGAGTATTACCAGTACAATGTCTGTGGTGCCTGCCATCCAGAGGATGATTTCTTTGAGATTGTGTCGGAAACAATCAAACCTTTAAAATCTGAGTATCCGTATGAGATATCCGTCTACAATACATTTCGGGTAGAAGAACGAAAGCATTTTCAAAAACGATTACAGGAGCTTGAACTAGAGGAAGATTCGACAATCCTTCCAGCACTATTCTTTCTTTCAGATGATGGAGTGGCTACAGTTTGCTTAAGTAGTTTAGACGAGATTAAGGAAAAGATTGTTACGACCTTAAAGCAGACAAGTGAAGAAAACTTAGAAAACGTGTTGCAGAATGAAAAAGCCAAGTTACTAGAAGGCTCACAAGAAGAGTCCACAGCTGATTCATCGGTTGATTGGAAAGGTCAGCTTCGCGATGCAGTATCGCAGGATACAAGCACCGATGCAGTGTTACTTTACTTTTCAACTGTATCGTGTACCGATTGCAGTGAGGTGAAAGCACTTTTAAAAGAAATGAAATCTGAAGAACAAACCGCCCAAGCTGGAACACTTACCGTTCACGAATTTAACATAGCCGAGGGGGACGGAGTTGTTCTTGTGCAAAAGCTGTTTTCACTTTACAATGTACCATCAGACAAGCAGCAGGTGCCGATTGTATTCTATAAAGATGGCTATCTAAGTGGTGCAGACGAGATCACAAAAAATCTTGAGCAGGTATGGAAGTCAGGTGGGTTAACTAACTTCGATTTGGATGCGCTATTGTCATCTGATGAGGCAAAAGAAGAAAAATCTGAATCCACACAAACCTATATTGGTCTTGCAATCACTGGCTTTATTAACGGAGTCAATCCATGTGGTGCTTCTATGCTTTTGATGCTGCTTGCAGCGATTGCAATGTCAGGACGTTCTGTTATAAAAACGGGATGTGCTTATCTTGCAGGAAAGTTTACAGCATATTTTGCGATGGGAATGGGATTATATAAACTTTTCATGGCGATAGGGCAGGATATATTTTTAAGTATCAGCAATGTACTTACATGGATTTTTGCAGCAGTATTTTTTATACTTGCGATATTATATCTGATTGATTTTGTCAATGTAAAACGAAAGCAGTATGGAAAAATACGAATGCAGCTTCCTACAGCGCTTCGTAAATGGAATCACGAGCGCATTGAAAAGGCATCTAAAATAAACGCAAAGTGGATGATTCCGGCAGCAGTTGTTTTAGGAATTGTGATTTCAGCAGGAGAATTTTTCTGCACGGGACAAGTATATTTAGCTGCTATTCTTTACATGATGAAGATGCAGCAGGAAATGAAACTTCAGACAAATGCAGCATTTATTGTTTATGTAACGGCGATGTGTATACCAAGCTTTTTGATTGTATTAGTAATCGAAAAGACAAAAAATGTAATTCGTATGTCAAATAAGACATTAGAATGGCTTCCAGCCATTAAGCTTGTGACTGCGATTGTATTTTTTATGTTTGCCATGTTCATGCTTATACAATAAATCTAGCTTAATGCCTGCCGCAGACAATAGCGCCGGCAGCAGGATAATAAGTCAGTCTTTTGTAAGCTCTGCATGATCAATAGGTTCAATGCCGGTATATTCTTCAAGCAAAGCAAAATCAGGCGTGCCATTTGTGATCATATCGGTTAGCTTTGCAACCAGATATTGACGGGCAGCACCACGATGAATATAGCAAGGCTGAGGATCCTTGTACAGATCCATACATGTTGCAAGAATTGTTTTTTCGCTAAGTGGTATATCACTAAGCGGTCCACGGTAAAGCTCGATATTTTCAGCCGAAAGGACTAGTTCTGGCACAGATGCTTTCTTTTTTCCAAAGTGAAACATAGGTAATCTCCTTTATAAGATATGTTTTAATGTCGAAATAAAGACTAACCTTAGTATATCACTTGGACACAAAAAAGGGAATAGATTACATTGCTTTTGGGGAAGTGATGCTGAAAAAAGTGATAAAAATGTGAAAGAAATGTGTCAAAAATGTGAAAAATATGTTGCAAAGTGAAAAACAATTGGTTATAATAAAAGTAGCGTCATTCAAAAGCTACGTTAAAATGTAAAAAATAACAAAAAAACACTTTTTAAGAACATACCTGAGAGATGGCATATATGCAGTGGAAGGTATGAAAAGAGAGAAGAAAAATCAAAAGGGAGGAATTTCAAATGAGAAAGTTCACAAAGGCAGCAGCAATGCTCTGCGCAGCAGCAATGGTAATCCCGTCCGCGTCTGTATTTGCAGCAGAAGACGGCGGTGCATCTGAGCTTACAGAAGTAGGTACATATCCAATCAGTGAGGAGCCGCTTGAGTTCACAATGTTCCGTACCAACATGCCAAACGTAGAAGACTTCCAGACAAACGACTTTACAAAGTACATGGAAGATCTGACCAATATTAAGTTCACCTTCGAGGCAGTTGCACGTGATGACCGTGCTGAGAAGCTGAACATGGAGTTTAATACTAATACTTATCCGGACGTTATTATGCACTATGCACCAGATGCAGCAAAGTGGGGCGTTGAGGAAGGCATCCTTATTCCACTGGATGATCTTATTGAGGCAAATATGCCAAACTACATGGAGAAGATGGGTCAGTATCTGGATCAGATGAGAGAAACTGATGGACATATCTATCAGCTTGCTGGTCTGAATGAGTGCTATCATTGCCAGTATGCTCGTAAGATGTGGGTAAACACCAAGTATCTGGATGAGATGGGTGTTGATGTTCCGCAGACCACTCAGGAGTTCTACGATGTATGTAAGAAGTTCGTAGAGACCTACCCAGACAAGATCGCAATCGGCGGCGCAAGCAGCGGTTGGTATGTAGATTTCGTTGCATGGCTGATGGGTTCATTCACACTGGATTCCGGTGAGTACGGAAAGCTTGCTTTAACTCCAGACGGAGAGATGGTTAGTGCGGCTACCACCGAGGAGTGGAGAGAGGGTCTTCGCTACATCAAGAGCCTGTATGATATCGGTGCAATCTATGATGGAAACTTTACGCAGGATTCAGAGCAGCTTCGTACCATCATGAATCAGGAAGATGTTCCGGTTCTGTTCGTTCCATTTGGAACCATCTCCGATGGAATTGATTCTGATTCCAACAATGAAGTTTACAGACAGTATCAGTGTATTTCTCCTCTGGAAGGTCCGGATGGAACACGCATTACACCATACTTCAAATATAGTGGTCTTGAGACAGGAAGCTTTTCTATTACAGACAAGTGTTCAAATCCGGCAGCAGTTCTTCGCTGGGTAGATTACTTCTTCTCTGAGAAAGGTGATATCTCCGCACAGTTTGGTGCTGATGAAGGAAAAGACTGGGTATGGGAGCCAAACGATGGTTCTGTAGGCTTAAATGGTGAGCCGGCTATGTATAAGATCTCTGATGATGCTCAGTATTCTTCTGAGGTACAGAATCATGACTGGCAGGATCTTGTAATCCGTTATGCACCAGCTGATTATCGTCTGGGCGCTGCAACTGATCCGGATGTAGATACTGGTACAAGTGCAGGTCTTGAGAAACTTCTGTATGATGCAACAAAGGAAAAGCAGGAGCCATATGGACAGAATCCAGAGAATGGTGATCTTGATGTATTGCCAGATCTTAAGATGACAGCTGATGAGTCTACCGAGCTGCAGACTATTCAGGTTGAGGTTAAGAATTATATCAATAGTGCAAAGGTTGCATTTATTACGGGAACAAAGAGCCTTGATGATGATTGGGATACCTATCTGAAGGAACTGGATGCATGTGGTCTTCAGACTATGATCGATATCTATCAGGCAGCATATGACAGACAGTTTAAGGCTGAATAAGCTGATGTGTATATACTGTGGCAGATGATCTGACTGGGGAGGAGGCAGGTGGAACTTCCACCTGCCTTTTTCTAATGAATTTTGATCGTAATGTGTAAGTTAAAAGTCAGAATAAAAGTGCTGTCATGAAAAAAAACAAAAAAAGGAGGTCACCTGATCTTGAAAGAAATAAGTAAACCAAAAAAGAAAAAGAAGCTCGGAAAGAGCTATAATTGGCAGTTCTGGGCAATTATTGCATTGCCGATGATCTATGCATTTGTTTTTGCCTATATTCCGATGGGTGGAATTATCGTTGCATTCCAGAAATATTCCCCGAGAAAGGGAATCTTAGGAAGTGAGTGGGTTGGACTGAAGTATTTTAAGCAGTTCTTTACAACACCATCCAGCAGAAAAATTATTTTCAATACGTTATATCTTGGTATTTATAGTTTAATTGCAGGATTCCCGATTCCGATTCTTCTGGCAATTCTGTTAAACGAGATGAGAAGCAAGAAGTATAAGAAATTTATCCAAATGGTTACTTATGCACCATACTTTATTTCTACCGTTGTTATGGTTGGTATGATGATGCGTATGATGGATATGCGTACTGGTATCATCAACCGCGCACTGCAGTCAATCGGTATTGGTCCTATTAACTTCTTTGGTGAAGTTAATCTGTTCCCGTCACTTTATGTATGGAGTGGTATCTGGCAGGGTGCTGGTTATTCTTCTATTATTTATATAGCAGCACTTGCCGGTGTAAGTCCTGAGCTTCAAGAGGCAGCTATCGTAGATGGTGCAAACCGTTTCCAGAGAATTATTCACGTGGATCTGCCGGCAATCGTTCCAACAATTATCACAATGCTTATCTTTAACTGTGCAAGCATTATGAACATCGGATTCGATAAGGTTTATCTGATGCAGAATGATATGAATATAGACCGTGCAGAGGTAATCTCAACATTCGTTTACAAGGTTGGTCTTACGAGAGGTGATTTCTCATTCTCAACTGCGGCCGGTCTGTTCCAGTCTCTTGTAAGCTTTATTCTTCTTGTTATAGTAAACAAGATTTGTAAGACGGTAACAGAGACGAGTCTGTGGTAAAGGAGGGAGAAACGAATGAGTAAGACACAGGTAAAATCAAACGACCGTTTTAGCAAGTTTAGAATGGAAAGCCCACTAGGCAAGTTTTTTACAATTTTGCTGTATGTGGTTATGACGATCATTGTATTGATCGTGCTTCTTCCAGTACTTCATATCATTGCGGCATCCTTTTCTGATCCGCAGGCGATGATCAGCGGCAAGGTATCCTTCTGGCCGAAGGACTTTACACTGCGAGGATATGAGGCAGTATTTACATATAAAAAGTTCTGGACAGGTTTTCGTAATTCCCTGTTCTACATGGTATTCGGAACATTTATCAACATTGTAATGACACTTCTTTGTGCATATCCTCTTTCAAGAAAAGAGTTTACCGCGCGCAATAAGGTTGCAATGTTCTTCGTATTCACAATGTATTTCTCTGGTGGTATGGTTCCAAGCTTCATGCTTGTAAATGCACTTGGTCTTGTAGATACCATTTGGGCAATGCTTATTCCAGGCGCAATGTCTACATACAACATGATCATTGCAAGAACATATATGATCAACTCCATTCCAGATGAGCTGTATGAGGCAGCCGAGATTGATGGATGTACACCATTTAAGTATTTGATTCGTATTGTTGTTCCGCTGTCAAAACCTATTATCGCAGTACTTGTTCTGTACTATGGTGTTGCAAGATGGAACTCCTATCAGGATGCAATTTTGTACTTACAGAAGGCAAATTATTTACAGCCATTACAGATCATCCTTCGTGAGATCCTTATTATGAATGATATTGATGAGACGATGATGGGCAATGCCGATGCACTGGCAAGACAGAGAGGTTTGAAGGATCTTCTTCAGTACTCTGTTATCGTTATTGCGTCAGTTCCAGTTATGATAATTTATCCATTCGTTCAGAAATACTTCGTAAAGGGTGTTATGATCGGAGCAGTAAAGGGCTAATCAATGAGAAATGTCAGAGCCAAAAGGCTCTGGCAGATTGGAGGATATATGTACCAGTTTAATCGTGAAGAGTACAACAAGAGAATGGAATGGTATGTAGATGCCAGATTCGGAATGTTTATCCATTGGGGACTGTATTCAATTCCGGCAAGAGGCGAGTGGGTGCGCAGTGTTGAGGAAATTCCGAAGGAAGACTACATGAAATATTTTTATGAGTTTGATCCTAAGGATTATGATCCAAAGAAATGGGCGAGAGCGGCAAAAGAAGCCGGTATGAAATATGTAGTATTAACAGCGAAGCATCATGATGGTTTTTGTCTGTTTGACAGTAAGTATACAGAGTTCAAGTCTACTAATACAAAATGCGGCCGCGATCTTGTTGCAGAGTACGTAGAAGCAGTTCGAGCAGAAGGCTTGAAGGTGGGTCTGTATTTTTCTTTGATCGATTGGTATCATGATGATTTTCCACATTATGGCGATCGTCAGCATCCAATGAGAAATAACCCAGCCTACACGAATGAAAATCGTAATTGGGATAATTATGTAACATTTATGCATAATCAGGTGCGCGAGATTTGTACTAACTATGGCCAGATTGATGTGCTGTGGTTTGATTTCTCCTATGACGATATGATGGGAGAAAAGTGGGGTGCTACAAAGCTTGTAAATATGGTCAGAGAACTTCAGCCGCAGGTTATTATTGATAACCGATTAGAAGCAAGTGGACAGGGCTATGGCTCACTGGCAACAGGAAACCCAACTCCATATCACGGTGATTTTGTAAGCCCAGAGCAGATTATTCCGCCACATGGTATTCGCGATGTAAACGGTGATCCGCTGAACTGGGAAGCATGTATTACGATGAACAACAACTGGGGATATTGTGCTAGAGACAAGTTCTTTAAGCCATCCTCAATGATCATAAAAAAGTTGGTAGAGTGTGTATCAAAGGGAGGCAACATGCTTTTGAATGTTGGACCCGATGCATATGGAAACATCCCGCCTGAATCGATGCAGATTTTGAGCGAGATCGGTGCATGGATGAAGAAAAACAGTAAGAGTGTTTATGGCTGTGGACTGGCAGGAATCGAAAAACCAGATTATGGCCGTGTGACAAGAAATGGAAATCTTTTGTATTACCACATGTTTGAAAATACGATGGGACCAGTGCCGCTTACAGGAATTAAGCCAGGTACTATAAAGAAGATACGTCTTTTATGTGATGGAAGTGAGGTACCGATTTCTGACAGCTGGGTTCATACCGATTACCCAGATATCGTGTTTGCAAATCTTGGACCAGATCCAGTTCTGCCAGATGCAGTAGACACCGTGCTGGAGGTTGAGCTGACAGAATAAAGATTTAATGAGAAAGGAATGGTAGATAAGAAATGCTGTTAGCATTAGAGCCGTCTTTGAAGGAAAAAATTGAAAAGCAGTATGAAGAGTGGATGGCTTGCTGTCCGAACAAAAAGAGAGAGATAGATGCGTGGATTAAAAGCGCAGATGAGGACGAGGCAGTCTGCATGAAGTACCTTTACGCATATATGCATCCGTGTGATATTGTATCTTATGATGTAGAAGTGATTGCATCCTATGTAAAGGCAACACTCGATATGTATGCGAATGTTCTATATGCAAAAAAGGTGCCGGCAGAGCTGTTCTTTACATATGTATTATGCGTGCGTGTCAATAACGAGGATCTTGATAAGAGCCGTGAGTGGATTTACAGACAGCTTGTTGATCGTGTGAAGGATAAAAAGACAATGGTAGAGGCCGCACTTGAGGTTAACTACTGGTGTTATGAAAAGGCAACCTATATTCCGTCTGATGATCGTACTCTGGCGCCATTTGGTATGTGCAATTCCGCTCGTGGACGCTGTGGTGAGGAATCAACACTTGCTGTATCTGCTATGAGAAGTGTTGGTATTCCAGCAAGACAGTGTTATGTTCCGCGTTGGGCACACTGTGATGACAACCATGCATGGGTTGAGGTGTGGGCAGATGGCGATTGGCATTATCTTGGAGCATGTGAGCCAGAACCAGTACTTGATAAGGGTTGGTTTACTGCAGCTGCATCAAAGGCAATGCTTGTTCATGCAAAGGCATTTTCAGACCTGGAAAGCTCTGCAGAAATAGCCTACAAGACACCGCTTTATGCGCTGATGAATGTAACAGAGCGCTATGCAGATTGTGCGAAGCTGACTGTAACAGTAACTGATCATGGCGTACCAGTGCAGAATGTTTCTGTTTTATTCTGTCTTGTCAATTATAGTGAGCTTTTCCCACTTCATAAAGAAAAAACAGCATCTGATGGCAGTGTGTCCTTTATGACAGGTAAGGGTGATCTGTATGTATGCACCGTTTACAATGGAAAATATCTTGGCCAGAAAATTGATATGAGAGAGCAGCAGTCTGTTGTATTAAAGATGGAGCAGGCAGCAGATCCAGAGAAGATGGAAGGCATAATCGAGGAGCGCTTTGATTTGAACCCGCCGATTGAGGCTATGCCAAAGAGTACTGGTGCACAGATGAAGAGTGTGCATGAGGCTCGCCTTGCTGAGTGTGAGAAGATTCGCGCTGATTATGAGGAAGGCTTTGTAAAGGAAGATAAAGACAGCAGTGATCCGTGGAATCGCTATTTTGTCAATGCAAGAGGAAACAGACAGGAGCTTGAAAAATTCAGACAGATGACTGAGTTTACAGATGAGGATAAGCGTCTGATGCTTGATACGCTTCGTGATAAGGATTTTCTTGATACTACAGCAGAGGTACTTGCATCATATTTGCGTGTTGCATTGCCATATAAGAACAATTTCTGTACAGAGCTTTACCAGAAATATCTGCTTGCACCGCGTGCTGGTCATGAAAAGCTTATGGGAAGCAGAAGCCGTATTGTTTCTTTGTTATCTGAAAAAAAGGTATTTCCACAGGATGGCACAGTGACTGCAAAGATGGTATGGGAGTATGTAAATCATGGCTTAAATACAGTGCCGGATTATGGAACAGGAAACTGGCCGGCAGAGGCAGATGGCTGCATAAAATGTGAGATCATTACCGAGGTTTCAAAGAGAGTTGTCTTTGTTGAGATTTGCCGTGCTATTGGTATTTTGGCACGCTTAAATCCAGTAACAGGAAAGGCAGAGGGCGTTTGCGAAAAGAACGGTGAGATTTGCTTTGAGTCTATGGAAAAGGAAGTTCAAAAGATAGATGAGCCAGAGAAGCAGGTAACACTGACTTTAGTAAATAAATCTGATCGTAAGCTTGAGTACTGGCTTCATATGACGATTGCCCGTTTTGAAAATGATGTTTATCAGACGCAAAACTATGATGATCTTGCAATTGAGCCGGGAGAAGAAAAGGAACTTTCCTTGGCGAAAGGTGCTTACCGCATCATCACCACACAGCGTCAGATTGATGGTGGCGTCAGCTGTATCGCAAGTAGCTTTGTTATGAGCGAAGATCGTGTATTTGAGCTTCGTCAGGCACCGGCAAAGATTGCCGAAAAGTGCCATGAGGCAGAGCTTAGTGATGCGACAGTACAGCAGGTGACAGCAGAGGGAATGATGGTTGGTGATCCTGTTTTGATGACTTCACTTTATCGGGGACAAAAATCAATTCTTGTTTTTGCAGATCCAGGAAAAGAGCCGACAGAGCATCTGTTCCAGGAGATCCTTGAGTGTAAGGAAGCTTACAAGAGTCAGGGATACAGAGTTATAATTGCACTTGAGAATACGGATGTTTTAAAGAACGAGACATTACAGCGTGTACTTCATGCAGGATTAAATCTTGTATGCGTGACAGTAAAGAATGATGCATATTTGTATCAGCTGCATGAGGCACTTCATGTCGGAGACGAGCGTCTTCCATATGCTGTTGCAGTGAATACAGAAGGCAAGGGACTTTTTGCATTCGCAAACTATAACATTCGCACAGCATGGACATTGATGGAAATTCTTGATGCAAAGGGCTAATTGAAAGAAATTTTCAAAAAAACGAAATTTGATCTTCCAATTTCTTGAAGATCGCATTATAATGGTAGCCGCAAAGGTCAGACGCTTGCGGCTGCCATTTGCTATTATATGAAAGTGGGGAGATACATTATGGTATCACAGATTTTAGCTGTCCTTATTTTTCTCGTGATGTTCGCCCTGATCATTACTGAGAAGATAGAGAGACACATTGTAACACTAGGCTGCGGTCTGCTTATGATCATTTTAGTATTCGGTATCACAATGCATAGCGGCAGCGCAATCATGGAGACGCTGAATATTGGAAGTATTTTCACGGAGGACTTCTGGCATGCTTCCAGTGAGGCAGGAGAGTCTTCATCTGGAATCAACTGGTCAACGATCATTTTTATCGCAGGTATGATGATCATGGTTGAAGGAATGGGAAAGGCAGGATTTTTCCGTTGGCTTTGTCTACAGATTGCAAGACTTGTTCACTATAAGCCAACTGCTGTATTTGTCACCTTTATGATCATGTCATTTGTACTGGCTATGTTCATTGACAGTATTACAGTTATTTTGTTTTTGGCAGCAGTTACTATTGAACTTTGTCTTTTGTTAAAGAGCAATCCGGTACCAATGATTATCGCAGAGATTTTCTGTGCAAATCTTGGTGGCTCAGCAACCATGTGCGGAGATCCGCCGAACATCATTATCGGAACCTCAATGGGCTACAGCTTCTTTGATTTCTTGACAAATACTGGTGCCATTGCAGCGATTTCACTTATTGTGGTTGTAGTTTACTTTTATTTCTGCTTCAGAAAGAAGCTTGTTGCGCCGGGAACAGCGCTTGTTGATCCGGCATCTTGTCCAGATCCAAATTCTGCCATTACAGACAAGAAGGAGTTTATTAGCAGCGTTGTTATTTTCCTGATCGCAGTTGTTCTTCTTGTTTCACATGCAAATACAGGACTGACAGTTGCTTTCATCGGTACATTTATTGCAATTATTACTTTGATTGTAGAGCATAAGTATGCAGCAGAGCTGTTAAAGAAGGTTGATTACAAGACACTGCTGTTCTTTGTTGGACTTTTCGTTGTTGTTGGTGGTTTGGAGCAGACTGGTGTTCTTACAGTAATTGCTGAATTTATCAGTAAGGTAAGTGGTTCCAACACAAAGTTAATGGTAGCAATTATCATATGGATCTCAGCATTTGCAAGTGCATTCGTTGATAATATCCCGTTTGCAGCAACCATGATTCCAGTTATCAGAAGCTTGTCAGCACTGCAGGGTGTTGATTTGGAGACACTTTCCTGGGCACTGGCAATGGGTACTGATATCGGAGGAAGTGCGACACCAATCGGTGCTTCCGCAAATGTAGTAGGTATTTCCGTATCTTCAAAGAATGGTCATCCGATTGGATGGGGCAAGTACTGTAAATATGCAGCACCGGCAACCATCATTGTTGTTTTGATTTCTATGCTGTTTATATTTGCCAGATATATGTAATATGATACCAGGGTCAAAAGGTCAGAAATCCGATGCAAGCTTGCTTCAACATCATATATTCAAGGTTTTATAAAAATATTTACAAATTGACTTCAAAGTTATATAATAAGGTAAATTAATTTTGTCGTCAGGAGGAATGGCAATGAGTGATCAATTGATAATAACATTAGGACGTGAATTTGGAAGCGGCGGACATGCAATTGCAGTAGAGCTGGCAAACAGATATGGCATTAAGCTTTATGACCATAATTTGTTAGATGCTGTAGCAGCAGAGAAAAACGTAGATGTCGAGACATTAAGACGCTACGATGAGAAACCAAGAAGACTGCTGTTTTCAAGAAGCCAGAATGGTTTTTCAAGTTCTGCAGAAGAAAATGTAGCATTTTTACAGTTTGAGTATCTGAAGAAAAAAGCAGATGAGGGAGAGTCTTTCATCGTAGTTGGAAGATGCGCAGAGACTGTTTTGGGTGATCGTCCGAATGTGATTTCTTTGTTTGTTCTTGGTGATAGCGAAGTAAAGTGTAAGCGTGTCATGGAGATATATGATCTGTCTGAGCGTGATGCACAGTTTAAAATGGATCGTCACGACAAGTACAGAAAGCAGTATCACAACTACTACTGCAAGGATAAGTGGGGCGATTCAAGAGCCTATGACTTATGCATTAACAGCAGCCGATTGGGATTTGATGAGACAGTAAATGAGCTTGAGGATTATATCAATCGACGCAGAAAAATGTTCAAGTAAAAAGAAAAAAGACAATGAGTGACGTTCTGCTTGATTTTTAGGCTGAAATTTGGCATAATAATCAGCGGAACGGTCATGCATAGAAAAAAGCCTGTTCCAAATGGAACGGGCCTTTTTGTTTTGGTTAGGATACATGGTAACCCATACGTTTGAGTTACATGGATCAAGAGATGTCAGATTACAGGCGCCCACAGATCCAGTCCCAGATCTCGCCCCACCATACACGGCATGGGGATGCAAAATAGAAATCCATAATAGTTCCTCCTTTTTTGTTAGTCAATGCTTCATTGCTGAGTTTACAATATCACACATAACTAAGAAAAACAAGCTTTTTCTGTGTACAGAAAGGATATGTATGCCAATTCGATCCATTTGTTTTTTGCTTGGACAGCTATTATTTATTCCATCATATTTTTATATGACAAAGACATTAAAGAAAGAAAAGCTTCGTGCGGACAGCTTCGTG
This sequence comes from Firmicutes bacterium AF25-13AC, assembly GCA_003478935.1. Classification (GTDB taxonomy): domain Bacteria; phylum Bacillota; class Clostridia; order Lachnospirales; family Lachnospiraceae; genus Anthropogastromicrobium; species Anthropogastromicrobium aceti. Next base: position 61,491 of record QUFP01000014.1, read on the forward strand.
CGCTTTCTTTTGGTATGCCCGCCTATGGCATACATTTATACGATTTTGTGCATGGGGCTGCTTTATAGGCTCCTGCCTGGAAAAATATCATATGATATTATTTATGGCGTAGACTTTTTTGTATTTGGCATCTCTTTTTTACTGATGTATTTTTATGGACGTATGATGGAGCCGGTGGGCAGTGCGGCACGCTTTTTGTATCTATGCTTGTATCTGCTGTCCATGCCATTTACAGCTATATATGATTCACTTACCATGACAGTGCTGATTGATCTTTTGATGCCGCTCATTATTAATTTTATTTATTGCAAATGGGTCTGCCACCCAATCGTGGAGCTTCGAGAAGACTGCAATCGTATCAATGGTGTATTGCTTACGATTTTGATTATTGCAGAATGCCTGTTTTTGCTTAGAATAGCAGGTTTTTTATTTATTGAAAGACATGTGGAACTAAAGAAGTTTGATGTATATTTTTCTGTTTACAGTTTTATCTATGCAGTATTTGTCCTGATGTTTGTTTTTTCGGCGATTATTATTATCGTGCAGAATATCAAATCGGCAAGAATAAATGAGCTGGCGGCTGAGAAAAGTCATGAGCAGTCGATCGAGACGATTGAATCACTGGTGCGTGCCGTGGACGCAAAGGATAGTTATACAAATGGTCATTCTGCTCGTGTGGCAAAGTATACAAGACAGATCTCAAAACTGCTTGGATATGATGATGAGAAAGCCGATGGCATGTATTACATGGCATTGCTTCATGATGTCGGAAAGATTGGTGTTGATGATGCAATTTTAAGAAAGCCTGGTAAGCTGACTGATGAAGAGTTTGCGGCAATTAAGGCGCATACCGTGATTGGTTCACAGATTTTATCGCGCATCAGTTCAATGCCAGAACTTCAGTATGGTGCGCTGTATCACCATGAGCGCTGGGATGGACGTGGATATCCGAAAGGCTTAAAAGGGGAAGAGATACCAGAAGCAGCGCGCATCATTGCAGTTGCTGATGCATATGATGCGATGACCTCAAATAGATCGTATCGAAAGGCATTAACGCAAGACTGCGTGCATGATGAAATTTTAAATGGAATAGGCAGGCAGTTTTGGCCGCCTGCCGCAAGAGCAATGCTTAAAATGATAGATCAGGATATTCATTATGATATGCGTCAAAAAAATGATGAGTCATCACAAAATGACGAACAAAAATATGAATATGGGATCAGTTAAAAACAGAAGCATATGTATAGTTTTCGGCCTCTGTGTCAGTTAGTGTATGTGTCCATGACGGACGCGCACCGGCGGCACCGGGGCCGTAATTTTTATATTCTGCAAAGTATACAGTATCGTGAGCATCAATCTTTCCCCAGTCGTGCCAGCCTTCAGGTTTGATATGATCACCTATCTCAGAATTTAAAATGACTACTTTTGCATACTCACGCCATGGGCGGCCAAGGTAACATGTATTAGGCTCACTTCCAATAAAGCGGCAATGATTGAATATGTAGCCATAAGTTTGACCTTTCGGCGATGAACCAGCCGTCACATAGCCACCGCCTTCTGGAAGTGATTCAAGTGTACAATTTTCAAAGTAAGCAGTAGCGCTTCCAAAAATAAAATCGACACCACCGCATATATAAGTATTTTTATAATATTGTCTTCCATTGATGCGCGGGGCAAATTCCTTCGGACCGCGAAAGCCGCCTGGCTCCTTCTCTTTTTCAGGAAGAGGTCCCGTAAAGAGAGTGTCCTGACTTCCAATAAGACGGCAGTTTTCCACGCGTATACCTTCTCCCTCTGCATAGAGCGCAATCGCCTGACCAACTTCCTTTCCGGCACCAGCAGCATTTTCTACAGTGAGATTGCAAAGTGTAATATCAGGTGCATCTAAAAATAAAGTGTAGGTGCGAAAGGTACCTCGCTTTATTCCGTCTGGCATGATTTCTCTTGCATAGTCATCATATGTAAGAATCGTATTTGAAGCATCGTCACCCATAAGTGTAACGTGAGGCTGTGAGATTGTCAGCTTTTCGTGATAGCGTCCCGGTGCAATGTGTATCGTAACAGGCATAGGAGCATAGGCTTTAGCTGCCTCAATAGCATCAGCGATGCGGGGAAAAGAAGTAGATTGTCCAGCTTTAATAGTAATCATAATGTGATCCTTTCTAATTTTGTGACTTAAATTTGTACCATACTGATATTTTAAAATATCACCTTTTTGCTGTCAATATGAGCTTGCGTTTTTACGAACGCTATTGTAAGATGACGATAGAAAAGTGAGTAACGATTCAAAGTTTTACAGAGATATTTAGATCTTTGTAAAAGTGGTTGAATTGTCATAAAAACGGAGGAAAAACAATGGTAATCAGAGAATACAGCAAGGTTGAACTGGTATTTAGCTCTAGTGAGAGCGAAGCAGTCAAGATTGCACTTGTGAATCTGCGGCGCGATTTAATTCGTACACTTGACTGCAGCGTGACAGCAGGAGGCATTATTCGTATCCTTGTCGGAACAGTGGGCAATCTGCCAGAGTTAGACAAAAAGGCAGATATTTCAAAGCTTCAGGCAGAGGATGGCACGTACCGTAAGGAAGCATTTTTGATTCAGGAAAAGGAAGGAGAGCTCTTAATTGCAGGAACAGACCGCCGCGGTACAATTTATGGCATATATGATTTCTGTGAATGGCTTGGCGTATCACCATGGTATTTCTTTGCCGATGTGCCAGTGCGCCGTAGAAGTGAAGTCGTAATTGAAAATGGTTATTGCAAGGTGGATTATCCGTCTGTTGAGTACAGAGGAATTTTTATCAACGACGAGGAAGAGTTAGAGCACTGGGTATGGCGCTATATGGGTGAAACGACCATTGGTGTAAAGACATATGAAAAGATCTTTGAACTGCTGCTTCGCTTAAAGCTCAATTATATCTGGCCGGCAATGCATGTCAATTCCTTTAATCTAAAACAGGAAAACGGTGCTCTTGCAAACCGCATGGGCATAGTTGTCGGAACGTCTCACTGTGATATGCTGATGAGAAGCAATAATCGCGAGTGGAAGCCGTGGCTTGCAAAGAAGGGCTATACCGATGTGGAATATGATTTTTCTATTCCAGGCAGAAACCGTGAAATCTTAAAGGAGTATTGGCGCGAGAGCGTAGAGCAAAACCGTGATTTTGAAGTAAGCTACACAGTTGGTATGAGAGGAATCCACGATTCAGGTTTTGAGACAAAATCACTTGAAGGTCTGACAGGAGAGAAACTACTAAAAGCTAAAATTGAGCTGCTTGAATCTGTTATGGCAGCACAACAGGAGATTCTTTCTGAAACATTAGACACCGAGCCTATGAAGACCTTTGTGCCGTACAAAGAAGTGCTTGAGCTTTATGATAATGGCTTAAAGGTGCCGGAAGATCTGACACTGATCTGGACAAATGACAACTATGGTTATGTGCGCCGCTATCCAGGCGAGAAGGAAAAGGCAAGAAAGAGCGGAAATGGTATTTATTATCATAATTCTTACTGGGCACCGCCGGGAGCTTCCTATCTGTTTATCTGCTCAATTCCAATGTCTCACACTAGAAATGAGCTGTTAAAGGCATACAAAGAAGGCATTCAGAAGGTGTGGGTTACAAATTTCGGCGCAATTAAGCCACTAGAGCAGCAGCTTTCCTTCTACGCAAAGCTTGCATGGGAGGCAGATGGAGATGATAATCGCGATCTTGAAACCTTTGACGAAACTATTTTTTTGACAAGATGGTTAGACAGCATGTTTACAGGACAGCCAGGAAAAGCAGCAGCAGCGCTCCTATTAGAATTTGATCAGCTCACAAATGCAAGAAAGCTTGAGCATATGGATGATGACTGCTTTTCACAGACAGCATTTGGAGATGAGGCAGCAGCACGCATGCATCGTTATGAATATATTTGCAGTGAGCTGGAGAAGATTTATGAGAACTTGCCGGAGCAGGAGAAGGATGCCTTTTTCCAGATGATATTGATGAAGGTGCAGGCAGCTTATTTTACAAATGGCATGTATTATTATGCAGATCGCAGCCGTCTTTGCATAAGACAGGGCAAAAACAGTGATGCAAAGCGTTATACCGATAAGAGCCATGCATTTGATCTGGCGCGCAGAAAGCTTCTCTACTACTACAATCACGTTATGAGTAATGGAAAGTGGAATGGCATATTAACACCAGAGGATTTCCCACCGCCGCGCACAGCTATGTATCCATCATGCCGTGTGCCATTACATGCAGCAGCAGATAAGTTGATTGTCACCTGCTGGAATAACCAAAGTGAGCTCACCTTCACAGACAGCACACACGGTAACGCGAAATGGATTGAACTTGCAAATGCAGGAGACGGCGCACTGTCATATAAGATTGAAAAGCCAGAGTGGCTTGAGATTGTCGGTGCACTTCCAACAGAAGGAACACTTACAAAAGAAACCCGCTTCGTTTTTAGTGTAATACCACAGACTAAATCCGCAGAAGCACTTCACTCTGAAAATGCACCTAATGATGCAAAGTCATCACTTGTTCGCCACGGTGAAATCGCAGTATTTAGCGGTACACAAAAGGTTTGTACAATTCCAGTAACCGATAAGACCGATGATGTAAAGGCTCGTGTACAAAAGGATGCAGAAGATGCAAAGCTGACTAAGGCAGTAGCTTTGCATGTTGCGATTGAAGACAGCGGCAGATGTGTTATTGAGGCAGAAAATGGTACAGAAGTATCAAGCTTGGATGCAGCTGGCTGGAAGCTAATTTCTAATCTAGGCCGTTCACAGGGAAGTCTTTTGGAGGCAGAGATACCTGGTGCACAGTGTCCTGCCCGTTCTATCTGACACAAGGTGGTGATTTTGTATTAGAGCTTCATCGTTTCCCAACGCTTTGCTCTGTGGGACATATTCGTATTGGCATATCTGTAGACAATGGTGAAATGAATGTGTTTGAGTCGCAGTCAACAGATGAGCACCGTGCGAATTGGAAGCATAACATACTAAACAATGTGGATAAGCTTTCAGGACGTTTTACTGGACTGGCGGCAGGACTTCACAATCTTACCTTCACAGCAATTGATCCATATGTTTCCTTCACACGCGCCGTTTTATACGATGAAAAGAGCGAGGCAGGAAAACAGCTGTCTTGTCAGCTTACAAGTCTGGCAAAACTTGTGGATGGAGCTTATAAAAGAAGCAATCTTGGAATTATTCTGTCAAATCCAGAATGCGAAATGCTTCCTAAAAATATTGATCTTGATGCATATTGTGAGCACTGGTACGGCAATGTAACACCAGAGCCGCGCCCTGTTTTGTATCTTCCGCTTTCAGCAGGAAAAGATTCGCTGGAAGATGATGATATCATAATTCGTCCAGAAGAAAACAGCGATAAGATTACGCCGCAGCAGATCTTAGAAAAAGCAGTAAATCCTGTCACAGAGGCAAACGGCATTATAAATATTGACGCAGCATCTGCAATGGCACAAACTGCATTTGCATCTACAAATGACAGCGCAGACGGCACTTCTTGGAATTATTGTGACAGTCCGGCATATAACGAAAGTGGTCTTGCTATGTATATCGAAAAGGAAGGCTTATCATGGAGTGAACAAGAAGCGCCAAGCCTTCACTATATAGTTAAGACACAGGGCGGTCATTACCGCATCTGGGTACATACATGGCAGTGGGGAGATGACTGTTCACACTATACTGTAGGAGTAGATGGCGTCATTGTACCAGAAAAAGAACTGTATGGCGGACGCCCGCTATGGAAATATGCATCAGAGCATGTATGGAAGTGGGCACCAGTCTGGGAGTGCGAACTAGAGAAAGGTCAGCACGAAATAAGTGTGCACAGCCTAAATTCACGCCTTCGCATTGATCAGATACGGTTAGAGAAAGTGTAATATTTTAAGGTACATATGCAAAGCTTCGCAAAAGCACCGTAAGGAAGAAATAAAAGACCTGCCTGCCCATCACTGAGCAAGCAGGTCTGCTAATGTAATACTGTCAAGATAGTCATTTACGATTTCACCTAGTTTCATCCACATACCAATTGTGCGGCATTCAGATGCCTTAGGGCAGGAGGTTGAGCCAGATTCAATACAGCCGACAGGTTCAAGACTTGTTTCTGTAAGGCGCAGGATTCTTCCGATTGTGTATTCACTGGGAGACATAGTCAGACGATAGCCGCCACCCTTGCCGCGCATGCCCTCAAGAAGATGTTCTTGGACAAGAATTTTTAAAATGCTTTCCAGATATTTTTCAGAAATTCCCTGTCTGGCAGCAATTGATTTTAATGGAATATATGGTTCATTTGGATGCTCTGCGATATCAATCATAACACGCAGGGCATAACGTCCTCTGGTAGATACAATCATAAGTCACCTCAAAAATAGAATTCGCTGTGTCACAGCAGATAAACCTATTATACTACAAGGTAAAAAGGAAATCAAATAAAATGTATCCTTTTTAGAACAGAAAAGTGAGAAAAACCTCTGTACAAATAAGAAAAAATCTTCTACAATGAAATTGTGGCAGCGAGCATAGAGCCGCTGACCAGAGTCTGCGGCGCCGCCGTGGCAGACTTTTGTATAAGCGGCGCAGAGAGGAAATTGAAAAATGAAAAAGACAGGTAAGACAGCAGCATTAGCATTGACCATGAGTATGGCAGTGACAGCAATGCCGTTTGGCGTATCGGCAGAGGAGACAGATAAGACAGTTGTGCGCATTAATATGGAGTCTGAGCCAGATAACTTGGATCCATGGCTTTCAGCAGCAAGCGACACAGAGGCCGTATTTCACAATGTATTTGAGGGACTTGTACTGTTTGATGAGACAGGAGCATTGATTCCGGGATTAGCCGAGAGCTGGGATATTTCCGATGACGGATTGACCTATACCTTTCATTTAAGAGACGACGTAACCTTCCACAATGGAAAGGCATTTTCGGCTGAGGACGTCGTATATACCTATGAATCTCTTTCCGGTTTAGGCGGAGAGGAGGCTCTTTCTTCTAAATTTAAAAATCTGACTTCAGTAGAAGCCGTTGATGATTACACAGTTACAATGACACTCGCGGAGGCTGATGCTGCATTTTTGCAGTATACAAGAGTAGCAGTACTTCCAAAAGGATATGAGGATCAGTCAAGTGCTCCGGTAGGAACTGGCCCATTTGTGTTTGAAAAATATGTTCCTGGACAGATGGTTGTTCTGGAGAAAAATGAAGATTATTATGATGAATCCAGAATGCCAAAGATCGATGAGGCACAGATTTATATTATGGGTGATGACAGTGCCGTTTTAACAGCACTGCAGTCAGGACAGCTTGACGCAGGAATTGTTTATGCAGACAGCGCTGATTATTTAACAGGTGACTTTACTGTAAACAGTTCTCCGCAGAACATGGTTCAGTTATTTGCGTTAAATAACTCAGCCACGCCATTTGATGATGTGCGTGTACGTCAGGCATTTGAGTATGCAGTTAATAAGGATCAGATCATTGACGGTGTATTTGCCGGATATGCTACAGAGCTGTATAGTAACTTCAGCCCAGTAATGTCTTATTTTTATAATGATGAGCTTGAAGATGTCTACACATATGATGTAGATAAGGCAAAGGAATTGATGGCAGAGGCGGGATATGAGGATGGTTTTGATATTACAATCACAGTTCCGTCTAATTATCAGAAGCATGTTGATACTGCGCAGGTAATAGCACAGCAGTTAAAGCAGATCAATGTCAACGCAACTATTGAGCCAGTTGAGTGGGGTCAGTGGCTGGAGCAGGTATACACAAATGCAGATTATCAGACAACAGTTGTTGGTTTGACAGGAAAGCTTGATCCAAACGATATTTTAGGCCGTTATGTAAGCGATTATGCAAAGAATTTCATGAAATATAATAATCCGGATTATGATAAGCTGATCGAAGAAGCAAAGACAGCTTCAGATGAGGAGCGCGTTGAGTTATTTAAGGAGTGTCAAAAGATGCTGACAGATGACGCTGCTGCTGTATGGATCTGTGATCCGAATGCCATTGCTGTTACAAGAAGCGATTTAAAGGGCTACACTTTCTACCCGGTAAGCTTCATTGATTTAAGCAAGCTTTACTACGAGGAATAAATCTATATAAGAAAGGCAGCCCGGCGAAAGTTTTTTCGGCGGGCTGTTTTGGAGTCAGACATATGAATTATTATATACAAAAAGCAGCGGGCCTTTTGGTAACGCTGCTGCTAGTGTCTTTTATTACATTCAGTGTTTTTCAGATTTTGCCGGGAAATCCTGCCTATATCATTCTTGGAGTAGATGCAGATCCAATGCAGATTGAGGCACTGAATAAGAGCATGGGATTAGATAAGCCTGCACTTGTGCGTTATGTAGATTGGATTGCAGGACTGTTTCGAGGCGATCTTGGAGTTTCATATCGTTACCAGCAGCCGGTTGCACAGCTTATATCAGATGCGCTTGAAGTAACTGGAAGTCTTGCGATAATAACACTTATTCTGACATTGATAATTGGTGTTTTGGCTGGTGTGTGGCTGGCAGACCACTCAGATAAGTGGTATAGTCTTCCGCTTTCCATGCTCTCACAGGTCAGCATTTCCATCCCGTCTTTCTGTATGGCAATCTTTTTAATCAGCATTTTTACAGTTGGTTTAAAATGGCTTCCATCTATTGGTTTTGTATCATTTTCAGAAAGCCCGTCAGGATGGCTTAAAAGCCTTATATTGCCGTCATGCTCATTAGCGCTTGGTACAAGTGCAATAGTGATTCGCTATGTTAAGGCGTCAGTTAACGGGCAAAGAAAGCAGGATTATGTGCGTACTGCCTACAGTAAAGGTTTGGGAAAAAATAAGGTGATGTACCGTCATGTGCTTAGAAATTCCCTGATTCCAGTAATTACCATTTTTGGTATGACAGCAGCAGATATCTTAGGCGGAAGCATCATCGTCGAAAATGTTTTTTCCATGCCAGGAATCGGACGACTAATCTCAGTCTCCATCTCCAGCCGAGATCTGCCATTACTGCAGGGACTGACCTTCTACTTGGCGCTCATTGTTGTGGTGTGCAATTTCGCCGTCGATCTGATCTATTCACTGGTAGATCCGAGAATTCGTCTGAAGTAACAAAGCCAACGTTCGAAGCCTAGTGATAATTTATTATAAAAAGGAAAACAATCCATGAAACAGTATTTGAAAAATAAAAGCTTTCTTACAGGAGCAATTCTGGCGTTTATTATGCTTGGGATGCTTGGTGTCAGTTTGTTTTGGCTGCCATACGATCCAGAAGAAATGTATCTTGCACCAAAGCTGTCGCTTCCTAGCATAGCGCATCCGATGGGAACAGATCAGTTTGGTCGAGATGTGCTGAGCCGCATAATGAAGGGTATACAGGTATCATTTGGCATTGGTGTTGTCGTTGTAGCAGCAGGCGGACTTGTGGGAACACTTCTTGGCGCCTGTTCTGGATATTTTGGCGGATATGTCGATGAAGTGATTATGAAAATTGTGGACGCACAGATGGCATTTCCTGGGATTTTGCTCGCGTTAATGCTGATGTGTATATTTGGACGAGGTCTAAGCAATACAATTCTGGCATTGTCAATTATGTCCATTCCGCGATTTGTACGTATGGCGCGAAGCGGATTTTTAAAGCTTCGTGAAGCTGATTTTGTAAAAGCAGAGCGTGTCAGGGGAGCATCTGCACCGAGAATCATGTTTTTGCATATATTGCCAAATCTATTCTCAGAGCTGACGGCAACTGCATCATTAACATTTGCATCAGCTGTCATGTCAGAGGCAGGCTTAAGCTACTTAGGACTTGGTGTAGCACCGCCAAAGCCAAGTCTTGGACTGATGCTTTCAGATGCCCAGCAGACGCTTCTTATGGCACCATGGAACATTGCCATGCCAGCGATTGTTATTACATTGCTTGTCATGAGTTTTAATTTGATTGGAGATGGAATCCAGGAGGTGACAGTGAACTGATGGAATTTCGTGCAGAACAGTTTTCAATTGAGTTTGAACATGAAAAAAAGTGGTATCCTGCAGTAACAGATTTAAATATGCATATTGATGCCGGTGAGATGGTCGCATTAATTGGTGAGTCTGGCTGTGGAAAGTCAATTACAGCTCTGTCGATGATGGGCCTCAGCCAAAGGATACGCGCCTTGGCGGTCATCTGTGTTTGGATGCTGAATCAGGTTCTGTGGATTTAACAGGGCTTACACAAAAAGAGTGGATGAAGCTTCGCGGAAGCGAGATTTCAATGATTTTTCAGGAGCCGATGACGGCACTCAATCCACTGATTAAAGTTGGAAAACAGGTATGCGAATGTCTTTTAACTCACCAAAAGGGCATAAGTAAAAAAGAGGCAAAGAGCCTTGTCTTAGAACAGCTAAAAAGCGTTGGTCTTCCAGATGTGGAAGATATGTATGACTGCTATCCTCACCAGTTATCAGGTGGACAGCGCCAGCGAGTTATGATTGCCATGGCATTTATAAATAATCCGGCTCTTTTAATTGCCGATGAGCCAACAACTGCGCTTGATGTTACGATTCAGACGCAGATTATGGATTTGATGCGCCAGATGAATAAAAAGACTAATACAGCTATTCTTCTGATTTCACACGATCTTGGCGTTGTAAGCAGACTGTGCAGTCGTGTTTACATTATGTATGCAGGTCGCATTGTGGAGAGTGGACCGGTTGATCAGATCTTATCGCATCCACTTCATCCGTATACAAAAGGTCTTGTAGAGGCGATTCCTGATATTACAAAGCGCGGAAAGCCATTAAAGGCTATACCAGGCAGTGTGCCGGGATTATATGCAAGAAGCAATACTGGCTGTGGCTTTGCAGAAAGGTGTGAGTACTGCACAAAGCAGTGTCAAAAAGAAGTGCCTTTGCTAGTACAGGATGGTGGACGCGCTGTAGCATGTTGGAATAAAAATTTTGACTCAGGAAGGGGCAATACTCATGACTGAACAAATAAAACAAAGACAGCCATTGATTGAGCTAAAAGATGTGACAAAAACATATCATGACGGCAAGAGAAAGGATGTTTTTGCCGTATCAAATTTTAATCTGACGCTTTACGAGGGAGAGACACTTGGTCTTGTCGGGGAGTCTGGCTGCGGAAAATCAACTATTGGAAATATGCTGGTTCATCTTCTTACACCAGATGAAGGTTCTATTTTATTTCGTGGACAAGACATTACTTCAATGAATGAGAGGCAGTTTCATCCGCTTCGAAAAGAGATTCAGATGGTTTTTCAGGATCCATACTCGTCGCTTAATCCGAGAAAGAAAATTGGCTGGCTTTTAGAAGAACCGCTTAAGATTCATAGAAAAAACATGAAAAAAGAAGAACGAAAGGCAAAGGTAGAGGAAATATTAAAAGAAGTTGGCCTAGATGCAGAATATGCAAATCGCTATCCAAAGGAATTGTCTGGTGGTCAAAGACAGCGCGTCAGCATTGCTCTTGCATTTTTGATGAATCCGGCATTTCTTGTCGCAGATGAGCCAGTGTCAGCGCTTGATGTTTCTGTTCAGGCGCAGATTTTGAATTTGATGCGTGAGCTTCAAGAAAAATATCAGCTGACATCTCTTTTTATCTCACATGATTTAGGCGTGGTATCGTATCTGTCAGACCGAATTGGCGTGATGTATTTAGGTCATTTGGTTGAGCTTGGCACAACCGAGGAAATTCTAAAAAATCCTGCACATCCGTACACAAAGGCACTGTTTGATGTCAATGCAGGTGTGCTTTTGGGTGAGATTCCAAGCCCATCAGATCCACCGTCAGGATGCCCATTTCATACTAGATGTGTGTACTGCACAGAAAGATGCAAAGCAGAAATGCCGCAGATGCAGACACTTTCAGGGGAAGGTGAAAATGTGCACATTGCGGCATGTCACAGGATTGAGGTCAGTTCACGAAAACTAAGTTTATCCGTGCCTGCCTCAAAGGGTAAACGAAGTAACGGAGCAATTCGTAGGTATTCAGAGTTTTAATTTGTTCGAATCGCTTTCTGTTTCCATTTTCCAGATGCGTATCGAATTAGGCAGACGATCGAGACAGTCAGCCAAGTAAGTCCAGTTGTCATCCAGATGCCCCAGTAGCCGATCTTTGGAATTTTTGTCAGAACAGAGGCATATACCAGACGGCAGAGAACCTCAGTCAGACCATTGATCATCGCAAATCCGGCATCTCCACATCCGTTTAAAATGCCTCTTGGAATGTAGATCATGCCAAGGAAGAAATAGCATACACTGGTGATTTTAAGAGCAGAAGCACCTAGAGTAATGACGTCGGTTTCTTTTACAAAGAGACCGGCGATATTTTTTCCAAAAATAAAAGTGACCGGAATCATGATTGCACTGAATACAGCGACAATCGCAATTGATTTTTTGAAGCCAAGTTTCACTCTGTCGGTATCCCCAGCACCAATGTTTTGACCAGCATAGGTGGTGAGTGCAGTTCCAAGAGAGTTGTAAGGCTGATTGATCAGCTGCTCGATTCGGTTTGTGATTGTGTAGGCAGAGACAACTGTGGAGCCAAAGCTGTTGACAATCGACTGCAAGAATACGCAGGAGACAGCGATCATGCTGCTTTGCAAGGCAATAGGAACACCGAGTCGATAAGAGTTTTTGATTATCAAAAATCAGGCTTTAGCTGCTTCTTTGTCAGATGAAAATAAGATATTTTCTTGAATGCATAGAAGAGACTTACTACGGCTGATAGTGCCTGAGAGAGGATCGTCGCAAATGCGACACCAAACACGCCCCAGCCAAAGCTAATGACAAACAAGAGATCCAAAAGCACATTGCAAATGCTTGATAGGATCAGAAAGTACAGAGGTGTCTTTGAATCACCAAGTGCTCGAAGGATTGAGGAGACACCGTTATATAGAGAAATTGCAACGATTCCTAGGCAGGTCGTTCTCATATAGGTGATCGAGTCGTTAATGATGTCATCTGGTGTCTTCAAAAGCCTTAAAACAGCCGGCGCAATCAAGTAGCACAAAATGCTGACAACAAGCGCCGACGAGATTAGTACATAGAACGAGTTTGCAATCGTCTCACTGACCTTATCAAATCGCTTCGCACCGTAAAATTGCGAGACAATGACACCAATTCCAATGCCAAGACCAGATGAAAGTGAGAAGAACAACCAGTTTAGTGAGCCGCAAGCACCGACAGCGCCAAGCGCATTGGCACCTACAAAATTTCCTACGACAATCGAGTCCACCATGTTATAGAATTGCTGGAAAATATTGCCGATGATCAGTGGGACAGAGAAGGTCAGAATCAGTCTGACCGGGCTGCCCTTTGTCATGTCGGCAGTATTTGATGAAGGTTTCATATGCCCTCCCTCCCTAATGTATAGTCTGCCTTTTTTTTAACATGGTAAAAGCTCATTGTAAATGGATTATTTTTGCTTAAATTCAGCTTAAAAGATAGATATTATTGTCTAGTGCCGTACAGATGGCCTGAAAACTCTCCAAACAGTGTTTCTTCTTGTTTGCGAAGGAAAATAGTAACATCAGATTCACCAAATACAGCCTGAATATGGATAGAGCCGACAGAGGTATCAAGCAGGTGAACGCGGATATAAAGCATGTTTTCGCTAAGCCATTCTGCGCTTGCTGCGTAATGCATAGAAACAGGCACAGGCTCATCGGCACGGTTTCCTATATGAGTAGTCATATTAAGCGTACCTTCTTTTAAAACACCAAAGCCAAATTCAAAAGTCACTGTGGAATCTGTATTGGACGGGGAAACATGGCACTTTAATGCCACTTTCCCCATCGCAGATGGCGCCAGTGGATCACTCATCTCAAATGAAATCTCATCCCAAATTGTTTCATTGATTATGTTTTTATCAAGTGTCTTTGCAGCGTCAGAAGCCTTTTTGACTATATATGTCCCTCCAAAACTTGACATAATTGGCCTGAAATTTGTCAAAAAACTTGTATTTATGTCATTGACATTTTCAAATTTGTTGTTCCATGCCTCAGAAGCAGATTTATTGTGGTTAAGTGGACGTATTGCAAGCTTACTCATAAATTGCTCAAAAGCAAGTTTTTCTTCGTCAGTTGGTGTCCATGGTGCCTTTTTCTTTTCAAGCTCTGGCAAGATATGGCGAAAGATTGCATCATAGATGACTTGGTTGCCGCCCTGATAGCCTTGCGTGTCAGCAGTTGTCACGATTGCCGTGTTATATTCTGGCAAAAGAATAGCAAGCTGACCGCCCATTCCGTAGCAAACGATTGAGCCATGCTCGCCAATCCAAAACTGTAATCCATAGCCCTGGCTTTCAGATGGAACGGGACCTGTGACACATGTTGCTGTCTGAAATGAGGTCGATTCTTTAATATAATCAGCCGAAATATACTGTTTTCCATTCAACTTTCCATTATTTAAGATCAAAAGTGCAAAGAGCATAAAATCGCGTGAGGTTGCCATCAGACCAGAACCGCCCATACTAACGCCAAAACCATCTGTAAGACAATAGGCCTCTTTTGAAAAGCCGATCTCGTCTAGCACTTTGCTTCTTAGATAATCGAGAAGCTTCATACCAGTGAGCTTTTCGACAAGAGCACACAGAGTGTGGGTGGAAGAGGTGTCATAGTGAAAGACCGTGCCTGGCTTATGGGTTGGCGGCACCGTAAAAAAGCTTTCTACCCAGTCGGTCTTTGAGCTGAACTTATCATAGGTGGTTGTCGCGTGACAGCTTCGCATTGACAGCATATTGCGAATCGTCATCTGACGAAGCCATGGATGAGCGAGCTTTGGATCGGGAACATACTCAGGGAAAAATTTGACAATTGGATCATTAATAGAGAATCGTCCTTCCTCCTGTAACAGACCGATTGCGATGCTGACAAAGCTTTTTGTGACAGAAAACATTCGATGAAGATCAGTCTGTCTAATCGGGGCATAATAGCCTTCTGTGATTAGGCTTCCATCCTTCCACATTAGAAAACTGTGCATCGAAATGCCCTTTTGATCGATTTCTTTTAGTGCGTTTATAATACAGAAACGAGATAGTCCTTTTTCCTCCGAAAAAGAGGTAGCTAAAATTGTATTCATAATTCACAAAATTCCTCCATCTTTTTCGTTCAGTATAACTGATTGACAAAAAAGTGTCAATCCACGGACACGAAAAAAACAAAGAAATTTTTCAAAAATGACGGAAACACATTTGAGAAAAAATGGTTTATTAGTAAAAATTCAAAAAAAGCTTGTATTTTTATCGTTTAAGTAGTAGAATAACATCTAAGGACGTTGTTACACACAACAGAGACACAATTCAAGGAGGATTTCTAAATGGAGAAGAGAAAATTGATGGCACTGGCATCAAGTGCTGCAATGGTAATGGCTTCTATGGGCATTGCACCAGCTGTTATGGCAGATGAGGTAGAAAAGCCGGAGAAGATCACAGTAATGTTTGACGGTACCGTTTTCACACAGGAGAACGGACAGGCAGAGTTCGAGGCAAGATGGGAAGAGCTTACCGGTATTGACCTGCAGATTATTCAGCCAGACCATTCACAGTACTATGATGTATTAGGTCAGACCATCGCAGGCGGTGATTGGCCGGATGTTGTTCTGTTAGGTTCTACCTACTACGCTAGCTACGCAGCAGAGGGCGTTCTTTGGGATATGACAGAAGCATATGACAACTCCGAGCTCAAGGAGCGTATTACCGACCAGAGCGTTATCGATGGTTTAAAGATTGATGGTTCTCTATACGGAATTTCTCCTGCAAGAGGAAACGGCTGCATCACTTATGTAAAGAAGGCATGGTTAGATAACTGTGGCTTAGAGGTTCCGACTACTTATGATGAGTATCTGGCAATGCTTGAGGCATTTACCACTGGCGATCCGGATGGAAATGGTGTTGACGGCGATACATATGGTGTATCTTCTGCAGGTCTTATTGGAACTGAAGCTCCATATACAAACTATCTGCCGGAGTTCTATCAGGATGCTTACCCGAGCTTCTACAAGAATGATGACGGCGTATGGGTAGATGGCTTTACAGAGGATTCCATGAAGGATGCTTTAGAGAGATTAAAGAGTGCATATGAGGCTGGTTATATTGATAAGGAGTCTCTGACTAATGCAACATCTGACTGCCGTACCAAGTTCTACGAGGACAAGTTTGGTGTATTCACATACTGGGCAGGAACATGGGCAACCAACTTAAAGACAAATCTTGAGGCAAATGGTCTTGACAGTGAGCTTGTAGCAATCCCGCCGATTGAGGAGCTTGGCGCTTATACAGAGCGTGTTGCACCGGCTTGGTGTATTACTGAGGCTTGCTCAAATCCAGAAGGTGTATATAAGTACTTTATCGAGACTATGTTAGACGGCGGCGATATGCAGTTCTTATGGACATATGGTGTAGAGGGCGTTCATTGGTCAACAGCAGCAGAGGAAGTTTGCGGCGTTACATACGAGGAAGGTCAGTTCCATATGTTAGAGAACAGAGAGAAAGAAGGAACTGTTTACACAAAGAACCACATCGATCCAATGCTTGCAGTTGCTCCGCTTGAGAACGATCCAAAGGCAGAGGCAGTAGCAGAAGAGGCAAAGGTTTCCGCAGAGACTTTCCAGGAGCACAGCAAGATGGCTCAGCTGGTTGTTTCTACTGATGAGATGGCAGAGTATAACGGTGATCTGACCACACTTAAGAATGAAGTAATCGCTAAGGTTGTTACTCAGGGTATGAGCGTTGAGGATGGTATGGCATACTTTGATCAGCAGGGTGGAAATAACTGGTCTCAGAAGATTGTTGATTCTCTGAACAACTAATCAGTCCCAAACCTGACTTGTATGCACTAAGTTAAAAGCGTATGCAGGACAATTGATTTGTATGACAGACGGATAGCTGCTGGGAGGCATATCAATAAATTTGACTCTCAGCAGTTTTTTTCGTCTTTCAGATAGATGGAAGAAGCACACATACAGTGAGATTTCTGACATCATTTTTTGATGCAGGAAAAATCCGAAGCATCTAAATTTACAAATATAATAAAAAAGGAGAAAACGATGGCAAAAAAGAACACTATAACGCTCCCAGACGGGACTGTTGTATCACACAAGAAGCCACTCAAAGAGCAGATGTATAAGTACAGATGGTTCTATTTGATGTTCCTTCCTGTATTCATCTTTGTAGTAGTATTCTACTATCTGCCAATGTTCGGTATTGTTTATTCATTTACCGAGTACAAGCTGATTAAAGATCCTGTATGGACGGGATTCAAAAACTTTGAGACTTTGTTTTCAAAGCCAATGTTCTGGCGTGCATTTAAAAATACGCTGTTTTTAAGTATCTCTAAGCTGCTTTTGAATACATTTGCGGCAGTAGTTGTTTCACTGTTATTAAACGAGATTATAAACGTTCATTTTAAGAAGGTTGCACAGACAATTATTTATCTGCCGCATTTCTTATCTTGGGTTGTTACAGCATCTGTTTTTGGTTTGATTCTTTCCCCATCAAGCCAGGGTCTTGTAAACTCTTTCCTTGCTTCAATCGGTGTGGTTGAAAAAGGAAGCGAGATTTATTTCCTTGGAAGCTTAAAGTGGTGGACACCGGCATTCTTTGTTATTAACGTATGGAAGGATACAGGATGGCAGACCATTATCATCATGGCAACACTTGTTGGTATCAGCCAGGAAATTTATGAGGCTGCTGGTATTGATGGTGCAGGACGCTGGAAGAAGATGTGGTACATCACCATGCCGGCACTGGCAAACACGATCATCACTGTTATCATCCTGAACTTGGCAAAGGTTCTTAACTTGTTCGAGTCTGTATTCGTATTACAGAATGATGCTGTTATGGAAAAGGCAGAGGTTATTCAGACATACGTTTACAACCAGACCTTCAACAGCGGCGGTATCCCGAATTACGGTTATACTACAGCGGTAGGTTTATTCAAGTCACTTGTCGGCTGCGTACTCGTACTGATCTGTAACTATATTAGTAAGAAGGTTCGTAACGGACGCGGTATTGTTTAAGGAGGTGGAGAACAAATGAAAGATCATCCAAAGATTAGACTTTTTAATGTAATTAATGGAATCATTTTTATTCTGATCTCCATTATCATGTTGATTCCGATTTATAAGGTATTAGTCGATTCCTTCGACTTAAGTTCTGCTTATGGTATGAGATTGTGGCCGAAGCAGTTTGGTCTGGCTGGATATGAGAGTGTACTGTCAAATCCGACTCTGTATCGTCCACTTCTGATCTCCGTTGGAACAACACTGGCAGGTACCTTCCTTGGTCTGGCACTTTCTACACTTGGTGCATATGTTTTAATTCAGTGGGATATGCCGGGAAGAACATTCTTTGCAAACTTCCTGCTGTTTACCATGATCTTCAACGGTGGTATGATCCCGACTTACTTGGTTATGAAAAACTTGGGTTTAACAAATAACCTGCTCGGCGTTGTACTTCTTCCAGCAATCAATATTTATAACCTTGTTTTGATGAGAAACTTCTTCGAGGGTATTCCGCAGAGCTTGTTTGAGGCAGCAACACTTGATGGATGTACGCCAATGGCAACATTTATCAAGGTTGTACTTCCGCTTTCCAAGGCAGCACTTGCTTCCATCGGTCTGATGTTTGCAGTTGCTTACTGGAATGATTACACCAACTACAAGCTGTACATTACTGATTCTACTCTCTATAACTTCCAGATGAAGTTAAGAAGTATCATGATGGGTAGTGATCTTCCGCAGGCAAACGGCGGTGCAACTGAGAATACCGTAAAGAGTGCGGCAATTATCATTGCAATTTTACCATTCATGATTCTGTATCCGTTCCTGCAGAAATACTTCGTAAAGGGTGTTAATGTAGGTGCTGTAAAGGGTTAAAAACAAATAAAAGGTGCGCTGTTGTCTTCGGATAACAGCGCCGTTTTTGATTAAAAGAGGGTTTGAAGAATAGAACTTAGGAAGGGCTGGCTGTTATGGCAAAGGCAAAAGTAACCGAAAAAAATATTAAGCTGATCCTGCAGGGCAGTATTGGAAAGGCAATTCTCGCACTGGCAGTACCTGTTGTGATCAATAGTTTTTTACAGACTATGTATAATCTGACCGATACTTATTGGCTCGGACAGCTTGGAACAAATGAATTAGCAGCAATTAATCTTGTTTCGCCGCTACAGCAAATTGTGGTAAACTTTGGATCGGGACTTACGGTGGCAGGTGCTGTTTTGATTGCACAGCTTATCGGAGCATCAAAAAAAGAAGAGGCAGCCTCCATGGCAAGTCAGATCTTTGTCTGCGCAATGATATTTTCCATCATCTGCGCCGGAGTTATTGCAATTTTTACCCCTACTGTGGTAAACTGGCTTGGAGCAGATGAGCCGACAGCAAAAGTTGCAAATGTGTATCTTAGGCTTGTTATTTTAGATATGCCGTTTTTATACATGGTCAATATTTTTGCAGCGATTAGGCAGGCGCAAGGTGATACAGTATCACCTATGTTTTTAAATCTGACAGGAATTTTACTTAATGTTGTACTTGACCCACTTTTAATGATTGTGATACACTGGGGAGCAGCAGGAGCAGCGCTTGCGACAGTTATTGCTAAGGCAGTTCCGGCAATGATTTCACTCGTAATCCTAAAGAGAGATACAACAGGTGTAAGGATTCGCTTAAAGGGTTTTCGCTTTGAAAAAAGCAAAATGAAAAGCATTCTCACAGTTGGTCTTCCGACTGCAATCGGCGGAAGTACAATGCAGCTTGGCTTTCTTTTAATGAGCAGAAATGTCTATGTGTATGGTACTGGAGCAATGGCAGCATACGGAATTGGCAACAAGGTAAATGGTCTTATCACGCTGCCGTCAAATGGTATTGGCTCAGCAGTTGCGACAATTGTTGGTCAAAACATTGGAGCAAATCAGATTGACCGCGCTGAAAAAGGCTATAAGATCGCAAGACGTGTGAGTGTTATTTTTTTGTTTGTTGGCGGACTGATTCTATCGCGTCCATTTTTATCAGAGGCGATAGTAGGGTTGTTTTCAACAGATGAAGAAGTAATAGCTATGGCTGCAGATTTTCTTAGCATCATGGCGTTATGGTGTTTTACAAATGGTATTTATAATTCCACAAGCGGTCTCTTTCAGGGAAGTGGTCATACGGAAGTTACGATGGCAGTTGATGCAACGAGGCTGTGGGTATTTCGATTTGCAACGCTTTATGTATGCGAGCATTGGCTTCATATGGGAGTTCGAAGTATCTGGTATAGCGTTGTTGTCAGCAATGCACTGTCATCTGTGATTTTGTATGTAGTATACCGCACGGGGCTTTGGAAGAAAAAGCGCGTGTAATTGTATTATCATAATCTTACGGAAAGGAAGAATCATAGGATGAGCTACAGACTTGCCATATTTGATTTAGATGGAACAATTCTTGATACATTGGAGGATTTAAAGGAGAGCACAAATGCGGCGCTTGCTGCAAATGGATATCCGGCGCGGACACTTGATGAGGTGCGCTGTTTTGTTGGAAATGGAATTGGAAAGCTTATTGAGCGAGCTGTGCCTAAGGGAACGTCAAAGGAAGCGACAGAAAAGACGCTGGAGAGCTTTAAGGTTCACTATGGTATACACTGCGCAGACCACACAAAGCCTTATGATGGGATTCTAAAGCTGTTAGAGGATCTACGTAAATGCGGCATACAGACGGCAGTTGTTTCAAATAAGGCAGACTTTGCCGTGCAGGAACTTTGCAGTCAGTACTTTCCGAAAGCATTTGATTTTGTCGTTGGTGAGCGAGAAGGCATCAGAAGAAAACCTTGCCCAGACAGCGTTTTTGAAGTTTTAAAAACACTGAAAAAGACGGCGGCAGAGGCAGTTTATATTGGTGATTCCGATGTAGATGTAGATACGGCAAAAGAAGCAGGTATGGATGGAATTTTTGTAAACTGGGGATTTCGAGGCAGAGAATTTTTGCTTGAGCATGGCGCAAAATGTGTTGTAGATACGCCGGAAGAACTTGGAGAGTTGCTCATGCATTGAAAGTTTTATTTCTGTAAAAAGGAAATAGAACTTGGCTGTGGTATTATTGAACTTTATTGTTGATAAAAATAGAAGCACGTTCCCGCTCTAATTCATCATGCAGCTGCCGCAAAGTCCATTTTCGATTAGTAGGTGTAAGAATTGCCTTTAAGTCGATTTGAACTTTGCGGCTCTTTAATTCGAAGAGCATACGATTCAAGTGTTTTTCACTTAGGTCACAGAAAATAAGTATGCTGTCTGCAGGCAGTTTGTTTTCTGTAACTAAAGGAGAAATAGATGCAGAAAAAGTGCTATTAACAGAGCTAATCTTTCCATTAACGATATTATCTAACGTTTCATTGTAGATAGAAGCATCTGCCTTAATCACTCGTATCTTCATATTAGAAGCGAGACGTTCAATTTCTCTTGTATTTGTAATTTGAAAGCAAATTAATTTTTCCATAAATACTATAAAAGATCCTTTCATATATAATAATTTGGCAGTCTGATTCTAGTTGTAGAGTCAGACTTTTTCTTTTAGGAATCTGGCGAGGGAATCCTCGGCCATTTAATGACCGAGATGAAAGCGCCGCTTGCTTTTATCATACCATAAATCTGCCGAAGGCGTGAAGCTTTTTTTGTTCCAAAAAGCTAAACTGTCTTCGGCAGAGAAATATAGGAAAGATTTGGGTGGCAGTCTACAGAGAAAACAGTACTGTATGTATAATATATTCTAACTATTTATTGACTATATATATACTATATGATATAATATATATGAAAATACAACCTAAAACATCTTACGCCAACAGCTGTGGAAAGGAGGTGCTGTGCCAAAAGCAAGAAAGAAAAAGAACAGTTCATTTCAGACTACTATAAAATAAAAAGTCACTGTCCAAGTTAAAGGAAATATGCTAAGATAGAAAAAAGGATCCCTTAAATTCAAGCTTTTTTTAGGTACTCCCCGCGTAAGCGGGGGTGATCCTTTGTTTACAAGTGCATCTTGTGTATCACCATCGTATTCCCCGCGCAAGCGGGGGGAATCCTAATTAAAATTTATTTTACTATCATTTTTGAAGTTGTCCCCATATAAGTGGGGATGACTTTTTTGTTACTAAGATAGAGAGACCGACAAAACAATCGGCTAACCGCCTTCGTAAAACTTCCGGGTTGCAAAAAAAGAAAAACCACTTGACAAATACCCTACAGGGGTATATAGTAAAGTTACTTCAACAAAGTACCCCCTGGGGGTATATAAAAATATAGGGAGGGTTTTATGTGTATGGAATATAATGAACAGCCTGTCTGTCCCCACTGTAAGCACACGCAGCGAGATGAGGATCAAAAAAAGCTTCTCCAAAATCGCTTGCGCAGAATTGAAGGTCAGGTACGCGGTTTGCAGTCGATGTTAGAGCAGGATGCTTACTGCAACGACATTTTGATTCAGTCAGCGGCAGTCAGCGCTGCACTTAGCGCTTTTAACCGCGAGCTTTTGGAAAATCACATCCGCCATTGTGTGGCAAGAGACATCCGTGAGGGTAAGGATGAGGTCATCGATGAGCTGATGGGGACACTCAAAAAATTAATGAAGTAGCGCTGGTTGGAAATTTAAGAACTAGTACTACAAAAGAAAGGAGTCGATTATGGAACAATACAACGTGACAGGCATGAGCTGTGCGGCCTGCAGCAGCAGAGTTGAAAAAGCTGTCTCAAAGGTACCAGGCGTAAGCACTTGTTCCGTCAGCTTATTGACAAACTCAATGGGAGTTGAGGGCAGCGCCAGTCCGGACAGCATTATTGCAGCGGTCGAGGCGGCTGGATATGGAGCATCGTTAAAGGGTGCTTCTGACACAAGAAATGCATCGGCAAATCATGCGGCAGAGGAGGATGCATTAAAGGATAAGGAAACACCAGTGTTAAAGAAACGCCTGATCGCGTCAATTGGTTTTCTGGCAGTTTTGATGTATTTTTCAATGGGGTATATGA
Organism: Firmicutes bacterium AF25-13AC; assembly: GCA_003478935.1. Taxonomy (GTDB): domain Bacteria; phylum Bacillota; class Clostridia; order Lachnospirales; family Lachnospiraceae; genus Anthropogastromicrobium; species Anthropogastromicrobium aceti. The sequence continues at coordinate 84,495 of QUFP01000014.1, forward strand.
TGTGGGGATGGCCGCTTCCATCATGGTTTGAAGGAAATCATGTTGCGATGGGACTTTTGCAGATGATTTTAGCAGCAATCGTTATGGTCATTAATCAGAAGTTTTTTATCAGCGGCTTTAAGAGCTTATGGCATCGTGCACCAAACATGGATACACTTGTTGCACTTGGTTCAATGGCATCATTTGTATGGAGTGTCATTGCACTGTTTTTGATGACAGATGCGCAGCTTCATGGAGATATGGAAGGTGTAATGCGCTACATGGACGAGTTCTATTTTGAATCAGCTGCCATGATTCTTACACTGATCACAGTCGGAAAGATGCTTGAAGCGCGCTCAAAGGGAAAGACAACAGATGCCCTAAAGAGTCTGATGAAGCTTGCACCAAAGCAGGCTACACTGATCATAGATGGAAAAGAAAACGTTGTGCCGATTGAACAGGTAAAAAAAGGTGATATTTTTGCAGTTCGTCCGGGAGAAAGCATTCCGGTGGATGGCATTGTCACTGAGGGAAATAGTGCTGTCAATGAGGCTGCATTGACAGGAGAAAGTATTCCTGTAGATAAAGCACCTGGCGATCTTGTATCAGCAGCGACAATTAACCAGTCAGGTTATCTTCGCTGTGAGGCATCCCGTGTTGGAGAAGATACGACACTTTCTCAGATCATTAAGATGGTCAGCGATGCGGCAGCGACAAAGGCACCGATTGCAAAGGTAGCTGATAAGGTATCCGGCGTGTTTGTGCCAGTTGTCATCAGCATTTCTCTTGTCACACTGATTGTCTGGCTGCTTCTTGGCAAAGAGTTTGCCTATGCACTTGCGCGAGGCATCTCTGTTCTTGTCATCAGTTGCCCATGTGCACTAGGACTTGCAACTCCAGTTGCGATCATGGTCGGAAACGGACTTGGCGCAAAGAATGGAATCTTGTTTAAGACAGCAGTTTCGCTAGAAGAGACCGGAAAGGTTCAAATTGTCGCACTCGATAAGACGGGAACCATCACAAACGGAACACCAAAGGTAACAGATATCGTACCGGCAGAGGGTATCTCTGAGAGTGAATTGTTAAGCCTTGCGTGCGCTAGAGGCAAAGAGTGAGCATCCGCTTGCAAAAGCAATCGTTGAGGAAGGAAAGAGTAAGAAGTTTGACCAGACAAGCCTGCAGGCAGATGAGTTTAGTGCCTTCCGGGAAATGGACTAGAGGGAACGGTAAATGGACATCATATCCTTGGTGGAAGTGTTTCCTTTATCACTAGAAAAATCGCTGTCAGTGCTTCGGATAGACAAAAGGCAGAAACTCTTGCCGAGAGTGGAAAGACACCACTTTTGTTTGCAAAAGACAAGCAGTTTTTGGGTATCATTGCTGTTGCCGACACGATCAAAGAGGATAGCCCAAGAGCAATCAAAGAGCTTCAAAATATGGGTATCCGTGTTGTTATGCTGACTGGCGATAATGAGCGCACAGCCCGTGCGATTGGTGCACAGGCTGGTGTAGACGAGGTAATTGCAGGAGTTCTCCCAGAAGGAAAAGAGCAGGTGATTCGTGCTCTTAAAGAAAAGGGAAAGACAGCAATGGTAGGTGATGGCATCAACGATGCACCGGCACTAACACGCACCGATATAGGAATTGCAATAGGAGCAGGTGCAGATGTAGCAATTGATGCAGCCGATGTTGTGCTGATGAAGAGTAACCTCACTGATGTGGCAGCAGCAGTTCGCTTAAGCCGCGCATCACTTCGCAATATTCACGAGAACCTCTTCTGGGCATTTATCTACAACATCATCGGAATCCCGCTTGCAGCAGGTGTGTATGCGCATTGGGGCCTGTTGTTAAATCCGATGTTTGGCGCAGCAGCAATGAGTCTTTCAAGCTTTTGCGTTGTATCAAATGCACTGCGGCTTAATTTCTGCCGCCTGCATGACGCAAGTCATGACAGAAAAAGAAAAAATATAATTGAAGGCTGCCTGATCGAAAAGAAAGAAACACCAGATGAATTTTCAGGTGCAATAGATGGGCAGGGAAAGGAAGAAAAAACTATGACAAAGACAATGAAAATCGAAGGAATGATGTGTGGACACTGCGAGAAGCGTGTAAAGAAAGTACTTGAGGCAATTGATGGTGTAGAAAGCGCAGAAGTCAGCTACGAGGCAGGCACAGCAGTTGTGACATTAAGCAGTGATGTGGCAGACGATGTACTCAAAAAAGCCGTTGAGGATCAGGATTATACTGTAAAAGGAATTGAATAAAGTAAACCAGTGGTGATCAAGCTGGCGCAAACTGAACCAGTGGGGATAGGTAAAAATCCATAGTACCTGTCCCTGCTGTTTTTTTGAATATTAAAACAAAAATAACTTGAATTAACAGGTTACATAGTATAATATAGCTGTAAGCCAGTGGGGACAGGTAATGTGGTTTTTTTATTGTCCACGTGGCTTTGAAAAAAATCTAAAAGAACAGCAGGGATGGAAGTAAAATGAAAGGAAAAAGAGTGATTGCAGGCATTCTGCTTGTGGGAATTTTAGTTGGTACCCTGACAGGGTGTAAAAACACAGATGGAAGTAAAAAAGAAACACAAAAACCTGTCATCACGCTTGGAAGCGACAGTTATCCACCATACAATTATCTGAATGAAGATGGAATCCCGACAGGAATTGATGTAGAGTTGGCTACAGAAGCTTTCAAAAGAATGGGATATCAGGTGGAAGTGGTCCAGATTAACTGGGAGAAGAAAAAAGAACTGGTGGAGAGCGGTGAGATTGATTGTATCATGGGATGTTTTTCCATGGAAGGACGTCTTGACGATTATCGCTGGGCAGGGCCGTACATAGCAAGCCGTCAGGTAGTAGCTGTAAATAAGAACAGCGACATCTATAGGCTGAGTGATCTTGAGGAAAAGAATCTTGCAGTACAGTCTACAACAAAACCAGAGGGCATTTTTCTAAACCGGACAGATGAGAGAATACCCAAACTTGGAAATCTGATCAGTCTTGGGCACAGGGAACTAATCTATACGTTTCTGGGAAAAGGATATGTAGATGCAGTTGCAGCACATGAGGAATCTATCGTCCAGTATATGAAGGATTATGACACAAGCTTTCGCATTCTGGAAGAACCGCTTATGATCGTCGGGATAGGTGTAGCTTTCGCAAAAGATGATGACAGAGGAATCTGTGAGCAGATGAATCAGACGCTAGAAGAGATGAGGCAGGATGGTACATCCATGAAAATTATTGAAAAATATCTGGATGATCCAGATAAGTATCTGGAGGTGGATGATCTTGGGTATTAAGGGAAGGAAAAAAGAAAAACAAATCCAGATAATCGGTGGTCTGTTTGGAATCTTGGTGGCTGCAGCCTCTCTGTTTTATTTCTTCCATGCGGAGAAAGCACAAGCAGAGAAAAGAATGGTGGAGATGGTAAACTATGTCAAAGTGCAGTGTTCAACCTACACTCATTTCAATGAATCTTCGGAATCAAAAAGTCTTCTTCGCGCGATTGAAAGTGCCAGACAGATGAGTACAAATATTAAAATTGAAACAGAAAATGGCGGTAAGCTAAGCTGTGATTTTCTAAAAGAAAATATTCAGACTCTCTGGGTGGATGGCATCATTGTACTAGATACAGAAGGAAAGACGGACTGTGAATACAGTATGGATGAGATTTTGACAAGTGAGATTACGGAGTATCTGCAAAAAGACATTATCATGGATTTTACTGAATATGAAGAAAGATCTTATTCAGAGCGATTTGTCAGGGAAGATGGATCCTATATTGATATTGCAGCCTGCGCCAGAAAAGATGCACCGGGTATTGTTGCAATCTACTATTATACATCTCCTGAATTTGCCAGAAACTATACACTGACAATACAGGGACTTTTAAATGGTTACAGCGTTCAGAAAGATGGAACGATTATTGTTGTAGACGATGGAATAGTTGTTGCCAGCAATGATGAGAAATTGCTAGGGCAGAATACAGCCAGCAATGAGGTTGTTCAGGCAATGAAAAAGCATACGGACAGTCAGCACATTTTTCATTTGAAGAATGAAGGAATTGGATGTTACGGAATCATGCTGAAGCAACGTGATTATTATATTTATGCATATCATCCAGATACAGAAGTATTTCAGAATCTGCCATTAAGTGTGATAAGCGTTATTTTTATTTATTATCTTATATTCAGTATATTTTGGTTCTGGTCATACAGAACTAACCTGGCACACCAGAAACAGGAACAGGAAAAAGATGAAAAATATAAAGCAGAACTTCTGATAGCTGCAAAAAAGGCAGAAGCCGCCAATGAGGCAAAAACTGAGTTTCTCCAGCGAATGAGTCATGATATACGGACTCCGATTAATGGAATCTGCGGTTTGGTAAATATGGCAGACCATTATGCAGACAATATGGAGAAACAGGCAGAATGCAGGGCGAAGATTAAAGAGGTATCCAATCTGTTACTGGAACTGGTAAATGATGTTTTGGATATGAGTAAGCTAGAGTCTGGTGAAGTACTCATGGAAGAAATTCCTTTCAACCTGAGCAGTATTTCCAGAGAAGTACTTGTTGTGATCGAGCAGGTGGCTGCAGAACAGAATATCAAGATTGTGTGGGAGAAAAAAGAAATCACACACCGAGATTTTATTGGAAGTCCAGGGTATGTGAAACGAGTAATGATGAATATACTGTCGAATGCGTTGAAATATAACAGAGCAAATGGATATATCTACATCAGCTGCATAGAGATTCCATCCAAACAGCCAGAAATGACGACAATGGAATTTATCTGCCGGGATACAGGAATCGGGATGACAGAGGAGTTCCAAAAACATATTTTTGAACCATTTGCACAGGAAAATACAGGAAGCCGCACAAAATTTGCAGGAACAGGACTTGGAATGGCGATTTCAAAGAAGCTGGTCGAGAAAATGGGTGGAACAATTATATTTGAAAGCGAAAAAGGTGTAGGAACTACATTTGTGATACGGGTCCCATTTAGAATTGATACAGACAAGGTCGGCAGAATTGAAACCGAAGAAAAACAAAAAGCTTCTATTCGTGGGCTGCATATTCTTCTGGTGGAAGATAATGAGCTAAACATGGAAATCGCTGAATTTATGCTACAGAATGAAGGTGCTTATGTGACCAAAGCATGGAATGGTCAGGAAGCTGTTGAAATATTTGAAAAAAGCAAACCTGACGAATTTGATGTGATTCTTATGGATATTATGATGCCGGTAATGAATGGTTATGAAGCCACAAAGATGATTCGTTCTTTGGACAGAAAGGATGCAAAAAAAATATCGATCATAGCAATGACAGCAAATGCATTCATAGAGGACAGAATAAGAGCAAAAGAAGCAGGGATGGATGAACATTTGTCAAAGCCGATTGTGATAGATGAAGTTATAAGAACAATTTTGAGATGTGTTCATTTTGACAAGGAATTCAAAAATACTTATAGTGAAAGAAGTGTTGATAGTTGTAGTGAAGTGACAGGGAAGTAATTCTGCTGGGGGAGAAATAAGAAATGAAAACAAAAGATATTCAGGAATTATATCAAATAAAATTACATAGTATGGATACGATCCTGCATCAGATATCGCTTATGGATCAGGTGGAAAATGAGCAGGAGTTGTCAGAAATCATTCACTCTTTGCTGCAGGCAATTGGAAAATATACAGGGGCAGACCGGGTATATGTTTTTGATTGGGAAACCGATCAGAAGGACAGCCTGAGTAATACGTTTGAATGGTGTGCCGATGAAGTGACACCAGAGATAGCTAACCTTCAGGCAATACCAGTCAGTTTGATGCCAAACTGGGTGAAACGCTTTGAAAATAAGGAAGCAATCGTGATTAATGATCTGGAAGCGACAAAATATTCTGAGCCAGAAGAATATGAATTATTAAAAACACAGGAAATATGTTCATTGATCGCAGTGCCGATTTATGCCAATCATCAGATGAATGGATTCATTGGGGTAGACAATCCTGATTTGAGACATAATGAGATTTCCATCACACTGCTGTCTGATGTTGGTGGGCATCTTGGATGTATGAGGGAAAATCTGAAAAGTACGATATTGTTGAAAAAGGCTCTTGATGAGGCAACAAAGAGGTCAGAGATTATTTTGGCTATTGCTACGTTGTATGTAACAATTGTACATGTCAATGTTAAAGAGCGGACATATGAGCTTTTGAAAGGCCATGACCTTGTTCAAAAAATCTTTGGTCAAAAGGGAAAAATTGATGATGTTATGGAAAGACTTCCAACAACATTTGCCGCCAAGGAATGGAGAGAACAGTACAGAGAGTTTCTTGACTTTGATACATTGGCAGAGAGACTTCGTAATACGAATTTTGTTTCAAATGAATTTATGAACATAAACGGAGAATGGCGGGTGTCCAGATTTATTGTAAAGAGCAGAGATACACAGGGAAACGTTGTGGATGTGCTTTATGTCGTGCGAGATATTACTGAAGAAAAATTGCGAGAACTCATGTATCAGAAACAGCTTAAAGCAAGCATGGAAGATGCTCAGCGCGCGAATATTTCAAAAACTGCTTTTCTCCAGCGTATGAGCCACGATATCCGTACACCGCTAAACGGAATCGTGGGGATGATCCATATCGCTGAAAAACATAAAAATGATGTGGCCAAGTTACGGGAATTCAGGCAGAAGGTACTTCAGTCCACAGATTATCTGCAAAAGCTGATCAACAATGTCCTAGATATCAGTAAACTGGAATCTGGTTCCCTTATGTTGGAATATAAATCTTTTGATCTGGTAGAACTGTTAAGTAATAATATGACTGTTGTTGCAATGAGTGCTTATGAGAATGGTGTAAGATTTGAAGGCGGCGTGGAAGCAAACACGATTCGCCACAGATATTTGATTGGAAGTCCGGTACATTTGAGCAGGGTTTTAATGAATCTTGCTTCCAATGCAATTAAATACAATCATTTTCATGGAACAGTGAATGTTCATTGCGAAGAATTATCGGATGATGGTAATATGGCTGTCTTTAAATTTGTATGCTCAGATACCGGTCTTGGTATGAGTGAAGAATTTCAAAAACATGCGTTTGATGTTTTTGCGCAGGAAGGCAAACAGTCAACTACAACATTCAGTGGCTCCGGTCTGGGACTTTCGATTGTCAAAGATATTATTGAACTGATGGGTGGAATGATAGAACTGGAAAGCAAAGAAAATGTAGGAAGCACATTTACGGTTACGGTTCCATTTAAGATAGATCATTTGGTTGAAAATAATGATTCACAGAAGGACAGCTGCTCACAGAGCATGGAACTGTCAGGAAAACGAGTGCTTCTTGTTGAAGATAATGCCATCAATATGGAGATTGCCCATGCAATCTTGGAAGAGGAGCATCTGAATATTACAGAAGCAAAAAACGGAAAAGAAGCACTTGAAATATTTCAGAATTCCAAGTTGAATGAGTACGATGTCATCATTATGGATGTGATGATGCCGGTCATGGATGGTCTGGAAGCAACAAAAGCAATTCGTATGTTGGAACGTGAAGATGCCAAAAGGATTCCAATTATCGCCATGACGGCAAATGCTTTTGAGGAAGATCGGAAAGCATGTCTGGATGCTGGGATGGATGAACATATTGGAAAGCCAATTGATATTCCGCTATTAAAAAGAACAATCACAAAAGCCATTGGGGACAGGTAAAATGGCTTTTTTACTGTCCCTGTGGCTTAGTTCACAAAATTTTCACAAAAAATTAGCACTCACCTCTTGACATTGCTAATAATACGTGCTATAGTACAGCTAGAACAAAAGAGAGGGGGACAGAGAGAACAAAAGGAACAAAAAAAGTTCCAGGTTCCATAAACGATTCCAATCTGGAGTTTGGAAACAGCAAAGCTGCGAATGAAAAAATAAACTGGAAAAATAATGATGAGTGATTTGAAAGGAGATTTTGATTATGTTAGTACCGAGCATTTTTAGTGATAATTTCTTTGATGATTTCTTTGAATTTCCAT
>QUFP01000140.1 GCA_003478935.1 Firmicutes bacterium AF25-13AC
TCAATTACAATTCCCTGACGGTTGTTAATTGGGCATAGATTCAAATCCGAAAACTCAGTCATTATTTTCTCGGTAACTTTCTTAAATGGTGCTGTAAGATAATGCGGAAGAACATAGAAATCAATCAAATCAAGCCCTGCATCATCTTCTTGTGAGTAGTCCTCTGGCTTTTCATCCATTTGCTCGATATATTGGATGCTTGGAGCGCATATAATTGCGCCTGCCGACTCGCCAATCATCAATTTTCCATTTGCCAATTCCTTTTTCAGCAGCCCATCAGCTCCCGTCTTACGGAGCTGGTCCATAAGAAAAAAAGAATTTCCGCCGGTAAAATATATCACATCTGCATTTTCAAAAACAGACTGTATCGTTGAATAAGCCTCCGTTGAAATATCAATTTCAGTTACGATTGCTCCCAACTTTTTGAATAATTTTCGAGCCGAGCCGACATAACCGATGTAGCCTTCACGCAGCGAAGCTGTTGGAATAAATGCGACTTTCTTATTTTCAATTTCTTCCTTTATCAGACTTCCTACACTTGAAAA
>QUFP01000141.1 GCA_003478935.1 Firmicutes bacterium AF25-13AC
GCGATATTTAATGACAAACACTGCATGATAAGTGAGTTTGTAAACGGCATGTCGTTTTCTGTTTAAATCGTCCATAAAAAACCTCCATTCATTTTACAATCGATACTTGAAATATCTCTTTAAATGTGCTATAATAATAGCATATTTAAAGAGATATTGCAACAGTTAACCTATTTTTCAACCGAGGTAATTTGCATGGAACTATCAAGGACAATCAATTCGGATAAGCGTTACTATTTAGATAAGAACACCATTGAAAATGCCGCATCGCTTCTAGAGACGATGCGTGTATTTAATGATGCCAAAATGGATCTGTACAATGCACTCTATGATCAAAAATATTTAAATGCAGGGCCGTTACTTGACCATGCCTATCCTGTCTTTTTGAAAGAAAAATACAAAACCAATGATTATTATAATGCAGCAATCTATACAGCAGCTTCTGGACAGATTTCTTCACAAAAGGAACTAAAAAAGTATTATAAAACGACAATCGCTGCAGATTTAAAGAATCGTGATGAAAAGATTCA
>QUFP01000142.1 GCA_003478935.1 Firmicutes bacterium AF25-13AC
TCCTTGGTCGGATAAGTTGCCTGCCGAATGTCGAAAATAAAATGAACTGTAAGCCGCTCTCAGGAGCGGCTATTTGAAGTGGGTATACCCACTATTGAGCGTTTACGAACAAAATTCTTCTCTTCTTGATATTATTAATCCAGAAAAGAAACCCTAACAACAAAAAGCGTTAAGAAACAACTTTTTCTGTTTCTTAACGCTTTTTGTTTTATTTTTTCAAGTGTACAAGGCGATCCCTAATTACATTAGACAGCCTCTGGCATAATGCATTTCACTTTTTTCTGTGATTAATTGGCATCTCTGCCACTTAACTCAAACCATCCATCTTTGGTAATCCAACAACGAATCTCGCCAAAGCCACAAGTTGAAAATACCAGACACAGCTTCTCGCCTTCATAGAAGCTTACCACCTCGCACCGAAGCAATGCAATCTCTTGCAAAAACTTCGTATCAAGTTTGTCCATCTGGCAGATAACCTGATCTGCAATCTTTCCTTTTTGCGCCTCAGGTAGTTCTGCGTAATGCA
>QUFP01000143.1 GCA_003478935.1 Firmicutes bacterium AF25-13AC
CAACAGTTATAGTTTTTGCACCAGCCGTGGCTTTCACAGCCTCCGTCTTGGCAACCTACACAGCCTTTATTTTCGGAGCAAACGCAACACGCAAGTCCGCAAAATGCGATAGCTTTCATTATTGTGCCGCCTCCCATTCTGCCGTGAACTGTCTGATTGATTGCTGACGCTTGGTGCGATCATCACTCACAGCTCTCGTGGCAATCTCAAACAACTTGTCGCTGAGCTGCCATTTTTCTCGTGTGCGTTATACTCACCATTTTTTGCCGGGGACAGGCACTGGATGTCCTTGTTAACATTTTGGACATATTTAATGAGGTGTACTTACCCTTGACACTGGATTAAGTATAGCACTAAATACAACCGTTGTCATCCTATTTTTTCACTCTCTTGACAAGTTGAGCTGAGCAGTAACACGCTGTCATCTCGGGCTGCTGCTCAGACTCCTCTGCACAAAATGTATACTTTTGTTTATAGAACTTTTATAAAATTTATACTTTTTTGCCGGGGACAGGCACTTTTTTT
>QUFP01000144.1 GCA_003478935.1 Firmicutes bacterium AF25-13AC
ATTGCAAGTTAGTGTCGCTGCAAACAGAAAAAACTATGACAAAGTAAGGAGGACTTCGGATATGTGTGAGGCATTGAGAGAGCTTATGAAGGAAGAAATTGAAGAAGAGTTAAAGAAAAACCGAGATAAAGCAATACAAGAAGGACTCGCACAAGGACTTGAACAGGGACGCATCAACCAGTTAATTGATCTTGTTATGCAAAATCTTCTGCCTATCGAAACTGCTGCTCAGTGTGCAAAGATGACGCTTGACGAATTTAAGGTTGCAATGGAGAAAAAGGAAAACTAATTAGCAATTCAAGTCAAAAAAGAGCCAGTGGGGACAGGGAATGATGTGACCCCCAAAAGTTAGACTTTTTAGCGTAGCAGTTTTCGGCTGCTACGCATTTTTATGCAGCCCAGTGGGTGAGCCGATATTCCACTGGACTCATCCAACCTAGTTTTTCTTTTATTCGTTGTTCATTATAATACTTTATGTATCGTTCAATTTCCTTTTTCAGTTTCTCGTA
>QUFP01000145.1 GCA_003478935.1 Firmicutes bacterium AF25-13AC
GTCTGGTGAGAACCACAACTGGAAACACAGGTACTACTAAGACTACGGTACAGTTTGTGTACGATGCTGAAGGCAAGCCATTCCTGCTTCGATTAAATGGAAAGACAGATTACTTCTATCTGTATAATGGACTCGGAGATGTCACCGGTCTGGTTGACAGAAGCAATCAGGTAGTGGTAAGATACCAGTACAACAGCTGGGGTAAGGTAACGTCCACACAGGATACAAGTGGCGTGTCCCTTGCAACACTGAATCCATTTTGCTACCGAAAGTATGTCTATGATCCAGAAACTGGACTGTATTGTCTGGGAAGCCGCTATTACGATCCGGAAGTCGGAAGATTTGTGAATGCGGATGACACGGATGTGATCTTTGCGAAGCCACAGGAGTTGGGAAGCAAAAATCTGTACGCATACTGCGATAATAATCCAGTAGCAAGAGAAGACTATGCAGGAGAGTTTCCAATTCCATGTATTGTCGGCGCTGTTGTTGGAGCTGCAG
>QUFP01000015.1 GCA_003478935.1 Firmicutes bacterium AF25-13AC
TAAACGCTGAAGGCATCTAAGCGTGAAGCCCCCCTCAAGATGAGATATCCCATCGTAAGAGTAAGACCCCTTGAAGACGACGAGGTTGATAGGGCAGGGGTGGAAGTGCTGTAAAGCATGGAGCTGACTGCTACTAATCGGTCGAGGGCTTGACCAAAAGGTCAGGGTAGGAAATGGTAATAGGTTTGAGATGAAAAGTTTGTGTGCAGTTTTGAAGGTATATGGAATTAAAATAAATGATTGCGAGGATGATGCTTCTGATTAGTTTTATGTCAGGGCATTGTTTTTTGCATTTTAGAATGCGCGAGTGGCTCAGTGGTGGAGCATCGCCTTCCCAAGGCGAGGGCCGCGGGTTCGAATCCCGTCTCGCGCTTATCTTTACGAAGCTCCCTGACGGTTTGCCAGAGAGTTTTTTTATTAAGGGGAAAAAGAATATGGATGTATTTATTTGGATTTTGGATGTGGTTGGAACTATCGCATTTTCAATCTCAGGTGCGATGGTTGGCATACGAAAGAAAATGGATTTGTTTGGTGTTTGCGTGCTTGGAGTCGTCACAGCCACTGGAGGCGGTATGACAAGAGATATTGTACTAGGAATAAATCCGCCGAGAATGTTTACCAATTCGACAGATGTTTTAATAGCGGCAGTCACAGCTATTTTCACGTTTATAGTAATTCATTATGCGAATAGGAAAAAGCAGACACATGTAGGCTTTCGTGAGATGTATAGCCTTGTACTTTTTGTAATGGATACGCTAGGTCTTGCAATTTTCACAGTAATTGGTATTGAGGTGGCGCTGGCAACGAGGCCTGATGCAGGCAACTTCCTGCTTGTGTTTGTCGGTACCATTACTGGTGTTGGAGGCGGATTGCTAAGAGATATGATGTCAGAGTCAATTCCATACATTTTTCAAAAGCATATTTATGCGACAGCATGTATTGTTGGTGCAGTGATCTGCGTTATTTTTTATAGGAAATTGAACATTTCGCTAAATATATCTATGATAGTGGGAGCAATTGCAGTGCTTGTAATTAGAGCATTAGCGGCACAGCTAAGATGGAATCTTCCAACAATTCATTTGGACGAAGAGGGAAAATCGTAATTAAAAAAGTAAGCACCATGGTGCTTACTTTTTTTTAGATCGTCTGTATTCTGCCAGAATTAATAAAAAAACTCCGGCAAATAAAACTAAAAAAGCATAGGAAGGAATAACCCGCAGTGAGTAATAGCTGATAGTCAGCCAGAGTAGAGCAATGATAATTAATATAAAGGCTGCCCAGTGCAGCATATTGAATCGTTTCATACAAGCTTCTCTTTTCTGTTAGCGTTACTTATAAAATATCATACTTTAATCAAATTGTAAAGCAAAGGAAAGACGCCATTTATTAAGAATTATTTATGATGCTATTCAAATTTTGTGACAGCATTTTTTGCGTATGTTGTGGTTACGAGATCATCGTAAGGCACTTTTTGTTCAAGCTCCCCAGCATCAAGCAGGATATCCTGAAGCAGATCAAAGCTTTCCTTCGTGAATATGGTATCATTTTTCCAAGTATCCTGCTCAAGATAACGATTTACAATGATGGTAATTGTTTTGATATCTGTTTCTGGAAATTGAGGTGCAATGACGTTTGCAATCTCCGCTGCACTGTGAGAATTGACATATTCAAGCCCTTTTTGAATAGCATTTGTAAAATGTTGTATTGTATCAGGGTGAGCCTTTAAAAAGCTTTTTCGGGCGCTGTAAGCGGTATATGGAACGTACCCTGAATCAACTCCTAGAGATGCCACTACATATCCATCACCAGACAGCTCAAGAAGCGTTGCATGTGGTTCAAATTCGACAGTATAATCGCTTAGAGATGTGTCAGACGAGAAAGCTGCAGCTGTAGAACCAAAATCAATATTTTGTATTATCGTCACATCTTTTTGCGGAGTTAATCCGTTTTTCTTTAAGATATATTCAAAAACCATCTCTGGCATACCGCCTTTTCTGCCTCCAATTACAGTTGATCCCTTTAATTGTGACCAAGAAAAACTATCATATTGTTCTCGGCTGACAAGAAAGTTTCCAGCCCGTTGTGTAAGCTGGGCAAAATTGATAGCAAAATCCTCATTACCTTCTTTATACGTATAAATACTGGCTTCACTGCCCATAAAACCGATATCAGCATTTCCGGAAATGAGAGCAGTCATTGTTTTATCAGCGCCAAAGCCGGTGTCTAGTGTCAGCAAAATACCTTCCTCTTCAAAATAACCAAGTTCAATAGCAGCATATTGCGGCGCGTAAAAGATAGAGTGAGCAACTTCATTTAATGTTACAGGAGTAAGCTCCTTGTTATTTTCAGTTGATGATGCAGTTGAATGAGAATTATTTTTTGAAGAAGAGCAGCCTATAAGGGAGCAGATCAAAATAGAGAAAGCAAGAATAACGAGGTGAAGAAGACCTGTTTTTAGTTTGCTTTTTACTAAAGAATTGTTTAAAGAAAAATTGTTCATGGAAAACCTCAGAGAGCTGTTTGTGATTAGAATATGCATAAAAAAGGTGGAGCGTTAATGGATGATTTGTGGTATACTTATAACGTATTTTTTAACAAATCAAGGAAGTCCCCCGCTTCAATTGCGAAGAGCAATAAGCAGTGGGTGGGGACTTCCTTGTATCAGGAGGGGTATAAGCCCCTCCTGATAAACTGCGAAGCAGTTATTTGGTTATGAGCAAGTAGCGAAGCGGATTGCGAATATCCGCTTGACTAGTTAGAAAATTTGGCAGGTGAAAGAATATGAAAATTGTGGTAATTGATGGTCAGGGTGGCCGTATGGGAAGTGCATTTATTGACAAATGGATTAAGTCTGGAGGTGATCCAAAGGAACTGATTGCAGTTGGCACAAATGCGATGGCAACATCAGCAATGATGAAGGCAGGTGCTGTGAAGGCAGCGACAGGAGAAAATCCAGTAGTTGTCAATACGTCAGGAGCTGATTTTGTAGTCGGACCAATTGGAATCATTGCAGCAGATGCACTGCTTGGCGAGATAACACCAAAGATGGCACAGGCAGTTGCATCTTGTACAGCACAAAAAGTGCTATTACCGGTAAATACATGTATGTTTCATGTGGTTGGTGTGTCAGATAATCGCCTTAGTGATAACATTGATGAAGCTATTTCTTATATTTTGCAAAATAAATAGCAAAATATTGTATTTTTTGTCATTTTGCTAGTTCCATTTTCGACAGATACTTGATATACTGGAATTGTTCTGCGAGTAAAAAGAAAGTAAAACTTATGTAAAAATCGTCGAACAAGTAAATCAGAGGCTTGGGCACAAAATGTGCTAAGTCAAAAGAATGAGAGGTAAACATGGGAGTAACATCCATATTGTCACTGTTAAGTGGCGTAGCGCTATTCCTTTATGGCATGTCGGTCATGGGCGATAGCCTGAAAAAGGTGGCAGGCAACAAGCTGGAGCTGATTTTGTATAAGCTTACCAGTACCCCTCTAAAGGGAATATTGCTTGGAACAGCAGTAACGGCAATTATTCAGTCTTCATCGGCGACAACAGTTATGGTTGTCGGATTCGTAAATTCTGGTATGATGAAGGTTGCGCAGTCAATTGGTATTATCATGGGCGCAAATATCGGAACGAGTGTCACTGGCTGGATCCTCTGTCTGTCCTATATTGAGGGATCAGGTGGCATTGCACAGCTTCTTTCAACAGCAACTATTTCAGCAGTTGTTGCCATTATCGGTATTGTTTTCCGTATGGTTATGAAAAAGGACAGCTATCGCCATGTCGGTGAGATTATGCTTGGTTTTGCAATTTTAATGTTTGGTATGCAGACAATGAGTGGAGCTGTGGCACCACTTAAGGATAGTGAGACATTTAGAAGCATGCTGACAATGTTTACAAATCCGGCAGCTGGAATTTTAGTTGGTATTCTTTTCACAGCAGTTTTACAGAGTGCATCTGCATCAGTTGGTATTTTGCAGGCACTGTCTGTAACAGGAGGAATCAGCTTTGCAGTAGCACTTCCGATTGTTATGGGTATTGGTGTCGGTGCAGCATGTCCAGTTTTAATGTCTGCAATCGGTACAAATAAAAATGGTAAACGTACAGCTCTTATCTATTTGCTGAACGATTTATTTGGTATGTTGTTCTGGTCAATTGTGTTCTACACATTAAATGCAATTTTCCATTTTAAATTCATGAATGTTGTAATGACGCCGGTATATATTGCGCTGATGAATACAGTTTTTCGTGCAGCAACAATTTGTATTTTGTCACCATTTATTAAATACATTGAGAAGCTTGTTTACATTTTAATCAAGGATGACGAGGAAGATCTTGATGAGCAAAAGGATTTTGATCTTCTTGAGGAACGCTTCTTAAATTATCCGGCAATCGCAATTGCACAGAGTCATACTGCGATGAATGGTATGGCGAGAAAGGCGCGTAAGAATTTATCAAGATCAGTGAGCCTTCTGAAAAAATATTCTGATGAGAAATATCAAAAGATTGAAGAAAAAGAAGTGCTGATTGATAAGTATGAGGATAAGCTTGGAACATATTTGATGCAGTTGACTGGAAAGGAATTAAGCGGAGATCAGACTAAACAGGTATCCAAATTTTTGCATACAATCAGTGACTTTGAGCGTATGGGCGATCATGCACTGAATGTTGCCAGAACTGCAAAGGAACTTTATGATAAGAAGATTGTCTTTTCAGATGAAGCGCGATATGAATTAAATGTCCTAATTGCCGCAATGAAGGAGATTGTTACAAGTACAGTTCAGGCTTTTAGCGTGATGACTTACAGATGGCAGCTAGAATCGAGCCGCTTCGTGAGCTTATTGGTATGTTGTGTGATGAACTAAAAATGCGTCATGTAGATCGTTTGCAGTCTGGAAAATGTGGAATTTCACAGGGCTTTGCATTTAACGATTTGTTGACAAACATTGAGAGAGTATCAGATCACTGTTCCAATGTTGCCGTAGCGATGATTGAGCTTGAGTCCAGAAACTTTGATACGCATGAGTATTTAAAGAGCGTGCGTGAGATGAGAAATACTGAATATAAGCGTTACTTTGAGGAGTATGAGCAAAAGTATAGTATTGATGATTTCGAAGCTTGGTCAGAAAGACAGCAGGAGAAGGCAAAGATGAAGGCTCTATTAGAGGAGCAGCAGCTACAGCAGGGAAGAAAATCTAAGAATGTTGAAACGGCAGAGACAATCATTCCAGAGAATATTGATCCGTTAGAAGATCCGCTTGAGGATACAGAAGAAAATTAACAAATCAAGGAAGTAGTTATTTGGTTATGAGCAAGTAGCGAAGCGGAATATCCGCTTGACTATAAAAAAGCAGGTACCTGCAAATGGAGATAAATCCATACAGGTCCTGCTTTTTTGTATGTGCAACTTACTCGGGAGTTTTGGTTTGACGATTAGAATTTGCCACCTCCACCGCCAAAACCGTTGCTGTCAGTGCTTCCGCCGCCGCTACTGCCACTGCTAGAAGAGCTGTCATTTTTCTCTCGCTTTACACGCTGCGTAGTGGTATAAAGATAATAATCACGTTTCTTTGTAAGATGAAACTTCCAGGTTCCATATAATCTGCAGCGCTAGTTTTCTTAACAGCTGTCTTCATAGAGGCAGCCTTTACACTACAAATGATAAGTGCAACTATAAATGCAATGCCAAATGACATCAGATATGGCAAAGCGCGAGATAAGAAGGTAAGTTTTGCCGGATTATCATCACTGTAAGGTGTTCCCTCACGCGCTTCCTTTAAAAAGGCTTCGCTCAGATCAGCAAAAGTGGTAAAAGCATCATAGTAATCACCATCAGAAAGCTTCGAAGTAACACGACTGGAGATGTAGTCAAAACCGTATTCATTGCTGACTGCGGTTAATCCATAGCCGTATGTTAAAAGCTGCCAGTCGCGCTCAGCCATACTGACTGCAAAGATAATACCATCATGACCGTCTCCGTAGCCGTAACCACATTGCGTATAGATTGCTTCAACGTAATTACGCACATCATAGCCATTTGTATCTTTTAATGTAAAGACAACAACATCACATTGATACTGCTGTTCAATTGCTGCCAATTTATTAGATAATGCAGTGATTTGATCTGATGAGAGAAGTCCGGCACCATCATAGACATCACCTGAAATCTCAGATTTATTAGCAACTTCAATGCTGGCAAGGTCAACTTTAGCACTGGCAAGAACAGGAAGTGTTAAGCTGATGCATAATAAGAAAGTGCACAGTACAGCAAATAACGATCGCTCGCTGTGTTTTTTATGTAAGATTGTGTTCATATGATCACTCCTTTCATGTCCAACGACAAATTAAAAGATAAACAGCTTCAGCAGAATGCCGAGCGGAATCGTAATGCCAGCGAGAAGACTAAAGAAGCGTCCCTTATCAATCGGAAGATCACCAATCAGCTTGCCGGTTTGTCCATTGATGGCAAAATGGTAGGATTTGCCATGCCAGTTAGTTGTCAGCATCCATACAGGAAGGAGTGCATAGTCAACGCTGTTTTGTGTGGTGCTGATTTTGCTGGTACGTGGTGTCAGCGTTGTGTAGTCGCATGTTCTGCGGATAGCTGCAATTGTTGTGTTTTTTACGCGAGCTGTTGCGCGCGGTGCGCATGCAGTAGCATCCTCATCATAAGTTTGTGCTGCATAGCCTGGCAGATAATCAGTATGAAAATCAGTGATAGCGCTGTAATCAAATGGTTCAATTGCATCCATGTAGGCATCATCCATCTTCGATGAGCCATCAACAGGAATGTTGTTAAAACGAGCTTCGCCATCACGCAGAACAAGATAATGTTCTGTTTCTGTGACATCATAATCACCGTCTGTGTAATGATGTGTGCGTGTCGCATCAAAGGAAAAGCTTCCATTGGATTCACAGCTGTAAAGCCAGAAAGGAACGTAAATACCGCTGATTTCCTCAAGATGGTTTTCAGCAGAAAAAGCACGCGGAAGGAAAATCTTTCCCTTATAAAAGTTTTTCAGTGTTTCTTTTGCTGTTTTTTTGTCGACCTTAAAAGGAATCACGTAATTAGGGCGCTTAGCACCACTTAAATGGTCAGACAATACGACAGGAGAACCACAGTAGGCACAGGTAGAAGCAGCTGTTGTCTCATCAGTGACAAGTTCTGCACCACATGTAGGGCAGTGATAGCTGCGCATACCTTGCTGCTCACTAGATGACCAGTTAGATCCGGCGTCAGACGTATTCCAGCGTGCATTATCTTGATCAGTACTGGAAGGTGTGTCGCTTAGAGCTTTCATTGCCTCAACATCAATTGAGGTGTCACAGTGAGAACAGTGTAGTTTCTGGGTTTTGCTGTCGAAAGTAAGTGCTGCACCACAGTTGGGACACTTATAGGTTTTAATCGAATCATCCATAGAAACCTCTTTTCCGTGCCGTTAAAGGCACTGTTTTCTTATAATTATTGTATCATGGACGAAACTGTTTGTCTATAAAAAAGAGACTGCGCATTTTTATGCACAGCCACTTTTTTTAATCCAAATATTTACAGATCCTCTGGCTTTACTGCAACAGTAATAAGCTCAAATGGATGATAGGAGATAACCTTGGTGCTGCCTTCGATATCCTCGATGAGATTCATAGTCTGTACCTCAAATGGGAAGGCGATCTTTCCACGGCGTCCATCCTGCTCAGACAGACGAAGAATCAGATAATGTCCGTCCTCAGAACACTTCATTGCCTGCAGATAAAGTCCACAGTTGTTTAAGGTGTCACGAAGAGCAGCAGGAACAGTGACATTTGACTTGCAAAGAGGAACATTATATTCCATAGCAGTCTTATTTACCTGTGCCTCTACAGCATCACCGCTGTGCGGAAGGATTGTGTAGCAGAAGTCATGGTGGCCGATATCAGATGTGATATCAGGGCGGATAGTTGCACGAAGAAGACTTAAGGAAATCTCATCTTTTTCAAGGCCAACGCCGTATTTGCACTCGTTAATTATTGCAATACCGCTTCCGCTCTCAGACATATCACACCACTTATGATGGCAAACCTCAAAGCGAGCCTGTTGCCAGGAGGTGTTCTTTGTAAGATCACGTTTTACAAAGCCGGCACTTGTATCACAAACGAGCTCTCTTGTCAGAACGTCTGGTCCAAAGTTTACTTTCACAAGTTTATGCTTCTCATCCCAGTCTACGACGTTTTCAACTTCGATTGCACGAGAATCAGCAAAGAAGCGAAGAATCATCTTCCAGGTACTCTTTTCTGTTGTGAAAGTAACCGCAAATTCAGCAGAGGTACCATCAGAAGATACAAGAGCAAGTGGCTTGTCTACGTTTAAAGCAACCTGAACATCTTTATAATTTGGCAGGATATCCCATGCATCATAAACACCTGGGTTATCGGCATACAGATGAAGCTTGTTAAAGCCACAGCCTTCCTTAACCCACTCGCGGTCAAGCTCTTTGTCGTACAGACTTACAAAGCTTCCATCGTTTGAAAGCTTTGCGCGGTAGTAAGGAGTTTCCACAACAAGACAATCACACTTGTCACAAATTTCAGTGCTCAGCCAGTTTTCCTTGGATGGAAGAGCTGCGACAGTGCCAGTACTAAGACCGGCAAGTGTAGGAATGCTCCAGAATCCATTTACACCGTGACGAGTAATAGCTCCGTTTTCATCTTCAATGAAGGTAATTGAAGAACGAGTGAAGTTTAATGAGTTGAAATATTCATTGCCAGCAGTTAAAGCAAGCATTGCATCAAGACGCTCGGAAACGCTGCGATAATCATTCATTGCATCCTCATATACTGGATGAATATGAGAACCTGGCAGGATATCGTGGAACTGATTTAATAAGAACTTCTTGTAGCACTCTGTCAGTTCCTCAGATGGATAAGAAGTGCCAGTTAAGGATGCGAGAGCAGCGCGAAGCTCGGTCTCACGAAGCTTAAATTCAAGAGTACGGTTTGCCTTTTTTAAATTAGACTTTGTAGTGAAGGTACCACGGTGCATCTCAAGATACAGCTCGCCATCCCAAGTAGCTAAGTTAGTGTTATCCTTTAAATTCTTATGAAGGAATGCGTCACCGCCAGTGACTTCGATTTTTGGCATAACAGAAACCTTGTCAAAACGACGAATCATTTCAAGCATTTCCTCGGTACATCCAGAACCACCGTCTCCGTAGCCATACATATTTAGTGTTTGGCCGCCAGTTTCCTTATCCTGATAAGCTTCCCAGTTTTCCTGAATCTGGCTTGGCATGTTCCAGGTAATAAAGTGTGTCGGAGGAACGCAGGCATATACGCTGCTTCCGTCGATACCCTTCCAGATAAAGTTGTTGTGTGGGAAACGGTTTGTATCGTTCCAGGTGGACATCTTGTTAGAAACAAAGTAATCAACACCACTCTTTTTTAGGATCTGAGGAAGAATCCAACTGTTTCCAAAAACATCCGGAAGCCATGCATTGTCTATGGTGCGTCCAAATGCCTTTCTGAAGTACATCTGTCCATACAGACACTGACGAATTAAACTCTCAGCAGACGGAATATTACAGTCAGGCTCAACATACATAGCACCAACAGGTTCAAACTGACCAGCTGCAATCTTTTCCTTTAATTCAGCAAACAGTTCTGGATAATACTTTTCCAGTGTTTCATAGGTGTATGCCTGTGTGTGAGTATATTTAAACTCTGGATACTGATCCATAAGACGAAGCTGAATAAGAATGGTTCTTGCATTTTTATGTACAGCATGGATACGGCGCCAATAATAAGCTATATCAAGATGAGAATGACCAACTAAAGCAACATCACCGCTGCCCTTGAAGTCCGTGTTAGAGTAGATATTCTTTTCTACATACTCAGCAGCCTGATCAACGCCTTCATAGGTGTCAAAATCAATGAAGTCAAGCGCCTTGCTCAGTTCACGGAACAAAAATTTGCGGTAGTCTTCATTAAAATACTCGCTGTGAGCGATATCCATAAATAAGATATAGTCATAAACAAGAGACTGTACATTATCACGGATAGTTGAAAGATAAGCTCCCTCGAAGATCTGGCGGCAGCCACGATGTGCAAGAGAAGCAGGGTTTCTCTCGTCATCCGGCTTAGAACGGTTATATGCTTCAATCTCAATTGTAAGATCGTCAGAATCAATATATGGATTAAGCAGGATGCGTTCACGGTTCGGGTCAACGCCGCCAACATACTTTCCATTAATTTTAACGATCATCTCAGCTGCTGTATGAAGTGTAAAGTAGATGTTTTTTCCCTTCATATGTGCTGGAATCTGCACATGGCCGCGGATAAAGGCAGTTCCATCTGGGGTGAAATACATGTCGTCTTTCTTTAACGGACGATATTCATCAGAATAATATTCGTATTGATCTTCTGAAATCTGTCTGGCATCGCGAATCTCAAGATCTGTAATTTCAAATTTCTCTTCATAAATGCCGCGCTGCAGCCATACAAAACGAAGGTCAGTCCATTCCTCCGGTCTCATACTGCGGCGGACAACTTTTACATGAGCCATAGTAAAATCCTTTCATATATGTAATTAATTATGATGCCTACGAATGCTTTGATACTTCGCATCTCTCGCAATTCTAAAAACATTCGGGTCTCAAGGTCACAAACTTCCTCATGCAAACATGATCAGCTTGCGACTTTGAGACTCTGGCATCACACGTTGTCCCAGAAGAATGGCTTCTTGCGGACAGCAGTGATCTCAACAGTTTCACCCTTTGCTTCTTTGATTTGCTGGGCAATCCAGTCTACGCAGCGGTTTAAAATCAGACATTTAGAACACTCGCCGCGGAAGATCAGAGTCAGTTTTTTATTTTCATAGGAGACAAACTCGACCCAGCCGCCATCACCCTGGAGCTTTGGAGCCAGAACATTTTCAATATATTCTTTCATGGCGTTATCCTTTCTCTTTATTAAAAATTGATCCTTATTTCTTGATGAAATCCTCACGCATTGGTGTAAAAACATCGCACAGAACACCAGCCTCAAGACATTCACATCCGTGAAGACTATTGGATGGCATTAAAATGCTGTCACCTGCGTTTACTACCTGAGTTTCTCCATCAATTGTGAAGGCGAAACTTCCCTTTACGATGTAAGTAGTCTGAACGTGTGGATGAGTGTGGAAATTACCCTTAGCTCCCTTTTCAAATGTGATCTCACACATCATAACCTGATCGCTATAAGCCATTACCTTGCGGGAAACACCTGGCTCACATGGTGTAGCAGTTACCGTATTGTTGTGTACAAACATAATGAAACCTCCGTAAATTGTAAATTTTAATCTGGATAAAAATCCTTTATGTTAAGTATACCATAAAAATTGACAAATGACAGGACACTTTTCAGGGAAAATACAACAGATTTTATAATTATGATACTAGGGTCAAAAGCTCCAAAAGCCGTTCGTGCTTGCACGATAAGGCTTTTGAGCTTGGGACCCGCAAAAACATGAGGATGCAGCGATTTTCAAAGAAAATCAGCGAATCCGAATGTTTTTAGAATTGCGAAAGTTGCATAGCAACGGAGCAATTCGTGGGTATCGGTTGGGGGCAAAATACTTTTAGACCCCAACATCATAATTAATTTCCCCAAAGGCAATATTTTATAAAATCTTGAATAACGTCGGGATGATTTTTGTCGGTGCAGACAGAAAGAGAAGATCCGTCTGAGAGAGGAAGTTTAGACGAAAGGTAACTGTCATCAAGCGAAATTCCGGTATGGATTTTGTTTCCGTTCCCATCAATGGCTGTTAAAAGACGGTTTTCTTTTTCAAGTTTTTCATATAAATCTTCAGAAAGAAAAGAAGAAAGATCAAGGCAGGCATTTTGTGCCGTGTAGTAGGAAAACATTTGTGGAACTGTAATTAAAACGTCTACCGTATCAGTTGCAAGAAGCGAGGTTAACTTAATGTTTGATGCGGTGTTATAATACTGGTCATAAACTTCTTTGTTGCTGTCATCAACAGATAAAGAACAGTCAAAAATAGTGTTTTTCTTCCAAGTTTTGTCAAAGCCATTTTTTTCTTCAAATTCCTTTTGAACAACAGAAAAATCAGAGGAGAGAAGACTTGTTTCATTTACTGTTACGCAGTAAAGCATGGTATCCTGAAGATTACGGTAGATGCATGCGCCTGCTTCATATAAAAGAAATATGACTAGAAAAAATGCAAAAATCTGGAGCTTATAATATTCCCATATATACCATAGTCGATCTTCAATGCTCATCTGTTTTAATTTTTCAAGCTCAGTTTTAAAGGTTTTATTTATATTATTTTGTTTCAATGATGTTCCTCCTCAAAATCAGGAATCGGATAAATAAAGGGGATCCTGATCTGTACAATATTTTCATAATATGGAATAGAAGAAAAGGTGATTTTGACCGTTTCTCCGTAGAAAAATACGAGTCTTTGATAGACATTATTAAGACCAACATGCTTTTGTCCGTCTGTACCTGTGTGTAAAATTTGTGTCGCTCTTTCAATATCAATTCCTGCGCCATTGTCAATCACACGAAGATATAACCATGGATCATCACGGTAAACTTCAATTTTTATGGATGGCACATCGAGATAGCTAGAACTGTTGTCAAGTCCAAAACCATGACGAATAGAGTTTTCAACAAGCGGCTGAAGAATGATTTTTAATATTTCATAGGAGAGCAGTTCCTTTTGAATGTCGCTTGTAAAGCATATCTTATGGCTAAAACGGTAATTCATTATGTTGACATAGGCCTGAACGTGTGCAAGTTCCTTTGAGATTGAAATCAGCTCGCCTCCAAAATTAAGACCGATTCGCATAAAGTCAGCTAAATTTTGAATCATCATGGAGGCATTTTTGGTGTGATTGCTGTAGACTTCCATATTGATATATTCAAGCGTGTTATATAGAAAATGTGGATTGATCTGCTCTGAAAAAAGTCGTATCTCAGCATTGTATTTGGCTTGACGCTCCAGCTTAATCTGTTCGATTTGCTGCTGAATTGTCTGATACATGGAATCAAGTGATTTACTTAGCTGACCAAGTTCATCTGACTGGGTTAAAATCTGACTTGAATCATAAGTCTGATTTTCAATGGCAGATACAGCACCGATTAGTTTAGAGAGTGATCTGGTAATCAGATTGGAGGCAATCAGTGTACCAACAGTGATTGTCAAAAGTACAACTAAAATAGCAAGATACAGATAATGCTGGATAGTACGAAGCGATGACAGCAGCTGGTCCACCGAAATTAAATTAGCCAGACAAAGCGATCTGTTTCCAATTCGATTTAAGATCAGATAGGCATCATCTTGTTCAATAGTAAGAGAATTTTTGCGAACTGGAAGAGGATGAAGCGCATCACTGTCAGAAGAGTCGCTGTTCTTTCTTGAAGCATTTACGATAAGATTGCCAGAGTCGGTTAGATAGTAAGCTCCTTCAGAGCTTCGTTCGCTGTAAGTATGAAGAAAATCGCGAACCATTCCTGCATCAAGCAAGAGAAATAAAATGGCATCAGACGATTCAACGCTGTCTGCTACAATCACAATGGTCGTATTTTCCATATAGGTGAGAGGAATGGCAATAGGAATTACAGTCTGCTGATCTAAAAATGGGCTTGTCTGAGCTGCAAGGACTGTGATGCCAGAGATGGACTCAGCAGGATTTCCAAGAGTATAATCAGTGGCTGACAAAAGGCTTTCACTAAAATTGTGGTAAACCATTCCGGTTTTGCTTGTTATTAAAGCAGAGCGAATCAGTGAGCTAGATACATACAGATCATGAAGTGTATCCTGAAGGTCACTGTTAAGTTTGATATAATCATCATTTTTGCAGCGCTGTATTCGAGAAAATTTGTTGCTAAATTCAGTTGTTCCGCAAATATCAACGAACCGTGTTGTGATAGAAGAAAGTGCACTTTCAAATGCCTGAGCCGTGCTGATCGTATTATTTTCAGCGCGTGTCAGTGCATGTGATAAAAAATAATTTCGCAAAAAGATCTGTGACCCCAAACTGATGAAAAGCAGGCTTGCCACAACAATAAGTGTAGTGGCAAACCAACTTTTTATCATTATATGGCGTGAGGGTCGAAAATGATCAATAAATTTTTTCAATTGTTTCATCGTCATATAAAAGTATTGTAGTGTGGTCTGTACTATCGGTTTTGATAGTCAGAAGGAGAAATTCCAGTGACATTTTTAAACGCTCTTGAGAAAGAGCGATAGTCTTGATAGCCGGTCGCATAAGCAATTTCGCTGATACTAAGCCGCTGCTCTAAAAGAAGCTTTTTGGCAAGATCTGTTCGGGCATTCAGTACGTAATCACGGAAATTTTGTCCAGTTTTTGTTTTAAAGTAAATCGTAAAATAAGATTCACTTAAGTTGACAGTGGCAGCTACATTTTTTGCTTTTAGGTTGCTGCTTATGTGATTTTTAATATATTCCTTAGCAGCCTCAATAATAGGATCTGAGGATTTTTTTTGGCGTTTATAGCTTTCTGAAAGCGACAGAAAACCAGCTGTCAGCCATTCAATCAGTTCTGTGATTGTGTGACATAACAGTACATCATCTGGGCGTATAGGCTCTTCTGGTGAAAGTTCTGTGTGTTTTGCAAGAAAACGTACACGTATGTTTGTCAGTACGTGAATACACATGCCGCGGATAAAATCAGGCGGAGGTAGCAGTGTAAGAAAGAGCGAGTGCACAAATTGGGCACAACATCTTTTTATTTCATCAGGATCATTGCGCTCAATGCAGGCAATCATTGGATCATATGCAATTGATGAAGGAGAAAATGAAGGCTTTTGGCGGCAGACCATGGTATCGTCATATACATCATTTTCACGTTCATATATGTGATAAGATAATGCGCGAAGTGCGTCTGTGTAAGCGGCGGCAGCTTGTTCAGTCTGATCGGCAAGTGTACTGATAGCAGTATAAAAACGGATACCAGTTTGCTGCTTTAAATGGCAAAGTATACTTGCAATAGGTTCTCGGATTGCACAAAGCTCCTTATTTTGAGCGTCAGAAATAAGAAGTACAAGCTGTTTTTCGCGAAGAATCCAGGCTTCAATAGACCGGTCAGAAAAAGCACTGATAAATAGAGGCTTTGCCAGTTTAAGCGCATGCAAGAGCTTGTCACTTGAGGTTGCTGCTGAACAGACAATAACGCGATACGGATTATCAAACAGCGTAAGAGAAAGCATCGTGCAGCGCCGTTTTATGTCACTGTCATCGCGAATCTCATTTAATAAAAGCTGATTCAAAAAGAAAATTTTAGAACTTTCCATTAATTCATCTAAATTTTTAGCAGCAGAAGAAGAATGATGATGTGAGAGAATCTCAGCATATTGACGAGATAGCTCATCCTTAAATTCTTCAATCTTTAACGGTTTTAAAAAATAGCCGTTTGCACCATAGCGAATTGCTTTTTGTGCAAGGTAAAAATCGTCATATCCGCTTAAAATTAAAAAACGACAGGTGATTCCTGCAGCTTTAGTTTGGCGGATTACCTCAAGTCCATCAATTTGAGGCATTTTAATATCAATTATAACAAGATCCGGGAGATAGCTTCTGATTAAATCAAGTGCCTCCTGGCCGTTAGAAGCAACAGCTACTACCTTAGCATGATATTGCTCCCAGGGAATGGCATTTTGGAGACCGTTTCGAATGGCAGCTTCATCATCAGCAAGCAGAACCCGGATAGAAATGGATTCCATGAAAGTTCCTCCTTGTTTTGAAATTTCTGGTTTTGTATGTTTGTTACGCACATATGCTAGTGTCATTTTAACATGAATGGAGCAGAAAAGCAACTTTTAAACGTAAGCCAATATTTATAGCAAAGCCCGAAGGTGAATGGATTTCACGAGCCGGACACTTGGAGCAGGTCTTTCAAAGTAATGTATAATAAGAAAGAACATAAAAGGAACCTGCGGAGTTTGGTCCGGCGACGAAACCATTGCACCGAAGGGCTTTCGTAACCTTGACGCGTGAACTGTAACCAACAAAATGAATAATTGAAAAATGTCACATGATGGAAAGTGTTACATAATCCATGGAAAATGATGTTGAAAATTGTTACAATTCATGATAAAACATAGCCATAGCAAACAGCAATCCGAGTTTTATTGTGAAACTGGATAAGCTGTAAAGGAATTTAAGGAGGACTTTCTAATGAAAAGAAGAGGTATGAGTCTTGCACTTTGTGCAGCAATGGCAATGGGTACGATCGGTGTAGTTCCGGCAATGGCAGATGATGTAACTACCATCACTTACTGGGTAAATGACCGTCATGACAGTGAGTATATGACTGAGATGGTAGAAAAGTACAACAAGGAGAACACAGACAATATCTACATTGATATGCAGATCATCACAGATGATTATGAGAACATGATCTCTCTTGCTTACACAGGCGGTACAGCACCGGATATCATTGGACAGAGCGTAACATTAAAGAATTTCGTAGATAACGATATGCTGATTCCGTTAAACGATTATATTGATGCGGATGAGGAATATCAGAAGGTTAACGAGCCATATGAGCATGCATATGAGGGATTAAACTATATGAACGGAAATCTGTACTGGGTATATTCTGGTATGAGATCTGGTGTTCGTATTGAGTACAATAAGGATCTGTTAGAGGAAAACGGATTTACTGAGATTCCAGATACACTTGATGAGTATATTGATATGGCAAAGGCAATCACTGAGGCAGGAGACGGAGAGTATTATGGAATCGGATTTACTTCATCTTCTCCATTCGAGCGTCAGCTTGAGATGATCGCTCAGGTATCTGGTATTTATTACTATGATTATGTAAATGGTAAGTTTGATTTCAGTGGCTACAAGGAAATCCTTGAGAAGGGCAAGAGATTTATCGATGAGGATATTGCTTACCCAGATCAGCAGGGTGTTGATAACATGAGAGCATTGTTTGCAGAGGGTGAGTTTGCACTGTGGGGCAATGCTTCTCAGGAGGCAGGTGTATTCACTAGCCAGCTTCCAATCGAGGACTTTGAGTGGGGCGTAGCAGAGGTTCCGTCTCTTGACGGTGAAATCAAGGGTGCACTTCAGACAACACCGTCTAAGGGCTACGCAATTATGTCTTCTAGCGAGCATCCAGATGAAGCTTGGAAGGTAATTCAGTACTTACAGTCTGAGGAAGTTTTAAAGGGATACTTAGAGAATGGTTTCTGTCTGC
This sequence comes from Firmicutes bacterium AF25-13AC, assembly GCA_003478935.1. GTDB lineage: Bacteria > Bacillota > Clostridia > Lachnospirales > Lachnospiraceae > Anthropogastromicrobium > Anthropogastromicrobium aceti. Next base: position 17,220 of record QUFP01000015.1, read on the forward strand.
CGATTACTACCTACATGGATGAAAAGATCGACAAGTCTAAGATCGGCCGCCTGGCAGACTTCTCCTTACTTGATTATGAGTCTGTATATCCGGCAGTACCGACTATCAACCTGACTGGTGATGATTACAGAACTGTTCTGTGGAATGCAATCATGGGTTATGTTGACGTTGACGATGCAATCGAAGATCTGAATACTCGTTACAATGAGGCATATGATGCAGATATTGAGTCTGGCAGCGTTAAGAGACTTGTAATTGAGGATTATGATCCGCTTCATCCAAGTGATGGAACTGCAACATATCTGGACAAATAAGAAACAGACAGCCTGATAATGGCATCTGAATAAAATGGGAAGGCTGTTTCCGAAAAAATAAGGAGACGGCTTTCCCTTTCTTATCGCATCTATTCACGGGATGCAAAAAAAACGTGAACTAAGAAAAAAAGGAGGGTTTTATGAGCCAGAAAAAAATGACTTTTTCACAAAAGTTTCAGAAAGCGAAAAACAGTGGAAGTTTTTCCGCAGCACTTATGCTGGCACCGGCAATTTTTTTCCTTTGTCTGTGTTCCATCTATCCGTTTATCTGGATCTTCCGCTATGTAGCATGTGACTACAATGGTTTCAAGTCTACATTTACAGGATGGAAAAACTTTGAGCGTATGCTGAATGATAAGATTTTCTGGAACAGCGTTATGCATACATTTGAATATGCATTCTATAAGCTGATTTTCATCATTCCGTTAGCACTGCTTATGGCAGTATTATTAAACCAGAAACTGAGAGGTTCTTCTGTATTTAGAGGAATTTACTTCATGCCAACTATCATCAGTACCTCTATTGCAGGTATGATCTTTGGATTTATTTTTGCAACAAAGAATGGTATTTTAAACTCTTTGCTTCAGAACATGAATCTGATCAGTTCTCCAATTAAGTGGTTAAATAAGCCAAGCGTTGTTATGGTAGCCGTTACGATTCTTGCAATCTGGGGTGGTTTTGGTAACTATATGCTGTATTTTATCACTGGTATGACTGGTATTTCTGAGGATGTTTACGAGAGTGCCAAGATTGATGGTGCAACTGGCGTGCAGACTTTCTTCCGCATTACACTTCCAATGCTGGCACCAGTATTAAAGGTTGTTTTAATGCTTGCAATCACTGGTGCATTTAAGGATTACGAGGCAATCATGGTTCTGACAAATGGAGGACCTGGCAATCGTTCCATGGTAATGTTCTTATATATCTATAACATTATCTTTGGTTCTGCTGGAAGCTCCAGTCAGGCACAGATCGGTTATGGAGCACTGCTTAGTGTTGTTGCAGCAGTAATCGTAGGTATTGTAACTGGTATTTATCTGTTTGTTTCCAAGAAACTTGACGATGTAGTATAAATTAGGAGGAGATACGATGGAAAAAACTCATGCAGTATATTCAACAAAAACGAAGATCGTCCGTATGATCATCTGGCTGTTTTTGGCATTCGTGGCGGTCATCACAATCTTTCCTGTATGCTATGTTATCTTTGGTTCTTTTAAGGATAATAAGGAGCTGCTTGTCGGCGGTTCAAGTATTTTGCCTAAAAAGTGGGTGTTTGATAACTATGTGCAGGCATGGAAACAGGCAAATTTTGCAACTTATACACTGAACAGTGTATTCTTAAGTTTAACTGTTATGCTTATTTCTTTAATTAATGCCAGCATGGCAGGCTATGTATTTGCAAGAAAAAATTTTAAGGGTAAGGAACTTCTGTATATGCTTTTCGTAGCATTCATGTTTATTAACGTTGGTTCTGTTTCCCTTCGTCCTTTATTTGAGCTTGCTGTTAAGCTTAAGATGAATAAGAGTCTGTTAGCTGTTGCTATTATCTCAGCAGGCGGCGGCCAGGCAACATTTATCTTTTTATGCCGTGGATTCGTTAATTCTGTTCCGAAGGAGCTTGACGAGGCAGCAAAAATGGATGGATGTGGATTCTTTAGAATTTATTATCAGATTATCCTTCCAATGTTAAAGCCGATTCTGGCAACAATTGCACTTTTATCCTTCAGACAGGGATGGAACGAGTACATTCTTCCTCTTGTATTTACAATGACTAATGATAAGCTTCGTCCTCTGACCGTAGGTGTTAATATGTTAAAGAATGCCGGAGACGGTACTGCAGCATGGAATATCATGTTTGCAGGTGCGACAATTTCAATTGTCCCGATTTTGATTGTTTACTGTTGCTTTAGCCGTTTCTTCATGGGCGGTCTGACAGCCGGTGCGGTAAAGGGTTAAAAAAAAGACAGGCCGACAATTTGTGGTAGTACGAATTGTCGGCCTTTTTTAGAAAGGATTCACTGTTATGTATAACACATATGATACACCCACTTACCCAGAATTAGGAAATATCTATCCGGGTGATTATTATGAAGCACTTCCATATGATGAATTTATCGATAAAAATCAAAAGCTTCCAGAAGGAAAAAAAGTTTTTGATATTCGTGATTTTGGAGCAAGACCAGAAAAAAATCTTTTAAATACCGAAGCTTTCTTAAAAGCTGCAGCAGCATGTGAGAAAGAAGGCGGCGGTGTGATTCTTGTTGCGGGGGGATCATATTGCATGGGCACTGTGTATATTCCGTCTCACACAACACTGTTTATTGCGGCAGATTCTGAAATCAAAGCGTCCAGAAATGTAGATCTTTTGCTTGCAAAAGAAAAAGAACAGATAGATGACAGAAAGGGCGAGTCAAGTGAGGGTGCATTTGTACGCGTTAAGAATGCAGAGGATGTGACGATTACTGGTGGCGGTCGTATTAACGGAAGCGGTGAGTGGTATGTATATGAACCAAGAGAGCTTCCGGCACTTGTTCCATTTGAGGCAAGCCGTTTGCCAAGACGTGATCAGGCAAAAGAAATTAATAATATTCCAGGAACGCTTCGTTATTATTATAGACAGAGAATCCGCTATTCAGAGGATAAATATGGCGAAGGCAAGCCGAATTTAAATCGTCCGGCAGCACTTGTATGGGTACAGGACAGTAAAAATGTTACGCTTAACAATATTATCTTATATGATTCAATGAGCTGGACGCTTCATATTGAGTGCTGTGAAAATATCATAGTTAAGAATATGGTAATTGATGATAATCGTCATGTAGCAAATTCAGACGGTGTTGATATTAACGCAAGTGACAATGTATTAGTAGATCATTGTTTTATCTCCTGTGCAGATGATGGAATTGTAATTAAAAATCCAATTCGTACTGGACGTGCCATGACGCATGTACATGTAAAAAGATGTACTGTTGTTACAGTTATGAACGCATTCAAAATTGGAACTGAAACAGCAAATGATATTAGTGATATCCTTGTAGAAAACTGTACGTTTTGCATGCCCGATATTTATCCTGGTTCTGTTTCTGGAATTTCACTTGAGTCATGTGATGGAACGAATCTTTCTGATGTAATTATTAGAAATATTACGATGGATAAGATTATTTGTCCTCTTTATATTTGTTTAAATAAGAGAAATCGTTATAATGAGCCATATACAGACAAAGTGGGAGAAAATCGCTACTGGGGCGGCAGCATTAAAAATATCCACATTGAAAATATTAATGCAGACAACGCAGAAGTTCCGGCAATTTTAACTGGATATGAAACAACTAAAAAGGATGGAAGTGTTGTTCGAAGACCACTTGAAAATATTACTGTAACCAGTTATCATGTTATATATAGGGATAATAAGGAAATCATTGAAATCCCAGAGACGTTTGATGAATTTTTGGAGGATTATCCAGAGAGCAATGCACATGGTGATGTAGATGCATATGGCATCTGGGCACGTCATATTGATAATCTTGTATTAGAAGATATAAATGTAGTACCAAGGAGCTGTAATACAAGAAAAGCAATTTGTCTTTATGATGTCAATAACAAAAATTGATTAGCGTAAATAGAGTTAATGATGCTGTAGGAGGAAAAGCAAATGAGCGGATGGAAACTAGGCCTAGATGGATTTGTGACACATTTTATGGTGTCAGGTCCGCAGGAAGAACCTTATTTTAATGAGGCAAAGGATAAGAATCAGCTTCGCTATGAGGCATACCTGCGTTCTGTAATTGCAGAACACAAACCAGTTGGTGAAACAGGTGAGATTCTTGTGGGTGCAAAGAGTCGCCTGAATGAAGAATGGAAGTATTACTATGACAGCGGAAGCTGTTTTGTAAATATTTCAACGTTCTATTCTGTTATGCGCCGTATTCATTTTGACATTGCGACTGTACTTGAGACATCATCTGATATTGATGTTAAGGCAGCGCTTTGGTCATATGCAGCAGTTGATGTGTATTGCAATGGCAGATTAGAAGGTGCATTAAAGCAGCCAGTTTATAAGCCAATTCAGAAAAAAGAGCTGACGCTTCATTTAAAAGCAGGACGCAATCTTATTTATTTAGCATGCGAGAATCTTGGCGTGCGTGATACAAGAAGTGTAGCAGGTCTGCAGATTTTAAATCATAAGGATGAAATTAAAGTGTCAATTCCAGATGAAGCATGTGCTGACGCTGCAGCTGTGGCAGAAGCATTTTTGGAGAGTGCACATTTAGAGTCAAATAAGCTTTGTTTTGACAGCCCAGCTCCAGCAGGAACAAGTTATACATATCGCTATCATGAAGAGGATTTTGCAAAGGCAAATATACCTGCTGTTTGGTATCAGGCAGAGGGAAAAAACGAGATTCTTTTAGAAAATGGACAGCCATATGTAACTGTGAAGGTTGTGTTAGGAAAGCTTGAACTTAAGCGTGTCTTTGAACGCACCGAGCAGCTTGTTCCTAAATATGCATTGCGCGAGGATGGAAGTGCATTTAGTTTTGAAGAGAATAAGGAGCTTATATTCAGACGAATTGCAGATGTTATGAGCGAGAGCCGCGGTGAGAAGTTTGGTTTCCCAATTTCCAATATCCTTGCAAGAAAGCATTTCAATGACAACTCTATGGATGATGAGCGATTGATGTATGAGATGCTTGAGATGATCGAAGAGCGATATGATTGCTCTGACTTTTTGATGTGCGGATTGATTCGTTATCTGCATAATTATCCAGTTGAAGGAGCCATGAAAGACCGTATCAAAGATGTTATGCTCAATTATCGCTACTGGATGGACATGGACGGCTTTGATGGCATGTGCTTTTGGAGCGAGAACCATGCGCTGATGTTCTATACATGTGCGATGAATGCAGGAGAGATGTATCCAGACGAATATTTCCCACGTGCAAAGATGACAGGAAAAGAACTTCATTTATATGGAAGAAACAAAGTTTTGCAGTGGCTTGATGATGTAGAAGAGTATGGCTTTGAAGAGTTTTTGAGCACTGTCTATATGTGTGTTACATTTGCAGCATTGATTAATGTAGTTGATTACTCAGAGCCGGACATTTCAAAACGTGCATCAGCTGTTACTGATAAGATGCTGTCTATGCTTGCTCTTCATACTTATAAAACTGGTATTGTGGCACCGATGGGACGTGTTTACAGAAGTGTATTGTATCCGTTTGATCAGGGAGCAATGGCACTTATGAATTTGATCAATCCGAAGCTGCCATACACGTTTGGAGAGGGATGGCTTGGTTTTTATGCAAGCAGTCACTATCCGATTCCAGAAGGTCTTGTAAAGCTTATGGAGGATGATGTTGAGACAAATTATACAACAGGCAATGCAAGAGTGTACCTGGAGAAAAATGATGACTATTGTTTGACAAGCGTAGCGTCTCCTAGAGAACCATTCACACGTTGGGAAAATGAGACTCTTAAGGAAGACGTGGATATCACAACACACAATTTCACTAAGTCCTTTAACGAGCGTTTTCATGGAACTACATATTTTAGACCAGGTACATACGGTTATCAGCAGCACATGTGGTATGCAGCGCTTGACGGTGAAGCGAGCATTTTCGTTACACATCCAGGTTCTACATCAGAGGAGGGGGATATGCGCCCAGGCTACTGGCATGGAAATGGTGTGATGCCGGCATTAAAACAGCAGCATGGTCTTCTTGGCGGTATTTATGTGATTCCAGATGAGCATCCAATTGGATATACTCATTTATATTGCCCTGAGTGTCGTTTTGATGAGGTGATCCATGAAGAAAATTGGATATTCCTTCGCAAAGAAACAGGCTATCTGGCATTATGGTGCAGTGAAAAAATGGAAGCACATAATGGTATGAATTTTAATTGTGAGCAGCGTGCTTACAGCAAAAATGCAGCTTATCTTTGTGTTTGCGGCGGTCAAAAATCAGATGCTAGTTTTGCGGCATTTAAAAAACGCGCAAAAGAAACTTTACCATCTTATGATAAAGAGTCAAAAACGCTGACAGCGCAGAACTTTGAACTAAGCTATGTGGCATGCAAAGATGTGACACAGTTTTTATAAGTATGATTGCAGCACGAACAAAAATTTTACTACCAAAAACCACACAAAAAATGTAAAAAACACATTTTCAATCACAGTGATCTATGCTACTATGTAAATATAGTAAAAAATATATAAAACTGCCGTTTATCTGTAATGGATAATTGGCAGTTCAAACAGGAGGAGAATTCGTTATGCAGATGACAATGAGATGGTACGGCAGCCAGTATGATACCGTTACCTTACAGCAGATCAGACAGACAGCTTATGTAAAGGGTGTTATTTCTACTCTTTACAACAAAATGCCAGGTGAGCTGTGGACTTATGAGGAGATTATGGCTCTTAAGAATGAGGTAGAGGCAGCAGGACTGACCCTTCCTGGTATTGAGAGTGTAAATATCAGCGATGCAATCAAAACGGGAGCTCCAGAGCGTGACAAGGATATTGATGCATATATCAAGACACTTGAGAATCTTGGTAAGGCTGATATTCATATGGTATGTTATAATTTTATGCCAGTATTTGACTGGACTCGTACAGAGCTTGCACGTATGAGAAAGGATGGTTCTACAGTTCTTGCTTACAATCAGAAGACAGTAGATAGCATTGATCCGGCTAAGATGTTTGATTCTATTTCAAATGACATGAACGGAACAGTTATGCCAGGCTGGGAGCCAGAGCGTATGGCAAAGGTTAAGCAGCTGTTTGAGGAGTATGCAGATATCGACGAGGAGAAGCTGTTTGCAAACTTAAAGTATTTCCTTGAGGCAATTATGCCTGTATGTGATAAGTACGATATCAATATGGCAATTCATCCAGATGATCCGTCTTGGAGTGTATTTGGTCTTCCGCGTATCATCAACAACAAGGATCACATCATGCGTATGATGAAGATGGTAGACAATCCGCACAATGGTGTTACCTTCTGTACGGGATCCTATGGAACCAACTTAAACAATAACTTAGTTGAGATGATTCATGCACTTAAGGGAAGAATCCATTTTGCACATATCAGAAACTTACAGTTCAATGATGGCATGAATGACTTTGAGGAGTCTGCACATCTGTCTTCAGATGGTACCTTTGATATGCATGCAATCATGAAGGCACTGTATGATACTGGATTTGATGGAATTATTCGTCCAGACCACGGAAGAATGATCTGGGGCGAGAAGGCAATGCCTGGATATGGTCTGTATGACAGAGCACTTGGTGCTGCATATTTGTGCGGTCTGTGGGAGTCAATTGTAAAGGAGAATCAGAGATGAAACTGACATTACAGGATGTAACACAAAAGAAAAATGAATTTGAAAAGGCAGGTATTACACTGCCGTCTTATGATATTGAAGCAGTTCATAAAAAGACACTTGAGGAGCCTGTATGGGTTCATTTTGGAGCAGGAAATATTTTCCGCGGATATATTGCAGGACTGCAGGAGGATCTGTTAAATAAGGGTGCTGCTGACAGAGGAATTATTGCGGCAGAGACTTTTGATTATGATATCATCGATAAGATCTACAAGCCACATGAGTCAATGACACTGATGGTAACGCTTCTTCCAGACGGAAATACTTCAAGCCGTGTAATCGCAAGTATTGCAGACGGAATCAAGGCAAATACAGCTGATGAAGCAGAGTATGGCAGATTAAAGGCTATATTTGCAAATCCATCCTTACAGATGATCAGCTTTACAGTTACTGAGAAGGGATACGCATTAAAGGGTATTGATGGAACTTCCTTCCGGTGGTTGTATCAGATATCGAAAATGGTCCGGAGAGCGCAAAGCATGCAATGAGCATCGTTGCTGCACTTCTTTTCGAGCGTTTTAAGGCAGGCCGTTATCCGCTTGCTGTTGTCAGCATGGATAACTGCTCTCATAATGGAGAGAAGCTTCAGGCATCTGTTATGACAATCGCAAAGGCATGGGCAGAGAAAGGTTTTGTAACAAAAGAGTTCATCAAATATCTTGAGGATGAATCAAGCATCAGCTTCCCATGGAGCATGATCGATAAGATCACACCAAGACCGGCAAAGGCTGTTGAGGAAAAATTAGAGGCAGCAGGCGTTGAAGAAATGGCACCTGTTATTACTTCCAGAAATACTTATATTGCACCATTTGTAAATGCAGAGGGACCGCAGTACCTTGTAATTGAGGACAAGTTCCCGGCAGGAAGACCGGCACTTGAGAAGGCTGGTGTATATCTGACTGACCGTGACACTGTAAACCGTGTAGAGCGCATGAAGGTAACTACCTGCTTAAATCCGTTGCACACAGCTCTGGCTGTTTATGGCTGCTTGCTTGGTTACAATCTGATTGCAGATGAGATGAATGACAAGGAGCTTACAGGACTTATTCGTCATATCGGTTACGATGAGGGTATGAAGGTTGTTACTGATCCTGGCATCCTTTCCCCGAAGGCATTTATTGATGAAGTAATCGAGAAGCGTCTTCCAAATCCATTTATGCCAGACACACCGCAGCGTATTGCAACTGATACTTCTCAGAAAATCGTTGTTCGTTTTGGTGAGACAATGAAATCTTACATGGCAAGCAGTGAGCTTGACTGTTCTTCTCTTGTATACATTCCGCTTGCAATTGCAGGATGGCTTCGTTATCTTCTTGGAAAAGATGATAAGCTTGAGAAGATGGAGCTTAGTAGTGATCCAATGCTTGCTAAGCTGCAGGAAAAGCTTTCTGGTGTAGAGGCAGGAAAGCCAGAGACTTATACAGGACAGCTTAAGGAAATTCTCACTAATAAGGCAATCTTTGGTGTTGATATGTACGAGGCAGGTCTTGCAGACAAGGTAGAGGGCATGTTTGTTGAAATGCTTGCAGGAAAAGATGCTGTTCGCAATACTTTAAAGAAATATGTAGATTAATTAAAATAATATTTCGCCGCCCTGGCAACAGGGCGGCTATTGTACTTTTAAATATGAGCTTAAGAGGTGTAAAATGAAGAACGTTATATTTGATATGGATGGTGTCATCTTTGATTCTGAGCATGTATGTGAGCGCTGTTGGGAGGATTATAAGGAAAAATATAAATTGAAGGATGCAAAGGGCATGTTTCATGCCTGCATTGGCACTACAATTGAAAAGACAAAGGAAACAATGTTTCGCTTTGAAGGACCAGATTTCCCTTATGAGGAGTTTAGAAAAGATACATCTAATCGCTTTCACGAAATTGAAGAGACAGAAGGGCTTCCTGTAAAAAAAGGAGCTAGAGAGCTTTTGTCATGGCTAAAGGAGAGCGGCGCTAATGTTGGACTTGCTTCATCTACAAGAAGTGAGACAGTCATTCGTCAGCTGACTCATGCTGGTTTAATACAGTATTTTGATGTAATTGTAGGCGGTGAGATGGCAAAAAAGAGTAAGCCAGAGCCTGATATTTATTTAGAGGCATGCAAGCGTATGGGCATTACTCCAGAGAGCGCATATGGTGTTGAGGATTCATATAACGGAATGCGTTCACTCCATGCGGCAGGTCTTCATCCTATTATGGTGCCTGATCTTCTTGAAGCAAATGAAGAAATGCAAAGTCTTGCCGAAGTAATTTTGCCAGATCTGATTGAAGTAAGAGATTATCTAAAAAATGTCTGGAATAATAGATAAGAAAGGAAAAGAAAGCGTGAGCAAAAATCCTTATTATATGATTTCTTTGTCAGGTGCCTATGACAGTCAGTCCTTTTGGAAAGCAAAAGACATAGAAGAAACAGACAATATTTTAAATAAGCCAGGCTTAGACTGTATATATACAGACTGCACTGATATTTTAGGAAGTCTGTATTTTTGCAGTGATGAGGCGAAAACAGAGCTTGAAAAGCGTTTGGCGCATATTCCAGTGAATGCACTTCATTTTATTGATTCAGGCGACTATCATTATGTCAGTCTTTTATTTTTACAGCGTATAAATCAGCCATTTAGTCTTCTTTTATTTGACCATCATTCAGACTGCATGGAGAGCGCATTTGGCGGCGGTCTTTTAACATGTGGAAGCTGGGTTCTTCATGCATTAGAAAATCTTCCAAATTTAAAAAAGGCAGTATTAGTAGGTCCGGCAGATGAGGACAAAACAGCAGAGCAGCTTTTAAAAGATTCTCGCATCACATGGGTGACAGAGGCTGAATTTGAACAGCAAAAGGAAGCTTTGTGTAAGGAACTTTCAAAGTGGCCTGTATATATTTCTCTTGATAAGGATGTATTAAACAAAGAGGAAGCAGTTACGGACTGGAGCCAGGGAACCATGCAGCTTTCACAGATTCTTTGTTTTTTGACAGATGCAAAGAAGTCAGGTGCTATATTTCTAGGTATGGATGTGTGCGGAGAGCAGAAGGTATCACCAGAAGGTTTTCATTTAGATGAAGAAAATGGAGCAAACTTAAACAGTAGTACAAATGAAAAGATTAAATTTTATCAAAAAGACTTGACTTTTTCGCTTTAGCGTGTCAAAATACATGCATAGGGTTAAAAATCTAATTAAAAACCAGAAAAAATAAAAACAGGAATGTAGAAAGGAGAGGGTGTGTGCTTTAATAATATATTGTTTGAGCACACGGAAACCAGAATGAATAAAAAAATTAAAAACCCTGAAACAGATCATTTGTTTCAAGCAATTCTCACATTGAAAAATCTTGATGAGTGTTATGCTTTTTTTGAAGATGTATGTACCGTCAATGAACTTCAGTCTATCGCACAGCGCTTTGAGGTAGCAGCTATGCTGCGCCAGAAAAACACATATCTTGAGATTGCACAGAAAACAGGTGCATCTACTGCGACAATTAGCCGTGTGAACCGAAGCTTAAACTTTGGAAGTGACGGTTATGAAATGGTGTTTGAGCGTATCAATGAAAAATGATATATAAGAGCAAATAACCTATTGCTTTTTATCCCAAAGTAGTGTATTGCTTCAAAAAACTTGATGTAATTTAATTGATTATTGATGCTATTTGTGGAACGAAGTTTGTTCTCTTGAAAAAAATGTCAAAATATACTAACATAGGGAAGTACAAGTGCTGAAAGGTGCTTGTACTTTCATTATGATAAAAAAGAAACTTTTTGCAGACAGCTTTTGCTGTTGGAAAGGATACAGGATGACAGGTAAGATTGCATTGATACCAGGAGACGGAATTGGTCCTGAGATTGTGGCTGAGGCCAAAAAGGTACTGGATACCGTAGCAAAAAAATATGGACATGAGTTTGAATACGAGACGCTTCTTATGGGCGGCTGCTCAATTGATGCGTATGGCGAACCGCTGACCGAAGAATCACTTGAAAAGGCAAAGGCTAGTGATGCCGTGCTTTTAGGTGCAGTAGGCGGAAACGTCGGAAACTCAAGATGGTATCAGGTAGCACCAAATTTACGTCCGGAGGCAGGTCTGTTAAAGATTCGTAAAGGTCTTGGTCTGTTTGCAAATATCCGTCCGGCAAAGCTGTTTTCACAATTAAAAGATGCTTGTCCATTAAAGCCAGAGATTATCGGCGATGGATTTGATATTGTTATGATGAGAGAGTTGACCGGAGGCGTATACTTCGGTGAACATAAGACAGAGGAAATTGATGGCATTCGTAAGTCGACTGATATTATGGCATACGATGAGAATGAGATTAAAAGGATTGCAGTTAAAGCATTTGAGGTTGCAAGAAAGCGCGGAAAAAATGTAACAAGCGTTGACAAAGCAAATGTTCTTGACACTTCAAGACTTTGGAGAGCAGTTGTTGATGAAGTTGCAAAGGATTATCCTGATGTAACAGTAAAGCATATGCTTGTTGATAACTGTGCCATGCAGCTTGTTATGAATCCGAGACAGTTTGATGTTATTTTGACAGAGAATATGTTTGGTGATATTCTTTCTGATGAGGCAAGTATGATTACAGGCTCCATTGGCATGTTATCATCAGCAAGCCTTGGTGCAGGAAAGCTTGGACTTTATGAACCAAGCCATGGCTCTGCACCAGATATTGCAGGTAAGGGCATTGCAAACCCGATTGCGACAATTTTATCTGCTGCCATGCTGCTTAGATACTCTTTCGATCTTGATGAAGAAGCAAAGGCAGTTGAGACTGCAGTAGAAGAGGTACTTAAGGAAGGCTACCGCACAATTGATATCATGTCAGAGGGTATGACACAGGTTGGCACAGTTTCTATGGGCGATCTGATTGCAGAAAAAATTCTTGGTTAACAAATTTGGAAGGGGTTAAAAACATGAGAAGTGACAATGTAAAAAAAGGAATGCAGCAGGCACCTCATAGATCACTGTTTAATGCATTAGGATTTACAAAGGAAGAGATGGACAAGCCAATGATTGGTATTGTCAGCTCCTATAATGAGATTGTTCCAGGTCATATGAACCTGGACAAGATTGTAGAAGCCGTTAAATTAGGCGTCGCAATGGCAGGAGGCGTGCCGGTTGTATTCCCAGCTATCGCTGTCTGCGATGGTATTGCAATGGGACACGTTGGTATGAAGTATTCTCTTGTTACGAGAGATCTGATTGCAGATTCTACCGAGTGTATGGCAATGGCACACCAGTTTGATGGTCTTGTTATGGTTCCAAACTGTGACAAAAACGTACCTGGTCTGTTAATGGCAGCAGCCAGAATCAATATCCCGACTGTATTTGTCAGCGGTGGTCCGATGCTTGCAGGTCATGTAAAGGGACAGAGAACAAGTCTTTCCTCCATGTTTGAGGCAGTTGGTGCTTACGCAGCAGGCAAGATGACTGAAGAAGATGTATATGAGTATGAGTGCAAGACATGTCCAACATGTGGTTCCTGCTCAGGTATGTACACTGCAAACTCCATGAACTGTCTGACAGAGGCACTTGGTATGGGACTTCAGGGCAACGGAACCATTCCAGCTGTTTATTCTGAGAGAATTAAGCTTGCAAAGCACGCTGGTATGAAAGTTATGGAGATGGTTGAAAAAAATATCTGCCCAAGAGATATCATGACAGAGAAGGCATTTGTCAATGCATTGACTGTTGATATGGCACTTGGATGTTCTACAAACAGTATGCTTCATCTTCCAGCAATCGCAAGAGAGGCTGGCGTAGCTTTAAACGTTGATATCGCAAACGGCATTAGTGCAAAGACTCCGAATCTGTGTCACTTAGCTCCGGCAGGTCATACTTATATGGAGCAGTTAAATGAAGCAGGCGGTGTTTATGCCGTTATGAATGAGCTGTCAAAGAAGAATCTGTTAAATCTTGATTGTATTACAGTTACAGGAAAGACAGTTGGAGAGAACATTGCAAACGTTGTGAATAAGGACCCTGAGGTTATTCGTCCAATCGATAATCCATATAGCCAGACTGGCGGAATTGCTGTATTAAAGGGTAATTTGGCACCAGATTCAGGTGTTGTAAAGCGTTCAGCAGTTGCACCAGAGATGATGGTTCATGAGGGACCGGCTCGTGTATTTGACTGTGAGGATGATGCCATCGCAGCAATCAAGGGCGGCAAAATCGTTGCAGGTGATGTTGTAGTCATCCGTTACGAGGGACCAAAGGGTGGCCCTGGTATGAGAGAAATGTTAAATCCGACCTCAGCAATTGCAGGTATGGGACTTGGTTCCAGCGTTGCATTGATTACAGATGGACGTTTTTCAGGTGCTTCAAGAGGAGCCAGCATTGGACATGTATGCCCAGAGGCAGCTGTCGGCGGTCCAATTGCACTTGTTGAAGAAGGAGATATCATCGAAATCAATATTCCGGCAAACACTCTGAATGTGCGTGTTTCTGACGAAGAAATGGCAAGAAGAAAGGCAGCATGGACACCAAGAGAGCCAAAGGTAACAACTGGTTATCTGCACGCTACGCGGCACTTGTAACTGATGCAAGTAAGGGTGCAGTTTTGCAGGTTCCGGGAACTAATAAATAAGCTGGTTTTCTGATATAAAACATAGATAAGACAGATATAAGGAAGGGAAAATAAATATGGAGTTAACAGGTTCTGAAATTTTAGTACAGTGTTTAAGGGAACAGGGCGTAGATACCGTGTTTGGTTATCCGGGCGGCTGCATTCTGAATGTATATGATGCTCTTTACAAGCATTCGGATGAAATTACACATATTTTAACCTCCCATGAGCAGGGCGCGTCTCATGCAGCAGACGGCTATGCAAGGGCAACCGGAAAGGTAGGTGTCTGCATGGCCACATCTGGCCCAGGTGCTACCAATCTGGTAACGGGAATTGCAACAGCTTACATGGATTCTATTCCGATTATTGCAATTACATGTAACGTTGCTGTTTCACTTCTGGGAAGAGATTCCTTCCAGGAGATCGATATCGCTGGTGTTACAATGCCGATCACAAAGCATAATTTTATCGTAAAGGATGTCAACAAACTGGCTGATACAGTTCGCCGTGCATTCAAGATTGCAAAGGAAGGACGTCCAGGTCCAGTGCTTATTGATATCACAAAGGATGTTACTGCAAATAAGGCAGAATATGAGCGTAAAGAGCCAGAGCAGGTTAAACGTATTACAGATAGCATTAAGGCAGAAGATATTGAAGCAGCAGTCAAGATGATTGAGGCATCAAAGAAGCCATACGTTTTTGTCGGAGGCGGTGCAATTGCATCAGGTGCAGACACACAGCTGAATGAATTTGTTCATAAGATTGATTCTCCAGTTGCAGATACCTTAATGGGCAAGGGTGCCTTCAACGGTACTGATCCTTTGTATACAGGTATGCTTGGTATGCATGGAACAAAGGCATCAAACTATGGAGTAAGCCAGTGTGACCTTCTTGTAGTTGTTGGAGCACGCTTCAGTGACCGTGTATATGGAAATGCAAAGAAATTTGCTGCAAATGCAAAGATTATGCAGTTTGATGTAGATCCAGCAGAGATCAATAAGAACATCAAAACAGATGCAAGTATCATCGGTGATGTCAAGGTTATCTTAGAAAAGTTAAATGAAAAGCTTTCACAGATGAATCATAAGGAGTGGATTACAGAAGTTAAGAGCTATGAGGAATCCCATCCGATGACTTATCATAAGGGTGTTCTGACTGGTCCTTATATCATCGAAAAGATCTATGAGGCAACACATGGCGATGCTATTATCTCTACTGAGGTAGGACAGCACCAGATGTGGGCAGCACAGTATTATAAGTATAAGGCACCGAGACAGCTTTTAACATCAGGCGGACTTGGAACTATGGGCTATGGTCTTGGCGCAGCAATTGGTGCAAAGATGGCTCGTAAGGATAAGCTTGTGTTCAATATCGCAGGAGATGGCTGCTTCCGTATGAATATGAATGAGATTGCAACAGCAACTCGATATAATATCCCAGTTATAGAGGTCGTTGTAAACAACCACGTGCTTGGTATGGTACGTCAGTGGCAGGATCTGTTCTACGGACAGCGTTATTCTCAGACAGTATTAAATGACCGCGTTGACTTTGCAAAGGTAGCAGAGGGACTTGGAGCAAAGGGCTACACAGTAAGCACATGCGAAGAGTTTGATAATGCAGTTAAGGAAGCAATCGAGCTGAATATTCCAGTAGTAATTGATGCTCAGATTGACAAGGACGACAAGGTATTCCCGATGGTAGCACCAGGTGCACCGATCAGTGAATGCTTCGGAGAAGAGGACGTTGCTGAAAAGTTCGGAAGATAAAAACAGAATATCAGAAGAATGCTAGATTATTAAGACACTGTATGGAGACATGCAGTGTCTTTTTTTGAAGATTGCGAGAGTGTGGTTGTTCATGGAAAGTGACTAGTTCAATATTGACAAAACATACAGGCAATAATATACTCTTATTAAGAGAAATTTGCAAATAATCGAAACAATACAATATTTTTAACGATAAAATTTACAGTTTTATTGATGCGAATCGCATTGCACTGAAGGAGGCTTTTATGTTAAAAATAATTAAGCATCAAACGTCATTTATACTAAGACAAAATATGTCGCTTGCAGTATTCTTCGTTCTTTTATCAATAGTATTTTTGAATTTTAGATCAAATGTTCTGGCTTTTCAAGGCAGTGATATTATTGAGATGTATCATCCTGCAAAACTGCTCGCGTTGAGTTATGACCAAGTTTATAATAATATGGATATTATGCTGCTTTTGATTCAGCTATATCCCATCCTTATCGTTTGTCCAGCTGGTTTTACATTGCTTTCAGAGAAAAAAAGAAAAACTGATTGTGTGCTTATTGCTCGAATTGGAGGCACTCAATACTATTTGGGCAAAATAATTGCAGCTTTTTTTGCAACTATGATCGTTTTTACGGTACCTTTTCTTATTGAATTTGGCCTTAATTGTGTGTCTTTTTCATTGGCTGCTAGTG
The DNA here is from genome assembly GCA_003478935.1 of Firmicutes bacterium AF25-13AC. Classification (GTDB taxonomy): domain Bacteria; phylum Bacillota; class Clostridia; order Lachnospirales; family Lachnospiraceae; genus Anthropogastromicrobium; species Anthropogastromicrobium aceti. The sequence goes on from QUFP01000015.1 coordinate 33,915, forward strand.
GAGATTTTGTAGACCTAAATCGCTATTCGCCTGATTATATAGAACTAACGAGTAATTACATGTTTCCAGCTCTTTTCATATGAATTCATATCTTTACACCTTCGTTGGAATTCTCTTTTGGGGTGTTACTTCAGGGATTATAGGAATGTTTACAGTTGCATTATCTGGAATTATATCATTCCGTTTTAAAATACTTTTATTTTTACCAGTATATATTTTGTTGAATATTCCTGCGTATATGCCTAAAATAACAGATAAATTACCATTTGTTGTTAATTGGTACAATTACATTTTTTTATTTGATGACCATGTAAAGAATAACATTTTCTTTATTAGTTTTCTGATCATACTATTTATAATTTCAATTGTTTGTTCGGTTATTAAGGGAAGAGGGGATCAGCTATGAAGCATAAAGAAATTACATTTCTTTTATTAATGGGATTTTGCTGTGGAAGTTTATTAGCTTTTACCTATATCAATCCTTATAATGGACAAATTACACTTTCTGAGTTGATTTTGCAACTCAGTGGTTCGAGAGGAGAATTTTCACTTGGTTTTTCATCGCTCCCAGAGCTGCTTTCGTTTAGCTCGAAATTGCTTCCAACCTTTCTTTTTGAGTTGTATGTTGGAACAAGTTTATATCAGCATTTTTGTACAGCAAGCGTTTATATTTTTTCAAGAACACCGAATCGCATTGCATGGTATGCAAAAGAGTGTATTGTCATTGCACGTTTTACGCTGATGTATCAGGTATTTCTAGTTGCGATTTCTGTTATTGTTACTTGTTTTCGATATAATGTGATATGGACAGCCACAGGATGGGGGTTACTGATAATTCATATTGGTATTTATAGTTTGTGGTCATTTTCAATGACATTGCTAGTTAATATATTAGCTATTTTACTCGGCAGCGGAAATGCGTTTATGATCATAATTGTAGCTCAACTTATTTGCGTTACCTGTATTAGACTATTAAATTCATTAGAAAGCAACGGTACACTATTTTGTACTGTGCTTAATATCAATCCGATTGCTCACTTGGTTATAGGATGGCAATATTCATCGCTTCGAGGGTTGAATGAGGCAATTCATGCACCGTGGAATGTGATGTCGCTTTCTGGAACGATCTTCTATTTAATTGCGATTATGGTGTTGATTCTTGTGATCGGCGGACATTATGTACATAAATGTGATCTAATTATTTCAGATTTGGAATTTGGAGGAATGTAGAATGAGGTTGACAGCTACAAATGTTGGGAAAAAAATTAAAGGAAAAACAGTTTTATCAAATATTGATCTTGATCTTAAAAGTGGTAATATTTATGGATTTGTAGGACCGAATGGGTCGGGAAAGACAATGTTGTTTCGGGCGCTTTCGGGATTGATGTCGGTTACATCTGGTGTGGTTAAATTAGATGAAAAAATAGTAAGAAAAGATTTTTCAGTGCTGCCCAATTTGGGCATACTTTTGGAGAATGTCTCACTTTATCCGAATTTGACTGGATATGAAAACTTGCTTTATTTAGCAAAGTTCACAGGAAAAGCAGGTAAATCTGATATTATAGCCGCATTGGAAAGTGTTGGGCTTGATCCTGGCGACAAACGAAAATATGGAAAATATTCTCTCGGCATGAAGCAGCGCTTAGCTATTGCGCAAGCAGTCATGGAACATCCAGATATTCTTATGTTAGATGAACCAACAAATGCGTTAGATCGTGAATCTGTTGAGCGAGTAAGACAACTGATCGAATCAGAGAAAAAACGAGGAGTTTTAATTTTATTGGCAAGTCATAATGAAGACGATATTGAGATTCTTGCTGATCATGTCTTTTTCTTAGAAAATGGTTCTATCGTTGATAGGAGGTGACAATTATGAAATATCGCTTTTGTGTTACAGTTACAGTGCTTTTAGTATTCGGATTTGGCATATTTGGAAGAGGAAAACTCGATACTTATACGAATATCACTGTAGATCCTAATTTCATAAATGATTTTTCAGTTGCTGAAATTCCTACTTCGTTTGCAATTCAGGATTGTGAGATATTAAAAAAAATACTTCCAGAATCCCCCATCATTTTAAAAGTTACGCCTGTTGATCCCCCAGAGTTCTTTTTTAAAGGATGGCAACAGAAGGTTCGTATTGAACAAGTTTTTTCAGGTGAAAATTTAGCAAGTGGTTCTGAAATTTATATTACTTTTGATCGGTGGAAAGCAAGTGTTGCCAGAAAAGAGATGAATTTGAGTTTTGTAAATTTTATGAAATATGGTGCAGAATATTTGGTATTTTTATCTGAATCAATTGGATACACAAAAGATGGAATAGAAGTATTTCAGTTACCAAAAGATCATGCTATTGCATCAGTATTTAGTTATGAGGTACATGACAATGTGATTTATCCGGTATCAGGAGAATCAACTTATGTTCCATATAAGGAAGTTTCTGATAATGAATTTTTTGCTGTTGATACAGAGGGATTAGACGCTTTTCTTGAACTTAAAAATTTTTTATTAGAGAAGTATAAATAATAGAAACAGAAATAATACATTAGACAATCAGTAGCATTTTGCAAACATCTATTAAAAATCAAAGAGAAAAGGAGCGCTTATGGAAAAGAAAACAAAATTTAAGAGAAGAATGTTTGCCGTCGCAGCAATAGTGGGAATGGGCATGACAATGACACAGATTGCATTTGGAAAAGAAAGTTTTAATGCAGAAAATGGAGGGCTTAACTATGTGCTTCCAGCTGATAATGGATATTATTTCTTATGTGGTGGTCATTTATATTTTTGGAATGGTGATGTTACAAAACAGGCTGTGCCATTGTGTAGTCGTCCTAATTGCAGTCATACAACAGAGGATTGCGTTGCGATGATTCGAGATGCATCTCGAAAAATGTACGAAGTAGATGATGGATTCTATGTGCTTTCTACATGGCCAAGAGAGGATTCAAGGACCGGGGAAAAGATGATGCCAATATGGAGAGTGGAAAAGGATGGGTCAGGTAAGGAGATTATAGCAGAAATTCCAGAGGCAGGTTCGGTAAACTATACGATATTTCAAGACAAGATTTACTATACCATGGAAGATGCACAGGAAGATGGAAATTATCAGTTTTCGATATGGCAGATGTCATTAGACGGAAAGGATAACAAACAGATTTGGCAAAGTGATTTGTATAGTGGATATATAGATACGTTGCAGGGAATCGGAGATTGGTTATATGTAAGTGAGAATGGATGTGAAGAAATTATTGACTGGACAAATGAGGACAACATTGACTTTGAGAAATTGCCTATGCGAACAAATTTATATTTGTATCAGCCACAAGCAGAGGAATGGATAACGAATCCTGATGAGTATAAGAAGGAAGATGTTTTATTAAGCATTCAGAATATTTATCAGGATGAAATTTATTTGACTTACTATGATTCAAAGGCGGAGATTCGTAAAGTATGGGAAAAAGGCTTTGATCTGGAGGATGAAGCTCAATTTGTAGGAGAGTTCCCTAGAAAGGTATATAAATGGGATGATTTGTATGGATATACATGGCCAGATCGTAATAATGAGAATGAAAATTGGTTTGAAATTTATGATCACAATGGAACGTTTGTGCAGAAAATTGATTTGTATCCGTATGATGATGTGGATATCGTAAGTGCAGATGAAAAGTATGCTTTTGTATACTGGGAGCAGGTACAAGATAATGTTTCACAGGACGTAATAGGTGTGATTGAACGCGATAAAATTGCAACACAGGAAGCTACGCTAATTCAGTTGACTAAGGGAATGAATGGAAATTCTTTTGAACGCTGATTGGTAGGTGTTTGATTATGGATTACAAGGGCAGAGAGGTGATGGAGAAAAATGATAAGAGCGGAATGGAAAAAGCTTCTGCGTCAAAGATGGTTGATCGGAATTGCGATATTGCTTATTTTTGTAGATGTTGGTCTATTTCTTAATACTCAGTATACAGAGAAGAAAGATTGTGTGGCAGCGGTTCCTCTTTTTGCAAAGTATCAGAAAGAAACCGCGAATATGACAAATGAGCAGGCACAGGAATGTTTGACTGATCAGCTAAATATGCTTTCTAATTTTCAGTTTGTGCAGATTGCGTTGAATGGGGAAGTGGATGAGGGGTTTCTGCAAGGGCTTGTGGAGGAGAATCCAAATATCTTGGACGAATATCGACAGGCTGGATATGAGGAGAATCCACTGGCGCTTACGACAAAAATACAGGTAATATCAGAACTTCTTGAACAATATCAAAATGTCAGCGGGTATCAGGCGTATTTGGAATCCATTCAGGCACAGTATAAACAGATGAAGGACAGTTCGTTTTATGAAGGACGTCCGTATGCGGAAGCACAGGGCAAAAAGACGGTAGAAGATTTTGCAAAGCTACAGGGAACGAAACTTGAAATTGGTATGAACTGGGGCGTGGAAGCACTGATGGAGGAACAAATCTCATCAGTAATTCTTATTTTACTGGCACTCGGTATTTGTATTGTCTTGGTATCTCAGGATCGCACATATGATATGTTTGGGTTGCTTAGAAGCTGTAGACGTGGACATGGCTATCTGATTGTTGCCAAATTTGCAACAGCGCTGACAGCGGTTTTACTTTTTGGAATTGTTATGTATGGGAGTCAAGTTGCAATCGCGTGGAAGCTGTATGGAATGGGAAATTTAAATCGTCCGATGCAGTCTGTCAATTTATTAAATGAAAGTGCAAGACAACTGACAGTGGGCGGCTATCTGCTCGACTATTATCTGAGACATTTAATTGCAGTGCTTGTCTTGACGGCATTCATGCTATGCTTATTCTTATCGGTTTATTCGACAATGACGGTGTTGGCGGTAGTCGGTATTTGCGCGGTGCTGTGCGCTGTGGGCTATTGGAAGGTATCGGAGATCGCAGCAAACTCGTGGATTCATTTTTTAAATCCAGTTGCCTGGTTTTTGAGTTCGCAATTATATGAAAGTTATTGGAATATAAATTTGTTCGGAAAACCGGTGAATGCGTTGACAGCGAATAGCTGCTTTCAGCTTGTAGTGGTAATTGGCTGTGTAGCAGACAGTGGTCTTCTAGGAAGACGGATTCCGGGAAAGCTAAGAGTCGCATCAGGCAAATTCAAAAGTGGATTGAAGCCGCAAGGGAACGACTCTGGTATCCATCCAGTGTAGTCGGTCAGGAATGGCGAAAACAGCTGATAAAAAATGGTATAGTGTGGATGATGATAATAGTGGCAATCCTTTTGGTATACGGTATGCGAACAACACCAGTGACAGTAGGGCAGACCGAGAAAATTTACCATGAATATGCGAAAAAATATGAGGGGATTGCAGACCAGACGCTGATAGAAGCATTGCAGCAGGAAAAGGAGCAATTTGATAAGCTAAGGCAGCGTCAGGCCGAATTAACTGAAAAATGGAAGAAAAAGGAAGTTTCAAACGAGCAGTATGCGTCAATTAGTGCGATGATTGATCATATGCTGCAAAATGAAGCAGGACTGACGCGTGCAATTGAACAGGCAGATACATTGGTAAATTGGAGCGAAGCACATGATCTTCAGCTGTTTTTCACGGATGACAGTATTGGGCGTTACCTGTTTGAAAATGCCAGTATGGATCAGTATCGAGGCGCTGTATTGCTTTTTGCAGTAATCGTATTACTGAGTGGTATTTTCCCGGGAGAGCGCAAAAATGAGATGCAAAATATGCTTCTCTGTACGAAAAATGGACGGCGTCCGCTGTTTGTAGCAAAATATGTGTTGGGCGTCGTGATTGCATGTATCGTGTCAGGTGGATTTACTGTGATTCATTTGTTTTCCGCATCAAAGATGTATGACTTTTCTTTATGGAAGGTTCCGCTACAAAGCATTCGTCAGGCGCAAGTAATAGATGTACAGTTGTCCGTGCGTGGATATTTGGTGTGGACGTCGGTGATGCAGATGATGGGTGTGGTCTGTGCAGCGGTTAGTTTTTTGTCGATTTCTGTGCGGATGAAGAACCGGCTGTATGCGGTGCTAGTGGGAGCTGTACTGTTTGTTCTTCCAGTAGTAATTAGTGGAGCAGGGTTGTCAAACATATTTGATCTTTGGTTTGCAAAGGTATTTCTGTTTGGAACGCAGACATTGAAACAAGGCTTTGGGGAACAGATTGGATATCTAATTTTGCTTGTAGCAGTGGCATCTGTTTTTACAGCAGGCGCGTGGCGCGCATATCAGAGAAAAAGGAGAGCAAGATGATGAAACTGGAATTAAAAAATCTGACAAAAAGCTATGAAAAAGGAAAAATAGCGCTTGATCATTTTTCGGCAGCGCTTGAGCCGGGCGTTTATGGTTTACTTGGACCAAATGGGGCTGGAAAATCGACCTTAATGAACCTGATTACGCAAAATTTAGAGCCGGATGAGGGTGAAATATTGGTAAACGGTATTAGTGCGACCAAAATGGGCGCTTCTTACCGTGATGTGCTTGGTTACATGCCACAACAGCAGGGTCTATATGATCGTTTTTCTGCGCTAGAATTTTTGCGCTATTTTGCATCATTAAAAGGACTGAAGGCAAAGGAGTCGAGGAAACGAATTGAGGAATTGCTTGAAGTTGTAAATCTGACTAAGGCAAGAAATCGAAAACTGGGCGGATTTTCTGGCGGTATGAAGCAGCGTGTGTTGCTTGCGCAGGCATTACTAAACGAACCGCAGATTTTGATACTGGATGAGCCAACGGCAGGTCTAGACCCGAAAGAGCGTATCCGTATTCGTAACTATATCAGCAGCATTTCCGAGAATAAGATAGTGCTGATCGCAACGCATGTAGTCAGCGATGTGGAATGTATCGCAAAGGAAATCTTGTTTCTGCGAGGCGGAAAATTGTTGGAGAAAGAGACACCGGAAAAGTTGGTGGAACAAATGGATGGGCTTGTTTGGGAAGTAATTATTCGATCAGATCAATTAAGTCAGCTGGAACAGGTGCTTCTTGTCAGCAATGTGAATATCGCAAAAGAAGGTCTTCTGGTGCGCGTAATCGCAGAAAGTGAGCAGATGAAGGAACAACAGCTTCAATTTGGATGGGGTACGCAAAAGGTGGTTGTCCCAACACTGGAAGATGTATATTTATATCGAATGGAAGCAGATAATAAGCTTTATAAAAATTGAAAATATAGAAAAAAATAACAGACCGATTCATTTTGACCTGATATTTTTTACAGAACTTTAAATGCAAAATGCATCTGCGATTTCTGTAGTAACGCATCTATGGACCAGATTTTATAGCCCCCCAGAAGTCTTCTTCTTAAAGTTTTCCAATATACTTTCCAGTCGATCAATTTCTTCCTTCTCTGGATTTTTTGTAAATTCAGATTTTACCAAAGATATCAAGAGTGAGTTATCCGTAAAAAGCTCACGGAAAGACTGGTACTCCTGTTGGAAAATATCTTGAAGAACAAGATGAGCTGTTTTGGTTGGTTTGAAGGTTCTGGCGATAGAGGTTCCCCGATAGACGATTCCGGCGACCTCGACCATTTCAAGTTTCGATAGCTTGCGAATAATTGGCTTGATCATGTTGATCGTGTAGTCTGGATTCATAGCAACAATATCTGAAATTGTCATTGGCTGTTCGGAATGAAGCAGCAACGACAAAACGTCTAATTCCTTTTGTGGCATTTTAATTGGCATAAAAGACCTCCTTAAGACAAATAAAAATCCTAAAATCAAGAATTCAAGAATGCTTGATAAATAATGGTATCTGTATTTTAACGCAAAAATAGGCGTATGTCAAAAGCAATATTAAAAAATGGAAAAGTTACGGGTGTATTTTTCAATTTTTAAGTTACGAAATAGATGCATAGAAAATGTATAAACGATACGAAGTTATTGACAAAACTTACTGGCAACAATATAATAATTTTAAAATAAAAGACATGTGAGATGACATGTTGAGGTGTAAGGAGACAAGGAAGCACATGAAAAAGAACACAAAAAATAAAATCTCTCAAATCGACAAGATTCTAATGAGCAACAAAAAGCAAAATATCATAACTGCCTTTTCGATGATTTTATTGGCGATATTTGCACCATTAAAATCTTTTGTCGCGCAGTGGTTGATTGATTCTCCTTCCATTAAAGCAATCTTTGTCTCCGTTTTGATTGGTGCGGCGGTAGTTGCCATGAGTCATATCTGCGAGTATATTGTCAGAAACACGTTTAATCGGATGGCAACACGTTCTGTATCCGAAATACGTGGTGTTTTGTGCGAGAATTTAAAGAATATGTCGTTAAGCCAGATTCATGTGCTGCCGATGGAAGACTGGCAGTCTGCATATACAAATGACTTAAAGATTGTATGTGATGATTATTATTTTGGTCTTTTTAATATGGCAATGTGGGGAAGCATGGGACTTGTAGCAGTCGTATATATGGCTGTGATTTCACCGGCATTATTGATCGTGTCTTTGGTTATGGTTTGCTTTCCTTTTATTGGTCCAAGGTTATTTGCAGATAAGCTTAGAAAAACAAAAAGTGAGTATGCAAAGTCATACAATACGGTTTGCTCAAAAATCAATGAAATGCTGCATGGTACAGAGACTTTGCTCACATGTGGAAAGCATAGCTTTTTATTTCAAAAGATGCAGAGGGTTTCCGATGACAATATGCAAAAAGATTTTGACATGAAGCAAACGGAAACGGTAGCGACAATTATTACGTCACTGATTACATGGATACCAGGCTTTGTAATTATGGTTGCAGGTGCAATGCTTGTTGTTCAGGGAAAATTGACGGTAAGCTATCTGATCACAGCAAATGGTCTTTTAAATTTTATTATTTCTCCATTTCGGCAAACCGCAAATTCCTATCAGTCTGTTAAGTCTGCAAGAGCCTTAAAAGATCGTATTGATGAGTTGCTTGCCCAGAAAACTTCAAATCAGATGGAAAAGAAAAATATCGAAATAACTTCGATAGATATAAAGAAGCTTTCTTTTGGCTACGGGGAGTCTGATGTTTTAAAAGACGTAAATTTAACCATTAAAAAAGGCGAGAAAGTTGCGATTGTTGGTGCCAGTGGAAGTGGTAAGAGCACAATTATGAAGCTGATCGGACGTTTTTATTTAAATTACCGAGGTAGGATTTCGATAAACAACGAAGATCTAAAAACATTAAGTGACGCAACATTTTACTCAAGTGTTGGGTATATACCACAGGAGCCATTTATTTTTGCGGATACCGTGCGAAATAATATCTGTCTTGGCAGAAACTGTTCGGATGAGGAAGTATGGTCTGCAATCGAAAAGGTTGGGTTGACCGAACTTGTAAGTTCTTTGCCAGATGGAATTAACACAGAGTTGGCAGAGGGCGGTGGAAATATTTCTGGAGGACAAAAGAAACGAATAGCAGTTGCGCGGGCGCTTATTCGTGATTGTGATACGCTTCTGATTGATGAGATGACATCCTCTCTTGATATTGAGACAACCGATGAGATGGTAAAGCTTATATTGTCGCTGTCATGTACCGTAATTATGATTACACATGATATATTTGATTCGTATATGGATGGATTTTCTGCAATTTATTACATAGAAAATGGTGGAATTGCAGAGAGTGGTACCTATCAGAGATTGCTAGAACAAAATGGAAATTTTGCGAAGATGCAAGCAATGATGAAAATAACCAATAAATAGAGGAGAATAGATAAGATCAAGGTCTTGTACCATTAAAAATGGCAAACAATTCTTTGACGGACACGAGAAAGAGTGCTATACTTTGGACATCAATGCAAAGACTGGAGGCAAAGCTATTGATTTCAAGTAACGATCAAATGAATCAAGTAGAAAAAAATCAAGTGGATCAACGAGCCAGCAGATATGCCAGCCAATATGCTGATATCATAGATCTTCCACACCATGTCTCGAAGCGTCACCCACAGATGGCGCTGTCGGATCGTGCTGCACAGTTTGGCGCATATGCTGCACTTAGAGGGTATGATGAAGCAGTAACAGAAACGGTGAAAAAATCAATACAGCAAACAGAAGCGTATATTGAAATGGAGCAGTATAATGACTAAAATGGCTGAAAATAAAACATATCTTTGCATTGACTTAAAATCATTCTTCGCATCGGTTGAATGCGTTGAGCGTGGTCTTGACCCACTTTGCACAAATCTTGTTGTGGCGGATGCTGCACTTACTGAAAAAACCATTTGCCTTGCAGTATCTCCGTCGTTGAAAAAGTACGGCATAGGAGGACGAGCAAGGCTTTTTGAGGTTGTGCAGATGTTAAAACAGGCAAATGCTAGAAGACGTTTCCAAGCACCAAAAAGATTATTTGAAGGATCTTCAAGCAATGCAAAAGAGCTTGATTTGCACCCTGAGTATCAGATTGACTATATTATTGCACCGCCGCGTATGGCAAAATATATGGAGTACAGCACAAAAATTTATAATATTTATTTAAAATATGTGGCACCTGAGGATATACATGCGTACTCAATTGATGAGGTATTTGTCGATATCACGCAGTATCTGATTTTGACAGGGCTTAATGCTTATGAGTTTGCAGGCCAAATGATAAAAGATGTATTAAAGACAACAAAAATTACAGCAACTGCAGGGATCGGAACAAATCTTTATCTGGCTAAAATTGCAATGGATATCGAGGCAAAGCACATTACGGCAGATAGTGATGGCGTGAGAATTGCTATGCTTACAGAAAAAAGTTATAGACAAAAGCTGTGGGATCATCGCCCTCTTACTGATTTTTGGCGGATAGGACCTCAGACAGCAAAAAAGCTTGAACAAAATGGAATGTTTACAATGGGAGATGTGGCAAGGTGTTCTGTTGGTAAGATTAATCAGTTCCATAATGAAGAATTGCTGTACCGACTTTTTGGCGTTAATGCAGAGCTTATAATTGATCATGCATGGGGCTGGGAGCCATGCACGATTGCTCATATTAAGGCATATCGTCCGCAGTCAAGCAGCATAGAGAACGGTCAGGTGCTTCATTGCCCATATACTGCAGAGAAAACGCGTTTGATTGTAAAAGAAATGACTGATCAGCTTTTGCTGCAGCTTGTAGATAAAGGTCTTGTTACTGATCAGATGGTTTTAACGATTGGCTATGATATTGAAAATCTAACAGATCCAAAACGCCGTGAGCAGTATCATGGTGCTATTGTTACAGATAGGTATGGAAGACAGATTCCAAAAAGCGCACATGGCAGTGCCAATATCGGACGATTTACATCGTCAGCAAAGTTAGCAACCGAGACAGTATTGAAGCTTTACGATACAATTATTGATAAAAATCTTCTTGTGAGACGTCTTAGTCTGACAGCAAATCATGTAGTGCCAGAGGGTTCAGAGCCGACTAGAAAAAAGCCTCAGCAGCTTGATTTATTTACAGATTATGAAGCATTAGAAAAAAAAGAACAGGAAGAAAAAGCCGCGCTAGATAAGGAAAAGAAAATGCAGCAGACAATGCTGCAAATAAAAAAGAAATTTGGAAAAAATGCGATTTTAAAAGGAATGAATCTGCTTGACGGCGCAACTGCAAAGGAGAGAAATGAGCAGATTGGTGGTCATAAAGCGTAGTCAGTAAAAAACGCATCATGAAAAATGAATTAGTGAAAGGAATAAATTTATGAAGAAGGAACGCTGGCGTCTGTACGCAAAAAAAGCAGATTTTGCAGCCATCAGCAAAGCATACGGCATCAATCAGGTAACGGCAAGGATTATGAGAAACCGTGGCGTTGAGACAAAAGAAGAGATTGAAAGCTATTTAAAGGGAGATTTAGATTATCTAAGCGACCCTGCGCTTATGAAGGATGCAGGTAAGGCTGCGTCTTTGCTTGAGGCTGCGATTGTGAACAACGAACTGATTGCAATCTCAAGTGATTTTGATAATGATGGAATTTTCTCCGGTCTTTTGTTAAAGGAAGCTATTATAGAACTTGGCGGCCGCGCAGCAATCTTTACGCCAAATCGAGTAATGGAAGGTTATGGTGTAAACAGTCGTATCGTTGAGGAAGCAAATGCAAATGGAGCAAGTGTACTTTTAACATGCGACAATGGAATTGCAGCATTTGAGGCAATTGATGAAGCAAAAAAACTTGGCATGACAGTTATTGTGACAGATCATCATGAGGTTCCATTTGAGGAGCATGATGGAAAAAAGACATATCTTTTGCCGAAGGCTGATGCCATTGTTGATCCAAAGCAGGAAGACTGTGCATATCCATTTAAAAGTCTTTGTGGAACAGGTGTAGCCTACCAGCTTATGACACTTTTGTTTCGCAGAATGAAGCGCACAATGAGCCGTCAGGAGATTTTTTTACAATATACGGCGATTGCTACTGTGGCTGATGTTATGGAGCTTGTCGGGGAAAATCGTATTCTAGTCAGAAAAGGTCTTTCATATCTTAATCATACAAACCATATAGGTCTTCGTGCATTGATGGAGGTATGCGGCATATCACCAGAGCAGGTGCGTGCCTATCATATTGGATTTATCCTAGGACCATGTTTTAATGCAGCAGGACGACTAGATACGATTGTTCATGCATTGGCGCTTCTTGAATCAAAGGAATATGATCAGGCGCTTGCCTTAGCTGGTGAGCTGTGGGCAATGAATGAGGAGCGAAAGGAATTAACGCGAGTCGGAACAGAGCGCGCAGTAGAGCTTATTGAGCATGCAACGTGGAAGGATGAGCATGTATATCTTGTTTATATAAAAGATTGTCATGAAAGTGTAGCTGGCATAATTGCAGGACGTCTTCGTGAACGTTACTATCGTCCTGTGCTTGTCTTTACTGATGCATCAGAAGAAGGGCAGATTAAGGCTTCTGGCAGAAGTATTGATGATTATGATATGTTTACAGAACTAAGTGCATTTAGGAACTTATTTCTTCGCTTTGGCGGTCATAAGATGGCAGCTGGTCTTACAATGGAAAAGAAAAATTTAGAGATTTTGCGAGACGGTTTAAATGCGAGATGTACGCTTACACAAACGCAGCTTATGCCGCTTGTCATGATTGATGCTGCGATGCCGCTTGGTTATATTAGTGAAGAAGTCATTGCTGATCTTGAAAAGCTAGAGCCATTTGGACGAGCCAATGAAAAGCCATTGTTTGCCCAGCAGCATTTGTCTGTACTTCGTCTCTCACGTATCGGAAAGAATAGAAATGTTGTAAAAATGTCTGTTATGGGACCAGAAGGCATTATTATGGATGCGCTTTATTTTGGGGACACAGATGTGTTCTTTGATTTTCTTGAAGATGAATATGGGCGTGACAATGTAGCGGCGGCTCTTAGGGGAATGCGCAATACAATTGATATTGGTGTGACGTATTATCCACAAATTAACGAATTTCAAGGGAAAAGAAGCCTTCAAATCGTGATACAAAACTATTGCAGAGTTTCGTTAAATTGAGTATAATTAAGAAATCACATAATACTAGGGTTAAAAGCTACAAAACCTGCTCGTGCTTGCACGATAAGATTTTGCAGCTTTTAACCCTAGTATCAAAAAAGTAGCGAAACGCGAAGGGAGAATTGTATGAGAATCGGAATTCGTGCCCATGATGTAAAGGCAGATACCTTTGAAGGGCTTGTAAAGGAAATACACAATGAGGGAATGCATTGCTGTCAGTTAGCAGTACCGAAGGCGGTTCATGAGTTTCCAACCAAAAAGGAGGTTTTAACTCCTGGTATGGCATTGTACATGAAGGAAGTCTTTGCAGAGAACAAAGTAGATGTTGCAGTTCTTGGCTGCTACCAGAATCTGGCAACTCCTGATGAGGCTGCATTAAAGGATACTATCGACACTTACAAGAGACATATTGTATTTGCGAGTCTTCTTGGAGCAGGTGTAGTTGGAACAGAGACAGGTGCATGTAATACCGAGTATCGCACAGAGCCATTTTCATTTACTGAGGAAGCACTTGAGATTTTTATTAAGAATTTGCGTCCTGTTGTGGAATATGCAGAAAAGCTTGGTGTAATTGTTGCAATTGAGCCAGTATGCCGACATATTGTAAACAATGCAAAGCGTGCAAGAAAGGTTCTTGATGCGATTGATTCTCCGAATCTTCAGATCATCTTTGATCCAGTGAATTTGCTTGATGAGTCCAATTATCAGGAGTATCCGGCAATTTTTAAAGAGTTTGTTGAGATTCTTGGACCAGATATTGCAACGATCCATGCAAAGGATTTCAAGATCGAAAATGGCAAGCTGTTAAGCTGCGCATGCGGAACAGGTCAGATGGACTATGAATTTTTGCTTCGCTATATCAAGGAGCATAAGCCGCATATTCACGTGCTATTAGAAGATACAAATCCATCTAATGCACAGCAGGCAAGACAGTTTATGGAAGAAAAGTACGCAAGCTTATAATCTTCAACAATAATAGCAAGGATTCTCCAACCTCTATAGGTGGCGAGATGAATTGCTATTGGAAAATTAACGGCAGTGGTGGGCGGAGAGAAATCGGTATCCCCTACTGACATGAGGCAAGCCACAGTCGGCTTTGTGCTGACATGTCAGACTCTGTGAAATTACCGACTGTGGATTGAAACAACGAGTAAATATGTTGAGTTGAAATGAGGAAAAGAGGTGTCTGATATGAATCCAGAAGAAGAAGGATTAATCCCGCCAAAACCTTCGGTTAAGGCACCGGCTAATTTTACATCGCCGGATGAATTATATAAAGAATTGGAGGATAGTGTCAGAAAGTATCATCCATCGGATGATCTGTCACTGATCCGCAAGGCTTATGAGGTTGCACTAAATTCGCACGGAGATCAGCGCAGACGCTCCGGAGAGCCGTATATCATCCATCCGCTTTGCGTAGCATTATATTAGCAGAGCTGGAACTTGATAAGGAAAGTATTGCGGCAGGACTTCTTCATGATGTCTTAGAGGACACCCCGATGACTCTAAAAGAATTGATCGGGCTTTTCGGAGAAGAAATCGCATTTTTGGTAGATGGCGTAACAAAGCTGACGCAGATCAACTGGGATATGGATAAGATTGAGATCCAGGCAGAAAATCTTAGAAAGATGTTTCTTGCTATGGCAAAGGATATCCGTGTTATCATGGTAAAGTTGGCAGACCGTCTGCACAATATGCGTACAGGTCAGTTCTGGAAGCCAGAGACGCAGAAACAAAAGGCAAGAGAAACACTTGAGATTTATTCGCCGCTTGCATCACGTCTTGGTATTTCTAAAATCAAGACAGAGCTTGACGATTTGTCTCTTATGTATCTGCACCCTGATGTCTATAAGGAACTGACAGAAAAGATTTACAGCACGCAGGATGCGCGCGAGCATTTTATAGATGAAATCAAATCTGAGGTTGCGGTCAAGCTTGAGGAGGCTGAAATTAAGGCTGAGATTTCAGGTCGTGTTAAACATCTGTTTAGCATCTATAAAAAAATGGTAAATCAGGATAAAACACTTGATCAGATCTATGATATTTTTGCAGTTCGTATTATTGTTGATACAGTAAAGGACTGTTATGCCGCACTTGGTGTTATTCATGAAATGTATCATCCTATTACGGTTCGTTTTAGGATTACATTGCAATGCCAAAGCCAAATATGTATCAGTCACTTCATACGACTCTGATTGCAAAGAATGGTCAGCCGTTTGAGATTCAGATTCGTACCTTTGAGATGCATCGCACTGCTGAGTATGGTATAGCGGCACACTGGAAATACAAGGAGCGCGGTTCGGGAGACACTACAGTGCGTGATGAAGAGGCAAAGCTTTCTTGGCTTCGTCAGATTCTTGAATGGCAGAAGGATGTTTCCGATAATAAAGAATTTATCAGCATGGTAAAAAATGATCTTGACTTATTCTCGGATAATGTATACTGTTTTACACCACAGGGTGATGTAAAGAATCTTCCGGCAGGATCCACACCGATTGACTTTGCCTACAGCATTCATTCAGCGGTAGGAAACCGCATGAAACAGGCAGCAGTTAATGGCAAGATGGTTCCTCTTGATTATAAGATTCAAAATGGTGATCGAATAGAGATTTTCACTTCTCAGAATGTCAAAGGACCTAGCCGTGACTGGTTAAATATCGCAAAGAGCACACAGGCTAAAAATAAGATTAATCAGTGGTTCAAGCAGGAAGGACGAGCTGGAAATATCACCAGAGGAAAAGAGCTTGTTGCCAGCTGTGCCAAGGGCAAGGGTTTTGAGATCAGTGATCTGACAAAGCCGGAGTTTACAAAGAAGGTTATCACAAAATATGGCTTCCGTGATTGGGATTCTATTTTGGCAGCAGTAGGACACGGCGGACTTAAGGAAGGCCAGATTGTAAACAAGCTGATTGATCTTTATCAGGAATCTAAGAAGAAAGCACCGACAGATGAGCAGGTTTTGGCGTCTGTAATTGAAAATAATAAGAATAAGCCAGTCAAGATTCGCAGTACAAACGGCGTTTTAGTCAATGGTGTTGTTGATGTTAATGTTCGTTTTTCAAGATGCTGTTCGCCAGTTCCAGGTGATGAGATTGTTGGCTTTATTACAAGAGGACGCGGTATTTCTATTCACCGTACAGACTGTGTAAATGTCATAGCGCTTCCAGAGTCTGAAAAGTCACGTCTTGTCGATGTTGAGTGGCAGCAGGAAAGCTTCCATTCTAATGAGAAGTTTATGGCAGAGATCAAGATCTTCTGTAACAATCGTATTGGTATTTTTGCAGATATCTCTAAGATTTTTACAGAGCGAGAGATTGACATTGCTTCCATGAGTTCTAAGACAAGTAAGCAGGGAACGGCAACTATCAACATGTCATTTGAAGTTGGCGGTGTAGATGCTCTGCAGCAGCTTATCAATCGCCTGATGGCAGTTAACAGCGTAATTGATATTGAACGTTCTAATGGATAAAACAATGATGTTATGCAAAGATTGCAGGCAGGGTATTGGCCCTGCCTGTTTTTAGAATTGCGAGAGTTGCATCGCAACGGAGCAATTCGTAGGCATCAATTATAAAATTAAGAAGAAAAGGTCAGGTATTTTCATGAGAATAGAGACAATTATGGTAGGTCAAATGGGGACAAATTGCTATTTGGCATGGGATGAAGAAAGCAAACGCGGCTTTTTGGTGGATCCAGGTGAACAGGCAGATAAAATCATTCGCGTGTGCAGCCGTTATGAAATAAAGCCAGAGGCAATACTTTTGACACACGGTCATTTTGACCACATCATGGCAGCAAAGAAAGTGAAGGAATATTATCAGATTCCTGTATACGCCGGCATTCATGAAGAGGAGCTTTTAGCAGATGCCGAGAAAAATCTTTCTGCGATGTGGGCTGAGGGCTTTACTATGAAGGCAGATGAGCTTGTTGTTGACAATCAAAAAATTGAGATTGCCGGAATGAAGATTACCGTGATTGAAACACCAGGTCATACATCAGGTGGTGTGTGCTATTATATAGAAAAGGAACATGTGCTGTTTGCGGGAGATACGTTGTTTTTCGAGAGCTATGGAAGAACAGATTTTCCTGGCGGAAGTATGTTTTCACTGATTCGTTCTCTTGGGAAAAAGCTATTTGTACTGCCAGATGAGACAGATGTATATCCGGGTCATGGACAGGCGACCTCGATAGGTTATGAAAAAACACACAATCCGGCAGCAGGAATGCGATAAAAAGTAAAAGGAAAGCAAAGGAAACGATATGATTTATTTTTATTTGGAATGCGATGCATTAGATAACGATATTCGAAGCCTGTTCATGGCATTTTATCCGGGACGGGCAATTAAAAGAATTGAAACAAAGGAATATGCGTGTGCAGAGGGTGATTTGTTTCTTCGTGTGTGTATGAGTGATTGTGCAGAAACACAATGTTTAGCAAACGAGGATAACACTAAAAAGAAGATGACAATGGAGCTTATGCAGGATGGCACATTGCTTGAGGATGCATGTGAATGTGAATTGTCAGATCGAAAGGACACTAAAACAAAGGCAAAATGTATGCTGTATTGTCTACTCTCTAAGCTTACAAAAAAAGAGCTTCCATGGGGAACACTGACAGGTATCCGACCGACAAAGATTGCAAGAACCATGCTGATGGAAGGTGCTTCTGATGAGGAATGCATAGACTACATGAAAAATCAGATGCTTTGCGGTGAGGAAAAGACTATGCTTAGTCTTGATATTGCAAAGAGAGAAATTAAGCTGCTTGATTGTCTGGACTATGAGGATGGATATAGTTTGTATGTCGGAATTGCATTTTGTCCGACAACATGTGCGTACTGCTCATTCACATCATATCCAGTGAGCCGATTTGGTGATCGTGTGGATGCATATCTTGATTCAATTGAAAAAGAGATTGACTATGTTGCAGAGGCTTTTAAAGATAAGAAGCTAAACACAATATATATCGGTGGAGGTACGCCGACCACATTAGAGCCAGATCAGTTAGAACGCCTTCTCTCAAAGATTGAGAACACCTTTAATTTGTCTTTCCTTCAGGAGTGGACAGTTGAGGCAGGACGCCCAGACAGCATCACACGTGAAAAACTTAAGACAATAAAACGTCATCCTGTCACACGTATAAGTATCAACCCACAGACAATGAAAGACGAGACACTAGAACTGATTGGCCGAAGACATACAGTTTTGCAGGTAAAGGATGCCTTTTTACTGGCAAGAGAAGAAGGCTTTGACAACATCAATATGGATATCATTGTCGGACTGCCAGATGAGACAAAAGAGGACGTCATGCATACGCTTGAGGAGATCAAAGCACTTGGGCCAGACAACTTAACCGTGCATTCACTGGCAATCAAGCGAGCAGCAAGATTAAATACACAAAAGGAAGACTATGCAGGAAGAAAGAGCTTAAATTCCGAGAGCACGATGGAACTAACACAGGATATGGCAGAAAAGATGGGTATGAAGCCATATTATCTGTACCGCCAGAAAAACATGACAGGAAATATGGAAAATGTCGGATATGCAAAGCCAGGAAAAGAGGGAATCTACAACATCTTAATCATGGAAGAAATGCAGACAATCGTAGCACTTGGTGCAGGGGCCATCACAAAGGCGGTATATCCAAACGGCAGGATCGAAAGATGCGAAAATGTCAAGGATATCAAGACTTATCTGGAAAAAACAGACGAGATGATCGAGCGTAAAAAGAGGCTTTTTGCGGACGAAAAGAGGTCTGATTGATCGAGTCTAAGTTAGGACGAATTCATTCATTGATTCAATGAGTGGGTTCGTCTTTTTTAATTTCTGTTATTATCAAAAATTTTAAAAAGGTTAAGGAGGTACAGTATGAACAGTACAGCGTTAGGTGCAACAAATAAAATAGAAAGCAACAAAAATGTTAGAAAAATAAGATGATTTACAAAAAATATACGAACAATACAAAACTATTGACAAAATATATTGACTACATTATAATGAAATCAAGAAAAGTGATGGTGAAATGAACATATCATGGTTTTAACGACCAGAAAGGAGCGCCTATGAGAAAAATTTCAGAAAGAGGTTTATTTGGAGTATTAGTTATGATTATCAGTATGCTAGCTGTTCAGATGAGTGCATTCGCTTCTAATATGTATGAAAATAGCACACAGATAAAAGCTCAGCTTCAGTTAGATGCAGAGGATGAGGCAGTTTTAAATCAGTATTTCCAGAACAGAGCGGAAAATTTTTACGGGAATACAGTAGTGGATGGTTGGATGAAAGAGGAACAGCAGCAGCGAATAGCAGCACTTAGCCAGTGGATGGAAAGCTGTGGATTTAAGGTAGAAAAAGCAACGGTTGCTTTTACCGTAAATAGTGTATTGGCAAAGGATGAGAATGAAACCGTTGTACTTGGATCAGAATGGAATACATTAACGTATAAGTTTGATTCGGAAAACGAGTCGAGAGATATGATGTTTGAGACAATGCATGTATTGCATATATCAGAAATTACACATGAGATTACTTCAGATTGTTATAGTGAGTATACAGGATATCAATATGGTTCTCAGGAAGAACTTTCTTATGTTCAGATTGGTGAGAACAACGGAGAACTTGGAAAAGGCGCATTTCCAATCGAGGGTCTGCTGTGGGGAATGGAGGCACCGCAGTTAAGTGGAATGAATATAAGTACATTAACATTGCAGGATCTTTATAATATTTATGGAAATGATATGGAAGTAACGCTTCATTTCTCAGAAGACGGGCTATGGTGCTTAGAAGGAAAGTATGAATTAGGCGAAACAGACGTTGTAACTGAAATTCAAAACGAGGTTGGTATGGAGAAGGTCAGTCAGTGGAGACACCAGATTATACCGCTTGGTATTTTGAAACTATACAGGAAATTTCGTATCAGGACAAAGCGTTTTCAGAAGTGAATTGTGCAGAAGTTCGTGAATACTCAGACGGAACTGGACAGCTTATTCTCACGTTAGAAAAGATTCCAGCGGAAAACATAGAGACAGAATAAAGTTTAATTCGATAAAAATATACAGATTTTTTATTTAACAGTATTGACATGTAAATAACTTCGTGGTATTTTATTTTGGAAAATTAAAAGCAAACCTGCTGAAAAGCAGGGACGCAAAGCCAGAAGGGACTAAAGTCAGAAAGTTTGACCATGTCAGCCGGTTGCCATTGTTTCTATCATGTATGGAAAAGATGTGAGAACGGAAGAAGTTCCGATAACTTCTATTACTATATGGATGTGTGATTTTAAAGAAATGTAGTAAGGACACTGGCAGGATTTTGGCAGGTGTCCTTTTTGTATGCAAAAATATATAATAGAACTGGCAGGGACAAGTTCTCTGTATCGGTATACAGAAAAAAGCAGGATGAAGAATGGGGAAAACAGAGAGAGGATTTTTATAAAATGAAAAATTATGAAGACAAAATATATTCCTTAGGTGAGACTGTAACGGGGCAGACACAGGACATGTCACAGGCCGTACAGAAAACACTGGAAAATAATGGCGGGGTAGGTATAATGACAGGATCTTATGACCAAAACCTGTCTATTTTGTCTGTAAGTAATCTGCTGTTGCATAGTACAGGATATACATACGATACTTTCATGGAACAGACAAAAGGCTCATTGAGAAACTTCTTTTATGACGAGGAAGATATACTGGAGCGAGACCGTTTTTTGCAGCTTCACGGAACAGGGGAAGCACAGATCCTTACAGCAGACGGTACAGTGAATAATGTACGGCTTTGTAAAGAGGATACGACAGATGAGGCGGGCAGACAGATCTGGGTTATGTCCGTACAGGTCAACTGGGATCATGTAAATCTGGCACTGCTCAATGAGGCTATCTATTCCGGCTTCTGGTATTTTGACTGTGACGAAAACAGCGAGATTGTGAATGCAAACTGGAGTCATGAATTTAGAAAAATGCTTGGCTATCATGACACTCTGGACTTTCCGAATAAACTGGAATCCTGGTCAGATCTTCTGCATCCACAGGATAAAGAAAGAGTAATGGCGCAGCTTCAGTCGGCAATTGCGGATAAGACGAACCAGATAAAATACCAGGTAGAGTATCGTCTAAGAATGAAGAATAATCAGTACCAGTGGTTTCGGGCATCGGCAGAAGTAATACGCCGTCTGGATGGTTCTGCCAGCAGGATTGCCGGGATTTTTATTAACATTGATGGGGAGAAAAAAGAAATCATGCAGGCACAAAAATCTGCTGCTTTCCACCGGGCTTTTACGAAAGCAGATTTGTGCGAGTATTATGTGAATCTGGAAGCGAATACTTTTGATACCTTTAAGGTTGAACCGTCCCTGATGACAGTCTTTGAACAGAGTTATACGTGGGATGAATTGATTCGCCATTTTGTGGATTCCTATGTTGTGGAGACAGATAAGAAGGCGGTATCATCTTTTTATGACCGTGGTTATATTGCAGAAAAGCTGAAGGGTCTGGAAACTGAATTGTCTTTGGAGTGCCGAATCACTCTGAATGGAGAAGAACGATGGGTTCGCAATGTGATCATACGTGGCGAGATAGAGGATTCAGAATATGCCATGATCTTTCTGCGTGATATCACGGATGCAAAGGTAGAGAGCGCACGGCATCTGCAGATGGCAGCGGATAATGCTTCCATGGAGCAGCTGATTCAGAGTATTGTGCGTCTGGTTGACCGCTTTGTTGTCTGTGATCTGGAAAATGACAGATATGAATTCTACAATCTGAATGGACAGATGATATATAAACCTCTGGGATTTTATCATGATTTCCAGAGGCAGGTTCTTGAAAAGTATAAGACACTGGAACCATTGGAAGCTATTGATATACTGATAACACCGGAAAATATCCGGAAGAATCTGAAATGTGAAAATGATATTTATAAGTTTGAGTACTGCAGCCTGGATGAAAAGACTTATAAAATAGCTTCTTATATTCCATTAAAATGGGAAAATGGAAAGCTCGTAAGAGTATTGCTGGCATCCATAGATGTGACACAGGAGAAAAAAGCAGAGATCGAATCTCGTCAGGCATTGAAAGAAGCTTACCGGTCGGCAGAAAATGCAAATCGTGCGAAGACAGAATTTCTTTCCAATATGTCCCATGATATCCGGACACCGATGAATGCCATTGTTGGTCTGACGGCAATCGCAGGAGCAAATATTGAGAGTCATGACAGAGTTATTGAGTGTCTTGGCAAGATTACAGAATCAAGTCGTCATCTGTTGGGGCTGATCAATGGAGTATTGGATATGGCACGTATTGAAAGTGGAAAAATGACGCTGGCTCAGGAAGATTTCAATCTGTCGGAGCTTGTGGATAATCTTATTACGCTTACGAAACCGGTGCTTGATGAACATAAACATAATTTTGATATACACATCAATCATATTGAACATGAGGATGTCTGTGGTGACAGCCTGAGAATCCAGCAGGTATTTGTGAATCTGATGAGCAATGCGATCAAGTATACACCGGATGGTGGAAATATTACCTTTTCTATAGAGGAAAAGCCAAATGGATTTTCGGAACTTGGATGCTATGAATTTTCGATTGAGGATAATGGGATCGGTATGTCACCGGAATTCCAGAAGATCATGTTTGATCCTTTCAGCCGCGCAGATGACCACAGGACAACCAAGGTTCAGGGAACTGGTCTGGGAATGGCAATCAGCAGAAATATTGTGAACCTGATGAATGGCACTATTAAAGTGGATAGTACCTTACACAAGGGAACTAAAATTACGGTAACAATTTATCTGGAGCTTCAGGAAAAAGAAAAAGAACAGGACAAAGATCTAATGAATTTGCCGGTTCTGGTTGTGGATGATGATAGGACATGCTGTGAAAGTACAGTTGCCACACTGAAGGAAATCGGTATTATGGGTGAATGGGTTCTCTCTGGCAGGGAAGCCGTTGAGTGCTGTTATGCACGTCATGAGTTGAAAGATGATTACTTTGCTGTTATTTTAGACTGGAAGATGCCGGAAATGGATGGCATAGAAACTGCCAGACAGATCAGAAAACGGATAGGTAAAGAGATCACCATCATTGTACTGACGTCTTATGAATTTAGCGAGATCGAAGAAGAAGCAAAGGCTGCAGGCATAGATGCTTTTATTGCAAAACCGCTGTTTCGTTCTCGTCTGACGGCTACACTGCGGCAGTTTACTTCAGAAAGAAAAGAAAAAACAGCAAGAAATTATTTGGAGAAGCTGTCAAAATCAGACTACACGGGAAAAAGGATTCTGTTGGTCGAGGATAATGAATTAAACAGAGAAATTGCTGTTGAAATTTTGCAGATGACAGGTGCAGAAGTGGAAACAGCAGAAAATGGGAAAATTGCAGTTGAGAAAGTGGAAGCTTCTCCGAAAAGTTCGTATGATCTTATTTTTATGGATATTCAAATGCCTGTCATGAATGGCTATGAGGCAACAGCAGCAATCAGGAGCCTTCCGGGTGAACAGGGAAAACTGCCTATTGTTGCCATGACCGCCAATGCTTTTGCGGAAGATGTACAGCTGGCAAAAAATACAGGCATGAATGGACATATCGCAAAACCGCTGGATATGAATAAACTTAATGATGTTCTGGAAAACTGGCTGTAATTTATTCTCATGGGATGGGAAAACTAAAAAACAGTTGACACAGCCTATTGCAAAAACGTATAATGTTGAACGTAGTGTATCATACAGGGAAAGCCCTGATAGTGGAAAGAGGAGTGTTTTATGGCATTAGTAAAGAAGCCTGTTACAGGCATGAAGGATATTCAGCCGGCAGAAATGCAGATCCGTGATTATGTGATTGGGCTGATTAAGGAAACGTATAAGGGATTTGGTTTCACACCGATTGAAACACCTTGTGTTGAAAATATTGCAAACTTAAGCAATAAGCAGGGTGGTGAGAATGAGAAGCTTATCTTTAAGATCTTAAAGCGTGGTGAGAAGTTAAACTTAGAAACAGCACAGACAGAAGCAGATTTGGTAGATAGTGGTCTTCGCTATGACCTGACTGTTCCGTTGTCAAGATATTATTCCAATAATGCAGCAAATCTGCCAAAGCCGTTTAAGGCATTGCAGATCGGACCGGTATGGAGAGCTGACCGTCCGCAGAAGGGTCGTTTCAGACAGTTCTATCAGTGTGATATTGATATTCTTGGAGATCCGACAAATCTTGCAGAGATCGAGCTGATTTTGGCAACAACTACACTTCTTGGAAAGGTTGGCTTTAAGGGATTTACCGTACATATCAATGACCGCCGTATTTTAAAGGGCATGGCAAAGTACAGCGGCTTTGATGAAGCACAGTATGATGAAGTCTTTATCATTTTGGATAAGATGGATAAGATCGGTCTTGATGGTGTAGCAAAAGAGCTTGCATCAAATGGTTTTGCAGAGGAATCAATCGAACGCTATATGGGTCTGTTCAAAGGCTTGAATGAAGCAGAGGATGGTGTTGCTTATCTTGCAGAGACACTTGGTGATTGCTTAGAGGGCGGCGCAGCAGAGAACTTAAAGCAGATTTGTGAGGCAGTTACGGCAACAACTCAGGCAAGCTTTAAGCTGCAGTTTGATCCAACATTAGTTCGTGGTATGTCTTACTATACTGGAACTATTTTCGAGATCGGAGTAGAGGGCTTCCCAGGTTCAATTGCCGGAGGCGGACGTTATGATAAGATGGTTGGCAAGTTCACAGGAATGGAAACTCCAGCATGTGGCTTCTCAATCGGATTTGAGCGTATTGTAACAATTCTCTTAGATGAGGGCTTTACTGTTCCAGGCAGCAAGGAAAAGATTGCATATTTGGTAGAAAAGGGTGTAGATAGCAAGGTGCTTGGCACTGTTCTTCAGGAAGCAATGGCAGGACGTGCAGCAGGACAGCAGATTCTTGTTGCATGGATGAATAAGAATAAGAAGTTCCAGAAGGAACAGCTGACAGCAGAAGGCTACAGCGAGTTCAAGGAGTTTTATAAGGAAGCATTAAAGTAATCACATGTAAAGGCGCTGCAGCGTTTGCTGCAGTGTCGTTTCTGTGTAAGCTAAAATGGAGGTAAGGTGATTGAGAAAACAAGTATTGCTGAAAAAAGGTATTGCAGGACTGCTTTCTATTGGAATGCTGTTAGGGTCTGTTATTCCGACAGCAGCACAGGAAACGTCAAGTCAAAGTGCATTTGAAACGAAGCTTCAAGAGCAGATGCAAGAAACGCAAATGCAGTCTGAAGAGCTGACGTCTGAAACAGAATCCGAAACGGTCAAGACTCAGTCGCAGGAAACTCAGACAGAAACATCTGCGCAGGAAAGTGAAGTGATTCCATCGGAAGAATCATCGTCAGCATCACAGGCAGAAACAAGTGAAGTTCAGACAGAGCAGCCAACACAAACGGAAATTCAAAGTGAGCCTCAGACGCAGGAGACAGTGCAGACCTCGTCAGAGGCTGACAGTGTAGAAGAAACACAGGAAAATGAAACAGAGTATTCTACAGAAGAATTTACAGAGGAAGAGTCTACAGAAGAAGAATTTACAGAAGAGGAATCTACAGAAGAGGAAACAACAGAAGAAGCAGAGCTAGAAGGAGTTGAAGAAAGCTTCTATGCTAATGCAAGCTTAAATGCAGATTCAAAGGTGTATTCTGGATGTAAAAAAGATTCATCAGAGATAGTGACACTTCCAGCGGGTTCTTATGTTTACATAACATCTGTAGTTTGTGTGGAGGAAGAGCCGCGATGGGCGCATGTTATTTTTGATATTAATGAATACTGTTATGAAGGATATATTCCATTTGAATTGCTTTCTGTGAGCTATGATGCCAATCTGATGGCAGCGGATGAGACACAGGCCTTTCCAGCAGATTACCAAAGCGCCTTGAATGCACTTCATCAGGCACATCCTAATTGGGTATTTAAGCCGGTTTATGTGGGTGATACTTTTGATTATGCAGTAGGACAGCAGATGGCGGTAGCATCGAGAGCACTTGTAAGCACTTATTATAATGAATGCTTTCGATCTATGTTAGACAGAGATTACAATTGGCAAACTAATACTTGGAAACAATGGGAACCAGGTTGGGCCGGCGCGTCAGAAGAGACTGTGCGCTATTATATGGATCCGAGAAATTTTTTAAATGAAAATGACATTTTTATGTTTGAATCACTTATCTATGAGAAGTATCAGACACAAGGGGCAGTTGAGGCTGCACTTGCCAATACATTTATGTCGAATGCGAAAGTTCCAGGTGCAGAGTATACATATGCATGGCTGTTTTGCTGGATTGGTGAAAAATACAATATTAATCCAGTAGCACTTGCAAGCCGTGTCAGACAAGAACAGGGAGCAGGTACGTCTGATTTGATTTCTGGAAAATATGCTGGATATGAAGGATTGTACAATTATTTCAATATACAGGCAACTGGTTCAAGTAGAGATCAAATCGTGCAGAATGGATTAAAAGAGGCAAAGACGGGTTCGACAATGATGCTTCCAGATGGTACAGTATCAAGTGGATCTTGGGATACCCCAACAAAGGCATTGATTGGCGGTTCATTGAAGTTTGCCAATCTGTATATTCTCAAAAATCAGAATACGCTATATGCCCAAAAATTTGACTATGACGGTCAGTATAACGGTAAATATTGGCATCAATACATGACCAATATCATGGCACCGTATTCAGAGGGAAATCAAGTAAGAAGATCTTATACCAATAGTGGTCAATTAGGAAATAGTTTTGTCTTTTTGATTCCTGTTTATGAGGAGCGTCCGGTATCTTCACCCAAACCACAGGAACGAAAAAATCAAAATAGCTGCTTAAAGTCATTGACAGTAAATGACCAGGAAGTAATCACTGCATTTGATAAGACACAAAAAGATTTTTATTATAGTATAGGGGAAAAGACAGTTTATGCGAATGTCAGAGTAAAAACTGCATCTTCATCAGCTACACTGAAAATTTCCAATATTGGAAGCATGTCTCACAAGGTTGAGGTTAGCACAATAACCGTTACAGCTGAGGATGGCACACAGACACAGTACCGTTTGTTTGTTGGTCGTGGTGTAACGATAGAACAGGGATTTTTTGATGGCTTTGATGTAAATTCTTATCGAAAGCGTTATCCAAAGCTTGAAAAAGCATATGGAAATGATATTGACGCGTATTATGAGCATTATTTTTTAACTGGAAAAAAAGCTGGATGGGATGGATCAAAGGGTAATTTTTCAGAAGATATTGATGACAGCGATAAGACGTCAACAATTTATAAAGGTGTTGACTACGCTCCAGTATTTGATGCTAAATATTATTTGAATCGTTATTCAGATTTGAAATCAGCATTTGGAACTGATTATGCGGCAGCATTGAAGCATTTTGTGGAGTATGGAATAAGTGAGGGCAGACGTGCCAGTGAGTCATTCGATGTTACGCTCTATAAAGTGAATTATCCAGATCTGCAGGAATTATTTGGTGATGATAATATAAAGTATGTAGATCATTATCTGGATTATGGAATCAATGAGGGCAGGTGTGCCAACAGACGAATCCTAAATGGAATTTCAGTGGCTTCTGATGGAAAGAAATATTACTATAAAAATGATCAGATTGATACTAGTTACACAGGTTTTGCAGCATATCAGGGTCTAAAATATTATGTGTTAGCAGGAAGTGTTCAGGAGGACCGCACTGGGCTTATCTTATATGAAAATGTTTGGTACTATATCCGAAATGGTGCAGTTGACACGCAATATACAGGATTAGTATTTTATTCTGGAAGCTGGTATTATGTAAAAACTGGAGTTTTGGACTGGAACTATACTGGATTGACATTATATTCAGGAAACTGGTACTATGTAGAAAAGGGAGTTGTAAATTGGAGTTATACTGGATTGACATTATACTGTGGAAATTGGTATTATGTTAAATTGGGACTTTTGGATTGGAGTTACACTGGTCTAGTTCTATATTCTGGAAGCTGGTTTTATATCAAAAAAGGAGTTGTAAATTGGAGTTATACCGGTCTGATATTGTATGATGGAACCTGGTATTACATTCAAAAGGGAATTTTAAATCGAAATTATACGGGATTGACCCTGTATGATGGAACTTGGTATTATGTGCAAGCAGGGCTTTTGGACTGGAGCTATACCGGATTGGCGTTATACTATGGAAATTGGTATTATGTCAGAAAGGGAATGATCAACTGGAACTATACGGGTCTGGTACTATATGATAAGACCTGGTATTATGTTCGAAAAGGAATTTTAAATCGAGATTATACCGGATTGACATTATATTCCGGAAGCTGGTATTATGTTGAAAATGGACTTTTGAATTGGAACTATACTGGACTAACTCTATATGAAGGAATTTGGTACTATGTTCAAAAGGGAATTCTAGATTGGAACTATATTGGTCTTACTGAGTATTATGGACATTGGTATTATGTTGAAGAGGGAAAGCTAAACTGGAATTATAATGGTTTGGTAAACTATAATGGAACATTATACCGAGTCGAAAAAGGTGTTTTGAATTGGAATTATTCAGGACGCGTCTGGTACAATGGCAGATGGTATAAAGTGATAAAAGGGGTTGCACAGCCAAGCTGATTCTGCTAAAATGTACCATTGGAAACAACAAATGATACTATTTGAATTTTGAATACAGAAAGGCATGGAACACAATGTCATTATATGAAAATGAAATCAGCAAACGAAGAACGTTTGCCATTATTTCTCACCCGGATGCGGGTAAAACTACATTAACAGAGAAGTTCCTTTTATATGGAGGAGCAATCAATCAGGCAGGTTCCGTAAAGGGAAGAAAAACAGCAAAGCACGCTGTTTCTGACTGGATGGAGATTGAAAAGCAAAGAGGTATTTCCGTAACCTCTTCCGTTTTACAGTTCCACTATGAAGGCTATTGCATCAACATTTTGGATACACCAGGTCATCAGGATTTCTCAGAGGATACGTATCGTACTCTGATGGCAGCAGATTCTGCCGTTATGGTAATTGATGCTTCTAAGGGTGTTGAGGCGCAGACAATTAAGCTGTTTAAGGTTTGTGTTATGCGCCATATTCCAATTTTTACTTTTATCAACAAATTAGACCGTGAGGCAAATGACCCATTTGATCTGATGGATGAGATCGAGCGCGTGCTTGGTATTAAGACCTGCCCAATCAATTGGCCAATCGGATGCGGTAAGAATTTCAAGGGTGTTTATGATCGTAACACAAATAAGATTACTACATTCGTTGCAGCAGATGCAGGTATGCATGAGATTGAGAGTCATGAGCTTGATGTTGAAGGTGCTGAGGATCAGGTTGGTATTATTGGTTATCAGAAGCTGCTTGAGGATATTGAGCTGCTTGATGGTGCATGTGAGGAATTTGATCAGGATAAGGTAAGTAATGGTGAGCTTTCTCCTGTATTCTTTGGTTCTGCACTGACAAACTTTGGTGTTGAGACATTCCTTGAGCATTTCTTAAAAATGACAACATCACCGCTTCCAAGACATAGCTCAATCGGTGAAATCAGCCCATTTGATGATAATTTCTCTGCCTTTGTATTTAAGATTCAGGCAAACATGAATAAGGCACACAGAGACCGTATCGCATTTATGAGAATTTGTTCTGGAAAGTTTGAAGCCGGCATGGAGGTGAACCATGTGCAGGGCGGCAGAAAGATTCGTCTGACACAGCCGCAGCAGATGATGGCATCAGAGCGAACAATCGTAGAAGAGGCATATGCCGGAGATATCATTGGTGTATTTGATCCAGGTATTTTCTCAATTGGAGATACAATATGTTCTCCTAAGATGGGTAATATGACATTTGACGGAATTCCAACATTCGCACCAGAGCATTTTGCCAGAGTGCGTCAGATGGATACAATGAAGCGTAAGCAGTTCATTAAGGGAATCAGTCAGATTGCTCTTGAAGGTGCTATTCAGATTTTCCAGGAATTTAACACTGGAATGGAAGAGATCATTGTAGGCGTTGTCGGCGTGCTGCAGTTTGACGTTTTGAAATTCCGTCTGGAAAATGAGTACAATGTAGAGATTCGCCTTGATCCGTTGCCATACGAGTATATCCGCTGGATTGAGGATTGGGAGAATGTGGATGTAGCAAGAATCAATGGAACATCCGATATGAAGAAAATTAAGGATCTGAAGGATCGTCCGCTGTTATTGTTTGCAAATAGCTGGAGTCCGCAGATGGTACTGGAAAGAAATCCAGGCTTAAAGCTGTCTGAGTTTGGAACAGAGCACTAAACAATATATATTAACATAGTGTCTAATATATTTGCCAGAAGGCAGAATATATTTAATACGCATATACTATACCGAGAAAGTGAAATGCTTTTGAGGGTAGCATATGCGTATTTGTGATTTAAGGCAAAAAGAAGTGATTAATATAAAAGACTGCAAAAGACTTGGCTATGTGTGTGACATTGAATTTGATCGAAAAACAGGCTGCATAACACATTTGATTGTTCCGGGCACAGGAAAAATATGTGGGTTATTCGGACGAGATACGGAATATCGCATTCCATTTTGCAGAGTATGTCAGATTGGACCAGATATCATATTAGTTGATATCGATGAGGGAGAAAAACCAATCAGAGATAAAGAAAAATAGAATTGAAAACAATTCAGAAAAAACTTGACCTTACATACCTTTTTATTTTATAATAATAGCATTAAAGAGATGCTGGCAGACAGCAGGAATGGAGGCAGCAATGAAGTGTCCGTTTTGCGGAGAAGATACAACAAAAGTAATTGATTCAAGGCCTTCTGACGATAATACTGCGATCCGCAGGCGCAGGATGTGTGAGGTGTGCAACCGGCGCTTTACAACATATGAAAAGATTGAAGTATTTCCGCTGATGGTAGTAAAAAAGGATCAGACAAGAGAGGCTTATTCGAGGGAAAAATTAAAAACTGGAATTGTTATGGCATGCCATAAACGTCCGATCCCGACTGATGCAGTAAATCGTCTGGTGGATGATATTGAGACAACTATCTTTAATAATTATGAAAAAGAAGTCAGCAGCAAGGTGATTGGTGAGCTGGTGATGGAAAAGTTAAAAACACTTGATGAGGTTGCCTATGTACGCTTTGCGAGTGTATATCGCTCTTTTACGGATTTGAATAATTTTGCACAAGAGCTTGAAAATATGATTCAGAGAGAGAAAAAACAGTGAGTAAATTGTATCCATGGGCAGAGGCAGCGTCTGCCTACCAGATTGATTATCAAAAGGAATATGATAACGGCGTGCGTGGCGTACTATTCGATGTGGATAATACGCTTGTAAGGCATGGAGAGCCAGCTACAAAACAGGCAAAGGAATTGTTTGAACATCTTCGCAGCATTGGTTTAAAAACCTGCATTATTTCAAATAATAAGGAGCCGCGTGTCAGTCCGTTTGCGAAGGAAGTTGGAAGTGACTATATTTATAAAGCAGGGAAGCCATCAGTACGCGGTTATGAGGACGCTATGAAGCGTATTCATACAACACCAGATACAACGATTTTTATCGGAGATCAGATCTTTACAGATATTTATGGCGCAAACAGAGCTGGAATTAGGACATATCTTGTTCAGCCAATTCATCCAAAGGAAGAAATACAGATAGTGCTAAAGCGTTATATAGAGCGTATAGTATTGTTTTTTTACCACAGGAGGAATAAGCGATGAGTTCAATTGTTTTGATTGGCTTTATGGGAGCAGGAAAGACAACAGTAGGAAAAGAGCTTGTAAAAAAAGGATTCGAGCTGATTGATACTGACGCCTATATAGAAGCTTGTGAGAAAATGAGCATTTCTGATATTTTTGCTCAAAAAGGAGAAGATTATTTTCGTCAGGCAGAGACAAAAGCACTCAAGACGCTGCTTGTACAAGATAAGCAATTTGTGATTTCATGCGGAGGTGGAATGCCGCTTAGTGAGGAAAACAGAAAGCTTTTAAAAAAACTCGGCATGGTAGTCTATTTAAGGATTCAGCCAGAGACTGTTTTGGCTCGTTTAAAGGGTGACACAACGCGCCCGCTTCTTAAAGGAGATGATAGTGGAGAGCGTGTGCGTACACTGATGAAACAGCGTGAGGCACATTATTTAAGCGGTGCAGATTTTGTGCTAGACGTAGATCAGAAAACACCTGGGGAACTGGCAGAGGAAATTTTTAAAGAGTTTTAAAAATACTACTTGAAAAGTTATATTTTTTATTGTATGATAATATAGTATGTAGCGCCATTTTATGGGCGTTTGCGTTTGTTTAGAACGATAGGCATCTGTGCAAGAGTACAGAAAGATGCCGTTAATTCTCATTTACAGGAGGAAAAAAAATGATTTCAGCTGGTGATTTCAGAAATGGTAAGACTTTGGAAATTGAAGGCACTGTCTATCAGATCCTTGAGTTTCAGCATGTAAAACCAGGTAAGGGTGCGGCATTTGTTCGTACAAAGTTAAAGGATATCAAGAATGGTGGAGTAATCGAGAGATCTTTCCGTCCAACCGAGAAGTTCCCGGAGGCAAGAATTGACCGTAAGGATATGCAGTATCTGTATCAGGATGGAGATCTGTACTACTTCATGGACAATGATACCTATGAGCAGATCGCACTTGGAAGTGAGCTGATCGGTGACGCATTAAAGTTCGTTAAGGAGAACGAGATGTGTAAAGTATGTTCCCACAATGGAAACGTATTCTCAATCGAGCCGCCGCTGTTTGTAGAGCTTCAGGTTACTGATACTGAGCCAGGCTTCAAGGGAAATACTGCTACTGGTGCTACTAAGCCGGCAATCGTTGAGACTGGTGCACAGGTAAATGTTCCGTTGTTTGTAGAGAACGGTGAGGTAATCAAGATCGATACCAGAACAGGTGAGTATTTATCCAGAGTATAATCTGATCAGAAATTCAAAACAAAATATTTAACGTTTTGTTTCAGAGTCAGCTGTTTGATCTAACAGCTGACTCATATACACCTGTAGCTCAGTGGATAGAGCAGTAGAATCCGGATCTACGTGCGGGGGTTCGATTCCCTTCAGGTGTGTTCTCTCATCCAGCTTTTCTGGAGTTTAGAACGGAGGAGCAATATGGATTATCAACAATTTTTATTTACCATTACTGCGGGTCTTCAGTCCGCCTGCCAGGCAGAGGAAAAGATTACCGTGCAGACAATTGAACAAAAACATACAGCAAAGATAAAAACGGTGTCATTATACCACAGAGGAAAAAGAACAACTCCTTGGATATATATGGCGCCGTTTTACCGTTTATATCAGCATGGCTATTCTATGGAAAGTATTCAAAAGGAATTAAAAAACGTGCTTGATATGGTAACAGAAAATAATAAAGTGGAGGGAGAGATATTTACAAACTTTGAATGTGCTGCTGCCTTTTTATCAGTGCGGCTCATTTCATATCAGAAAAATAAGGAATTTTTATCACTTGTCCCACATAGACGTATTCTTGATCTTGCCATTATCTATCAGCTGGTATTTGAGGGAACAGACACAACGATGGGTGCTGCCGTTGTGTATCAGGATCATTGCAGAATCTGGGAGGTGACAGAGGACATTTTATTCCAGACAGCCATCGCATCTATGATTCACCGTTTTCCACCGTCTTTAAATAGCATAGAGGCATTAATTGGGCTGCCTGAGCTGCCAGTACAGTCTGATTTTCCTCATTTATTTGCGCTGACAAACAGTAAAGCATTTTTTGGAGCATCAGTCATCATGTATCCGGGTATCCTTAGGACGGCAGCAAAAAAGCTTGGCGGTGCATATTATATTTTGCCGTCAAGTATGCACGAGGTACTGCTTCTTGCAAAAGATAAAGACACAGATCCGTCACAGTTAAAGGAAATTGTGGAGGAGGTAAATTTGACAGATGCTGTAAGTACAGATTTTTTGTCAAATCATGTTTATGAGTATGATTCAGATGAGGATACTGTCACTATCGTAGTGTAATCACACCATATCATGGTAATTTTGCACAAAATAAAGTGCCGCGTGTGGCAAAAGAGATAAAAAGCTTGCATATTTTACAGATTCGTATTAAAGTATAGAAGAGCTTGGTCAGTTTATGTCATTTTGGTGGTGACAAGAAATGACAGTAAAAAACTGCTGCAAAAGGTATCAGGAAAGGATATGTCTATGATAATAAATGGAAAGACAGGCCTTACCGGTCTGCTTGGAAGTCCGGTGGGACACAGCAAATCACCGATGATGCACAATACATCATTTCAGGAGTTAGGAATTAATTATGTCTATCTTTGTTTTGATGTTGGCATTGAAGGTCTTAGTGGTGCCGTAGACGGTCTTGTAAGTTTGGGAGCAAAAGGTTGGAACTGTACTATGCCAAATAAGTCTAAGATGGCACAGCTTTGTGATGTACTTTCGCCAGCAGCGTCGATTACAGGCTCTGTGAATACGGTTGTGAATGAAAATGGAAAGCTTATGGGATACAATACGGATGGAACAGGCTATATGAGAGCCGTAAAAGAAGCAGGATTTTCGATCAAGGGTGGGAAAATGACTCTTCTTGGAGCAGGAGGCGCAGCAACATCTATTCTTGTTCAGGCAGCACTTGATGGTGTGCGGGAGATTTCTGTATTTTGTCGCCCGGGAAAATCGACAGAGCATGCAAGGCAGGTGATTAATCAGCTGACAAAGCAGACAGCATGTAAGATTAATTTATTTGATTATTCAGATGAGTCTGTGATTAAAAAAGAGCTTTTGACAAGTCGTATTTTGACAAATGGCACAAATGTAGGTATGGCACCAGATACAGATAGAAGTTTGATTACATCAGCAGATTTCTTCCATCCAGATTTAATAGTATCAGATGTAATCTATAATCCAAGAGAGACAAAGCTGATGGAAATTGCTAAGAGTCAGGGCTGCAGCTGTTTTAATGGGTTATATATGTTGCTGTATCAGGGTGCAGAGGCATTTACATTGTGGACAGGAAAGCAGATGCCAGTTGAACTGGTGAAAGAACGATATTTTGATGAGCCTGAGGCGCGTCCGCGTACAGCGCAGTAACGCAAGATGGCAGAATAGGAAGGAATTATGGCAAAAAATAATTTTAAGAGAAAGAAAAAACCAGGTGTGGTCAGAAGGATTCTTCCATACTTTGTCATTATTCTGGTAGCAGCTGCGCTGATTGTGGCAGTTATTTTGATTACGAGCAGAAAAGGCAACAAAGATCGTCAGGAAATCCAGACGGTTGTTGATGTTACAGAAAATCAAAACAATAATAACAATCAGATTCAATCCTTAGAAAAGGACGGCGTGCCGGAAGTAAAAGAACTGGTACAGAAGTATTTTGATGCAGTAAAAAAGGCAGATGTCAAGGATCTTAAGCAGATTGTTGTGCAGGATACAGAATTTAGTGAGGAAGCACTTAAAAAGCAGTGTGAATATGTTGAGTCCTATGAGAACATTATCTGCTATACAGTTCCAGGTATTGCTGATAATACTTATATAGCATATGTATATTATGAGATAAAGTTTATTGGAATTGACACGAAGGCACCATCTATGATTCGACTTTATATTTGTCAGAATAAGGATGGAAGCCTGTATATTGATAAGAATGCGAAGGATGGCGAGATCGCAGCTTATCTGCAGGAGGTTGCCGGATGGGAGTCTGTGCGTGAACTGGTTGCAAATGTAAATACAAGATACCAGGAAGCATGCGTAAAGGATGAGGCACTCAAGAATTTAAAGGATATGTTGGATGGAAAGACATCTGTTCCAGAGACAAAAGAGTCATCTGAAGAAAATACGTCAGAATCTGTCAGTGAGACTGTTTATGATGCAGAATCACAGGCAGATGAGGCATAAGACAAGGAATGAGAGGAAACATGGAGAATATACAAAACGTAAAGAAAGTTTGGCAGGCAATTGATGATATAAAAAAGGTAATCAAGGGTAAGGATGAGAGTCTGAATAAGCTTATGTGTACGATGCTTGCAGGCGGTCATATACTGATGGAGGATATTCCTGGTGTAGGAAAGACAACGCTGGCGCTGGCATTCTCAAAAGCATTGTCCTTAAAACAAAAGCGTATGCAGTTTACACCAGACGTGCTTCCGTCTGATGTGTGTGGTTATCATATGTATCAGAAGGATACTGGAAAGTTTGTGTATTATCCAGGAGCTGTTATGTGTAATCTGTTTCTTGCAGATGAGATTAACCGTACATCACCAAAGACACAGTCTGCACTGCTTGAGGTTATGGAAGAAGGCACTGTCACAATTGATGCAGTAAAAAGAGAAGTGCCGCAGCCATTTATGGTAATCGCAACAGAGAACCCTACAGGATCTTCTGGTACACAGCTGTTGCCGGAGTCTCAGCTTGACCGTTTCATGGTTCGTATGTCTTTGGGCTATCCAAGTCAGGCAGATGAAATTTCTATGATGAAGAGCAAAAAGGAATATTCTGTAGATGATATTCCAGCATCTCTCACCGTTGAAGATATTCTTGAGATGAAGAAAGAGGTCGAGAAGGTATTTATTCACGATCTGATCTATCAGTATACGACAGATCTTGTCAATGCGACCAGAAAGCATCAGTATTTGACACTTGGCGTTAGCCAAGAGGAACGCTGGCGCTGATTAATATGGCAAGTGCACATGCGTACCTTCAGGAGCGCGATTATGTAGTTCCAGCAGATGTGGCTGCTGTATTTATTGATGTATGTGCGCATCGTCTGATTTTAAATACAAAGGCAAAGGTGGGCGGATTAACAGCAGAAGGCATTCTTGAGCAGATCTTAAAGCTGATCCCTCAGCCAAAGGCAAAATAAAAAGACAGGCCTTGTAGGAGCATGTTCTATAAGGCCTTTGTTTGCTTTTTCCTGAAAGGAGAGTTTTTATGTGGGGAAGAAAAATAGTCTATATTCTTCTGGTTATAATCACATCATATATTGCACTGATGTATGAAAGTCCTGTTCCTGGAGTATTTCTGGCGTTTGAGCTGCTGCTTCCAATAGCATTATTTGCACTTACCTGGTATCACAAAAAAAACGTTAAGGTAACAATTGGAAATGGACAGCAGGTGGCAGACTGTGAAGAAAAAATAGAAATTCCTATTCGTTTTAATAATAATGGCTGGTTTCCGATAACAGATGCGTCTGTAAGAGTAAATGTCAGCAATACATTAGATGGAGAAAAGGAATCCTATGATATCAATCTGCGTGCACCGGCAAAAACATCAGTAACTGTTCCATTTACATTTTGTTCCACATATTGTGGTGTGATTAAAATTTCATTTGAGCGAATTGTAGTCTTCGATTATCTGAGATTATTTCAGAGAAAAAAAACATTTTCTGCTCAGGCAGAGTGTGTTGTAATGCCTCATCTTCTTGATCTTCAAGTCGCTGTGACAGATGCCTGCCGTAATTTTGACAGTGACAGCGAGGAGTACGATAAGCATAATGCAGGAGATGATCCTGCTGAAATTTATCAGATCCGCGAATTTCGTCAGGGCGACAAAATGTCAAGAGTTCATTGGAAGATGACAGCCCGCCTTGATCAG
This sequence comes from Firmicutes bacterium AF25-13AC, assembly GCA_003478935.1. Classification (GTDB taxonomy): domain Bacteria; phylum Bacillota; class Clostridia; order Lachnospirales; family Lachnospiraceae; genus Anthropogastromicrobium; species Anthropogastromicrobium aceti. The sequence goes on from QUFP01000015.1 coordinate 71,915, forward strand.
ATGATGATTAAGGAACTGTCAAGACCAATCAGTGATTCAGTTGGAATTTTTCTGGATCTTCGTTATCAGACAATAGAGGAGATTCAGTCGGTATATGATCTTTGTTATTCGCTTTCAGCGGCACTTTGTTTTAACGAGTGTCATCATCGCATGATCTGGTATTCACAGGATGGTGGAGGTGCATTTGAAGAACATCTGATTAAAGGAATGGATGACATTACAGCTGTTATGAGTAAGCTTCTTGTCAGTGCAAAAAGAACTGACAAGCTGTACTGGGAGGAGTATAAAAGTAGCCGCAGTACACCGCTGTACCGTATGATTGCAATAAGCTGTATGGATACGAATAAAGATGAACAATTAGGTGACTTTTTGTCATCAGATGGTACAAGAAAATCAATTCTTACAATTAACGAGATTCATGAATTGATTGAGATATGATAAAATTAACTGTCATAATTAAATTGTATATTTAATTTGCAACGAAGGAGGAACTTCATGGAAAACGAAGAGAAGGGCATTCTGGTCGAGCAGGTTGTTCAGGCTGACCGAATCCGGACTCACGGCAAGTTTCATGAGCGATTGTTTTTGCTGCTGCGCATTATCTATTTTTTAATAGGAATGCTTGGTGTGGTGCTTGGACTTGCGCTTACCTATGAGATTGAGCTAAATTATGTGCTGCTTGTGGTGGGAACGATTGTGATCGGCCTTCTTATAACAGCAGCCTGGGAACTCCCAATCAGCCGCATGATTACATGGCCGGTCTTATTTGGCATTTATCTGTTAGCAGGAATTGTATTTCACAACAGTATTTTTAGTGGATTGTTGGGATTCTATAACAGTTATGCAGGATATATAAATGAGTATTATGGTACAAAAGTTTCACTTGCAGCTATTGAGCCAGTTTCAGCAGCCTCTTATTTGATTACGCTGTTGTTTGCAGCATTTTTAATTGGAGCAATTTTATCGCTTGGAACGATTCGTTCATTAGATGGAAGGGTGACAGCACTATTATTTGGCGTAATCTTTATTCTTGCGCTTGCAGTTGGAGAGCTTCCGGCAATGCCATCATTTTTAATGATGCTGTTTGTGCTGATAGGTATGTTTTCTCTGCAGTACAGCCGTTATCGTGAGAGTCTTAGTGTGAGAACAGTTACAGTAAAGATGAGCAATAGCGCATTTGGAATGCTTAGGTGGCAGACATCTGTTGTAATTGCCGCTTTGTTCTTGCTGCTTCTTCCAGTGAACCGTTTTATGTTAGGACCTGCATTTACAGATGGATATGAAGCACAAAGCCAGATACGTGAGGATATTCGAAACGGAGATCTGTTAAAGAGTCTGGAGACCTTCTGGAAGAAGGTGACTAGAGGTGAGTGGGATTGGCTTCCTGTTGATATTATTCGAAGCAGCGGCGTCCACGGCGGTAAGCTTAGTAATGTAAAAGAGGTGCGCGATTATAATGAGACGCATTTATATTTAGATATTTCGAGTGATTTAAAGGCACCGCTTTATATTCGAGGCTACGTAGGAAGCAATTATACGGGCAGCGGCTGGCGCGAGCTTAGTGATAAGCAAAACGAAGAGGGACTTGCAACGGGTATGGATCTGATAAGCTTAAGCAGTCAGTATTATCAGGTTTTGGAAAATCTCTATAATAGTGGTGATGAATCTGTTGCCAGACGAGATCTTGTTATTTCAGACGTAGATGCAAACAGTGCCTTCTCGTACATTCCGTATGGTACAAGTCTTGTTGATTTTACAGCGGGGGAGCCATTTGATGCGTATCCAAAGCAGGAAACAGATAGAGAGATCTTTTCTATGTACTATATGAATACGCAGCGTCTTTCAAATATTCAAAAGCTTGAGACGGCAGGCTCATACGAAACACAAGATGCGTCTTACCGCGCCTTTGCAGATTCAGTCTATCTGTCACTGCCAACAAAGGGACTTGATTCCTTCTATGAAGAATATTCAGGAAAGAAATTTACATCAATTGCAGATTGTGTGTCATTTGTGCGATCAACGCTTGAAGCGCATGCCTCTTATACAAAGACACCAGGCTCAACTCCGCGTGGAAATGATTATGTAGAATATTTCCTGTATGAAAATAAGCAGGGTGTATGTACGCATTTTGCATCAGCAGCAGTACTTTTATTCAGGCTTTATGGAATCCCGGCGCGCTATGTAGAAGGATATCTGGTGCGCGATTTGGAATCAGGAAATGGTGCACAGGCCATTATGGATGAGGCAGCGCATGCCTGGGCTGAGATTTATGTAAAGGGTGTTGGCTGGATTCCAATCGAGGTAACACCAGGCTTTATAGATGAGGCAGATTTAGCTGATTCAAACGACGGACAGGATTCTACTATTAGTTCCGATCAGCTTGAAAATGCAACAAATCCGGCAGAACCAGAGACGCAGGTAGAGGAGCCTCAGGCAACAGTAGAGGGAATCTTTGAAACTACGCCAGAGACAACAGCAGAAAATGAGCAGCCATCAGAACCGGCTAAGCCATCAGAGCAAAATCAGCCAACAGCGCCGAATCAGCAGCAAAGTCAGAGCGATCCTAATAATCAGAATAATACAGATAATTCTAAGGATAATCATTTTTTCAAGCTTCTAATGCGTGTGATTTTGATTGTGCTTTGCTGTATTTTATTTATTGCGCTTATCATCTTTGGAATGATCTATCAGAGAAAGATGCGTTTAAAGCGTCAGGAACAGCATTTAAAGGGTGAGCCAAAAGAAGCATTATTATATGCTCTTTCCAGAATGGATGCGCTGTGTGAAGCAGAAAACCTTGAGAAAATCAGTACAGCAGCTGATGCAGCAGCGCTTCAGGAATCGTTCCCGACAATAACACAGGAAAAACTGATGTGGCTTCAGGATCTTTTGCAGGAACTCACCTTTAGCAATCATGCCTATGGAACAGAGCTGCGCGATGAGACGGCACAGCTGTATCGTGATATGGCATCAGATGCGACAGCGCGTCAGAGCCGCCTTAAACGTATGTGGTATCGCTATGGAAGATGCTTCTGCTAAGACTAACTAAAGAATGATCCAGCGCATCCTCCGAGGCAGCAAAGGCCAAGAACAAGAAAGGCGGGGTACGACAAAGTAGCCTTTGCGACAACAACACAGACGAGTGCGAGTAGAACGAAATACCCGATTCCAAAGCAAAGTCCCCAGAGAATGCGCCTTTTAGGAAAGATGTGTCCAAAGCAAAAACCGCCGAACAGGCAGGAGAGAAGGTAGGACAGATAAAGTCCAGTCTTTACCTGACCGTCCGACAGTGAGAGCTTCCACATAAGAAGTGCCATCAGGCAAAGAATGATTATACTAATCAGAAATGAAAGAAGAAGTGTGCGAATTACAGGAATAAGTTTTGAGCGCATGAAAAAGCCTCTTTGAACATGTTTACTAACATGTATTCAAAGAGGCTTTTCTTTATGTCTAAGACTATTTAAAAAACAAATAAGATTGTGGTATTATGCATCAAGTACAGCAACAACATGAACCTGTTTCTTAGAAGCATCATACGGAATCTGGTTTCCATCAACTGTGACACCGTCAACAATAAGCTTTGAGATACCCTTTTGGCTCTTGTTTGGATTTTGAACCTCAATGGTGTATGTAACATCACGGAACTTTCTGGTAATGGTAAAGCCGGACAACTCAGATGGAATACATGGATCAACGACAAGTCCGTCATAATCTGGCTGTATGCCAAGGATTGCCTGAGAAACATTCAAGAACGTCCAGGCAGCAGTTCCAGTCAGCCAGCTGTTCTTTGCCTCACCAAAGTTTTTCGCATCCTTACCAGCGATCATCTGAGAATATACATAAGGTTCGGTGCGATGGATCTCACTGATGTTTTCAATATACGCCGGGCAGATCTTGCGGTATACATCAAACGCGCGGTTTCCATGACCAACGCATGTCTCAGCGATAGAGATCCAAGGATTGTTGTGGCAGAAGATACCAGCATTTTCCTTATATCCCGGCGGATAAGAGGAAACCTCACCAAGTTCAAGATGATAATCCTTGTAAGCTGGCTGCAGTAAGACAATGCCATATTTTGTATCAAGAATCTTTTCTACGCTGGCAAGTGCCTTATTTGCATGGCCTTCTTTAATGCCAACGCCAGCAAGTACACAAAAGCCCTGTGGTTCAATAAAGATCTTGCCATCCTCACACTCATGAGAACCAACCTTATTCTCGTAAGCATCATAAGCACGGACAAACCATTCGCCGTCCCAGCCAGCGGTAAGAATTGTCTGATACATATCGTCTACCTGTGCCAGTGCATCGTCAGCTTCCTTGTCTAATCCCTGTCTTTGACAAAGCATAGCGTATTCTTTTCCATACTTGACAAACATGGCTGCAATAAATACAGATTCTGCAACTGGTCCCTCAGAAGGTCCGCTTGTCTGGAAGGATTCGCCAGGTTCAGATGAGAAACAGTTTAAGTTCAGACAGTCATTCCAGTCAGCACGTCCAATTAACGGAAGCTTATGTGGTCCGCGGTGTGTAACTGTAAAATTGAAGGAACGGCGCAGATGCTCCATTAAAGGAACTGCAGTCTCTTCCTTGTTATCAAAAGGAACAGACTCCTCAAGAATAGAATAGTCGCCTGTTTCCTTGATGTAAGCCGCTACAGCAGCAATCAGCCATAACGGGTCATCATTAAAGCCGCTTCCAATATCAGAGTTGCCGCGCTTTGTCAGCGGCTGATACTGATGGTAAGCACTTCCATCTTCCATCTGAGTGGAAGCAATGTCAATGATACGCTGTCTTGCCTTTTCAGGGATCAGATGGACGAAGCCAAATAAATCCTGGCAGGAATCACGAAATCCCATGCCACGGCCAATTCCTGATTCAAAGTAAGAAGCAGAGCGGGACATATTGAATGTAACCATACACTGGTACTGATTCCATACATTAACCATGCGGTTCATCTCTGTATAGTCAGACTCAACATGGAACTTGCCTAACAGCTGGCTCCAGTATTCCTTTAAGTGATCAAGAGCTGCATCCGCCTGTGCTTCTGTTGCAAATGCTTCCATAAGAGCTTTAGCAGGAGCCTTGTTTACAACGCCCTGTGATTCCCATTTCTGATCAGCAGGATTCTCACAATAGCCTAATACGTAAATATAAGTTTTTGTTTCGCCAGGCTGTAATGAAGGGTAATCTGGTGACTTCCAATCGGAGCCCATCCGCTTGCCATAGAGTTTTTAGATTTTCCATCTTCGACAACCTGAGGGTTATGATAACCACGGTAAGCGCCAAGGAAGCTGTCACGGTCAGTATCAAAGCCGTCTATAGGTGTGTTTACACCAAAGATGGCATAATGTCTGCGGCGTTCACGATACTCGGTCTTGTGAATGATGACAGAACCCATGACCTCAACCTCACCAGTGCTGAAGTTTCTTTGGAAATTTGTCATATCATCCATGGCATTCCACAGGCAAAATTCAACATAAGAAAATACAGAAAAATTCTTGACAGTGTCGGACTCATTGGTTAAAGTTAACTTGTTGACTTCACAGGTATAGCCCATCGGAACGAAAGAAGTAACTTGTGCCTTCAGGCCGTTTTTAACACCTGTAAAAATGCTGTATCCCATGCCGTGACGGCACTCATAGCTGTCAAGCTCAGTCTGTACAGGCTGCCAGCCTGGATTCCAAACGGTATCGCCGTCCTTTATGTAGAAATAATGACCGCCATCATCAAAAGGAACATTATTGTAACGATAACGTGTAAGTCGCAGCAACTTTGCATCCTTATAGAAGCAATAGCCGCCACTTGTGTTGGACTTAATAGAGAAGAAATCCTCACAGCCAAGGTAATTAATCCATGGCAGGGGGGTTTTTGGGGTGGTAATGACATACTCTCTGGAGCTGTCATCGAAATATCCGTATTTCATAGCAACCTCCTTTTCTTCGGGTTATTCAAAATTTCGAGCGGTAAAACCCTGTTACAATCAGTATAGTAGAAAAAAAATAAAAAATCAAGAGGAAACGAAAACGTTTTCGTAAAAATTTTCAAAAAGGCTGTAGTTCATAGCCTAAATAGTGAGCAGCAGCGAAAATTTTGGAAGGAGCAAGCATGATAAAACAATTTTTAGGACATCTTCACACGATCAATCATCACAAGTGGCTAGTCACAAGAGACTGTATTAGGGTAGGTCTGATCAGTCAGGGTCTGAAGCATGATCTGTCAAAATATGCACCAATTGAGTTTCTTGCAGGTGTGAAATATTATGAGGGCGGAAAAAGAAGTCCGATCAATCGCGAAAAAGAAGAAAAAGGATATTCACAGGGCTGGCTGCATCATAAGGGACGCAACCGCCATCATTTTGAATATTGGATCGATTACGCTGTCAATCCTAAAGATGGTTTTATAGGAGCTAAGATGCCAAAGCGCTTTGTTGCAGAGATGGTAATTGACAGAATCAGTGCAAGCCGTAATTACCAGAAGGAAAATTATACATGCCGCAGTGCATGGGAATATTATGCACGTGCAAAGGATGTTTATGTGATGAATGATGAAACTCGTTTCCTGCTGGAATACCTGTTAAAGATGACAGCAGCAAAAGGAGAAGCGTACACGTTTTCGTATATGAGAAAAAAGCTGCTTCGCCACCGTTATCGTGATTATCATGTAGTAAATGGGAAACTGGTATTAGACTAATATATCCTTTTTTCTTGACAATTATGTTTTGAAAATTTATACTAATGATGAATGCCAGCTTTACAAGACAGCCGCTGCAGCCGCAGCAGAAATGAGGTTTGCGATGAATTTAAAAGGAAGAGATTTTTTAAAACTGCTTGACTATACACCAGAGGAGATTACTTACCTGCTTGATCTGGCGGCAGACTTAAAGGATAAGAAGAAAGAAGGTATTTTGGTTGATACTTTTCGCGGAAAAAATATTGCGCTGATTTTTGAAAAGACAAGCACAAGAACACGCTGTTCCTTCGAGGTAGCAGCACATGATCTTGGGATTAGCGTAACTTATCTGGATCCGTCAGGTTCTCAGATTGGAAAAAAGGAAAGCATTGCAGATACAGCAAGAGTGTTAAGCCGCATGTACGATGGAATTGAATATCGTGGTTATGGCCAGGCAATTGTCGAGGAATTGGCAAAATATTCATCAGTGCCGGTTTGGAATGGCTTAACAAATGAATTTCATCCAACTCAGATGTTAGCAGATCTTTTAACAATCCGCGAGCATTTTGGTCATTTAAAAGGCATTCATTTTACTTATATGGGCGATGCCAGATACAACATGGGTAATTCCCTAATGATCGCCTGCAGTAAGATGGGACTTCACTTTACTGCCTGCACTAATAAGAAATACTTCCCAGATGAAAGTCTAGTTGAGCAGTGTAAAGCATTTGCAAAGGAAAGCGGTGGTTCTGTTACATTGACAGAGGATGTTAAGGCAGGAACGACAGGTGCAGATGTCATTTATACTGACGTATGGGTATCCATGGGCGAGCCGGCTGCAGTATGGGAGGAGCGTATCCACGATTTGCTTCCATATCAGGTAAATAAGGCAGCTATGGATAATGCAGCAGAGGGGGCTGTATTTATGCATTGTCTTCCAGCATTCCATGATTTAAATACAGGAATAGGAAAAGAAATCTCAGAAAAGTTTGGATTGACTGAGATGGAAGTGACAGATGAAGTATTCGAGAGCAGCCAGTCAATTGTATTTGATGAGGCAGAAAACCGTATGCATACGATTAAAGCTGTGATTGCAGCAACCATTTAACCGGAGGTTTTGTTAGGCTATGGAACACAGACGCAAAAGATGGGGATTCGCGCTGACAGAGATTTTTATGTCATTATTGATCGTCATATCAGCTGTGATTCTGGTGGTGGATTGGAAACATTATGAGTATTTCTTTATTATCGCATTTGCAGCGGCAGCACTTTTGTTTTTAGCAAGAGGAATCCGAACTATAGGTGAGGACAAAAGCCATCTGGCAGGCGGCATATTGTATCTGATAGGCGCTACATTTATGGTGAGCTTTCTGACGGCGAGTATATTAACAATTTTGGGAGGCAGTCTGTGAAACAGAAATTATTGGAGCTTTTGCAAAGCACAGAAGGTTTTTTATCTGGTCAGGAGCTTTCAGATCACCTGAATGTTTCAAGAACAGCAGTGTGGAAAGTAATGAAGAGCTTAGAAGAGGACGGATACGAGATAGAGGCAGTGCGAAATAAAGGGTACAGCCTGAAAAAAGAACCGGATATTTTGACTAAGGAGAGCTGTGCAAGCCGCATTAATACAAAATGGCTTGGCAAAAATCTCATGGTCTATGATGTCACCGATTCTACAAATACAAGATTAAAGATTGCAGGAGAGCAGGGCGCACCTAATGGAAGCGTTGCTGTGGCTAATGCGCAGGAGGCAGGAAAAGGCCGTCTTGGAAGACATTGGGAGACACCAAAGGGAAGTGCACTTGCGTTTTCTCTTCTGCTTCGTCCACAGATTCAGCCGGAAAACGCATCCATGCTTACATTAGTTGCGGCGCTTGCAGTAAGCCGTGCAATTGATGAATATGCCGGCATCAAAACACAGATCAAGTGGCCAAATGATATTGTCTATCAGGGAAAAAAGCTTTGCGGCATTTTAACAGAGATGAGTGCTGATATGGATCAGATTCATTATGTGATTGTAGGAATTGGCATAAATGTCCAGATGACCGATTTTCCAAAGGAAATTCAAAACACTGCAACTTCGTTAAAACTTGTGACAGGAAAAACGCTTCTTCGAAATGAACTTCTGGCAAAGGTTCTCGAAGAATTTGAAGTTTTATATGAACAATTTGTAAGCGCAGAGAGTCTGAAAAATTTAAAGGCTGAATATGAAAGCCGCCTGGCAAATAAGGACAATCGCGTTAATGTGCTGGCACCGTCAGGCGCCTGGCAGGGAATTTGTCTTGGAATAAAAGAGGACGGCGCACTCCTTGTACAGCGCGAAGATGGAAAAGTCGAGGAAGTCATTGCGGGAGAGGTATCTGTGAGGGGCATTTACGGGTACGTATAAGTACGCATTGTTACTGAGCAAAGCCCCGAGGTGAATGTGCTTTACGAGACGGGGCTTTTTGCAAAACTAGAAGAAAGTACAAAGAGGAACACCATGGAACAAAATGTAGTGCTCTGCGGAGCAAATTCATACGATCAGAAATACTATCTGAATCAGGAGTTTTCAGCACTGCCGGATGCTGTTAAGCAGGAACTTCAAATCATGTGTGTCTGGTTTACCGAAGACGTAGGCGGCATTTTGACGCTTGAGTTTGAGCCGGACGGAACACTGATTATGAAGACAACGGCAGATGATATGGATTATTATTATGATGATATTGGTGCAGGATTAAAGCTGCATCAGTTACAAAGACAAAAGCGTGAATTAATGTCATCGCTTGAGATGTACTATCGCGTGATGTTTTTGAATAAAACAGTAGAAGAGGCAGGAAAAGAAATTTTATGAGGATAGGAACAGTAGAAATTTCCCATCCTGTTGCGTTAGGGCCGATGGCGGGGGTAACTGACCTGCCATTTCGTCGTCTTTGCAGGGAAATGGGCTGTGGACTTTTATATACGGAGATGGTCAGTGCAAAGGCATTGTCATATCACAACAAAAATACAGAGTCAATTTTAGAAACAGAAGATGGTGAGCATCCGCTTGCCGTGCAGCTGTTTGGAAGTGAGCCAGAGCTTCTGGCGGATATGGCAAAAAAACTAGAGGAAGGCCCATATGATATAATTGATTTAAATATGGGATGCCCAGTTCCAAAGGTTGTCAATAATCATGAGGGCTCGGCACTCATGAAGGATCCAATTCTTGCCGGAAAAGTTATAGAAGCTATGGCAAAAGCGGTAAAAAAGCCTGTAACGGTGAAGATTCGCCGTGGATGGGATGAATCAAGCGTAAATGCCGTTGAGATTGCAAGAATTGCACAGGAAAGCGGTGCAGCAGCAGTTGCAGTTCATGGACGGACAAGACAGCAGTATTACAGTGGAAAGGCAGATTGGGAGATCATTCGCCAGGTAAAAGAAGCGGTTAAAATTCCTGTTATCGGAAATGGTGATATCACAGATGCATCATCAGCAAAGAAAATGATGGAGGAAACCGGCTGTGACGGAATTATGGTGGCGCGTGCGGCTAAGGGAAATCCATGGATCTTTAGAGAATTAAAGGAATCATTTGAAGGACAGCCAATTAGTCCGCGTCCAACCTACAAAGAAGTATGTCAGATGATTCTTCGTCATGCATCAATGCAGATAGAATATGTAGGTGAACATATGGGAATGCTGCAGATGAGAAAGCAGGTTGCGTGGTACACGGCAGGGTATCCGGGATCTTCCAAACTCCGCCAGGAGGTTAATCAAATTACTACCTATGAGGAGCTAAAAAGTCTGTTGACAAGGTTTGCTGTTTCCGATATAATAGTTTGAGCGACAGAAGGTTCTTTTGTCGTTTCTTTAAGTTAAAGTATGAAATCAATAATATTAATGAGCCTGCAGGCAGGCCGTAGAAAGGCATGGTTACAGTCATGGCAGAAAAGAAAATGATGACCGTCGAAGGTCTGAAAAAGCTGGAAGACGAGTTACATGAGCGTAAAGTGATCATTCGTAAGGAGATTGCAGATAAGATCAAAGAGGCACGTGAGCAGGGTGACCTTTCCGAGAACGCTGAGTACGATGCAGCTAGAGATGAGCAGCGTGACAACGAGGCAAAGATTGAGGAACTGGAAAACCTGATCAAGAATGCAGTTGTTATTTCTGATGATGATATTGACCACAATGTTGCAAACCTTGGTTCAGCAGTTACCTTAAAGGATCTGGAGTCTGGCGAGGAGATGGAGTTTTCTATCGTTGGTTCCGCAGAGGTGAACAGCCTTGAGTTCAAGATTTCCAATGAGTCTCCTCTTGGAAAGGCAATGATTGGCAAAAAGAGAGGCGACATCATTAAAGTAGACTTCATGGGCAATGAAGTAAAGTATCAGGTATTAGACGTAAAGAGATATTAAAGATAGGAGTTTTATACGATGGCGGATAATAATCAGGACATTAATCAGCTTCTTAAGGTACGCCGCGAGAAGCTTGCTGAGCTGCAGGAGCAGGGAAATGATCCCTTTACCATCACAAAGTATGATGTAACTGCACATACACAGCAGATTAAGGACAATTACGAGCAGTTTGAAGGAAAGGATGTTTCCATCGCAGGCCGTATGATGAGCAAGCGTGTTATGGGAAAGGCATCTTTCTGCAATATTCAGGACAGAGACGGCAATATTCAGTGCTATGTGGCAAGAGACAGCATTGGAGAGGATGCATATAAGGCATTTAAGAAAATGGATATCGGTGATATCGTAGGTATCAAGGGTACACCATTCACCACAAAAACAGGTGAGAAGTCTGTACATGTTGCTGAGATTACACTGCTTTCTAAGAGTCTTCAGATTCTTCCGGAGAAATTCCATGGCCTGACGAATACCGATATCCGTTATCGTCAGCGTTATGTCGATCTGATCATGAACCCAGAGGTAAAGGATACCTTTATTAAGCGTTCTAAGATTATCAAGGAAATCCGTAATTTCCTCGATGGAAGAGATTTCATGGAGGTAGAGACACCAATGCTTGTTTCTAATGCAGGTGGTGCAGCTGCCAGACCATTTGAAACTCATTACAATGCACTTGATGAGGATGTAAAGCTTCGTATTTCTCTTGAGCTGTACTTAAAGAGATTGATCGTTGGCGGACTTGAGCGAGTATATGAGATTGGCCGAGTATTCCGTAATGAGGGTGTTGACACACGTCATAACCCAGAGTTTACTCTGATGGAGCTGTATCAGGCATACACAGATTATGAAGGTATGATGGAGCTGACTGAGAGCATGTTCCGTTATCTGGCTGAAAAGGTATGCGGCAGCACATTGATTTCTTATAATGGAACACCGATTGATCTTGGCAAGCCATTTGCACGTCTTACTATGATTGATGCTATCAAGCAGTATGCCGGCATCGATTTTGATCAGGTTAAGACTGATGAGGAAGCAAAGGCATTAGCTGATCAGCATAAGATTGAATATGAGGCACGTCATAAGAGAGGCGATATCATCAACATGTTCTTCGAGGAGTACTGTGAGGATAAGCTTATTCAGCCGACATTCATTATGGATCATCCGATTGAAATTTCTCCGCTTACAAAGAAGAAGCCGTCCGATCCTAACAAGGTAGAGCGTTTTGAGCTGTATATCAATACTTGGGAGATGTGTAACGCATATTCTGAGTTAAACGATCCGATTGACCAGAGAGAGCGTTTCAAAGCACAGGATGCAGCAGCTGATGCTGGTGATGAGGAAGCAAACCATACCGATGAAGACTTCCTGAACGCACTGGAAGTAGGTATGCCGCCGACAGGTGGTATCGGATATGGTATCGACCGTCTTGTAATGCTGTTAACAGATTCAGCAGCAATAAGAGATGTTCTCCTGTTTCCGACAATGAAGTCACTCGACTCCGATAAGAAGGTTGCAAAGCCGGTTGAGGAGGCTCCAAAGGCAGAAGAAAAGGTTGATTTTTCCAACGTAAAGATCGAGCCAATCTTCAAGGAAATGGTTGATTTTGAGACATTTGCAAAATCAGATTTCCGTGCAGTTAAGATCCTGGCATGTGAAGCAGTACCGAAGTCAAAGAAGCTTCTTAAGTTCACATTAGACGACGGAGAACGTAAGGATCGCGTGATTTTAAGCGGTATTCATGAGTATTACGAGCCGGAAGAACTGGTTGGTAAGACAGCAATCGCTATCGTAAATCTGCCGCCGAGAAAGATGATGGGAATCGCTTCCGAGGGTATGCTGATTTCAGCAGTACATGAGGAAGATGGTCATGAAGGACTGAACCTTCTGATGGTAAATAACAGAATCCCGGCAGGTGCAAAGCTCTATTAAAAATATAATTTTTTGTACCTTAAGTTGTACAGTACGACAAGAGTACGACAAATTTGTCGGCTTTAATAAGTCGTAATAAGCGATTTTAAATTAAAGTCTCACTTGAGAAAGTTCATATTCGTATATGAGGACACTTTTCCTAAATGCATTTTTGGGAAAGGTGTCCTTTTTGTGTTGTGGTTAAAAAAATATAGTATAAGGAGAAATTCAATATGAACAGTACAGCGTTAGGTGCAAGCAAGTTAAAAGATGGAATTATATTTATTAGTGAGGCCCATGAGAAATTCTATTACGAAAAGTTAAAAGAAGTACGGTATCAGGATGAGTACCATATGGCACTTTGCTATTGCCTTGGCATTAACAGTGATACAAGAAAGCACATTGACAGTATTTACAGCTTTGAAACAGGCTGTGTTAGGCCGGAATGCTTACAGGCAAGTTGGCAGACCAGTGGAAGCATGAAAGTGGTTAGAATGGCATTCAACTTATATTGCAACGGAACACCGAGCGTAGATGAAGATACTACAATAGAAGAACAACTGTACGAGTGCGGACAGTATAGCGTTGAAGAACTGTTTTGCTGTGAGTATGCACCATACTTTTGGCAGGCAGTTCAGATCCGCTATCCTGAGTATACATCCTGCAATCGAAAGCTTAGTGAACTTACAGGAGGATAAAGATAATTGCTTAAAATAAGAATGATGGGTACTAAGAGTGATATTGAATGGTTCCAAAAGCTTATGAAGAATCATCTGCAGATCAGAGTTCTGGAAATCTCTGATCTGTATGCCAACAAAGGAACCGACAAGAACTACAGATGTTATATGGAAATCATAAAGAAAAATACAAGAAAAACTACAGAGCAATAAAGAGATAAAGGAGAATTGATCATGGGTGAACAGAATAATTGCCGCGTTATCGCGATTGCAAATCAGAAGGGTGGCGTAGGAAAGACAACGACAACAAGTAACCTTGGAATCGGACTGGCAAGACAGGGAAAGAGAGTGCTGCTTATTGATGCTGATGCGCAGGGAAGTTTGACGGCAAGTCTTGGCTACAGAGAGCCTGACAAGCTTGATATTACGCTTGCAAATGTAATGGGCAACATTATCAATGAGAAAGAAATGGATGCAGCATATGGTATTTTAAGACACGAGGAAGGCGTTGATCTGATGCCGGGAAATATTGAGCTGTCAGGCATTGAGGTATCACTGGTAAATGTAATGAGCAGAGAAACTGTGCTTCGTTCTTATATAGAAGAGCAGCGCAGCAGATATGATTATATTTTGATTGACTGTATGCCGTCACTTGGAATGCTCACGATTAACGCGGTAGCAGCGGCAGATAGCATTCTGATTCCTGTACAAGCTGCGTATTTGCCAGTAAAAGGATTAGAACAGCTGATTAAGACAATTGGCAAGGTAAAACGTCAAATCAATCCTAGATTGGAAATAGAGGGCATTCTGATGACTATGGTTGACAGCCGCACCACTTATGCAAGGGATATCAGTAAATTACTGATCGAGAACTATGGTAGTAGAGTACGGATCTTCAACAGCAGCATTCCAATGTCAGTACGAGCAGCAGAGATATCAGCAGAAGGAACCAGTATTTATAAGCATGACCCATACGGAAAGGTAGCAAAGGCTTATCAGTCTTTAACGGAGGAGGTATTAGGAAATGAGTAAAAACGCAAGTGCATTAAAGGTAAAATTGAGCAGTTATGACGAGTTGTTTGGCGCGAAAGCGCCAGTAGCATCTGATCAGATTGTGAATGTGACATTAAGTGAGCTGCACACGTTTAAAAATCATCCTTTTCATGTTAATGATGATAAGGAAATGGAAGAACTTGCAGAAAGTATCCGAGAACATGGTGTGCTGATTCCGGGTATTGTAAGACCAAGAGCTGAGGGAGGATATGAGCTGATCGCTGGACATCGCAGAAAGCATGGATCAGAGCTTGCAGGAAGGACAGAAATGCCAGTTATCGTCCGTGAGTATACAGACGATGAGGCAACTATTATGATGGTTGATTCTAACATCCAGAGAGAAAGTATCTTACCGAGCGAAAAAGCGAAAGCATATGCGCTTAAATATGAAGCATTGAAGCATCAGGGAAAGAAATCTGGAAAGAGTACACTTGATCAAGTAGGAGAAGTGGCAGGGGAGAATGCCAAGAAAGTGCAGCGTTATCTTTGGCTGTCCAGACTGTCAGACCAGTTGCTCCAGATGGTAGATGAGAAGAGACTGGGACTTTCACAGGGAGTAGATCTGTCGTTTCTTTCTAAGAAGTCACAGCAGATTGTGGCGGATGCAATTGAAAAAAGTAAGTGCACAGTAAGCATGGGACAGTCAGCAAAGTTGAAAGAGTATGAGAAGAAGAATGAGCTGACATCGACAGTGGTAAGGCTAATTCTGGAAGAGAAAAATGTTTATAAAAGAAAAGTTACGTTGAAGATGGATAAGCTCAGCCAGTACTTTGATGATCGTTACAGCAGCGAGGAGATGGAAAAAATTATTCTTCATCTGTTAGAGGAATGGAAAAAGACACAGGAGGACATACAGTGATGGAAGAAGGATTAAAGTTTGATTATTATTATGGAGTACAATCGGAACAGTTTTCATTCTATCGGATTCCGAGATTGCTAATAAAAGATCAGCATTTTAAAGGCTTGTCCAGTGATGCAAAGCTTTTGTATGGACTTATGTTAGATAGAATGGCTCTTTCAATGAAGAATCACTGGTTGGATAATGAGAATAGAGCATATATTATTTATTCGATTGATAATGTGATGGAAGATCTGAATTGTTCAAAACCAACTTGCGTAAAGATTATGAAAGAGCTGAGCACGTTTGGCTTAATTGAGAGAGAACGAAAAGGCCTTGGCAAGCCAGATATTATTTATGTTAAGAACTTTGTGATTCAAGAAGAGAATAAGAGTGTAGAAACTGAAGCAGGGCATGAAGAGCAAAAATGTGGATCTGTAGAAAACGAATCTTCAAATAATGATGGCGAAATAGGAGAAGATCAGGAGTATTTCGCCGAGGGACAATTTTTTCCAGAAGATCCGTATTTGAGTGATCCACAGGAAAATAGTATGACTGCTGAAAGTAAAGAAAATGAACTTCCAGAAGTAAAAAAACTTAACTTCTGGAATCAGAGCAGAACGTCAGTAGCGGAGAGAAAAAACGGGTTTCACGAAGAAAATACAACGAATTTGGGTGCATATTCTGTAAATAAGGGCAATATTTCGCCCAGAGGTAAAGAAAGTGAACTTCCAGAAGTAAAAAAACTTAACTTCTGCAATTCAAAAAATTTAACTTCTGGTGGTAAAGAACATTTACCTCTGGAGGTTAAAAATCTTGCCCCTAATTATAACAATAACAACTATAATAATCAGAGTTATAACTATATCAATCAATCTTATCAATCTAATCTAGGAACAAAAGAAGAGATAGATAAGAATACTACGTACATAGAACAAATTAAAAAGAATTTGGATTATGAGTTCTACATGGCAAATGACAAATGTAACGACAAAGCTTTGTTAAAGGAGCTGTTTGATATTATATGTGAGGTAGTTTGTGTGAAACGTAAAATGATCAAAGTGGGTGGAGTTGTATATCCGTATGAGTATGTACGATCAAAGTTTTTGGAATTGACAAGTAGTCATGTGTGGTATGTCATGGATTGCATGAAAGAGACAACTACACGTATAGTAAATATAAAAGCATACCTGCTTGCGGCACTTTTCAATGCACCAAGTACAATAGATCACTATTATCAGCAGAAGGTACAGCATGATTTGCATAGTGATGCTGTTGGTGAATTATAATATGCCATAATGTAGCATAGCAGGTATTTTAAGAGTGGATAAAATTAAGATATCGAAACTAACTTCTGGACAAATTGTCCAGAAGTGAAAACTGAATACAAAATCACGAAAAGAGCGGTCAAATCATGTTTGGCGGCTCTTTTTCTGCCACATAGGGCAGATCAACAACATGGGAGGCAGCGAATGGAAAATATGAATCAGCTAACAGAGAAAGATGTTACTGAAATATTGAGCCAACGGGAAGAATTGTTGGTAGGATATCGTAAGAGACTAGAAATGCTTTCGCGAGAATATGAAGACGCAGACGAATTGATTGGTATGCTGCAAATGAGAAGTCCCGGAGTAGAAAATGAAATTCAAGCAGGCGGAGTAAATAAGGGGCTTGATGATATTTATTTGATGTATGAAAGACAAAGGAAAAAATATCAAGAAGAGATTCATCAGAATATGCTTCAAATCATGGACTTAATGGATCGTATAAAGCATGTCTATTTATATTATCTGCAATTAACACCGAAGGAGCAGGCAATATTAAAAGCAATCTATATAGAAAAAAGACAGTATAAAGAAATAATTAAAGAAGGAATGTCTGAATCAAGTATAAATAGAATGAGAAAGCGAGCAATCAAGAAAATTATTCAGAGATGGGAAAAAGATAATCAGGCGGAGCGGTAAGAGTAAGAGCCAACTTCTGGACAAATTGTCCAAAAGTGAAAACTAAATATGAAATCAATGAAAGAGTGGTCAAATGCGTTGACTGCTCTTTTTATGCATAAAAAGAGCAGATTAAAAAAACTGGGAGAATTGGTATGGACGGTTTAAGCAAAAAATTAACAGAAAAAGATGTTACAGAAGCGTTAAGCCAGCGCAAAGAATTATTGGAATGTTATCGTCAGCGACTTGCAATGCTCTCAAAAGAATATGAGGATTCCGGGGAACTGATTGAAATGTTACAGATGAGAAGTTCGAGGAATGATTTTGGCAATAATAAAGGGGGATTTGCTCATGGGCTATATGATATCTATTTACTTTATGAAAAGCAAAAGAAAAAATATCAGGAAGAAATTTATCAAAATATGATGCAAATTATGGAATCTATAGATCGGGTGAAATATGTTTACTTATATTATTTGCAGCTGCCACCAAAGGAACAATCAGTATTGAAAGCAATCTATATAGAAGGAAAATCATATAAAGAAATCATTACAGAAGGATTGTCAGAACAGAAAATAAACAGATTACGAAAGAAAGCAATTCAAGCAATTATTCATAGGTGGGAGATAGATAATCAAATAAACCAGAAACCATGAAGAAAACTTCTGGACAAATTGTCTAAAGGTTGGTTTGAAATCTGCTATATTTTTTGCTTGTGATATTCGCTTATATTCACTTCTAAGCAAGGTAAATTTTGCAGTCAATAGGAATTTACGTTGAGTCTATTAAAGATAATCATATCTAGCGTTTTTGAAAAAAAATAATAAATATATAAAAAACCTAATTGGTATATAAAAAAAAAGAAAGTTATTGACAAA
>QUFP01000016.1 GCA_003478935.1 Firmicutes bacterium AF25-13AC
GTCTTTTTGACGCGCTTTCCATCACTGTCGTAGGCAAAGGTAACCTCTCCTGCTGTTGCAGCAATTCTTTTTAAACGGCGTCCTTCTCCCCAGGTCAGTGCCATTCCTCTCAGCACAGTCGGATTACCGCCTGCATCATAAGTATAGCTCTTTCCATTCCAAGACAGTAACTGATCCTTCCAACCCTCGGTGCGATAGGTAAAAAGATCCTGTGTCTGTACCGTTGAAACCGCTCCCTCTGTATATGCGTATGTCTTTCGGGAAGTCATGTTGCCGCCTGCATCATAGGTATAAAGCACTGTTGTTCCAAGTACACCATTGTTTTCACGAATCAGCTGATTGAGTTCATCATACTGATATGTGATGACCTTCGTACCTGATGTAATCTTTGTGATGTTTCCCACATTGTCATACTCGTAGCTCCAGCTTTCGGTTCCATTTGACATCGCAGAAAGAAGACTGTCCGTGTCGGTCAGATGACGAAGGGTTCCATAAGTAAAGCAGTTTTCTCGCTTCTGTCCACCCGGAAGTGTCATAGTTTCCTTTGTGCATCGTGCCATCGCATCATAAGCCAGACTTTGTCTTTGTTTTCCATCGACAGTAAGTCCATAAGATAATCCCGGTCGCTGTGTCTTTGATGCATCTCCATACACCAGTCCAGTCTTTGTCTTTGATCCCTCCAGACTCTGCACCAGTCGATTTACGCGATTATAACTGTCATAACCAATCTCAAGTGACTGCACTGTATGAGTGTTTGCCACGGTTGGCTCACCTGATGCCCCGGTATTCTTTTCCAATGTAGTACTCTGTACGAGTCTTCCGGTCATGTCATACTGATCTTTGTCAATTCGTCCATTTACTAGATCGGTTTCCTTTTCCAGACTGCCATAGGCATCATATTCATAGCGCACGGTGTCGGTACTCTGACCATTCCAACGTCTGGACTTGATACGCTCCTCTTTGTCATACAGAATTTCTTGCGTATCGCCATTTCCATAGGTAACTGTCTTGAGTGGACCATTGTTTGGTGCATAGCCGTAGCGTTCAAGAGTCTTGTCGCCCGCCTTTACCATTGTCTGGTTTCCAAATCCATCATACTCAAATGCGTAAGTGGTTCCACCATGCTGGATACTCTTGATTCGGTCTCCCTCATCATATGTATAGGAAACATCCCTTGTCTGCCCGGATGCAGTTGCACTTACGCCTGTTAAGCGATCTGTTGATGCCTCGTAATGATACTGTGTACTATGATTGTTGGAATCGGTCATCTTTGTCAGAAGACGGTTATCACTGTCATATGCATAGGAAACGCGTTTCTGTCTGGCATCCATTACACTCGCTACATTTCTAAAATCACTTGTATAGCCCATGTAAGAATAAATTCGTTTTTCTACCTTCTCCAGTACAAAAACCTTGTTGTCCTGAATATCAGAAAATGCCACACTAGACGGGGTTCCTGTTGCAATAACTGCTGCCAGATTTGCATAATCTCCCAATTTTACATCAAACTGATAACCCAACTTGTTCTCGATGACATAGCCTGTTCGAAGTTTCTTAAAGCAGAACTTCTGACTGTCTGCGTCACTCTTTTCCTGTAAAGTCGGACGATCATAACCATCCGTTCCCTTACTGCAGATATCCACATACAGGGATGGTCTAAAAACAGTCCTTATATAGTACCAGTCTGTGCCGTTTTCCGACTGTGCCTTTGTCAGAAGAAATTCCTCGGCAGGCCAGAAGGAGCTGTAGGTCTGCTGCAGACCATCTCCAATTCTCATGGTGCCATTTGCTGCACGTACATACTGACCGGAATGGCGTGCACGGATACGAAGGAGCATTCCATCCTGTGGTGCCGCACTGACATCACCCTCATCTGCCGGCTCAAAGTACCAGATACTTCTCGGCTCACTGTCAGAACCGGCCGTTCCCAGTTCAATATTCGCCCTGATTGCAAATACATCATTCGGCGCACTTCCTGCGGAAACCATTACACACTTTTCGTCATTGCTGCACTTTGCAAGAAGCTGGTAGCCGCCTCCTTCTACTGCTTTTAATTTGAATTTCTGTGCATCATGACCATGATCCGGATACAGCTGAATGTTAGTTCCATCTGCACTCCATCCATTTAAAACGTCAAGCAGTTTTGACTTTGTTCCAGACTGGGATACAAACTTGACATATCCCTCTCCGGCATCCTCCACCTTCCACTTCTGATCATCCGACCCATTGAAGGTATACTGCTGGATATTGGAATAGGTCTTATCCCCCTCCTGAGTGTCGATATACTTTCCGGAACGCTGTTGGCGGATATAGTACACTCTTCCAACTGTTACCGCTGCTGAATTTTTATCCGCCTCAATTGACATGGATGTCGGCTGCCCTTTTTGTTGTACCAGAAATAACTTCTCTGACCTTCCGCACTCTTTGCATACAGTGGCATTCTCTGCGCATTATAATAAATATCATAGGAACTGCCATCCATCGCTGACATACGGCTGATCTGATCCTTACTGTTGTGCTGGAATGAGTTGTTTTCCCTTGTTCTTTTGGCCGTATTCAGATTGCCCTTATTATCATAGGTATAGCTCCAGCTGTCATCCTTCATGAACTGAACATCTGTAAAATAGCCCGGATTCATCTGATTGTCATACATGATGTAAAGATGAATCGCTGTATACTGCTTATGGGTTACGGAATCCTCATCATCGGTTGATACCACACCGGAAACATATTGCCAGCCGCTTCGATATGGATCAAAATCCACATTTTCCCACTTATGGGTTCCGTCGGCATAGATGACTGCTGCTGCAATACGAAACGTCTTTCCCGGAATGGCTTCTGCCTTTGCAAAACAACCGAAACGGAATACGTCACCTTCGCCGCCTTTCGCATAGATTCCCTGAAGCACGCGCTTTTCTTTGTCAGGCTCTCCTGTGATTCTAAGACAACTTCCTCTCTCACTGTCCGTTACTGTTGTATCGGATGCGACCAGATTTACATGGTTCCAGTCATTTACACCGTTAGTGCTGTTTCTTGCAAAGCGGCCATTATTCACCATGTTAAAATCACTCATTCGGTCGCCTACTTCTAGCTGGAAGCAATCAAACCATGCCGTTCCAGTTGTGTTGAAAATTCCACCATAAATGGTAACAACCTGTGCACTATTTACAGTAAATGTCTGGCTGACTCGCTTCCATCCCCTGTCAATATCGGTGTCCGCATTTCCTGTCAGAAATTCTAATCCATACGCCATCGACTGATCTGCAAAACGAACTGCCAGTCCTGCTCCTGCCTGTGCATTATTTGAAACCGCTGCGACATCCTTTACAAAAGTATAGGCAGAAAGTGTATAAGTTCCTGCTTCTAACCAGACCTCCTGAATCACAGCGGCAAAGCTGTTTTTCTGTGTCTTTGTGACTCGAATGGAGGTATCGGCAAAGTATCCCTTGTCCGTAACACGTTCAACGCCCCATGCAGACGTTTCTGTCAGACCGGATGCATTGCCCCAGCCGTCTTCAAACTCACCCATCGCATCAAAGCCGGTATTCTTTAGCAGATTGGTTACAAGTTTTCCTGTCAATGACGACTGTCTCAGCTTATGACGTCTGGCACCATCATCATAATGACTGAAAGTGCTGACATGACCGGCATTGTCTGAGATCTCAGAAGGAGAACCAAATCGATTAAATTTCCATGTATAAACATGTTGTCTGCTAATGATGATAACTTTCCATCCAGACCAGGCTCTGTATATACAGTTGTTCCAAGCTCTGGATAAGTAACTTCAATCTCAGTTCCTGTATGGAAACTCCCTGCTGCATCCGTATATCCCTCCCCAATCTTTGCAATACGTTCCACACCGCAATCGGTTCGGTATCCATATACAATACGTCTTTTATCTGCTCCTTCTGCCCAGATCAGCTTATCGCCATCATAACCAAAACGACTTGTCTTTCCATCTGGATAGGTAATGTTCGTCAGATGACCGGCGGCATCATATGCAAAGGAAGTATTTCTCTTATTTGCCGTAATGCTGACAAGCTTTGTCAGATCGCTGTTGTAATTAAATACAACTCTCGCACCTGTCGGATCTTCTGCATACTGAATGTAATTTCCGGCAGTATTCGGCCCATACTGGCACTTCATTGCATTTCCATATGTATCCTTGATCTGACGCAGATAGCCGTCCTGACCAAAAATGTACTGTACCTCATCCTTATCCTTCATGATCCGATATGAATCATATTCATTGCTGGAAGTCTGTGTAATTACAAGCCCAAGTCCGTCCTCATCCTTGAGCTTATTGGAATCGGATGTATCCTTATAGAAGTAATGATTTGTTCCATCTGCATCGGTTAACACATACGGGAAATCACTGTTTCCGGATTCCTTTAATTCCTGCATCAGACTCAGACGAAAGCCTTTTCCGAAACGGCTCTTTGTATCACAATCAGAAAGGTTGTACACATGACTGACACTGACCGGCATCAGAATACCACTTGTGCCTTCATCTTCATGAATAAATACAAGATTTCCATTATATCGGTTTACATAACCACTTCCGGTACGTCCTAATTCCTGCTCGTGATAACTATAATAATCCTCAAGACCCTTTGTACTTCGGTAATAGACAATTCCAATCGGATAACAGTCCGCGGTCAGACCGTATTTATTCACCGGCATATCCGAGGATACCAGCGTAGCCGTTGCATATACATTCTCATTTACGGCTTTTAATGCAATTCCATGGTTGGAAGACGGATTGTTGTACCAGCCACGAATCAGCTTTGTCACATCGAAGGTCTTCGGAACTGCCATTTTATTTGTATTTTCCAGTGTCAGATAGTCTAGTGCTTCCGTCTTAAAGGAAGGCTGATTGTTCCATGTTAGAGTACGCTGGCTCCATGCACCTGTTACCTCGTGAGCACTGACGCGAAAGCCCTTTCCGTCATCTGCTGAAAACTGATACTGATATAAGTTCAATCTGGCATCAGTGATTACCGCTCCCTTTTCTAACTTCGGAAGTGTATTAAACTTTAAAAAGGTACGGCAAACCTGATACGGTCTGTTTCTTCCGACCTCCAGCTCACTAAAGTTATAGCCATAGCTGCTGTTTGGATCTTTTGAACGCACAAAAGCATCATCAATGGTTGTCTGTTTCTTCTCAATGCGAACCGTCGGATCAACCGTGATCGGATAGGCTCTGTTTTCATCCAGAAGCCATGATAAATCCATTCTGATTGTAATTTCAGAAATTCCCTGTCCTTTTTCAATCTGATAAGCAGCCTTTACGACTTCCCCATTTTTATCGAATAAAATCGGTGCATCCAAAAAGAATACTGCATTTTTATCTGAACTTTCAGCATGATTCGCTAAATGCTCGTCATTCTCAGTCACAGCATTTTCACACTCGCCCTGCATCTTGCATAAAGCCACACTGCCATCTACAAGCACATGCATTGAAAGTCCCGGATGTTTCATCACAAATGTGATTGTTTCCGCCGCAGCCTCTTTCTTTTTCAGAATGATCTCTTCCTTCATTACTTCAGACTCCAGACGATATCTAATATCCATCCCCGGAAGAATCTCTCTAAAATATCCTGCGGATGACAGCTTGGAAAGCTTCAGAAGTTTTTCTTCTGCTGTCTGGATACTAACTGGATTTGGTTTAAATTCAACTGGAACTTCTGCCACTTCTGACTCATTCATCTGTGAAAGCATAGCAGGCTTTTCTTCCTGCATTTTTTCTTCCTGTGTTTTCAGTCCCCAGGAAATCATAAATCCATCTTTCTCAACACTGGCAAGCTCGATGATTCCAGACTTTTCTTCTGTCTGATCCTGCAGAGCACTGTTCGCATTCTGATGCTCTTCCAGATTAAGCAGCATCATTTTTTTCTTATGATCAGTTTGCTTCGGCATTCTCGCAATTCTTACCTTCATTCTGCCCTGTGCATTCTCATATGCCAGCTGATCTTTAGAAAGTACAAGTGTATTGTCGATTGCTTCCCATGCATCATCCTTTTTGAAATGTACTGCCTCGGATATATAACTGCTGCTTTTTCTCCATTCTTTGTCTCAAATACACGAGAAAAACGGCTTCTTTCCTTGATGCATTCACGCACCAGACTTCGTCCTTCCTGCTTTACAGCTTCGATTTTATCAGCTGTAAACAGCTCATTAGACTTATTTGTCTTGTTTGTTTCATTTACTCCATTCATAATTCTTTTTCCTCTCTTTTTTGATATTCTCTTTCTTGATGTTTCTGTTCTTTTTCCCCTGCTTCGACCAATTCCCCTTTGGCTCTCTGCATCTTGTTTGTTTCCTGTGCTTCACTCTTCTGTCTGAGAAGATCAATCGCACTAGTTAAAACCTTTGGCACCGGCACTCCCATTAAGCCGAGATTTTCTGTAATAGATAACAACTCATTCACCAGATACGCTGCCATCACTGCATTACAGATAAAATCTGTCCCTGCAATCAAATCAAGACGGTAGGCCACAAGCACAATCAGTAATGAGATTCCTTTTCTGCAAAGTCCCTTCCAGCCGCTCCAGCTTTCCAGACCTCCCTGTGCAGATTTTTTACTCTTGTGAAAGATGCCTGCTGCCATCATCCCCGTCAGATAATCCAGTGCCATGCATAAAATCAATGTCTCAAGCATGACGCACCTACTTTCTCCTTAGGTGATCCGCTCTGACATATCCGGCATATGCTCCTGCAATGGAAATCATGTTCCAGACTGCTCCATCACTTCCCTTTTGTGTACCAAGCACTTCCACAAGATTTCCATTATTCAGACGAGGATAGCTTTCTAAAAGTTCCTTGTCACTTCCGGCTTCTTCATACACAAATGTCCATCCGTCTGGATCATCCACTGATGCCACATAGCGGGCAAACGGCTGTGTTTTCTCATCATCTGGAATTGCCACTCCCCAAAAGGTATGATTTTTGAGCTTTCCCATGTTTACGTAGTGGGTATCCCAGTAATTTCTCCAGTAGCTGCTTCCTCTGTCAGACATAAAGAAATACACGTAATGATCTGTAAAAATCCTCTGTCCCTCCAGAAATACACGAATTACCGCCTCTAAACAGCTACTTCCCCGGATATCCTGATCGGTTGGTGTGGTGTAGGCATTTTTAATAACCTCTTCGAGTGTTTTTCCAAAGCCTGAACCATCTGCTCCGATAATGTTGTGGTGCAGCTGATCGTACATCGTCTGCGCCACTGCCATCTGGCCGTTCAATCCTTCTGTAGCTGCTTCCGCAAACACAGTTCTCGCTGCCAGATTTAATTCTTTTGCTGTAAGTCTACTTACCGCATTCATAGGTTTGTACCTCCTTCATTTATTTGAGAAATTTGTTCTCTCATAAAGCACACCGTTTTAAGCAGCTTGGGAGGTACTTTTTTGAAAATTTTTTTTAATTTTTTTCAAGGCCCCTTCAATACAGTTTCCAACTGCTCTCCGACCAATCCCCAATTTTTGTGCAATTGCCTGTTGGCTCATTCCCTTATAAAAATAAAGTCGGATGACTTCCATTTGACGTTTTGTCAGCTTGTTCATAGCCTCATACAACCTGCAAAGTTCTATTTCTGCTAATACCACCTCATTATCCTCCTGCAAAAAATCCACACTTGCTGCCGCAGACCAATCTGAACCGTCACACTCCAACGATACGCATTCGAATTTATCAAAAGTTTTATTGTGATTGTGTTCAAGCCGCATTTCTCCTTCCATTAAAAGTCGGATACTCCACTCTTCGTTCTCCAGTAGTTCCTGTTGAATAGTAATTCGAGTCCCATTGTCAAAGTCATATGTATATTCTTTGCAGCGATCCACTGCCATGACCGTCCGCGCACCATCTGCTTCATAGACTGCATATCCATTCTGATAGACTGTCAACAATGCTGTATTCACAACCTTTTGAGCCACTACAGCAGATTTCATTTCCATAAGCTGCTTAAATGTAGGCAGTTTTCCTTCTGATGTGGCACTTATCTGCGTTCTTAACTCCCTCAGCGTAACATGTTCATTTTGTGCAATGATATTCTCCATTTTTTCCTTTCCCCTTAATTCAGAAAGAGAAGAATACCAACAGCGCATTAAAATAAACTATGTACATAAGAGACATGGTATCTGCCCAATTTTAGCGAATGGCAAAAAAATTCCAGAGGCAGACTCAGTAATCCCATACACATTCCTACAGAATCAATTGATCAATCATCATTCTGTAGGCTTTGCTATGGTATCCTTCGCCTTCTCTAGAATCAGGCTAAAAAATAATTTTGTTTTTTGAACTGATCTTATCATAACAAAATATACGCATTCTTTTGGCGGCATATATGCCACATCTATGTGGCGAATTTACCACACTTTTTTGTCAAATAAAAAATGCCATTCAGCTTTAAGGGCTAAATGGCATTTCAACTTATTATCGTACCTTTATTTTCTTTACACAAATATGCATCGATTGTTTCGTTTATTATATTTTGATGTACAGGATTTAATTGATCATATTTCTTTTGTATTGAAGCTCCTCTTTTTAAATTTTCCTTATCAAGCAAATCATCTATTGTTACATCAAGTGCTTCTGCAAAAATTTTTAACTTTTTAAAGTTCATTGCACCTTTTGTTCCATTTTCATACCTTGAGATATCAGCACGATCAACATCCACAGCAATCGCTAACTGCTTTTGTGTCCATTTCTTTTTCATTCTACAATTTCTTATATTTTGCCCCAATATGTACTCTTCGCTGTGTACATTAATCATGCTCTACACCTCCTTTCTCATTTGTACACTTGTCCCATAATAACATTTTTTGTCTTTTTTGACATAACTTCTTTTCGCATTAATCGCTCTGAACACTTGTTCTCTATCTGTTATACCGCATTTTCATCAATATGTCAATATCTATTCGAACTTTTGTTCTTAACAACTCGACTGCATTCTAGTAAAAACACAAAAAAAGCCTGAAAGCTCTTTTCTTGAACTTTCAGACTTTTTAATATCATGATGTTTTTAGGGACACATATCGAACCAGTAGTGACACATTTTGAGCCACCGTCCCTGTCACCGTGGTCCGAAAGCGGCAGCGTTTCAAAGGATGTTTCCCAGCCACGCTGACGCTTCCTTTCCCGGAAATAGTCAACGGCTTCATGGTACAGTACCAGCTTGCAAAAATGGTCAAACTGGCAGCGCCTCCCGTAATCATCAGGGGTAACTTTCATCTTCTCACCCCCTTTCCGTGGGGAGTGAGCAGGATGATCCTGTCCGTTGTCAGGGACCTATGCTGGCCCTGGTCTGCTGACCGCCTCCTTTTCCATCTAAATTAAGCGTGAAAATGGGTCTGCCAGCAGCGTTTTTTTCTTTTCTGCCGCTGGGCAGATGTTTTTTCTTTAGATACATGATAAGAGGAATTTTTGAAGATTACATAAAGATTTGAAAAATGGACGGACATAAAAGACGTCCATTACACTATCGGAAAATCAGCAAGGAAGTTTCATAGTAACCTTTGCGCCGCCGGTTTCTTTTGAATTTTCTAAAATAAGCTGACCATTATGTTGTTCCATAATCGAATTCGTAATATATAGACCCATACCAAAGTGTAACTTTGAATTGCGGCTTTGATCGCCCATATAGAACCGTTCCTGTGCGTGGCATAATGCCTCTTTAGAAAACCCCGTTCCCTCGTCTGTGACTGAAATTTCCACGAAACCGTTGTTACTCTGAACATCCACATAAAGCGTTCCGCCTTGCGGGGAGTAGTCCAGCCCATTACTGATAACATTCATAATAGCACGTTCTATCAGCACCCTATCAAATTTCAGCATTTGAGGGAGTGAAACAGTATTCATTTGCAGCCTGATTTCTTTTGTCCGGCATAGTGATTCCATATAACCGAACAAGTGCTGCATGAACGCTGGCAAGTCTATACTTTCAATATGGAGCTGATAACCAACCGCCGCCCGTGATATATCAATCAGGGTTTGAATATATGACTGCATCTGGCCGGAGCTTTCCACGACGTAACCAGCGTATAATCGTTGCTCATCATCAAGATTTGTTTCTGTGAGTAAATCAGCATTTCCTTGAATAACCGTCAGAGGCGTTTTCAAATCATGGGCAAGCGCGGCGATTTGCTCTTTCTGTGTCTGTTCGGTTTTCCATTGCCGTTCTAACGAAATTTTCAGATTATCTTTCATATCTGAAAAAGATGCAAGGACATCTTCAAACTCTTTGATGTTGGCGTGTCCTACTTCAAAATCAAGGTTTTGCTTTGAAACCTCCGCAGTTGCTTCAAAAAGCGGGGTCAGTTGTGTACGCAGGTTCTTAGCGAATCTGGCGGTCAGTATGATAATGACCAGCAGCGAATTTACAGCCATCAGGATAAACGCAAGCGTGTCAGGAGATGGAAAATATTCCGGTAGCCATGACACTGTAAATTGAGAACCAATATAATATCTTAAAACGCAAAATTCGTTTTCCCGGACAACAAGTGCAAACTGCTTCCCCGTAGCATATTCAATATATTCTCCCTTTGCGTACAGCAGGGCAATTTCTTTTTCATCATCGTCCATATTGCTGTAAAGCTCATTAAAGTTCTTGTCCAGAATTAAGTAGCCGCATCCCTGTGGAATCACAACCTTTGTAATATCCGGGGCAATCGTCAGCGTTGGAATGATCTCTTTTACCTGCAATTCACTTAGATTTGCTCTTGTAGCTAATCCAGCATTTACAGCAAGTCCCTCCAAACCAGAAGGGACAATAATTGCCGCTACCAGCATGACAATGAGGGAGATAGCAAACTGGCAAAACAATATTTTCAATGTAGGTTTCTTTTTCACTCCCATTTATATCCTATCCCCCATACGGTGCTGATCGGACTTATTTTGAAATGCTCCAATTTCGCACGAATATTTTTTATATGCGTTGAGATCGTAGAGTTATCGCCTATCCCATCAAACCCGAAAACGGCTTCATAGATTTGTTCTTTTGTAAAAACCTGTCCCCGGTTTTTCGCAAGGTATTCACAGATTGAATACTCGCTTTTGGTAAGGGGAACCGGCTGTTCTGAAACATACAGTACCTTTGCGGAAAGGTCAAATCTTATATCAGGCTCAAATGAAAGTGTGCTGTGATGCTCCCTTTTTTCTCTGCGTAAATGTGCCGCGACACGGGCGCGAAGCTCCTGAATACGAAAAGGTTTCGTAATATAATCATCCGCACCGATGCCCAATCCAAACAATATATCTTCCTCTAATGTCTTTGCGGTCAGAAAGAGAATCGGGCAGTCTACCATATTCCTGATCTGTTTGCAAAACTCAAACCCGTCTGTGCCAGGCATCATCACATCCAAAAGAATGAGGTCATAGAAATGCAGCTTTTTGATGTCTACATCATCCGCATTTTGACAGACTGTTATCAAATATCCATCTTTCCCCAAACTGTTCTTAATCAATTCCAAGATAGAAACTTCATCGTCAACTACAAGTAAGTGGGTCAAAAAATCACCTCCCGCCCCATTATACCACATTGTCGAGGTTACTCATCATTATTTTTAATGTCAGCTTTCCGATATTCATTGTTGATATTTACAGCTACGGCATTGCTTATATCCACATCCACAATACTGTAAACGTAGCCGAAACTGAAATCTTCCCCCGCCACATTTTTGAAGCGTTTCGATACCTGTCCGATTTCTTCTTGCAGTTCTGACATTTCAAGACATTCATCCGTTATGGTATATGTCAGGCCGTTATATGAAATTTCATCATAGTTTGCGGCGTTCAGCTCATAATACGGCAGAGATTCATTTAACGCCTTATTTTTATCGGCGGTATCGCGGAGCGCACCGCAGGCCGATAAGCATATAAGACTTACAAGCACAATTACCACGGCAAACAGGCACTTTTTATTCACTGTTTTTACCTCCCTCCCAACCATGAAACCAAACCAAACTGGCAATCAGCAGACAAACAGTGCAGCATACAGAAATAATCATACCGCTGAAAAAATCGGTTTTTACCTGTGCATACAGTTGGGGGTTATCCCATGCAAGCACAGTGTAATCCATAGCACGAACGCCCCAGGCCCAGGGAATATATTTCCATGTAGCGTCACCAAGCCCTGTTATCATAAGGGCAGCTATTAAACTCCCTGCAATTCCCAATCCCATAGATGCACCTTTTCCGAAGCTCATTCCCACAAACAAATGAATCAGGTAAATGGGAAGCATGGTAATCAACAATAGAATCCCTGCTTTCAGGTAAAGGCTTGCCGGAGCATCCCTATATAGTGCAGCGAATGTTCCTAACGCTAAAAATGTTGCGCCAAAAGCACAGATCATCAGAAAACCAAGTTTACCAATATACGTTGCCATGCGAGATGGGATTGTTCCCAACAAAAGCTGATAATGCCCGGCCTGATTTTCGATCTGAACAACCAGGCCCACAATAATGCCGATCAGAAACGGGAACGCAACGGCCAGCACTTCCAGATAGGCACTGATTTTGGTTGCCAGTTCCCATCTGGATATATGATAGTAACCCGCAAAAATCGCCGCACATATAATCGGAATCATGCTGTGCATATAGAGCAAAATGCTATGTTTACACTTCTGATATTCCGCTTTCCAGCAGCGAACCACAGATACCATAGTTACCCCACCTCCTTTTTCTCAAACCATCTTGCAGTTAAAAATGACAGCGCCGCAAACCAGGCCAGCGAAATGACCAATACAAGTATAATCATCCAAAATGCCATTGCCGTACTCTGATCTGCAACCGGCTCACCATTAGGCAAAATACCTAACACGGAAATCATAAGATGCGGCACCCAGCTATACGGCAGATCATCCACAAAGAGGTTGTAGCCGTGAAAATCCCTAAAACGCTTCCAAGTCCGGTATTAAGAATAACCGTGACAAAGATACCAACTTTTTTTGATAACCATAAGCACAGCGGAACTTCCCATAGGCTTGCAATGACAATACAAGCTGTTCCGGCCGCAGCCTGCCAAATTCCGATTGTCAGGGGAATTTCGTTGATAACTAATATTGCAAAACCACCCAACAGATTTAGCGCCAGGAAAATGAAATTCCCCACACAGGAGTAAATACCGGCCACTCCAATTTTTGCTTTCCAGACTTTGTTCTGCGAAACAGGCAATGAAGCAACGGCACGATATTTTAGTTTGCCATTATCCCGCTGTTCAATCAAGGCACAGGTGAGCGTAAGGAATCCAGGATAAAGCAGGATATACCACCAATTATAAGAATTGAGCTGGAACCAAAGAGGGGCAAAAAAGTTCATAAGCGCAGTTACAAACGGGGCCAGAACGATCAGCGTTTTTGTGAAAGTTCTCTTATGCTTTAGGTTCTCTGCCTGAATATATGCCATCTCCATTTAATATCCCTCCTTACCATTTCTGCGAATAACATCCATAAAGAGTTGTTCCAAATCTTCACCGGCGCGAAGCTCTCCCTCATATCCAAGGACGCCGCCAGCAATGATACCCACATGATCTGCAATCTGCTGGACTTCTGACAGAATATGGCTGGACAAAATAACTGTAATCCCTTTGCAGGGAAAAGAGCGAATTAACTCTCGAAGTTCCTCAATCCCTAAAGGGTCAAGGCCGTTAGTCGGTTCATCCAGAATCAAAAGCTGGGGACTGTTCAGCAATGCAATAGCAATACCAAGCCGCTGCTTCATACCAAGAGAAAACTGCCCGGCCCGTTTCTTGCCGGTATTCGTGAGCTGGACAATTTGCAATACCTCGTTAATTCGTGCATCGTCCAGGCCGAGCAATGTAGTTCTGACTTTGAGATTTTCGTATGCAGTCAGATTTTCGTAAAGCGGGGGCATCTCAATCAAAGCACCGATATGCTCCAGATCATTCCGCTTCCACGGGTGGCCGTCAAACTCGATGCTTCCCGATGTGGGGTGCAAAATGCCGGTGAGCATTTTTAAGATCGTGGATTTGCCAGCCCCATTCGGCCCCAGCAGACCATAAACCGAGTTGCGCCGGATGTTCAGTGACACATTGTTTACCGCCATTTGCCCCTTGAAATTTTTGCAGAGGTCAGTCGTTTTCAAAATCATATCCATATAATCAAGTCCTTTCTTTGATTTTACGGATAGCATACCGGGCAATTTTGAAGATTTCATAAAGATTCCCGAAAACAGAATATGAACAATACACCGTAACCGTGGAGCATATCGCAACAAAGCACCAACCTACGCATTTAGGGCCTTAAAAAGCCTATATTTCAAGGTTTTTCCCGTATAGTCGGCGGGGTATGTGAGTGTTTTATCCTATCCCCGCCATAGTGCCGCTCTAAATGCGTAGAATTTACCAGCAGAAAATCGCCGGTTTCTCTGGCTCCATACTCCCAGATATGGTATCATGGAAAAAATCAATCTGACGGGGGTATCAGGATGGACGGACAAGAAAAGCTGCTGGAAGCGTTGCCGAGCTTCCCGCTGGAACAAGAATAACGATCAAGAGGGCTGCACCCTCTGGGAACCATTGGGGACAGGTACGCTGACTTGATTAGTGTCCCTGGTGGCTCAAGTTTGCAAACTTTTGTTCTTTTCCCTACTCGACTACATTCTAGTAAACACAAAAAAGCCTGAAAGCTCTTTTCTTGAACTTTCAGACTTTTTAATATCATGATGTTTTTAGTGACACATATCGAACCAGTAGGGACACATTTTGAGCCACCGTCCCTGTCACCATGCGTAAACCACTGCCTCGTAAGGTCTCAGCACGCCAGCCTTTACATCCTTATAATTCTGAATCAAAATGCCCTGTGCGCCTGCAATCTTTTCCTCAATTTCTGCAGGAACTCCCACCTCTTTTTCTGAATCATTGCAAAGTACAAGCAGCTGTTTATCACCAAGCGTTCTTGTATATGCGTAAATCTGCGGATGATCTGGAATCAATACGTCATACACACCGTTCACCATAACTTCGTTTGTATGGCGAAGTGCAATCAGCTTTTTATAATAAGCAAAAACAGAATCTGGATCGTTTACCTGTGCGGCTGCGTTGATTGTTTTGTAGTTTTTATTTACCTGCAGCCATGGTGTGCCTGATGTAAAGCCGCCATTGTCAGATGCGTCCCACTGCATTGGTGTACGTGCATTGTCACGTCCAACTGCCTTGATATAGCCCATAACTGTTTTGGCCGGGATATTTTCTTTTGTTGTCAGCTCTTTGTAAGCATTGAGACTTTCAATATCACGATAATCTGCGATATTTTCCATGTAGGCATTTGTCATGCCAAGCTCCTCACCCTGATATACATATGGCGTACCCTTCTGGAAATGGGTCATAGTTGCAAGCATCTTGGCTGACAGCTCACGGTACTGCTCACTATCATTTCCAAAGCGTGAAACACATCTTGGCTGATCGTGATTAGATAAAAACAAACTGTTCCATGCGCATCCCTCTAAGTCCTTCTGCCACTTTGTAAAGTTTGCACGCAGCTCTGGCATAGTCATTGCCTCACCGTCCCACTTTCCATGATGGCACGGTTTCAGCGCACTTCCTGAAACATGCTCAAACTGGAAAATCATATCAAGCTCGCTGCCATCAATGTTTGCATATTTCTTTGCCTGCTCAGCATTTACGCCAGGACACTCACCTACAGTAATCAGACGATACTTAGACAGCACCTTTTCGTTCATCTCACGCAGATATTTGTGGATGTTTGGGCCGTCACAGCTTGTGTTTCCAGTGTAGCCATTTCCATTCTCTGGTCCATCCGGCAGACCAGGATACTTAGAAATCATACTGATTACATCCATACGGAAGCCATCGATTCCCTTGTCGCACCACCAGGTCATCATCTTAAAGACTTCCTCGCGAACCTTCGGATTATCCCAGTTTAAATCTGGCTGCTTACGGGAGAAGGAGTGAAGATAAAACTGACCTACACTCTCTACATACTCCCATGCTGAACCGCTAAAGCATGACTCCCATCGGTTAGGCGGATTGCCGTTCTTGTCAGGATCTGCCCACATATAATAATCGTGATACGGATTATCCTTGCTCTTCTTACTCTCAATAAACCACTTATGCTCATCGGAAGTATGGTTAACAACCAAATCCATCATAATCTTGATATTTAAGCTGTGAGCCTTCGCAAGCACACGGTCGAAATCAGCCATGGTTCCAAAGTCGTCCATGATATCCTGATAATCACTGATGTCATATCCATTATCATCATTAGGAGATTTATAAACCGGAGACATCCAGATCACATCAATGCCAAGCTCTGCCAGATAGTCAAGTTTCTCATAGATACCCTCTAAATCACCGATTCCATCTCCATTTGAATCCTTAAAGCTTCTCGGATAAATCTGATAAACTACTGCATTTTTCCACCATTTTTCGTTCATATGCTCCATAACCTCTTTCTACTAAATACTGTCTTTTATTTTAACATGATACTTATTCTTAATCTAATGCTGTCAAAATCTCCTTCACTGCTCCAAATACATCCTCTGGTGCATTAAGAAGTGTGAGCTGATCAAGCAAATATGCATCATTTCTTGATCCCTTCTTCTGGGCGATTGCATAGATCTGTTCCTTTAAGCTAAACTCAATCTCTGCGCGATTTAACAGTTCGAAAATACGCTCAACCTGATGATTATCAGCAAGTGCAGTATTATATGTAACGACTGTAATCTCACTTTCAATATCCTGCATAGGAAGAATTACTGTTGTGCACTGCTTGTCGCTGTCATAAGAAGTCTCAAGCGTCTCATATGTGCCGTCTGCTTTCTTTTTCTGTGCCGTCATGCCTTGTGCTGTACCTGCAAATATAAGTTCATATGCACGTTCTGCCGGCATTCCTTCCAGCTTTGTCTTTTCTGGTGTGATCGTAAGAACAGCCTCATCGCCCCACTGATATGTAAATGTGGTTGAGCACCAAACATTATCGGTTGCTTCTTCGTCAAGTCTAAAGCTTCCGTCTGCGCCTGCTGCCACGATAACCTTAAGAATATCTGGATTATCAATCTTATTGCCTGTTGTACGTGCATCAAGTGTGACAATGGCACCTGCCTTTGCCAGTACTGGAATGCTGTCAAGGCTGCGGTACAGCTCGATCTTACGATCTCCGTTGTAAACTGTTCCTGTAAACAAATCAATCCAGGTTCCCTCTGGAAGAAGTGTCATAACTTTACCCATTCTGGTAGCTGTGCTTACTGGCTGTGTGATTGGATTTACAAGAATGTCTGAGCCAAAATAGTACTCGTTCTTCATTCTAAATGCATCCCACTTGCCAGGATTCTGATAATAAAGCGGCTGAATAAGCGGAATACCTTCCTCGCTTGCTCTGCGGTTCATCGTATGAAGATATGGGATCATCTGATGACGCAGACGAAGGAACTTGTCCATGATCAATTCCACTTCCTTGCGATAGCGCCATGGCTCTTTGCCGTTAAACTCGCAGCAAGTGCTGTGAAGACGCATAATCGGGGAGAATACACCAAGCTGCAGCCATCTAAGTGCAAGCTCATCGTTCTTATAGCCCATCATGTGACCACCAATGTCGTGGCTCCACCAGCCATAGCCGATATTGGAGGCTGTTGCGGTAAAGTACGGCTGGAAATCTAATGATTCCCATGTAATCACGGTGTCACCTGAAAATCCGACTGGATAACGATGGCTTCCAGGACCGGCATAGCGGGAGAAGATAAGTCCCTTGCCGTCCTTTTTCTGGCTGTGTATGGTATGATAGTGATTGAGCATCCACAGCGGGTCTAGGCCCGGGATCGCGGTGTTAGTACCCTGCTGCCAGTCGATCCACCAGAAGTCAACACCGTCCTTTTTCTCGATCTTCTCATAGACATATTTAAAATAGCCTTCAAGCAGCTTTCTGTTCGTAAAATCCATCAAAACAGGCTCGCCCTTTTCCTGATCCACGCCCATGTAGGCGGCAAATTCTGGATACACATCCTCAAATGCCCTGACACCGTCTGCCGGATGATCATTTAACGTTACCTTCATGCCTCTTCTATGCAGGTTGTCGGTAAAACGCTTTGGATCTGGGAAGAAGTCCTTGTTCCATGTGTAACCTGTCCAGCCTGCTCCATATTTCTGGTCGATCTCAGTCAAATGCCAGTCCATGTCAATTACACCAACAGTAAATGGAATATTCTCTTTCTCGAAGCGGTCCATCAGCTCGAGATACGATTTCTCCGTATATTTATAGTAGCGGCTCCACCAGTTGCCGAGTGCATACTTTGGAAGGATCGGGGTTGCACCAGTCAGCTTATAATAATCTTTCAGGCAGCCCAAATAGTCAGTACCGTATCCAAAGTAATACAAATCCTCTGCGTCAATGTCTTCTCTTCTTTCAATCCAACCGTCTTCTGTCAGCAGCATGGAGCCCTTATCAGAGATAACAGCCCAACCTTCCATGGAAAACAGACCGTCCTGCAGTGGAATCTCGCCATTTGCCTGATCAAGTGTACGAGTGGTTCCCTTCAGGTTATGTCCGGTATCGCCGTAATGCCATGTGGACTCATAGATGACTTTTTGATTTCTCTGCTCGATACGCAGGTTGTTTCCAGCAAATCTGCCTCCAGTGTAGACAAGTCTTGCCTTGTCAGTCTCAATGATCAGCTCACCGTTTTTCTCATTTACAGTGTATTCCGGCACATCAAAGGTTCTATTTACAACCATCTGAGTCTTCTTGTCTACAAACACACCTTTTTCGCTGTATTCCATACGAATCATGCTCGGTGTTAGTACGGTAAAACGATAATTCTCGCCCTGTACAATTGCATTTTTTACGTTCATTTTTCATATTCTCCTTATATTCTGATTTATTTCATTTGCTGTAACTATTCAGAATCCCATTCGCAAAATCGCATCTTCGATGCTTCTATTTTGCTCATGTGGTTATCTCGCCATATAAAATTGCTATTCTGTCTGAATGCAAGCATTCACAGAAAGCAATTTTGCATGGCTCTGAATAGTTACCATTTGCTTTAGTATAAAGCATAATTCTACATATTTCTTGCAATATTGTTCCTATTTATAACATAATCCTGCTGTGTTGGATTCATTTCATCCCACTATCCTACGAGGCCCCATCGGTCAAGTGATTAATCGGCGAGCCAAAACGCTTTGCCTAATTTGTATCTTTCGTCTGTAGTGGAATCCACACCTCTGATATTGCGCCAAAGTTCTCATCCATATTAGATAAGTGAAATTCTGCTTGCTCGCCGTATATCAGATTCAAACGTTTTTTGATGTTTTGAAGACCAACATGACGGCGGTCATTGTAATAGATTTCGCCATTATTTTCAATTTTTTCAAGGACTTCCGCCGAAAAACCTTTGCCATTATCCGACACACAAATATAAAGACATTCTGCATCATTATGTTTTTCTTTTGTGATAAACAAAGAAATTTCTCCTTTTCGTTCTGGTGTCAGGCCATGCGAAAATGAGTTTTCCACAAGTGTCTGCAAAAGAAGCACCGGAAT
Source organism: Firmicutes bacterium AF25-13AC (assembly GCA_003478935.1). Classification (GTDB taxonomy): domain Bacteria; phylum Bacillota; class Clostridia; order Lachnospirales; family Lachnospiraceae; genus Anthropogastromicrobium; species Anthropogastromicrobium aceti. Next base: position 19,509 of record QUFP01000016.1, read on the forward strand.
TTCAATATCTCCAAGTCCATCATCTACCATGCAGTCAAATTGAAAATAGTCTTCACCGTAGCGAAAGCGCTGAATGCTGATATAATTTTCCACGTGGGCAATCTCCTCAGAAAGAGGACGAAGCACTTGAGAACCCTTATAAATATAGCGAATATAATCAGACAAAATGGAAGTGATAGTAACAATATCTGTTTCACCCTTGTTGTCTGCAATTCCATGTATCAGGCTTATACAATTTAGGAAAAAGTGCGGCCTTATCTGCTCTTGCGCGAACTCAAGCTCAATCTGTTTTTCATTAAGCTCCTTCTCGTAAATCGTAATTTTTAGTGCTTGGATCTTTCTAACCAGATTTCTAAACTGCTCATTTGCACTCTCAAGCTCTAAAAGATTATTAGAGGAATTGTCATGCAGATATGTGTCTGTGTCAAGTTCATCAAGGCTATTGACAAAGCTTTGGAGCGGGAATAAGATATGACGGATATATATTAATACAACGACAACACAAACAAGTATACAAATTACCAGCATTATAATAAGAATAACTTCCCACCTATTTGCAGCTTGAAGCACACCATTTCCCGGCACAACATAGATGCACAAATCACCTAGACCACTAATCGCATAACAATATATATTCGTCTGCTTTACAGTTCCCTGCTCAAAATCTTTAATCTCCTCTTCACTGACATTCTGTGGAAAAATATTATCTTCATTATCAGTGTCATATATGTATGGCAGAATCGTGTAGCCTTTCGTACAATTTTCAAGATCCTCAAAAATGCGCTGCAATGGAATCAAGTTTCCTGCTATCTTTTGCCCTTTCATATACCAGGTCAACAGGTACATCTGATCTTCTATCTTGACAAATTCATGATAAAGTGAGTTCTGTCGCCTTGTCATATTTGCAGAAAGATAGACCATTAAAAAACGTTCAATCGACGTTTTTACACTTTTCGAAAACTTTGTTCCCGTACTCGTAATTAAGGCATTTGATGTGCCAATATACTCATAATAGCCATATACAGAATCATGCCAAATTGCCTGAATCCGAAGCTGTTCTGAAATTTTTTTCAAAATTGGAAATACCTGAGAGCTCTCTGAATTAAAGTAATCCGGCAGCTCATTTGTCGCCTCATTCGACTCTAGAATGTTAATCAGCTCTACACGCATAACGTCCATCTCTTTTTGAAGCTGACTAACATACAGCTCTACCGTCTCTGACACATATTGATTTACCAGGTTCCTATTCTGGTTGGTGCTGACAAGAAGTGTTCCTGCCAAGCATGACAGCAAAAGCATTACAATTAAAAGAATTGAAAAAACGATATTTCTTAAACTGAACTGCTTTACCTTAATATGCATTGGCTTACCTCCTTTATCACGTCCTACAATAAAAGCAGCCAGAAAATCTGTCTGCTTTTATTGTAGTCTATTTCATTTTGCCTGTCTACAGAGAAATTTTATTTACTCCATGCTTTCAAGATAAGCTGCATATGCACCCTGCTGTAAGGATACCATTTCCTCAAGACCCATTGCATTTAACTGCTCGATATAGGAATCCCACTCATCCTCAACACCACCGTCTACTACCCAGTGAGCATACATAGCCTCAACATAGTTGTAAACATCAGTTCCGATTGTAGTGATACGATTTAACTCATCCTCAGTGTACTGAAGAGCTGGCATTCCGGTATTCTTATCAGTAGTAACATACTTTGCGTTTACTTCATCTTCCTTCAGCTTTGTTCCATCGGATACATCATCAGGAATAATAACCTTGTCATAGAAATCTGGATTCATGTACTTCGGTCCAAAATCTCTTAAGGAATTAGACCATGCTGCTGTATCAAGAGAAGTATCATCATCTGTAGAATGAACGCTGTAAGTTCCGTCATCATTTGCTGTTACAGTAACACCCAGTGAACCATAGAAAGTCTGTAAGGAAACAAGATCATCATAGAAATTATCTGCCCACTTTAACAGTGCCTCTGGATCCTCACATGCAGTTGTGATAACAAGCTCTCGATCTGTAATGTCTAATGATGCTGTAGCACACTCTACATAATGAATATCATTGTAGCCCTCAACAGCCTCCATTAAGGAGTACTGATCTGCATTCTGACCAGCTTCTGAATCAGCAGTCCATGCAGAAATAATTCCAACCTTAGAACCGCCCTCTGCCTGAAGCTTTGCTGTTACTGCAGAACCATCCTGAGTAAAATACTCTGGATCAAGTACGCCGTTTTCCCAGAGCATATGCATCCACTCAACAGCTTCCTTATAGTTTTCCTGTGCTGGAACAAATACAGCCTCGCCATCATTATTCAATCCCATGTAGTTGGTATTACGGCTAACCATGCAGCCCCATACAGAAAGGATGTGCTGACAGTCTGCCTGAAGGTTAGTTCCTGCGTTATTTGTCAGTCCAATCTCATTTGTCGGATCGCCGTCACCGTCTGCATCCTCTTTTGCAAAAGCAAGGAGTACATCGGTCAGTTCATCGAGTGTCTTCGGAGCTTCTAAGCCAAGGTTATCTAACCAATCCTGATTGATGTACAGTCCATTTCCACATACGGTCGGACGAAGAGGAAGCTTCTTAGGGAGGGAATAAATCTTTCCATCACGATCTGTACATGCAGCGCGAAGCTCCGGACACTCTTCCATTGCCTTTGTCAGATTCGGCATGGTCTCTTCGTTGATATATGGTGTCAGATCAACGAAATAATCCTTGTTCTGTGCCATATCAGAAGAATTCAGACAGATACTTCCAACAAATGCATCCGGCAGCTCACCAGAAGCAAGAAGAAGAGATTTCTGCTCAGACCAATCAGAGTTGTAATAAATCTGCCAGTCAAGATCAACACCTGCCTTCTCTTCCATCTCTGCCATTACGCCTTCCTTTAAGAAGTCATTTGGCCATGCATCAGTCCAGCGAACAGTTGCTACAGTAAACTGCTTTGCATCGCCCTCGTCTGCAAGTGCAGTAACAGTCGGTGCTGCGATAGCTCCAAGCATAGTTGCCTGTGCAAGAAGGATGCCTGCGGTTGCTTTCAGATTCATGTTTCTTTTCATAGTTTTAATCTCCTTTTTGCTTTATGATTATTTTTTGTTTTGGATTTTTATTATTACAGGCTTTACAGCCTTTTTATATCAGCCCTTTACAGCACCGAGCATAACACCCTGATTGAAATATTTCTGTACAAATGGATACATGCACATGATTGGCGCTGATGATACAACGATTACTGCATACTTAATCAGATCGGCCATCTGCTTTGCTTCTACTGCTGCTGATCCTGTCATCATTGAGCTGATTGTCTGGTTGCTGATTAAGATGTTTCTAAGAACGATCTGCAGTGGCTGAAGTGCCTCGCTTCTTAAATAGATCAATGCGTTGAAGTAGCCATTCCACTGTCCAACTGCTGCCCACAATGCGATAACAGCGATGATTGCTTTAGAAAGCGGCAGACAGATTTTAAAGAAGAAGGAAATGTAACCGCAGCCGTCAAGCTGTGCTGCCTCCCAAAGTTCGTCTGGAATACTGTTTTCAAAGAAGGTTCGTCCAACAATGATGTAGTAAGTAACAACCGAGAATGGAAGCACCATAACGGTCATTGTATCAGTCAGTCCAAGATTTTTTACTACCATGTATGTAGGAATCAGACCACCTGTAAAGAACATTGGAATCAGATAGAACATGTTGAACAATTTCTTGCCGTAAAGCTTCTTTCTTGATAATGCGTAAGAAGCCGGGATATTAGCAGCCAATGTGATAATTGTTCCAAGCACTACATAGATAATGGTATTTCTGTAGCCAGTCCATAGTCTTGTATATCCTAAAAGCTGCTTATACGCCTTTAAGCTGACTCCGCGTGGGATAAACATGATCTCGCCGTTTGATACCAGCTGCGGATCACTGATGGACGCAATTACGATAAAGTACATCGGATAGAGTGTAATCAGAATCAAAATTGTTCCAATTGTGTACAGAATGATATCAAAAATCAAGTCGGCTCTTGAACGCTTAATTTTGTTTGTCTTTGCTGTTTTGTATGCTGCCTTGCTCACTGTTTTTCCCCCTTCCATCAGACTAATGAAGTATCACTGACTTTTTTAGCTATCATATTGACTGCTATCAAAAGAACCAGATTGATGATGTTGTTAAACAGGCCGATCGCTGCTGATAAGCTGTACTGATTGCTTACAAGACCCATCTTATACACGTAAGTTGAGATGATCTCACTTGAACTGCTGTTTAATGTATTTTGTAGCAAGTAAACCTTCTCAAATCCAACGCTCATAACGCTTCCCATTCGAAGGATAAACATAACTGTTGCCGTTGGAACCAATGATGGAAGGTCAATGTTAACAATCTTATGCCACTTGTTTGCACCATCCATTGTGGCTGCCTCATAAAGGCTTGGGTCAACTGAAGAAAGTGTTGCAATGTAGAGAATGGAATCCCATCCGACATGCTGCCAAGCTTCTGTCCATACATAAATATGAGGGAACGCAGATGCAGAACCCATCAGGTTTGGAAGTTTGAATCCAAGAAGTCCAACCAGCTTTGCGATGATTCCTGTACTTGGTGATAAAAACAGGATAATCATACCAGACATAACAACGACTGAAATGAAATGCGGCAGATAAGTAGCTACCTGCAAAAACTTCTTAAACTTCGTTGAGCGGATCTGATTCACCATCAGTGCCATAATGATTGGCAATGGGAATGTAACCACAATTGTGTACAAGCTGATTACGATCGTATTTTTGATTGTCACGGAAAACTGATACGATTTGAAGAACGTTATGAAGTTCTTCATGCCGACCCACTTACTTCCCATAATACCAAGTGCCGGCTTGAAATCCTTAAAGGCAATGATGACACCGTACATCGGGTAGTAGGTAAAGATCAGGAAAATGATGATAGACGGAAGCATCAACAGATATAGCTGACTACTTTCCTTAAGCTTTTGCCCTACACTGAGCTTGCTGCTTTTTGACTGAATCTTTTTCGTTTTCACGTTTTTCTCCTTCCTTTTTTACTAATTATTTCTTTTTTCTTTATGGTTTTATAGTACATTTTTTATATTTTTTCTGCTACAAAATTTCTGCTAGGAAATAACAAAAAAAAGATATCTTTTTGTGATATCTTTTTTCATAAAAATCGTTATTTTGTTATTTTATCGTTTTTTTGTTAACAAGTTTTTTGTTAACAAGTAAAAACTCACAAATCTATTTTCTATACTTTGCCCTATATTCATTCGGTGTGCTGCCCACATAATCGCGAAATGTCTTGCTAAAATAGGAAAAATTGCTGTATCCAACCTCCATCGCAATTTTACTGATTGGATCTGTAGATTCCCTTAGAAGTTTTGCTGCCTTTTCCATGCGCCGTCTTGCAATATATACAGGCAGTGTCTGTCCAGTCTCCCTGATAAAAAGTCTCGTTATATAATCCTCTGACAGATACACCTGTCCTGCCAGAACAGAACGCGTCAATTCACCGCCTAAATTTTCTTCAATATATCTTTTTAATTTGGCAATGGTTGCCTCCGCCTTGTCTTCTGTTTTATGCAGACTATCCAGCTTTTTCCAGACAGTTTCAATAAAATCAATACACCCCTGCTCGGAGCGGCGTGCCAGAAAGCTCATTCGCTCATACTCCTGCCAGTCAAACAGTTCTTCAAATGTCTCATTGTTGTCACGCAAAACTTTTAACAGCAAATCGCCCATATGCTTCACAAAGCGTCTTAAATCTGACAAGTACCAGCTTCCGCTCTCACAAGCATGATCAACATAGGTAAGCATTTCCTGCATAACGTCCATGTAAGCTGTATTGTAAGATGAATCACCTGAAGCTGTACTCTTATGAAACATTTCCTGCCATTTCTCCCACGAGGCTCCGAATAGGAAATCTTTCGAAGTTCCCACGCCCGCTCCTCAATCATCAATCGTTTATTCGGAATTGCATGCTCGCGCATATCAGAAATTATCCGAATTGCCTTTGCGATGCTTGCATATGGGCGCCTACTGTAATATAAAAGCAATAGCTATGCGCAGTCTGTTCATTTAACTCTTGCTGCATTTTTGACAGCTGCTCCTCAAGGCGATCATAATCGGCAAAATTTTTTAATACGAGAAGCCACTCGGCATCCTTATATGATACAGTCACGTCAAGATCAAGTTCCCGCAAATATTTCTCTGACACTGTACGCATACAATAATTATATAATGAAATGTCCTTTACCTTCTGACGCTCATCGCTGTTGTCGAGAAGCCCTGCAAGAACAAGTGTAATTGGCTGCACAGATGGATAGAGTTCACTATATTGAGCATCTGATAAACTACTGGTGTTTGACGTACCAACACCATCAGAAAGTGCCTGCACCAACACCTTTTTCCACACTTCCTCACGTTGTTTCTTCTCCTGACTGTTCAGATTTGTATGCTCCTTTAACAGTTCATCACAGACTGTATTTAACTCCGCCTCAAGATCTTTATTGGAAATTGGTTTTAGCAGATAATTAACAGAACCTAATCGAAGCGCCTTCTGTGCATAAGTAAAGTTTGCATAGCTCGACAAAAAGATGCATTTTATCTCCATCCCTTCCTCACGTATCCACTCTACAAGCTCAAGACCGCTTCCCATAGGCATATCCACATCACAAAGAAGAATATCTACCTTGTATACCTTTAAAATTCCCTTTGCCTCATGGATATTATTTGCAGTAAACACCATACCGATGCCAAGACTGTCCCAATTTAATGAATTTTTTGTTTTTTCTGTCAGAATCTGATCATCATCAACCAGCAGAATTGTCAGTCCCATATTCTGTCTCCCTTCATTTTTCGCCGTTTTTTATACGCAAAAAAGCGCAGAATCTATTGCCATTATACAACATATCCTGCGCATAAGGGAAGTTTTTTCATCCCATTATAGATCATTTTTTACTCTCCGCGCATAGCTGCTTCAATATCCTCTAAATATTCAAAACCATATTTTTATTTACTGCACTTTCACTTAATTCTTATTGTCAAATCGAATGCTTATCTCCCACTCAATTTTTTCTTCGCGAAGCTGATATTTCTCTGCCAGTCTCGGACCACAGGAATTAGAACCAATTCCGCTTTGCTTATAGTCAAGCGCCACGTAAATGCCATCAGATGGAACAAGCTCAAAGTTATGTGCCTTTTCGTCAAGCTCCTTTTCACTGTAGCGTGATGCCTGGAAGCTGAACGGCTTTTTGCCCTTTGCATACAAATTTCCAACAGATGCATACTGACAGTTGTAATGGCTTCCATTTTCCTGTGGGAAAACGTAATCCTCAAACATATCATCAACTGTTGTATCAAAACGATCTACCCAAGATGCACGATGCTTATCAGAATAGCTTTCATATGGACCATATCCGTAGTATGTTACATCGGTCTTATCGTTTGGAAGCTTTAATCCAAGACCAAATCGCGGAAGATACGGGAATACCTTGTCAAAGTTTCCATCTAAGGAAAGATAAATGGTTCCCTCAAGATCAACTTTCCATACTGCCTGAAGGCGAAGGAATGGCTGCTTAGCTGGAGATGCAATGGAGAATCTGCTATGAATCTCGATTACGCCATCTGTTTCCTGGATAGATGTCTCATACACCTTTACTGTACTTCTGTCGTATCCTGCCATTCTCCACTCTTTTGATACTGCCGAGTCATTATTTGTCGGCGCACGGAATGTCAGAAAACGCATTGGCTCAGAAATCTGGTTCTCATTATCTTTAACGATCTTTGCAAATGTTCCAAGATGACGATCAAATACCATACACTCGCCGTCTCTTGTCAGCTCATAAATATCCGCCGTCTCATTTACACTCCACGAAGCAAATACCGGCAACGCAGTCTTAGATACAGGTGTGAGCACTTCATCCTGCTCCTCAAACAAAGCAATCTGATCAAAGCCAAGTACCTCTCCTGCAAGAGCAGTTCCCTGCTTTGCTGTGTAGGTCAGCTTAAGATAAGTATTTTTATTTGTCTTTGGTGCCTCTGGAATCAGAACAAAGCCTTTTTCATGTGGTTCAATTGAAGGTACTGCAACACTTCCCTGTGAAAGCAGTCTTCCTTCTTCCTTAATCTCATATGTTACTGTTACAGCATCATCAAGATTTGTGAAGTCAAGACGATTCCACAATACTACCTTTAGTGGACTGATTTCCTGAAGTGTGGCTCTTACTGGACGAATTGCATTTTTCCACTCGTGCAGTCCAGTATGCGGGCGGCGGTCTGAATAAACAAGTCCGTCCATACAGAAATTTCCATCGTTTGGGAATTCACCGTAATCACCGCCATAGAAATATTTGTCCTTCCCATCTGGTGTCTTTCCTTCATATGTTGCATGATCACACCATTCCCAGACAAATGCGCCGATGATTCGCTTTTCTGGTAAGATGACTTCCAGATAGTCCTCAATGTCACCAGGGCCATTGCCCATTGCGTGAACAAACTCACACAAGATAAATGGCTTTACGCTAGTAGGGTCTGCAAGATACTTTTTAATTGTCTCTACAGTCGGGTACATGCGGCTTACCATATCAAGACAAGACTGATCATTCTCGATTCCTGGAGGTGCCCAAGTTGCTCCTTCATAGTGAACTGGACGTGTTGGGTCATATTCCTTTGTCCACTTTCCAGCATCAATCAGATTCTTTCCATAACCGCTTTCATTTCCAAGAGACCAGATAACAACACAGCTTTCGTTCTTGTCACGAATTACGTTTAACATCATACGATCTACAATCGCATCGTGGAAAGCCGGATCCTGAACAATCTTTCCAAACTTTCTATAAATCGGCTCTTCACCAACAAGATCCATCGTTCCATGTGTCTCAAAATCAGCCTCTGCAATCACGTAAAAGCCATACTCATTGCAAAGCTCAGTAAACCACGGTGCATTCGGATAATGACTTGTGCGGATTGCATTGATATTGTTCTTTTTCATCATCGTAAGATCGCGCACTACATGCTCTCTTGATACCGTGTATCCATCTGTTGGGCTGCTGTCATGACGGTTTACACCAAGAAGCTTTACCGGGCGATGATTTAAAAGCATGACGCCATCCTTTATTTCAATCTCGCGAATACCGACTTTTTGCTCAATGACCTCATCATCAGTAGACAAAACTAGTTTGTATAAAGTTGGATGCTCAGCATTCCATAAAATTGGATCATTCACTTTAAACACAGTTTCTAGATCATTATTTTCTGTCACAAGCGTTTCATTTGCCAACTTACTGCCATCTGGTGCAAATAAGCTTACTGTTACATTCGGCAAACCTTTGTATGAATCAAGTCTTACAAAAACCTCTGCCTTTGTGTTGTCCTCTGACAAAGTGGTACGCACAGTGTAGTCCACTACTGCGCTCTTTGGACGAGCAATCAATGTAACATCACGGAAAATTCCGTTGTAGCGGTACTTATCCTGTGCTTCAAGATACGTTCCATCAGTCCACTTTAACACAAGTACTGCCAGACGGTTCTTTCCTGCTTTGGCAAAGCGAGTAATGTCAAACTCGCTAGGACTGTGTGACACCTGGCTGTAGCCAACAAACTGACCATTCACCCATACGTAAAATCCTGCCTCTACTCCCTCAAAGTACAAATACAAGTCTTTTTCTAATTCCTCATTAGATACATCAAAATCCTTATAATAAGCACCACATGGATTCTCATCCGGCACATACGGTGGATCATATGGTATGACAAATGCACCACCCGAATAATGCTTATAGTCATAGCCCTTTGACTGCCAGCAGGATGGTACCTCCATCATCACATACTCTGGGTTTTCATAATCTTTAAGAACGAACTTTTCATCCACGCTCTGCGGATTTGGATAATAAAAGAAGCGCCAGTCATTGCCGCTCAACAAACGGTATGAATCTGTTCCATCTGTCTTTTTCGGAAGGTAGTAGCAGCGTGGCTTCTCTGTTCCCACGTGCAGCGTATTTAGATCCTCATAATAATGAATCAGCTCCATTGTTTCCTCTTTTCTGCGCTCTGCGCGTTTTTATCTTTATGCAAAAATAATTATCTGTTCCGAAAACAAACTCCCCCCTCGTTCTTTCGTCACAAATACGACCATTTGTGGGCAGTATATCACACTTAATTAGGATTTGACAAGTGGAAGGGTGCTGCAGCCAGCTCTGACTAGTAAACTTCTCGTTTTTCTTTTACTGAAATTTCCCACATCAGATTTCAAAAAGTTTAGGGGGCTAGTGAACTAACCAGCCCCCTGAAGATGGAAAAAAAGTTTAAATACGCTTGAATTTTAACGCCAGCCAGATGAGAAGCATGCCGCCTGCTCCTGCTAATCCCAATCCAAATAGCATACTGTAATCCTCAATTCCGAGAACAACATCTTTTATTTGGCTTTCTTCCTGACTGGAGCTTGGCGTCTGGCTCTGGGTTTGAGTCTGAGCCTGTGATTCCTGTGAGGTTGATGGCGATGTCTGTTCTTCGCTGGATTCTTCAGATGAGCTGCTTTCTTCTTCGCTCGTCTCCTGTTCTTTTAAGAAGGAATCATATATCTCCTGTGCAATTGCTTCGTCTGCCAGCGCGACAGCATACTCCTGTTTTGCTTTCGTCACTGCTGCACATAACTGACTGTACCATTCCTGTGCCGTTTCCGCTGTATCATCTGCTGCCTTTTGATTTTTCTTTGCCTGCATATATGCCCGAATCAACTCATTTAGTCTGACGAAACGTTCATCTGCTTCTTCCAGAGACAGATCAAATTCCTGTCCATTCTCCCAATCGCAGGATGCAAGTGCCTGCAGATTTACTTTCCATTGTGCAGCCAGTGCCTGTTTTTCATTCCACATTTGCAAAGCGGTGTCTGCTTCACTTTGTGCCTTTTTGCAGGCATCTTCTGCTACTGCAGAATCTTCCTTCGCCTGTTCGAATTCTCGCTTTGCCTGCTCATTTGCTTCAAAGCACTGCAGAACAGACTCTTTGGTCTTTGCAGCTGAATCTGCCGCATCCTTCGCTGTTTGAAGCGCCTGCTGTTTTTGCTGAAGTGTTGTATCTTTTGCTGCAGCCTCTTTTTCTGCGCTAGTCTCGACATCAGTTGCCTGTGTCAGCTTTACATTTGCATTGTCCAATGCCGTCTGTTTTTCATCAAGCTGCTGTTTTGCTTCTAATGTCTGTTGACCATTGAGCTTATTTTTTTTGACTGCCTCATCATAGTCTTCGTCTGCAGCTTTTTTCCTATCAGCACAATTTTGCAGCAATTCTTGTGCTGAGGTAAGCTGTTTCTGTACAGCTGCCAGCTCATCATTTGCTGCCTCCAATGCTTTCTTTGCTTCCTCTGCATTCGTGTTCGCCTGATCGACATCTGCCTGCGTCAGCTCACCATTTTGAGCAATTGCTTCATCATATTTTTTCTGGGCTTTGGAATGCTCCGTTTCGGCATCTGTTTTTTTCGCTTGTGCATCTTTAAGTGCTGCATCGGCAGCTTCCTTTTTTGACTGCGCTGCCGATTCCTCATCATTTGCTGCCTGCAGTTCGCTTTCAAATTGCGTCTTGTTCTCAGAAAATCCCTGCTCCACTGCTTCTTTTGCTGCTGCTTTCTTTTGTTCTGCTGCCTCTTTTGCCGCGTCTGCATCCTGCACTGCTTTTTTAGCTTCCTGCTGATCCTGCGCTGCCGTAGTCTTTGCCTCTTTTGCCTTAATATAGGCGCGAATCAATTTATTTAAATTTGAAAAACGTTCGTCAGATTGTTCCAGTGCCGCATCAAATTCATATCCATTTTCCCAGTCACACGATTGGACTGCCTGAAGCTTTTCGTTTAATGCCGCAACCGCCGCCTGTTTTTTCTTCCATGACTGCACCAACGCATCATACTCCGTCTGCGCTTTACTGCAGGCATCATCTGCCGCGGTAACATTTTTCTTGGCCTGCTCTAACGCAGACTTTGCCTGTTCATTTTCCTCAAACTTCTGTTTGACAGACTGGTAGGTCTTAGCTGCCTCATCCGCTGCAGCCTGTGCATCCAAAAGATCCTGCTGCTTATTACTAAGCTCTGCTTCCTTGTTTTTCTTTTCACTTTCTGCCGACTTTACCGCGTCCTCTGCCTGTTTCAAAATTTTCAGTTGGCTCTCGATCACATTCAGTTCATCCTGCTTTGTCTGTAAGGCATTCTCTCTGTCTTTTAATTGAGTCTGACATTCGTTTACTTGCGTTTCCTGATCAGATTTCTGTGTCGTAAGCCCATCATACTTTGTTTGAGCCTCTTCGAAAGCAGCCTGCGCTTGTTTGGCCGCGGTCTCGGCTGACTGAAGCCTTTCATCTGCGTCGGCTTGCATTTTCTTCAGAGACGCTAAATTAGCGTTCACAGTTTCCAAATTATCTTCCCACGAATTTTTTTCTTTCGTAAGCTTATTATACTCTTTCATGTAAGCATCAAGCTGGTTCTGGCTAGCATCACGACTTGCCTGAGTATCAGCGAGTTGTGCCTCTAGATATTCACGTTCTGGTTGGGAGACCCATTCTTCCTGCAACATGCCTTTTATTGTCATAATTTTTTTCTCTAAGGAATACAATGAATTCTGTTCAGTTATGATTTTTTCCTCACACGCTTTCAAGCTCTGACTCAACGTGTTGATCTCTGTCTCACACTTAATTTTTCTGTCATCGCTATCCTTCTGCAAGTTCTCGACATTAGCTTTCTGATCCTGCGCATCTTTTAATTCATTATCCGCTGCTGTCTTTGCAGCTGTACTGGTTTCCAGCGCTTTCTGTGCACTGTTAAGCTGGTTTTGTACGTTTTCCAGTTCTTTCTGTGCTGCCTCTAAATTCTGCTGTGTTTGATCTTTATCTTTTTCAGCCTGCTCTACATTTTTCTGAGCAGTCGTTTTTTTACTTTCTGCATCCTGCAGTGCCTGTGCGCCCCCCAGATTATCAAACTCCTGTTTTGCAGTCTCCAATGCCTGTTTTGCTGCATCGGCTGCTTTCTGCGCGGATTCTACCTGACTCTCCTGCTCTGTCACCGCATTTTTTGCTTCCTCTGCATCCGTGTTCGCCTGATCGACATCTGCCTGCGTCAGCTCACCATTTTTAACAATTGTTTCATCATATTTTTTCTGTGCCTCAGAAAGACTTGTCTGTGCCTTCAATTTTTTCGTCTGTGCATCATTAAGTGCTGCATCGGCAGCTTCCTTTTTTGACTGCGCTGCCGATTCCTCATCATTTGCTGCCTGCAGTTCGCTTTCAAATTGCGTCTTGTTCTCAGAAAATCCATGCTCCACTGCTTCTTTTGCTGCTGCTTTCTTTTGTTCTGCTGCCGCTTTTGCCGTGTCTGCATTCTGCACTGCTTTTTTAGCTTCCTGCAGATCCTGCGCTGCCGCAGTCTCCGCCTCTTTTGCCTGAATATAGGTGCGAATCAATTTGTTTAAATTTGAAAAACGTTCGTCAGATTGTTCCAGTGCCGCATCAAATTCGTCTCCATTTTCCCAGTCACACGATTGGGCTGCCTTAAGCTTTTCGTTTAATGCCGCACCCTCCGCCTGTTTTTCCTTCCATGCCTGCACCAACGCATCATACTCCGTCTGCGCTTTACTGCAGGCATCATCTGCCACGGTAACATTTTTCTTGGCCTGCTCTAACTCAGACTTTGCCTGTTCATTTTCCTCAAGCTTCTGTTTGACAGACTGGTAGGTCTTAGCTGCCTCATCCGCTGCAGCCTGTGCATCCAAAAGATCCTGCTGCTTTTTGGATTGCTGTACCTTCAAATCATCCGCTGCAGACTTGGCTTCATCAAATTTCTTCTGTGCGTTTTGGGCTGCTTCCTGAGCAGATTTTACATTGCTGTCGGACTGGGATGACTTCTCTGCTTCCTGTAAATAAGTCTGCTTAGCTGTATCCCTTTCTTCTTTTGCCTTCTGCACATCTGCTTCTGCCTGTGCTCTCTTTTTCTCTGCGTCATCCAAAGCCTGTTTTGCTGCATCGGCTTCTTTCTGTGCGGATTCTACCTGACACTCCTGCTCTGTCACCGCATTTTTTGCTTCCTCTGCATCCGTGTTCGCCTGATCGACATCTGCCTGCGTCAGCTCACCATTTTGAGCAATTGCTTCATCATATTTTTTCTTGGCCTCAGAAAGACTTGTCTGGGCCTTCGCTTTTTTCGTCTGTGCATCTTTAAGTGCTGCATCGGCAGCTTCCTTTTTTAACTGCGCTGCCGATTCCTCATCATTTGCTGCCTGCAGTTCGCTTTCAAATTGCATCTTGTTCTCAGATAATCCCTGCTCCACTGCTTCTTTTGCTGCTGCTTCCTTTTGTACTGCTTCCGTTTGTGCCGCCTCTGCATCGGCCTTGACTTTCTGTGCGTCTTTTACTTCCTGATCTGCTTTTTCCATCGCTGATTGTGCCTGACGTGTATTTTCCTTTGCCTGATCAAGATTTGCCTTCGCCTCCTCCAGACTTTGCGCTGCTTGTGTTGTCTGACTGTTTACTTTTACCTCCTTTTCCTGCGCTTCTGTCTCAACGGTCTGCTCTGCTGGTGCATTCTGTATTATTGTGTTCACAAAAAGCATCGCCACTACTGCCGGTGTCATAAATCGTCTTCTTCTCATTTTGTTTCCTCCCATCTTTCTGTTAAATCCAAATCTGTACATTTGCCTCTGCCAAATCAAATTCTTCAAACTATTTCGTTCTATATTTTAATATACCATATCTTTTCCCTTTTAAGAACAGTCATTTTACAATAAAAATGACCCCCCATATTCATTTACTTTAACGTTTTCGAACCGTTAAAAAATGAATCATGGCCTATTATTTTCGCGTTTTTCCTTTATTTTCCGCGATTTTTATTTTTTCTCATCTATATTTCCAAATTTGGAAAATTGTATTTTGCAGCAACAGAAAAATGGGTGATTTTTTATAATTTCTTTTCCATACATACAAAGTGCTTTTCAAACAGCTCGCACTCCCCGACTAGAACAAATCCAAGATCGCTATAGCACTTGAGCGCTACTTTATGATTATCACGCACAAGTATATGAACACTCTTTTTGTTCTGCTCACGAAGCACGGCAAATACGTGTTCCATCATCATTTTTGCAATGCCCTGTCCCTGCAAATCTTTTCTGACACACACGCGTGCCACCTCTGCTGACGGCTGAAAATCCTTGCTCCAACAATCAAGCTTATCCACTTCTTCGTCGTGATCAATTGAAATGGCCGAAATGATTTCTCCCTTTTGATTTTTCATGACAAACAGGCTGTCATGTGCAATATCAAACTCAATATTTTCCATGGAAGGATAATATTCATTCCAGTTTGCTGCGCCGCCTATCATTGAGCGATACAGCTTTAGAAGTTCATCTTTGTCGGATTCTTCTGCCAGCGTAATATTTCTTCCTGCCGCAATAATCTTATCCACAGTTTCCTGTCTGATACATTCGCGCAGATGTTTGATATATGGATGAAACTGAGACTTGTCAATTCCATAATTCTTTGTCAGCTCATACTCATGCGGTTCCCAGGTCTTAAGATCTGACTCGTTATGAGACAATGCACCCTCCATGTTGTCGAGTGCCTTGTAGATCTTTGCCTCTAGTGTTTTTAGCTCACTCATCTCCTGATAAAGTGTCCACATCTTATCATTAAGTGGCTCCGGAAGTGTCGCTATCCACTGATAAAGCAGATTTTCCTCTGTTTCTTCATCGGCCTCTGTCTTTTTAAAACACGGAATATCACCTGTAAAACATTCACCCAAATCATGAATAAGACACATCTTAATTACTTTATTAATATCCACTTCTGGAAATTCATCTTCCATCCAATATGCCATCAGTGCCACTCGCCAGCAATGCTCTGCTACACTTTCCTTCCTGTCATCTGATGTGTAGCAATGACGCATCGTTCTTTTTAATTTCTCTACCGTGTGAAGTGCTTCTATTAATTTTTCTGCTTCCATATTTTTCTGTCTCCCAGTTTTGATTTTTATCACTTCCATTATCGCTCAAAATGCAAAAAAGTGGTAGGGTTTTTATATTATTTTTTACTCGTCAAAAAAACACAAAAAGAATATAAAATTTGACATCGTTTTTTGATGAGCGATGTGGTATGGTGTACAGTAAAGAAAGCTATTTTTATCTAACAAAAATCAGCAAAGATATCATTTTTTAAGGAGGAACAACATGCGTTTTTATTGTAGTGATGACACAGTTGATCTGGAACAGTACCCGTATCATGTGAGAGATGTCCATATCAGCGACCCATTTATTCTGGCAGATCCAAAAAGCCGCTGCTACTACACTTATGTACAGTTTGCGGATACCAAACGTTTCCCAGATGTGGAAACTGACAAAGAACACGGTGTATTTTATGTACTTGAAAGTAAGGATTTGATTCACTGGTCAAAGCCACAGATTTGTTTTCGTCAAAATAATTTCTGGGCAGATAAGGATTATTGGGCACCAGAGGTTCATATCTGGAAAGGACGCTATTATCTTTTCAGCTCATTTCGTGCAGATGGTCATTACCGCAAATGTCAGTGCTTAGTATCAGATTCACCAAAAGGACCATTTGAACCCATTCGTCAAGAAGCTGTTACACCAGATGGATGGCAGAGTCTTGATGGAACATTGTACGTTGACCGATCAGGCAAGCCTTGGATGGTATTTTGTCATGAGTGGCTTCAGGTTGGTGATGGTCAAATTTGTGCCATACCAATGTCTGATGATTTGGGCGAAGCAATTGGTGATCCTGTCATTTTATTTAGAGCATCCGATGGCAAATGGAATGCTAAAGGCGCAAAAGAAGGCGGCTATGTGACAGACGGACCATTTTTGCATCGCCTTCCTGGCGGAAAACTTATTATGCTTTGGTCCAGCTTCACAGAAAAAGGCGCATATGCTGTAGGCTACGCGACAAGCCGTTTTGGTGATATTCTGGGGCCATGGGATCAGGAATCAGAACCACTGTATGCACTTGATGGCGGTCATGCAATGCTGTTTTATACCTTTGGCGGTCAGCTAATGATGGCATGCCACTGCCCAAATGATCACCCAAAGAAACGTATTCTTTTATTTGAAATGGAAGAAGATGAAAATGGACTTCATGTCGTAAACGAAGTTACAGGGAACTGGTTTCATGCAGCGGGAGGCCCTGCCAAAGGCTGGGTTTATGAACAGCCATGTGTAGAAATTCCTAGCTTTGCAAAAGATCCAAGAGGATAACACTATACGTCATTAAAATACCCGGAATATATTGCTGCTATACAATATATTCCGGGTGTTTATTTAGGCTTATGTCTTTTTAACTTGTAAATAACACTTTCATTTAAGCTTATTTTTTGATTGCATTATTCATTTCAACAAGTGTTGCAACATCTTCTGCCTGAGCCAAAGCATCCTGATAGAAGTAATCAAATACCTCATCAACATGATAGCTTGCCTTCAGTTCTTCAATCATGCTGTCACGCATTGCCTCAAAGTCTTCATCAGACTCACATGCTACGCACTTAAATACGTTCTTACCCATGTATGCATTGATTTCGTTTACCCAAGAAGCAACATCACCTTCTGGATCACCAAATGAAATGTAATTCATAGAATCAGTAACAGGTGTTTCCTGACGATATACATCTACCTGAGACTCTGCACCATAATGATCAATGAAATCCTTAATGGTATCATTCATCTTTGCTTCCATAGCCTTTGTTGAGAACTGATACAGATCAGTGGTGTAGCCATCTGGCTGAATTGTTCCGTTTCCAAATCCACAGAAATGATGGTATACATTAATACCAGTCTCTACGCCAAGAGCATCATCCTTTGTTACTTTCAGGTACTCATCCGTCGGTACTGGCTCACCATCTTCCATATTCCACATACCACCTTCTAAGCCATTCCATGCAATTCTGGAAAATTCATATGTAGATACAAAGTCAAGCAATGCTACACAGCGCTCTGGATTTTCAGTATTTGCGTTAACAACATACTGTCTCTCGCCTCTATACATATTTCCAAAACGATCTTCTGCATCTGCGGTCAAACTTGGCATTGAAACAAAGGTTTTTTCATTTCCTTCTGCCTTGTTAAACTCTGTATTTGCATTGGTAGACATCCAACCCGGTACATTAAACATATACTTTCCAGCCTTCAGATTTTCCTCGTAAACATCAGATGTCTGTGTAAAGGAATCCGGATCTAACAAACCTCTCTGGTTTGCCTTATTATAAAAACGAACTGCACGCCAGAATACACTTTCAGGATCAGTCAGCTGATTTGCTTCAAGAGGTGTAGAATCAACTGTAGAAACACCAAGTACACGACCCGTTGTCTCCATCAAATTTACTCCTTCCTGTGGTCCAAGACCAAAGGTAAATACCCATTCACCCCATCCCTGACCTGCACCAAACCATGCACCGCATCCGTAAGTTTTCTGTCCATCTGCTGTTTCAGGCTCTAATGCCACCATCTGCTCAAGAACATCTAACAGATCCTCATCATAATTTTCCAGCTTTGGATAGCCCGCTTCCTTATACAGATCCCATCTCAAATAGTGACCGCATGTTGGAACTGTGCCATCATCCCAAGAACCTTTACACATTCCCCAAAGATACATGTTTCCATCTGGACTGTTTGCCGGCATACGCTCTGCTGTTACCATCAGCTGTCCTGCTGGGTCATTCATGGTATTTGGCGCATATTCTTCCAGATAAGGCTCCAAATTCAATACAGATGCAGACTCAAGAAGCATCGGAAGCTGTTTTGTTGGGTCCGATAATAAGAAAACATCTGGTAAATCATTATCTGCTAACATAGCTGACAGCTGTGTCGGCCAATCTGCCTCTGTAACAGCAGTCAGGTACAGATCAATATTCAAATTATCTTCAATATACTTGCTGACTGGATCAGAACGAAGTCCATCAAGTTCACCTGATCCTACGAATGCCACTACATCAAGTGCCACTCTATCCTCGAATTGAGGTGTTGTTGTGCTGCCCGTGCTCTCTCCTGCAAATGCCATTGTATTACCACACATAATAAGTGCGGACGCTGCTGCAAATGCCTTTCTTGCTACTGTTTTTTTCATAAATATCTCCTTCCTTTTTCTTTTTTATTACTGCCAGACTACATTCGTACCATACGTTTGCACGATTGCAATCATAACTAACATAAAATAACATTTCTCAACCTTTTACTGCACCAAGCATAATTCCCTTTGTAAAAAAGCGCTGCATGAACGGATAAACACAAAGTATTGGAACTACCGTAATAAAGCTCATTGCCATACGCAGCGTTGTCGATGATACTTTAATTGCCGCTCCCGCTGCCGCTCCTGCAGTGGAAGATACTACATTTGACTGTAGTTTCGTATACAGCAAATACTGCAGACAATGTAACGTTGCAGATTTTCTTCCCTGCATAAAATACATATCATCTGCCCATGCATTCCACTGATTTACAGCTGCAAACACAATAATACATGCCAGAATCGGCTTTGCAAGTGGAATAATAAGCTTGAAGTAAATTTTTACTAATCCAGCTCCATCAATCTCTGCTGACTCAATCAGTTCCCCTGGAATAGACTCAATATAAGTCTTTACTAAAATAATAAAATATGCCTGAACTGCTGATGGCAGAATGTATACCAAAAAATTATTTTTCAGTCCTATATTGCTGATCAATAAATAGTACGGGATAAATCCTGCATTTACATACATTGTAACGATAAAGAATCGGTACAAAAACTTCTTGCATGGAAGATCTCTATTAGCAAGAATGTATGCTGCAAAGCTACAGCAAAAACATGTTAAAAGTGTACCAAATATCGTCCTCGCAAACGCAATCCATATACTAGATTTAAGTCCTGGAATCTGAAGCATCTCTGTATAGGCTTCTGTTGTAAATTCCTTCGGAAGCAAATATACACCTAAGTTCACTGCTCCTGGTGAAGATAGCGAATTAATAAAAATATACCATAACGGATATACGCAAATAAATGTGATCAATCCAAGCAATACCGTGTTGATTGTGCCTGCAATTGTTATCTTTTTTCTCTTTTTCATAATTCTCACAATCTCCTTTCTGAGAAAACCTCCTTTTCTAGCTTTTACTTAGAATATAGAATCGCCTCTCAGCTTTTTAGATGCCCAGTTTGCAAATGTCAAAAGTATAATACTTACAATAGATTTGAAAATGCCCATCGCAGTCGCCAATGAGTATTCCATATTTTTGATACCCATACGATATACATATGTATCAAATACTTCCAGCTTATCCCACGTCATACCATTTCCAAGCAGCCAGAACTGCTCGAATCCATTTGACATCATATTAGAAATTGCAAGTAATAGTAAAACAAAAAATGTAGAGAGTAAACCAGGAACAGTTACATGAATAATTTTTTGCCATGTATTAGCACCATCCACCTCTGCTGCTTGGTATAACTCTTGATCAATTGAGGTGATCGCAGACAAATAAATAATTGCATTGTAACCAAGTGATTTCCATACACCGATAGCAACCTGTGTTGCCCACGCATGTTTTTCATTTGTCAGCACATTAAGTGGCTTCTTTATAACACCGAGTCCCATAAGAATAATATTTAATGCGCTATCTTCTGATGAAAGAAGCATAAACACAATTGAATACACAAGCACCCAAGAAATAAAGTTTGGAATTGAAGTTCCTGTTTGTACAAGTTTTGCATATCGCTTATTTTTAAGCTGTGAAATTGCTATTGCAAAAATAGCTGGAAGCACAGAACAGCAAATATTTAAGAATGAAATACTAAGTGTATTGCGCATTACTGTCACAAAATCTTTAGAATTTTCGAAAATCTTTTTAAAATATTTCAGTCCAACAAACTGCGATTTAAAAATTGAAACACCAGGTGTAAATTCTACAAATGCGTAACTCCATCCAAACAACGGTGCATAGGAAAAAACTCCTATCATAATCATGAACGGGAGAAGCAAAAGTACTAACCGAATCTGTTTCTTCTTCCGTCCTGTCAGTCCGCCCTTTCTTGAGTGTTTCATGTCCATTTTCTTCACCTTGCCTTTCCTATGCTACTGCATAAAAAATATCTGCTATCATATGGTTTATTCACAATCGCCTTCTACCGAAAACTTTGAATGAACTTATTATAGCAGATACCTTTTTGCCATTATATCATTTTTCCTCATTTTTTATCATAAATCTCATATTTTTCTTTTTGTTTTATCTATTTTTCCTCGTATTATTCTAATACCCCTACAGTTTTATATCACTTTTGTATATAAATTTTATTTTTTTATTATTAAAATATACTTCTTTACCAATTATCGTTTTTTGATATCTTACACACTTTGTATTTTTGATTCTCGATACTTTGCAGGTGTCATTCCTACTTCACGCTTAAAGATACTAGAAAAATGACTTTGTGTGGAAAAACATAAAATAGCTGCAATTTCACTACACGAATATGATGAATATAACAATAGTTCTTTTGCTTGATGAACCTTTTCTTTTCGTATATAGTGCTGCAACGTAATTCCCTCATATTTATGAAAGAGGCCTGTCAGATAATTTTCATTAATGCCAAGTGCTTCTCCAATTTGTACTACTCTAATTGATTCATCCATATGTTCTGCAACATATTCCTTCGCCCTCTCCACATAACGATTATGCTCGCTATCGTGCTTGACCTGTTCAACGGCTCGTGCAAATTCTCGTTCATATTCAACAACTGCTGCCTGAATTGGCAATACCTGAGTCATTCTTTCGATATTACTAATAAACACATCTGACATCGAAAATGCCTTATGAGGTGCCACGCCACCATCAATTGCTGCTCTACATGCAATAGAAATTACAACAATTGAAAGATTTTTCTCTTGACGAAGAGGATTATCTGCAAGTTTGCCAATTTCTCCTGTCCATACTTCATTTTGACATTCTTCCAATTGTTTTAAATTTCCAGCTCGAATACTTCCAAGCTTCTTTTGCTCATGTTTGTAAGGATTGTGCAAATGTTCCCCATTTTCCATCCAGCACTTTTTTTTAAAAAATTTCTGTTGCTCTGTCTCAGACTGTTGTTTTGTATACAACTCACCCAAACAAACTTTTTCACCTGTTTCCTCATAAAGAAGCAGCTTCATTGCTTCTAAAAATGTTTTTAATTCACAATACGGAAGGCGATATAATTTTGTTTCAATTTTATGCTTTTGAGCGATTTTAAGCGCAGGTGCTGCACCAACAATTGTCTGAACTGGTCCCGCAAGAATCCATCCCTGTATGTTTTTTCGACGAACCCTCGCATAATAAACGTCATCTTCCCAGAAAACATCAATTGACGCTTCTGGTCTTCGTTCTAACACATCATTTAGAAAATTGGGATCCGTAAAAAATGGATCCTCATCTTCATTTGTCTGTCCAATTCTCCGAATCTTTCTGTCATTATCAATCAATCTAATTTCACCATGTGTAATTTGGATCAATGATTGTAAAAAAAATTCATCCACCATTTTTTATCCTCAACTTCTTCCTTTCATAGTAATTTTATTCACTGTTTCCTGTCTGATACACTTGCAAAGTTGCTTGATACAAGAATTATACAATGTCTTTTATTACACAAAAGGGGCAGTTTCCTGCCCCCTTTATCCACCTCATAAAAACGCATTTAATACGCAATCATCGGAATGCTTTCTGCCTTTTCATTTGCAGGCTCTTTTATGCCATAGCTTCCTCAATCGACAGACGAATCGTTTGAATCTGAAATGCACCAAACTCAAGCTCTAACATGCCGTCTTTTATTACTATCTCCTGCTCTTTATTTTCCAGCATATCACAAAGCCAAGCCTTCTTTGCATCAACATTCAGCAAAATCTGTGCTTTTCCCGCTGCCTTTTTAGACTCATACAGACGAAGTATCAAATCACCGCTTCTGTCTAATGCCGGCTTTATTGTATCTAAGACAACTGTGCCGTTCTTTACAGAAGCTATGCTAAATGTCGGCACACATCCCAGCACCAGTCTTGGCTTTTCATTTAGTTCATAGCCCTGCTTTACCACATCACATCCGGCAAAATCACCTTCCCAAGCAGTAAACGCGTATGTAAAATGATGAACCTGATTATCTGCACGCATTTCTGGCGCTGCTGCTGCACGAAGAAGAGTTAGTTCTAACGCATTTTGATTCATGCTGATTCCATACTTGCAGTCATTTAATACGGCTGCACCGTGAGACGCATCGCACAGCGCACTGTATCTGTGATTGCATACCTCAAAACGATCTTTTTCGTATTCTCTTGAACGATGAGTTGGGCGCATTACATAGCCAAACTGCATCTCATTGATTCCATTTTCTGCATAAACCGCTACTGGAAATGAAGTCTTTAGCAAGCGATGTAGCTCTTTCCAGTCAATCGTTGTATCAAATTCGAGACGTCTGCTGTCCTTTGCCAGACGAATATACTGTGTATATGAAGATTTTCCAATCTTTCCTGTAACTTTAATGACTGCTTCTATTCCATCTGCCACAAGCTCAGTACACACATCAAATGCTCCTTCAAGCTCCTGCTCCCTATAATTTGAGTCGATATCCCATGCATCAAACATGCGTGGTACATCCTTATAAAAATGGAAACAATTCAAGGCATCTGCTGCAAACTCACGTCCTGATTCCTTTAGGACAAAGCTTGTCACCTCGCCTTTTTTGTTTATCTTGACGCGTACCTGTGAATTTTCAAGCGCAATGCCGTCCGTGGTCTTTTCTGCTGACACAGCCTTTTGCTCCACATTTTTCTTCTTGTATGGAACAAGTGTAACAGCTCCGCACGGTGGGATTGTTACCCATGCCTTAACGCCAAACGGTGTCTTCTCAACAAAAACTTCCTCTCCTTCAAAGGTTTTTGCACCGTCTGCAAATGCTTCTGGAAGCTCTACCACCGTCTTTCTCTCAAAACCAAATGAGTTAAAGAGCGTCACATCATTTTCATTTTCTTTTGTTACAAGCTGACTCATATATATATCTGCCTGTTTATTTGCTGTCTCAATTACAACGCCAACAGCTTTCCTTGCTTCCTCGTAAACTCTTCCCATCGAGGAGCCTGGAAGAATATCGTGAAACTGATTTAACAATAATTCCTTCCAGAGAGCATCAGCCTTCTCACTGTCATATACATTTCCCTTACAAAGACCAAATGCTCCCCACATCTCCATCTCGCGAAGTGCAAACTCAGCACGTCTATTATTTTGCTTTACTTTTGCCTGAGAGGTGTAGGTTCCTCTGTGTGCATTAAAATACAGCTCACCTACATAAGTATTGACTGGTCCGCCCGCTTCGTCCATTTTCTTGAAAAAGCTCTTCGGATCAGACAGTTCAACTCTCGGTGCACCCTCAAGATTTTGTTCTCTTTTTGCATACTCAATATCGTCTCTTGTTGGACCACCGCCGCCATCGCCATAGCCAAACGGTAGCAAAAAGGCATCTAGATCCTGAAGCTGACTTCTGTTTTTCCACACTTCTTCAAGTTGCTTAGGATTAGTCTTATAAGTATAGCTTGTCGGAAGAAATGACACAATCCTACTTCCGTCTATGCCTTCCCAGTTAAAGTAATGATACGGGAATTGCTCACCCTCGTTATATGACCAAAAGATCTTCTGTGTTACCAGATAGTTGACCTTGCATCCCTTTAAAATCTGTGGCAATGCCCCTGTGTAGCCAAACGTATCTGGAAGCCACAGCACTTCACTGTCCACATCAAATACGTCCTTATAATACTGCTTTCCATACAGCAGTTGACGAATCAGTGCCTCACCACTTGCCATATTCGTGTCAGGTTCCACCCACATGGCACCCTCTGCAATCCACTGTCCTTTTTTGACAGCCGCCTTGATTCGCTCAAAAAGTTCCGGATACAGTTTGCGGCACATCTCATACTCTGCTGGCTGGCTCTGAATAAATTTATATTCTGGATATTCCTCAATCAGACGAAGCTGCGCCGCAAATGTACGCGCGGTTTTACGACCGGTTTCCGCAATCGGCCACAGCCAAGCCAAATCCAAATGAGCATTTCCCACTGCATAAAAGACTGGCATTGTCGAACCATTCTCGGCCTCTAGCACTGGCTTTAAAGCTTCACGCGCTTTTTTATAGGACTCAATTCTGGCATCCCGTTCCTGCTCAAAATCAACAATCAATGTAAACTGTTCCAATGCCTTTGCTATTTTTGCCGCTCTAAGGCTTGTCTTGTCAAGCACTTCAAGTAAACGTCCAAGTGTATCTACATCCATAAAAAGTTGGTAAGCATCTTCATTCCAAATTCCGTAAGTGCAGCGTCCCAATGTACGTCTCTTTCCCTCTTCTAATTTGTCTGTATAGGAGCCCGGAAGCACTGGACCTGTCGCACATCCTCCTGTCGGTGCCTCTGGATAATAATGACCAGCATAGACCTCCATCATGATATCAAACTGCTCGTCTCCCTTTGCACAGCGACTTAACACATTGTCTACAATATAATGATGCGGCTCATTAACCCAAGACGCACGGTATGTACCAAAAGCCTTATCATTTACAAACAGTGTTGCCTCACCATCTGGCTTCAAATTCATCACAATACGTTTGCCCTCAGCTTCTTCACTCAGCTGAATGTGTCCCTTCATCCAACAATATTCATATGTATTTCCCCAAGTAAAACCTGGCTTTACCGAAACAAACTGCTCTTTTTTTGCCTCCCCAAGTGAGAGCTGTTCATTTGTGCGAAATGCCTCCCATTGAATCTCACCAAGTGCTGATAAAATCATCTTTGAGTGTGCGCACCCAATGACCGATGCGGTCTCTCCATTCGGATTTCATCAATTTACTCATAATATTTCCTTTCTATTGAAAAAAATAACACATTAATACGCAATCATCGGAATGCTTTCTGCCTTTTCATCTGTAGGCACCTTTGTGCCATCCGCAATCTCATACATAGCTTCGCTGCACTGCTTTACATAAGACGCCATATCCTGATATGGACGTGAGCAAATGTCAAACAAACCAATGTTATAATTTTCTCCGTCAAAACGCCCCAGAACAAACTGATCATAGCACTGGAAATAGTGGCAGCCAACACCATTTGGATGAGCTGCTACACGCTCGCAATAATAGCGGTAGGCTTTTCCACGGTCTTTTTGTGTCAGTACACCCTCAAGTCCTGTTGCTGATAAACCTGTATCTAGTGCTCCAAAATGAAATTCGCCAATCATAACAGGCAGATCTACACCAAGCTCTACCACATGCGAGATTGCTTCTGTTGGATCGACTGCATAACAGTTAATGGAAAATACATCAAAATTCTCCCATCCCGTTGCAAGATCTGGGTCGGAAATCCATGCCCATCTCATACCAAGAATCATATGATTTGGATCGACTTCTCGGCATGCTTTTGACGGAATCTCAACATAAGCTCGAAGCATCTCTTTTGAGAATGTTTTCTGATCTTCTTTTGCAGCCTCAGATTTAGCTGATGCATCACGAATCGGCTGATACAGATCATCAAAGTCAGTAAACTTCGTGTTCCATGCTGTGTTTAATGCCTCCACTGTCTGATATTTTTCCTTTAAAGCCACAATCAGCTTTTCCTTACATACAGTGCGCTCTGGATTGTACAGTACCTCGTCTGCCAGCACCAAATTATCCACAAATGCCCAACTTGGCTCATTTCTAAGGAAATAGCCGATCATCATCGGATCGTCCTTCCTTGCTGCTAGTGCCTTTGCATTATTTTTCGCGTTTTCTTTATACTCATCACTTAATACATCTGGAAAATCACGGAAAATTTTCTTTTCCGTCTCCGGAAATTCTGGAAGTGAAGTTACATATGGTATCGGTGTATTTTCAAAAAGGCGCTGATCACTCCAGTTGCCAAGCGTATTCATGCCCATCTGCATCAGCTGTCCTGCCATCATCTTCTTCCATATCTGATACCAGTCTTCCCCAAACACACGATATAAATTGGCACCTGCATAGGAGAACATCTTCGCATTTCTTTTTCTATCTTTAAATACACGGTCTGGTGAAAACATTTCTGCATATGCCTGTTGTTTCTCATCCGGCAGCCAGTCTAGCCATTTTTCAATTCCATCAACACGACAGTCCACTGGCACATTCACGCAGTCTGGTCCTGCACTAAAAAACGCATAACCGTCTGGATCTGCAATCCACCACTTGCCATCTGCCTTATATTTTGTAAAAAATCCTGTGCCCTTGGCCAGCTTTTTATTTTTCCAGCCGCCCCATTTTGACCAGTTTTCAAATGGATAGCCTTGTTCGCCGTCCTTGACTTGTTTTTCAAGAATACTCTTTAACGACTCAATATCCTTTGTCTTTCCTGACCATTCCTTTCGCTTATTCTGTCCAAGACTATCGACAAGCTTAACATCCAAAAGCTTAACGTCTTCTGGGTATGTATCCGTTAATGCCATGTTGCTTATACGCACGGTAATATCATGAAATACTGGAATAGTCTTCATCTCAATACGTGTAATTTCTTCTGGCACAATTCGTCCGCCATGGCAGACAATCTTAAGCTCACCCGGAAGTGCCTCTGGAAACAGCACACCTGCTTTAAACCACTCCTTATCCAAACAAATCTGTGTTGTAATCTGCGGCAGAATGCCAAAACGAATCGTCATCGTTGGCTCATCATCCTTGCCATACACATACACATTGAAAGCATCACAATGTTCCTCAAGTGTTTCAATCTCAAACATAAAGTAACGCTCATTTTTCATTACATCCCACGGCAGCACAATACCCGCTCCATCCTTTGACAGCTTCAATAAAGCACTGTCTTTCTCCTGCTTTAAAAGTGATGCCCCGCTTGTTAACATCTTCACGTCAAATGGAATCTTCATCGCTTTTTCTCTCCTTTTTCTCTCGTCAAATTTTTTCTAGCACCAGATTCATTCTCAATGTTATAAGGTTCACTTTACGCTTTTTCACAAAAAAAGGCAAGGCTTTTTTAGCCTTGCCAGATGTAAAATTATTCTAATTTTATATATTATTTTTTTCCTTACTTACACCACAACTAATGGCTCCTGTTGGACAAGCCTGCTTACAGCGTCCGCAGCGAATGCACTCTAGGCTGTTTGCGTTTACAACAGGATCTACCTGCATACGACAAACCTTTGCGCATTTTCCACAGCCAACACATTTTTCTTTGCTGACACGATATTTGAAAAACGATACTTTGTTGAAAACGGAATAAAATGCTCCAAGCGGACAAATATATTTGCAGAATGGTCTGTAAATTATAATTGAGAGAATGATTGTTACAACCAAAATCGCATTCTTCCAAACATACAAAGCACCAAGTGCACTGCGCATTGATTTATTTAACAGTGCAAGCGGTATACCTCCTTCTAGCGTTCCTGCCGGACAGATGAGCTTGCAAAAATATGGTGCACCCTGTCCCATAATGTCCACCAAAAACATAGGAAGCAAAATAACAAACACAGCAAATATTACATATTTCAGCTTGCGAAGCAGCTTATCTCCCTTAAAGGTACGAATTTTTTTTGGAAATGGGATTTTATTTAACAGATCCTGTATCAGTCCAAATGGACATAAAAAGCCACAGATCAGTCTTCCAAAAATGGCTCCAATAAAAATCAAAAAGCCAATAACATAATAAGCCATCTTAAAATTCCAGCTGCCCACAACAGCCTGCAAAGAACCTATTGGACAGGCTCCGACAGCTCCTGGACAAGAATAACAGTTGAGTCCAGGTACGCAGACATTTTTTAATTTTCCCGTGTAAATTTTTCCTGTTACAAAGCCTGATACATGGCTGTTTGTCAAAAATGCCCACAATGCCTGAATGCCATGGCGCTTTGCATCACTTACTTTATTTGTTTTTTTCTTACTTGTTTTTTCCTGAGCCATTTTCTTATCCAATTCCTATACACTCCATACAAATATTAATCGCCTTAGTAAATACAACTGCCATCTCACCGCGAAAAATACCAAACGCCATCATCAACAGTCCGACCACTGCCAGACAAAGTCCTGTCCATTTGGAGTCTAGGGCTGCATTCGCCCTAGACTCCATTTTATTTTTCATTATTTTCATATCAATTCTTTTCCTTGATTGCGCTTAACTCTTTTTCCACAATTTCCTTCCAATCTTCAAGTGTATGGCTTCCAGAATATGTTTCACCTACAATGTTTCCATTTTTATCTACAAAGAAGGTTTCTGGGAATGCAGAGATGCCCTGAAGACGTCCATTCATCATATTCTTATCCGGAATCAAGAATGGATAGGTAGCCTTTGTCTTTTCCTGAAGAAGCTCTGCCTTTTTGATAGCCTGCTCATCCTTATTGCCTTCGCTGTCTGTCGTATCTAATACAACACCTGTTACACCAACGCCCTGATCCTTAAGCTCCTGATACAGCTTCTCAAGCTCTGGAATCTCATTAACACATGGAGAGCACCATGTTGTAAATACATTTACAAGTGTAAGATCATACTCACTAAACATATCCTCAGTATAAGTTTTCTTATCAATACCTGTCATCTCAAACTTTCCAACATTATCGCCATCCTGCTGCACCATATCAATTGGCTGATCGAATGCGGACATCTGCTGAAATTCTGCCATGTCAGTCAGCTCTGTCTTTGTCTTTTCTAATTCCTTTTTCAGCTTCTTATCTGCATCCTTACTAATACTTAAATAGTACTCATATTTTCCATCACTGCTCTCGCCAAGCTTTGTGTGCTCTGTGCAGCCAGTCAACTCATCCAACTGATCTGTCACATCTGTGCTGTATACACCAAGTGTTCCAATCTTTCCAAGACTCTTTAACCAGTCATCATAGCCAGTTCCCATTTTCTCAATGACAGCATCACGCTGCTCTTCTGTCATTGTATACCAGCTAAATAATGCATAAGAAATTGCATTGCCTTCCTCATTCCAATTCTCATCTGTCAGCATTGCAACCTTTTTGTCTTCCATCTGCTTTAACAGCTTATCTGTTAATGTAAAATTCAGACCCATGAATGGAAACTCATAAGAATCCTGAACCTTCCAGGAAATCTCAGATGGTGTAAATGTTCCAGAAATCATATCGGAGGAAATTGCCTCTCCTTCCGGAACTGATTCTCCTGCTGGGATTGCCTCTCCTGCTGGGATTGCCTCTCCTGCTGGGATTGCTTCTCCAGTCGTTGTCTCCTTGCTGCTATCATTCTTTGCTGCAAATACAGGTGCTGCAAATGCACCTAAGGAGGACACTCCAATCACACCTGCTGCTAAATATGCCTTTACTAACACTCCAATATGTAATCTATTTCTTCTCATTTCTTATGATCCTTCCTTTCTTTGTTTTGATCTGAGGCGATTATAACACATGCCGTATAAAATTAGTGTTAAGAAATTTTATTTTTTAACAACTATTTTATTATTCGTATGATATACTTTAAAAAAATAACTATTTTTGAAAGGGGAATGAAGATATGCACATTTTAGTAATCGAAGATGAAGCACAGCTTTGCAGCTCTATCGCTGAAGGACTTCGCCTTGATGGATACGAGGTGGACACCTGCATGGACGGAAATGAAGGACTTGATCTTTGTCTGACAGAACCATTCGATCTTATTTTGCTTGACCTTAATCTTCCAGGAATGGACGGTCTTTCCATTTTACAGCAGCTTCGCGCTGAAAACTCATCCACACCAGTTATCATCCTTTCTGCCAGAACTCAAATTCAGGATAAGGTGGAGGGACTTGATCTAGGTGCAAATGATTATCTTACAAAACCTTTTCATTTTGAAGAGCTTGAGGCCAGAATACGAAGCCTCACACGCCGCAAATTTATTCAGGAAAATATCTGCCTAACTTGCGGCCGCATATCATTTGACACAAAAACAAGACTTGCCCAGATTGATCATATGCCACTTTCCCTCACGCGAAAAGAAAGCAGTCTGTTAGAATATTTTCTTCTTCATCCAGATCAAGTGATCAGTCCAGAGGAATTGATTGAGCATATCTGGGATGGAAGTGTCAACAGCTTCAGTAATTCCATCCGTGTTCATATCTCCTCGCTTAGAAAAAAGCTTCGCGCAGCTCTTGGATACGATCCTATTCAAAATAAGATAGGCGAAGGATATCTGCTTAACGCAGACTGCTGTAATGATTAAACATTTAGATAAGGAAAGGATTCTTATGACTCACACACAAAAAAAAGCGCCTCTGCGCTCCTTCTTTGCAAAAATGCCACTTCAATGGCGTCTTACTGCACTGACAACACTTCTTGTCACAGTTGCCTGCATTTTTATGTATTTTTTTATAAGTCATTCTGCCGTCTCTGGAATGGATGATCTGCACGATTACGCGATCCATATTGATCAGAATGACTCTTCCCCTATCACATTTCAGGTTGATCCATCTATGCTATTTCCGCAGATTAATGATCAGCTTGCCCAGACAAAGCAGCTTTTCATGATCAAAAGTCTTGCTGTAACCATTGTTGTTATTTTAATAAGCAGTCTTTCAACTTGGTTTCTTACACGTAAAAGCCTTGCTCCGCTTCGCAGCCTCAGTAAAAAAATTTCTGATATTCAGGCACAGAATCTTTCTATTTCCATTGATGTTCCAGAAAGCCATGATGAAATTTCTAAGCTGACAGAAGCATTTAATCAGATGCTTGCTCGATTAAATGATGCATTTGACGTTCAAAAGCAGTTTTCTGCCAATGCAGCTCATGAGCTTCGAACTCCGCTTGCTGTAATGCAGACAAATCTTGAAGTATTTTCCAAAAAGAAAGAACCTTTTGTTTCAGAATACCAGACACTTTTTTCCACGATTCTTGAGCAGACAAACCGTCTTAGCCATTTAGCTTCGATTTTGCTTGATATGACTGGAATGCAGCGTGTAAAACGCTCTGATACAATAAGCCTCGCAGCACTCGCTGATGAAGTTCTCTGTGATCTTGCACCAATTGCTGATCAAAAGCAGATTAAGCTTTCCCAATCTGAAACAGACTGTATCGTCACTGGAAGCTATCTTCTTCTCTACCGTGCTGTTTTTAATCTTGTTGAAAATGCAATCAAGTACAATCATCCCGATGGAAGTGTGCACATTGATATAAAAGATGAAAATGGATTTGCCTTAATTAGCATCAAGGATACAGGAATTGGCATTGCTCCTGAAAATCAAGAAAAAATCTTTACACCTTTTTTCTGTGTTGATAAATCAAGAAGCCGCACAATGGGCGGTGCCGGTCTTGGACTTGCACTAGTTGCCGAAATTGCACAGCTTCATAATGGAACAGTTTATGTAAGCGAAAGCGACAGCGAAGGAAGTACTATCATCCTTAAGCTGCCGCTGTAAAAAATCATCGCTGATTATTATTAACTTTTCCTATCTTTTCTCCCTGTCTTATACACGTTTCCTCTCCTCTGGCGCTTCGGTGCAAAATATTCTTTCTTGGAAGAACAGCACCTTTTTGTGTCAGAAGGATAATGGTAGAGCCGCCAAATTCAAAATATCCTTTTTCCTCGCCGCGAGTCACATAACCTGGCTCTGCTTCATGGTTGGTAATTCGTCCAACCATCATTGCACCGACTTCCATCATTAAAATCGTGCCAAATTCCTTCGTCTTAATAATACAATACTTTCTGGTGTTTTCCTTATATACTGGGCAATGTTCAAGCGCAATCGGCTGCACTGTATGGAAAACACCATTAATTGTGCGCTCATGAGAACGTCTGCCGCTCACTGGATAAATATAGCGGTGATAATCATCTACACTTAAGCGAAGCTGCCACAAAATACCGCCTTCAAACTGTTTTGCCAGTTTTTCATCACGAAGCAGACTCTGTACTGTATACTGACCTTGTTTGATCAAAAAGCGTGAATCATTCGTGATTGGAAAAATCGTAAGCTTTGCATCACATGGACTAATAAGTATATCATCTCCCTGCGCCAGTAATCTTGCATCTGGTTTTAGCTTTCTTGTAAAGAAATCATTATAGGAAGAAAAACTTGTTTTTTCAAACTCTGACACATCAATATTTTGTGACTTTATAAAGCCAGAAACAGCAATCAAAGATAATCTGCTGTTCATCACACATCCTGCCGCCTTTGATACTGCCGGACTGACAAGAATACGAAGAAGCCTATTTCCAACTGATGTTGTATATAAAAATGTTAAAAGTCTGCTTGTTTTTTCTTTCATAATTTTGTCTTATCCTTTTTTGTGTTTCCAGAACATTAGATCAGATAAATTCCAGCCATAATATTCCTTCCAGTTAAAGCAAAACAGAAGGTACAGAACAACTGCTGCCACAACAATGATCAGCACAGTAAGCTGTTTGTTGTTCGGCTTTGGAAATTTAAAATTAAGTACAAATAAAAGACCGGTAAGCAGCATCGCAAGACTCAGCACGATCTCAAAATTATCCTGACACAGATTTGAGATTGCATACAAAAATGGTAAAATGACTGCAATAGAAGTGATCGGAAGACCCTGATAATACTTTCTCTTTTCATCAGTCTCCTGCTGACGCTTCTCTTCCATTACATTATAATATGCCAGACGAATCAATCCCGCCAGACAATAAAAAATCAAAATTGAAACTTCCCACGGTTTCTGCATTCCTGAAAACCAACAGATAATTACAGGGCAGACGCCAAAGCAGACAATATCACAAAGCGAGTCGATCTGAATACCAAAGCGCTTCTGATCCTCTGTTCTGTTTTTCTTTGTTCTGGCTACCTTGCCATCAAATGTATCAAGAAGACCAGACATACCCAGAAAAAAGATTGCCCAGCCTATTCTTGCATAGCAGGCACTAATCATTCCCAAGATTGATGATGCCAAGCTTATGTATGTCAATATTACTGTATAATCATAAAATCCTATCATTGTATCCCTCATAATCCATCCTGTGAGCTGCCATTAACATAAGCGCATATCTGAGTCCGGATTTTCTTATTTTACTTTACTTTTTTTGTGTTCACGCACCTGAAATACTACCACAGCTACAAGCGTAAATATTGCTGATAAAAACAGCTCACTGTAATAGCCAAGTCCACGGCTTAAAATCAGTCCCGGAATCAAAAGTGCCTCCCCAAATACTTTTTTAAAGATCACCATAAACAATCCCTCACTGATACCCATTCCACCTGGCAGCGGAAGCATATCAACTGACACCGATATAACAGCCTGTAAAAACATGACCTCAAAAAAATTCATACTGTTTAAAGAAAACGCGCGATAAACAAAATATGTTACAGCAAACATTGCAAATCGCTGTACAACCGTGATTACAAAAACTCTTGCAATCATCCCCCAATGACTGCTCATAAACTCGGCTGCCTCATGATAATGATTCATGGAGCGCTCTATTTTATCTAAGCGTTCTTCTTTATGTTTTAAAATGTGTATCCGTTCCAGAAGCTTTGCTCCGAGTATTAATGTCTTTTTGGCAAATGACGGATGAAATACGACTACGCACATAAGTATCACACAGCCGACATTCAACAAAATGCCCAGATAAAAGACCCATCTCGCTTCTGCCACATACTCTGCTAAAAATCCCCCTGCAAACAGCCACAAACCTATTCCCACAACGACAAGTACAAACTTATACGTAATCGTGACAACAAGCAAAATAACCGTTGCTATCGGAACAGGAATGTCTTCCTTTTTCATAAAGTAAATCTGCATCGGCTGTCCACCCGTCGCTGACGGTGTGACGCAGCTAAAGAAAAATCCAACCGCTGAAAAAAGAAAACAAAACCTTTCCTTTACATAAATCCCGTAGCAATCCAGCATATGCCATATGACAATACTCTCGCCAGCGATAAAAAATAACACAAGCGGGACTGCTGGAATTAGCCACAGGATATTACATTCTTTAATTGCATCTTTAAGTCCTGAAAGATCCTCCCCATGGAAAACACCATACAGTGTCAATCCTATAATTACAAAAAACAGGATAGCGTCTATCAATACTTTCTTATACTTTTTCACCTTTTGGCGCCTCCTTGGCTATGAATAATTTCATTCTATCAAAAATTAGGACCATTCGCAACAAGAAGTTATTACTTGTGTGCCCCTGCCATGAATGCTTCGATCTCGTCCGGTGTGCGCATAACAGCCTCGGACAGGCATTCGCATCCGTCCTCTGTGATCAAAAGGTCATCTTCAACACGGATTCCGATCTCCCATTCATCAATGTACAGACCTGGCTCATCGGAAATGACAGCACCTGGGCGAAGCTTGCTGTTGGAGGCAACGCTTACATCATGAACATCAATTCCAAGATGGTGAGAAACACCGTGCATGTAATATTTTCCAATCTCCTCTTCCTTCTCAATCAGACCCATACGAATGCAGCCCTCGGCAAGAACCTTCTTACACACATCATTTAACTCACGAAGCGTCATACCTGGCTTTGCTGTCTTTGCAACAGCGCGGTTTGCAGCCAGCACAACCTCATAAACCATACGCTGCTTTTCGGTGAACTTGCCATTTACAGGATATGTTCTTGTGATATCTGCGCAGTAACCCTTGTACTTTGCACCAAGGTCAAGCAGCAGAAGTGTGTTGTCCTTGCACTCGCATTCATTTGTTACATAATGAAGCATCGTTCCGTTTATACCACTTCCGGCAATCGTTGGAAATGACACACCGTCAGCACCATTTCTTTTGATACTATACTCAAAATCAGCCTGTGCCTGATATTCCATCTGACCTGGCTGCAAATGCGCCATCAGATTCTTTAATCCGCCATCTGTGAGCTTGATTGCCTCACGGATCAAGGAAACCTCATCCTCATCCTTCTGCATTCTCATCTCAGCGATGATCGGTGCACAATCCTTTACGCACATCCCCGGATACTTCTGTGCAAACTCGCGTGCTTTCATCATGTTGTAATCTTCAAGATCATCGATATCATGACGGTAAGTATCAAAATATACGGTATAGACATCCTCTCTTGTCATCATACGATTAAGCACACTCTTCTCTGTGTCAATAAATCCAACCTTCTCGATCTGTGCCTGCGCCTTTGCCTCATCGACGGTCATCTTCTTTCCCATCCAACGCTCGCGGTCTGGATCGGCCTCTTCAATAAGAAGAGTCTCTGTCGGCTCCTCAGTCGCATTATCCAAAATTAACATCATATTCTCTCGGCGAATACCTGTCAAATAAAAGAAGTTTCTGTTTGCTTCAAATGGTGCATACTCATCTGCACTCACATGATGTCCCACTCCTGAATAAAGGACCAGAACGGAATTTTTCTCCATCTTTGATAATACTTCATCTCTGCGCTTTTTATAGTTCATTTCTTCATACCTCTTTTCTCATTTTTCGAAACAAAAATTTGAATACTCTTCGAATACTCACATTATACCAATCCAAAACCATAAATGCAACTGCTGTCTTTTCCCTCTAATTTTTGTATAAATACAGGCATAGGTGGATGATTTGGGCGATTATAGTAGCAGCTCGTTATAACAAGGTATGTCTTTGAGTCTAGCTCCTTTAACATTTTTAAAACAGCTTCCTTTTCCTCTCTCTGGACATCGCTTCCATCATATAGGCAAAGTGTCATGATGCCGCCCTTTCGTAAAATAGAAAGGCCGGCCTTAATCGCCGCAATACTTGTCTGTGCCTTTGTCTCAATCTTATGATCTGCACCTGGCAGATAACCAAAATTAAACATAATGCATGCAGCACTTCCCTCAGACATATAGTCGGCCATGTTTGAATGGGAGTCAAGCACCAGCTCTGCCATACACTCATGCTCAGCAAGAAGTGTTGCCGTCTTTTCAAGAGCCTGCGGCTGAATATCAAATGCCATAACCTCACCTCTAGCCCCGGTTAACTCACATAAAAACAGCGTATCATTTCCGCAGCCTGCAGTCGCATCAATACATATATCTCCAGCCTCCACATGCTCTCGCACAAAACGATGTATCAGCTCTGTGATCTGGAGATCTTCTTTTTTTAGTTCCTTCATAATATATAACCTCGTTTTAGCTAATTTGGGATAGTTAAAATTCTTTTAAATGATTAAGGCGAATCGAAAACATCTCAAAATATTGCGGCAATGCACAAAACACTTCCTTCTTTACTTCGCATAACTGATTCAAACCAATTTCACAAACTGCTTCCTCGGCAGCTTCACGCTGGGTTTTATGCACACCAAACAATGTTTGACAATTTGCTCCGTCAATTGTATCATACGCCTGAAATGCCTGATTAAAATCCATTAATTTATGGAGCGAAACTGGTTTATTCGAAATGTTATCAACCAGAACACCCCAATTTCCCCAGTGGCGATCAGTGTTTCCAATTAAATAATCAATGATATTCATCATATAATAATTGTGGCGATCAAGCTTTAAGATAAATTGCTTTAGATCTTTTTCATGGTTCAGCGCAAAAATTTGTGTCGCCTCCATTGATGAAATAGAATACTCAAGAGATGTAATATTCTTGCTTATGCTAACAATTTCACTATCAAAACTTCCTCTTTCATAAAGAACCTGATCTACATTAAAGCATCTGCAGATTTGACTTGCCAGAAGTTCGCGCTCGACAAAATTGCTTCCACCATCTTTTAACAGCCAAAATCCATCATCTCTTCGCTGCCACGCCTTTGGAAAACAGCCATTTGTCGCAAGATCTCTGGCAAGTGAATCATTCTGAACAGTATATTGTTTTCCTCTCAATGAAATGTCAATAAATGTATTGTCTAAATGATTTTCATATAAATTAACTTCTGAAAAGCTGACTTTATCATCCTTGTTTTTTACCCAATAAATGTCAGTAATGGATGCGCAGCGATATGTCAGGGCTACCATAGCACGGTCCTTATCTGTAACCGCCTGCTTTAGTCCCACACTATTTAAAATTTCCTTAGCGTATTTTCTGTCTAAAGTCAATACTCTAGTGGAGCACCAATAATAAAAGTTAGTGATGTTATTGACAAGTGTATCAATATCATTATCATCTTCGTCTTCAAGGTATAGATTATACGGCATAAATGATTCAAAATAAATTTTTGAATGCCCGTACTGATCGATCTGTGCAACCTTTCGATCTCCATGCATAATCTCATAGACTGTTGGTGCCGCTTTTCCCATATCATACTCCTTTCCTTTTTAACTTCTTTTCATCATTACCATCCTACCACTTAGCAGTACATACGTCAACGAACTAGTTTTTACTTTTCCTTAAGACTTATTTAAGATTAAAAAACCGCCTGAAAGACTAGTTGTCCTCAGACGGTCTGCTGCTTATATTTTCTTTTCCATTAAAACCTGATGTGTTTCAGAAACATTTACCATAACGCAATCATTATATTTTAAGCCACTCTTTTCATATTGATATACCATCGGCTCTCTGTTTCTTTCAATCACCGGATCTGCAATTGGAATTGCAGACAAAAGTGATTTTGTATATGGATGAACCGGATGTTCAAAAATTTCTTCTGTCAATCCAGTTTCTACAAGATGACCCTTATGCATAACACCTACTCGATCTGAAATATAACGAACCATAGAAAGATCATGTGCAATAAACAGATATGCAACATTTGTTTCTTTTTGAATATCCTTCATCAAATTGACGACCTGTGCCTGAATTGAAACATCAAGTGCACTTATTGCCTCATCTGCGATTACTAACTTTGGATTCATGATTAATGCTCTTCCCAGTCCGATTCGCTGACGCTGTCCACCAGAAAACTGATTAGGATAACGGTTCATATAGGCTGGATTTAAACCTACCATCTCCATCATTTTGGACACTCGCTCTACGCGCTCCTTTTGATCCATATGAGGATGATGCGCATCGAGACCCATCGCAATAGTATCCAAAATCTTTTTATGCGGATTTAAGGAAGCCATAGGATCCTGAAAGACCATCTGCATATCAGAACGAAGCATTTTTTCCTGTTTTGCCGTCAACTTCTTGCTGATATCCTCACCATTAAAAAGAATCGTGCCTTCTGTCGGATCATACAGTCGAATAATAGAACGGCCTGTTGTTGACTTTCCACTTCCAGACTCACCTACTAATCCATAGGTTTCTCCCGGATAAATATCGAAGGATATATTATCCACAGCACGCACCGTAAATTTTTTGCTTACCGGAAAATATTGTTTTAAACCTTTCACACTAAGCAGTGGTTCATTCGTCTGTGCCATAAGCTCCCTCCGTTTCTGCATATCGCTTTTCCTCTCTGCGAAGCTGCTCAATTCTCTTTTTTAAAGTCTGCGGCATTTCTACCTTTGGTGCATCTGGATGAAGAAGCCACGTAGCAGCCTGATGATGCTCATTGATCTCAAACATTGGAGGTTCTTCCTCAAAATCAATATTAAGTGCATATGGATTTCGCACAGCAAATGCATCACCCTTTACTTCATTTGCCAAATTTGGCGGATTGCCCGGAATCGTATACAAACGCTCCTTTTTATCTCCTGTCAAATCTGGCATACTTGAAAGAAGTCCCCATGTATAAGGATGACGCGGATCGAAAAAGATATCCTCTGCCTTTCCTGTCTCTACTACTTTTCCAGCATACATAACATTCACATAATCGGCGATCTTTGCAACTACACCAAGGTTATGTGTGATAAAAATAACTGCAATTCCAAGTTTCTTCTGCAAATTCAAAATCAATTGCAAAATTCTTGCCTGAATCGTAACATCAAGTGCCGTTGTCGGCTCATCACAGATTAAAAGATCTGGATTACATGACAGCGCAATTGCAATTACAACACGCTGACGCATTCCGCCTGAAAGCTGATGAGGATAATTCTTCATTCGCTCTTTTGGTGACTCAATTCCTACCATTTCAAGCAGCTCTTCTGCACGCTTATCTGCATCTGCCTGTGATAAATGAAGGTGATAACGCATGCCCTCTGTCAGCTGCCTGCCAATTGTCATCGTCGGGTCAAGTGAAGTCATAGGATCCTGAAAAACCATTGAAATACGCTTTCCCTTAATTCTATGTTGCATTTCTTTTTTTGAAAGCTTCAGCAGATCAACAACCTGCTCCTTTCCATTTTCCTTAAAGCGAAACTTAATTGTTCCGCTTTCAATGACTGCATTTGGCGCTGTAATTCCCATAATTGTCTTTACAGAAACAGATTTTCCACTTCCAGATTCTCCTACAATGGCAACAGTTTCTCCAGGATATACATCCATATTCACACCACGCACTGCACGAATCTTGCCAAAGGAAGCCTGAAAGGAAACTGCCAGATCTCTCATACTTAATACCGGTTCTCTTTTTTCCATCTCGTTTACCTCCTGTTACATCTGTTTAAGCTGCGGATCAATGGCATCCCTGAGTCCATCTGCAAATAAATTAAATCCAAGCATTAAAACACCCAAGACAATGACAGGCGCTGCTACCATATGAGGGTAAGTCATTGCTGATTTATATCCATCATTTATCAGAGAACCAAGAGAGGCCATCGGCGCCGGAACACCAAGACCGACAAATGCTAAAAATGCCTCCAAGAAAATCGCATTTGGTATGGAAAACATAAAAGTAATAATAATCTGACCAAGCGAATTTGGTAAAATCTCCTTAAACAAAATATCACGATTGCTAACGCCAAGTGTTCTTGCGGCAAGCACAAATTCCTGATCCTTTAATTTAAGCACCTGTGCGCGCACAATACGGCTCATGTTAATCCATCCTGTAAGCATAAGCGCAATTATAATACTTCCAAGACCCGGCTTCATAACAACAAGCATTAACGTTACCACAACTAGTGTCGGAAGACTGCTTAATATCTCCGTGATACGCTGCATGACCATATCTACTTTTCCGCCAAAATAACCAGAAACAAGACCATAAATCACACCAATGCACACATCAATGATAACAGCCAGTGCTGCAATGAGAAGAGAAATTCTAGTACCTTCCCATACTCTTGTCCAGATATCTCTTCCTAAGTTATCTGTTCCAAAAAAGAAATATTTATCAGTACAATTTTTTGCCTCATACATGTTCTGGCCATGGCTTACACCATCAAAAATTCCCAGCTTTTCCAGTCCCGGAATCCTTGGTGGCAGATTGCTGTATTCAGAATGCACTTCTTTGTAAGAGTACGGACTGACAGCCGGTGCTGCAAGCGCAATCACAATTAGAAGAATGATAATAAAAAAGCTGATCCATGCACCCTTGTTTTTACGAAAGCGGTACAAAACCTCTTTTCCATAGGAACGACCAACAAGAACTTTCTCTTCCTCCTCCTTATGGTCTCCTGTATTGAATTCAAATCGATTCATACTCATTCTCCTTTCGCCAGTCGTATTCTAGGATCAATCACACCATAGAGTATATCAACCAGAAGCATAGTGAAGATAAACATTAAACTGTAAATAAAGCTAATCGCAAGCACAACATTAAAGTCATTTGACTGGATCGCACTTACATAAAGACTTCCTAGTCCCGGAATACTAAATGCTTTCTCTACTACAAGACTTCCCGTCATTAAATTTACAATCAATGGAGCCAATACTGTAATAACACTGATCATCGCATTTCGAATAGCATGATGAAATATCAGCTTTGCCTTCGGAAGTCCCTTTGAATCTGACAGAAGATAATAATCCGAATTTAAAATATCTACCATTTCTGATCTTGTATATCTCGCTACACTTGCAATAGTAAACATAGAAAGCGAAATAGTAGGAAGAATCGACGACTGAAGTTCATTTTTTGTATTATAAATAAACGGAAACAGCTTAAACTTAAATCCAAAGAAGTAGGAAAGTAAAAGCGCAAATACAAAAGATGGAAGGCTGACACCAAGAACTGAAATAATAGTGGTAACGGTATCGACCCATGTATTTTTACGAAGCGCAGCGATGATTCCAAGCAGTGCACCAATCACAGTTCCTACAAGTGCTGCCTGAAGACCAAGACGAATTGTGACTAAAATCTTTGGTCCAATCATTTCACTGATCTTCATGTTTACCTGAAGGCTGTAAGAAATACCAAAATCACCGTGAAGCATATTTTTCAGATACAAGAAAAATCTATTAATAATTGGCTGATCTAGTCCATATTTGTGATACAGATCCGCGATCTGCTCTGCGCTCATTTTTTCTTCATTATTAAACGGCGAACCCGGCATAAAATCAAGCATCAGAAACAAAAGCAGCAAGATCAGGAAGACTGTCAGCAATGCGATGCAGGTTCGCTTTAATACAAATTTTTTCATTCGGATTTTCCTCCTGTCAAAGACTTTTTGCTACCGTTTGCAAAGTCTGTAAACAGTAACTTTTTAAAAAGAGGATATGTCCAAAGC
Organism: Firmicutes bacterium AF25-13AC; assembly: GCA_003478935.1. Taxonomy (GTDB): domain Bacteria; phylum Bacillota; class Clostridia; order Lachnospirales; family Lachnospiraceae; genus Anthropogastromicrobium; species Anthropogastromicrobium aceti. The sequence goes on from QUFP01000016.1 coordinate 61,820, forward strand.
TGCTTCGCCCGGGCACATCCTCTTTGTGTGCAGATACGATTGCACTTCTTTTATTTTATATCAATCCTTCTCTACAAACTTGTAGTAGCATGGAACACCAGTATTATGCTCTGTAATTCCAGTTACGTTAGACTTTGTAAGTGTTGCAGAACCAGTCTGGAACAGCGGAATGCAGCCTGCATTCTCGGTGCAGATATCGTTGCACTTGATCAGGTTATCCCAGCGTGCAGTCTCATCTCCTGCCAGTGTAGTGTTTGCTTCGTTGTACAGCTTGTCAAACTCATCACTTGACCACAGAGAATAGTTTGACGGATGATCAGATTCATACATTGCTAAGATTGCGGTCGGATCTGCATAATCTGGACCCCAAGCATACAGCTCGATATCATAATCATGATCCTTTGCCAGCTGAATTCTGTTTTTCTTTGGTGTGCTGCTGATGTTCACAGTTAAACCGTCCAGTGTACTCTCAAGCTGAGACTGAATGAAGGCTGCTGTATTGGCTGCAAAATCCTTCTCCTCATCATAAATGATATTGATCTCTCTTAAGTCTGTTTCTTCCTGTGCCTTAGCCACAGCTCCTTTGCCTTTTCAGTATCATACTGGAAGTACTGACCGCTTGCATCTGCAAAATCTTCGCCATCTGCGTTGCTTACCAGCCCCTTCATAACCATGTTATAAGCTGGAGTAGAACCGTCATTTAACACATTTGTACACAGGCTCTCTCTGTCGATTGCATATGCAATTGCCTGACGCAGATCCTTATTGTCGTAGCCATCCTTTGAGGTATTAACCATCAGATAATAATTGAAGGCTCCTAACACATTTGAAAATTCCGGATCATCCTGATACATGCCGACCATATCACCTGTCAATGTCACATTATCAACATCTCCATTCTGGTAAGCCATAACAGCCTGCTGCGTATCACTAATAACAACAAGATCAATCTCATCTACATCTACATTTTCTGCATCCCAGTAATCAGGATTCTTCTTAAGTACAATAGTATTTCCACCAACGTCCCACTGATCAAGTGTATAAGCACCACAATATAAAACACTGTCCTTATCTACACCAAACTGGTCGCCCTCTTCAGTTAACTTGCTTTCTTTTACAGGTGCCCAAGGAGAGAAGGTCAAAAGATTTAAGAAAAATGGGACTGGATATTCCAGTTCGACCTGTAATGTATTATCATCAACTGCAGTAACTCCGAGCTCAGCAGCATCTGCCTCACCTGATGTAACTGCTTCATAGTTTTTAATAGCAGCCATTTCGATCTGATATGTAAATGTGCTGTAATCACCCTGAGCAGTCGCATTTCTCTTCCAAGCATACTCAAAATCCTGTGCTGTTACTGGTGTACCATCACTCCACTTTGCATTGTCACGAATATGGAAAGTATATGTCTTCTGATCATCAGATACCTCATAGGAATCACACAGACCATTCTGAATCTGTCCATCTGCGTCTACCACGAACAATCCTTCCATTGTATTGGAGATTACTGCAACATTAGTTGAATCTCCGCCAATCAATGGATCCATTGACGTTATAGGAGCACTAATCTGAATGGAAACAGCTTCTTCCTCATCTGCCATTGCCGGTACTGCAAAACCGGACATACTCATTACTGCCGCTGCTGTTACTGCCATTACTCGTCTGTTCATAGTCTTCCTCCTTCTCATGCTTTGTGCGGATGACCAAATCCACCCGCGTAGGTACATGCATACGCTGCGCGCTCTGCTGCATAGCTAAGCGCTTCCTTCATATCTTTATTGTCTGCATAGTGACGCAAAAATGCTGCGATAAAGGCATCGCCTGCACCCATTGCATCTACTACATCTACCTTGCAAATTCCCTGTGTGTAAAACTCTGTTCCGTCATAAAATACAGAACCTTTTGATCCACGTGTGATGCCAATGATCTTTGTTCCATATCCTGCTGCCTTTTTAGCAAGCGCATGGATTTCTTCCTCAGACATATCGGAGCCAGAGAAAAATGCATAAGTGACAAATGGGCAAACTCGCTTCATATAATCGTCATCATGCTCATCTGAAAAGTCAAATGAAACCTTGCATACGCGGCTTAAGGTTTCAAGCTCATATTCCAAATTAGAATAGCAGCTCGTATGACAAATATCATACTCCTTGATCACTTCCAGATCCTCTCTTTGAAGTCTGATTGAAAACAAATGCTGGCAGGTATCGCGTATTCCTCCGACAAAGATTCGGTCGCCTTCCTCATTTATCTTTACACCCGGCTGGCAGGTCGGTGCAAATACCTTTCTTGAGCGCTCGCATGTTACACCTTCCTCTTCCATGCATGCTCTAATATAATCTGCCCTATCGTCATTTCCAAACACGCCAATATAATTTACCTTCTCGGCGCCGTCTCTTTTACAATCCACTGCAACATTAACTGCATTTCCTCCCGGATAATAAATGCCTTCATCAAGATAACAGTCTGTTACATTATCACCAACTGCAATCAGCTTCATTTGTGCGTCCTCCTGTCTGTTAAAAATATTGCTGTTCACGAGACGCTCTTTTGCAAAACTGCGTGAACTATAATAAAAACAGTCTCCTGCTTTCCTGCTTCATGCAGTAAAAGCAGGAGACCTTACTTATTAATACTCCATCTGCCACATATATCTGCGGACTGAAAGAGCATGTCCTCTTTCATGTGCAAGAGAATCAATCATCTCACGTACAACTGTGCCAGCTAACAGCGGTGCTACATACTCCTGTACACCTGGCTCAATTCCAGTTAAATCAAACTCTGCTTCATCAATTACTGCCAGCTTCTGTGAAAACTTGCTGCAGAAATTGTAAGCTCTTTCATCCAATTCTCTAGTTGCTCCAATACCCTTAACAAGTACAAACGGTACATCAAAGTCTGTTACCTCAAATGGTCCATGGAAATACTCTCCTGAATGGATGCAATTAGAATGAATCCACTGCATTTCCATAAACAGGCAGATTGCAAGAGAATACATCTCGCCATAGTTTGCTCCGCTTCCCATTGTGTAAATTACAGTCTCACGCTTGTAATCCTTGCCCCACTGTGAACCAAAATCTGCATACTTTGCCTTGATGCGCTCTGTTACCTCTGCAAGATTATTTAAGGACTCAGCGCCCTTTACCCACTTCTCAGACGGCTCAACTACATTCAGCATATCAAATGCCAGTGTGTACAGAATTACTTTGCTAAGATCATTTGGATCTGCCTCTGGACCATGCTCATAATGGATCGGATACTCACAAGCCTTCCACAGCGGAGAATCAACAAGGTTAGTCAGAGAAATGGAAACTGCTCCCTTCTCCTTTGCAAGCTCTGCTGCTCTGACAGTCTCTGGTGTATTTCCGGAATGGGAAATGGTTAATACAACGCAGGTATCGTCCAGCACCTTCGGTGTTGCCTTTACGAACTCGTTAGAAGTGTAAATAGCGGACGGAATGCTGGTCTCGCGGTCAAACATGTACTGAATTGGCATCATGGATGCCTGAGAGCCTCCGCATGCAACGAAATAAAATCTGCGGATTGTTTTTCTCTCTTTAACAGCTGCTACTGCAGCCTGGATCTGGGAAAGATGTTCTGCTTTCATGTGTAACCCTCCATATTTGTATTCTGGCTTCATATAACATGGTAGCCATTTGTATTATAACGTTATATAACGTTTTGTCTTATATTATACCTATTTTACCCATTTGTCAAGTAGTTTTTTTCAATTAGCACATTAAAGTAATAAATTTTTTTATACCTTTTCAGAGCCATGATTTTAAGTGCACCAACCTTGACTTTTCTCTCCTTTTTTACTATACTTAATTTTGATATATGTAATATAACATCTTGTAACGTCTTTATCCTAATAATAAATATCAGGGGGTTTTTATGTTAGACACAAATAGTCTTAAACCACTTTATATACAGCTTGAAGCTGAGATACGTCAGGCTTTGAGAGAAAAAAAATATCTTCCAGGGGATCGTCTTCCCAGTGAAGAAGAATTGTGTGAACAGTATCAGGTAAGCCGCATTACTGTACGCAAGGCCATCCAACAGCTAACAGATCAGCATATCCTTGAAAAGCATCGTGGAAAAGGTACGTTTGTTTCCACCCCTTCAAGAATCGTTGATCTAAAGGAGCAGTCTGGCTTTACAAATTATTTATCTGCAATCGGACATAAATCACATCATCTTCTATTAAAAAAAGAGCTACAGCCTTCTGATGATTTTTTATGTGAAACGCTTTCTCTTCAGCCTAATGAACCAGTTTGTTACGTGCAGCGTCTAATTTTTGAGGATGATTCACCGCTTGCCTTAGATGAAATTTATATTTCTTCTTTAACTTATCCAGATTTTCTTGACCGCATAACAGGTGATATTTCTTTCTATGAACTGCTCGATAACTACTATAACGTATCTCGCGGTGAATCTGTATGTGAGATTGCTGTCCGCATTGCAAATGCTGAGCAGGCATCCATCCTTCATTGTCAGGCTGGCGATCCTCTTTTTCTTTTACAAAAAACGTGTTTTGCAGTTGACGGCACACCGATCCATTATTCACGCTCTCTTGTGCGCGGTGATCGAATCTCCTATACCATACGCACACAAAATTCAAACACACAGTTTATCTCTAATATAAATAATTGATATTTTATTTACAGGGCAGGAAAAAAGTTGCAGAAGACTGCATTTTTTCTTGTCTTTTATTATTATATGTTGTAATATTACATTATATAATGTTTTTATCAAATAATTGTATTATGGAGGGATTTTATGCTGAAGTTTCAAGAAGAATCGTTACGTCAATCTGTAAACGGTGCACTCGCTCTGCGCCATCAAATCAATCCATTTCTGGATGCCATCTTTGAAAAAGGTATTACAAATATATGTTTTCTGGGAATTGGCGGTACATACGCATCTGCCATGCAGACAGTTTCTCATATGAAAGAATTTACGTCAATGGAAGTATTCGCCGAAAATGCAGCTGAATATATAACAACTGGCAATCGACGTATCATGGATGGTACACTTCTTATTTATTCATCTGTGACTGGCAGTACACCTGAAATAGTTAAAGCCGTTGAAAAAGCACATGCAGCACATGCCACTATTCTTGCTTTCCTTGACAATCCAAATCCTCATCTGCGCGAGTTATGTGAGCTATGCATCTCATATCCGCAAAATGAACAGCTAAAACTCTTTATGGCTGCTGACCGTATTCTCTTTCTTCGTCATGAATTTGACTGTTATGATGACTGCTATGAAAATTTTGACTGTTATCTCGCAGATGCTTTGATCTCTGTTGAGCAATCTTTGGATTCCTTTGCACAAGAATTTGCAAAAAAGCACTGTAACGATACTCTCCACTATTTTGTCGGTGCTGGAAACCAGTGGGGTTCCACCTATTCCTATGGCATGTGCTATTGGGAGGAGATGCACTGGATGGCAACTAAGACTGTATCCTCCGGTGAATTTTTCCATGGAACGCTTGAAATCATTTCTCGAGACACTCCTGTCACACTCTTTATCAGCGAAGATGCCAGCCGTCCATTGTCTCTTCGAGTAGCTGCTTTCCTTCCGAAGATCTGCGCAAACTACACGATTATTGATGCGGCAGATTATCCTCTGATTGGGATTAAACCACAGTATCGCGGTTTTATTTCTCATCTTGTAACGCATGCTGTCACAAATAGAATTGATGTACATCTTGAGGCTATCAATTGCCATCCAATGGAGATTCGCCGCTATTATCGATGCTTAGAATACTAACAAAAAAAGAGCTCTGAGAATCTCTCAGAGCTCTTAACAGGCGACAGCCGGATTTGAACCGGCGGTAAGGGTGTTGCAGACCCGCGCCTTACCACTTGGCTATATCGCCGTGACTTCTATAGTATAGAATACTTTTGCGATTTAGTCAAGTGTTTTTTTTCAAAAATATGAAACTTTTTTAAGTTACATTTCACAAAGCCAGGTTACGAAAGCATTTCGGTGCAATATAACCTCACATTACATCAAGCCTTGGTGAGCGTGAATTTCATACTCTCGCCTGCGCTCAAAAACTTCGGAAGTGTTATGCCTGCATGATTCCAGGTCTTTCCGCTGCGCTTTATTCCATTTAAGCTGCAGACATACATTGAATTGTCTTCGAGTCCCTTAATGGTAACATGAACTGGAAGCGGATTGCCCCATGCATCCTTTTTTACTACCTCTACAAGTGCGCGTTCTTTATTCTTTGCGACAAATTCCCATGCTGTAAAGCTTGTATTATCACGCTCTGTAAGACGGTAATATCTCCCTCGTGCGTCAAGTCATAGTAGTCATGGAACTCTTTGATCTGCTCTTTTACTTGTGCCTTTTCCTCATCTGAAAGAAGACGAAGATCAAGCTCATAACCAAAACTTCCGGCAAGTGCCACATCAGCTCTTGTAGAAAGCGGTACGCTTCGTCCTGTCTGGTGATTTGGGCATGCAGATACATGTGCACCAACTGAACTGATCGGATAGAAGAATGATGTTCCATACTGGATATCAAGACGGTTCATAGCATCTGTATTGTCACTGCACCAAATCTGTGGCGAATAGTACAGCATTCCGGCATCGAAACGTCCGCCACCGCCGCTGCAGCCCTCAAGCAGAATCTCAGGGAAACGCTGTACAAAACGCTCCAGCAAATCATAAACGCCAAGTATATAGCGGTGATAGCATTCGCCTGACTGCTCACCTTTGTAAATATGGCTGTACATATCGCAGATACTGCGGTTCATATCCCACTTTACATACTCGATCTTAGTGTTTCCAAGAATTTCTTCAAAACGAGCCATCAGATAGTCGCGCACATCACTTCTTGTCATATCAAGCACAAGCTGATTGCGGGAATGATTTGGCACACGTCCTGGAATTGTGATTGCCCAGTCTGGATGAGCACGGTAAAGATCACTGTCCTCTGAGATCATCTCTGGCTCAAACCAAAGACCAAATTTCATACCCTTTTCATGGATCTTCTCTGAAAGCTTTGGCAGTCCTCCACGAATCTTTTTTTCATTGACAAACCAGTCACCAAGACCACTGTTGTCATCATCACGCTTGCCAAACCAACCATCATCAAGCACCATCATCTCAATGCCAAGCTCTCCTGCCTGCGCCGCAATCTTTTCAATCTTCTCTTCATTGAAATCAAAATATGTTGCCTCCCAGTTATTAATCAAAACTGGACGGCGCTCATGCTTATAATGACCTCTGCACATATGCTCATGTAATATATCATGATACTGGTGTGACAATTTGCTAAATCCCTGATTAGAGAATGAAAGAATCACCTGTGGTGCAAAGAATGTCTCTCCCTCTGTTAAGCACCAACGAAACTGATACGGATTAATACCCATCTGAACACGAATCTGATCTCTTTGATCCTTCTGTGCCATTGCAGTAAAACTTCCGCTGTAAGCAAGACATAAACCGAAGCAGTCTCCTGCATCCTCTGTTGCATGACGGTCACAAAGAATCATTGCCGGATTATAGTGATGACTGGATGTTCCTCTAATACTTCCAAACTCTGTCTTAATATGCGTAACTGGTGTGCGCTCCATTGTGCGCTCCATCGCATGACGGCCTGTGAAGCTGATAAGTTCCAAATCGCGATCCATCATATCCATACTGCATGACAAAAACTTCTCAATATAGATCGGCTCCTTACCTGCATTAGTCAAACTTGCCGTTCTTGTAATTACATTTTCCTCTTCCCAAACACCATAATATAAATGAAGAATTGCTCCTGACGCCTTTTCCTTCATCTTAATGATCAGCGTTTCACTGTTCTTTTTATCTGTGGCATACAGTGCTGGCATACCCGGAATCGAATATGCACCGGATACGACCTCACAGCTCTCAAAACGAAAATCGGCTGCACAGCTGCCATCTGGATGTGCCAGACGAACAGAATCATCCCTAAAATCACCTACACCACTAGAAGCAACCTCCTGCGGCAGTGTATCAAGTGAATATGTGCGATCCAGTCCTGCTTCCTCTGGATTTCCAGAAAAACCAACATCACTTCTAACAATAAGCTCAGACAAATCCTCTGCACCAATACTGCTTCCATAATATAAATGAAGAAGCACTCCATTTTTATCAGCAAGCATCTGATAACTGGAATCATTTGTCTGAAGGGTCATCAGTCGACCATTTGGGCTAATTTGAATTGCCATTGTTTCTCTCCTCTCTCATCACACAATGCCAGCGAGCAGAAAATTGCTTCACTTGCATGGCTTTTTACAGCCACAGAATCTTCCTGCACTCCGGCATTGTTGTAGTGTTATTATTTTACTCTTTTACAGCGCCAATTACCATACCTGTTACAAAATATTTTTGTAAAAATGGGTAAATAATCAAAAGCGGAATTGTGGAAACCACAATCTTTGCTGCATTAAAGGAACGATTATTTAATGCAGATAATTGCTTTAACTGATCTGCATCAGTAATCTGCGTCAAGTCGACAGTCAGCTGCTGAATATAAGTCTGCAGCGGATACATGGATGCCTTGCTCATGTAAATCAGTCCTGAGAAATAATCATTCCAGTGATTTACAATTGCAAACAGGCCAACGGTTGCCAGTGCCGGAAGTGAAATCGGCAGATATACCTTTAATAAAACGGTGAGCGGACCGACTCCATCAATTCTGGCTGCCTCATCAAGAGATTCTGGAACACCCTTAAAGAAATTGATTAACAAAATGACATTGAATACCGGAACGGCACCCGGAAGAACCAGTGACCAAATGGTATTGTTTAAGTGAAGCTTGCTGACTACCATGAACAGCGGAATAACACCACCATTAAATAACATTGCGAAGATGACAATCTTCATATAAATCTCTCTTGCACGGAAACGCTTTTTGTTCTTAGAAAGCGGATATGCCATAGAGATTGTAAAAAACATATTGATTAAAGTACCAATTACTACTCTCTTTACTGAAATCCAGAAAGAATGCCAAAACTGTGAATCGCCAAGCAGTTTGTTGTATGTAGTAATTGTAAAATCAACTGGCCACAGACCAACTTTATTTGCCGCAACTGCATCACTTCCGCTTAAGGAGATCGCAACCATATTTAAAAGCGGCAGCAAGCAGCTAAGCGCAAATAAAAGAACCACGAGCCATATTGCGATCTGAGAAATAATTTTTCCTGGTTTTGCTTTCATACGAACCTCCCTTTTAGAATATTCCTGAGCCAGTTGTTTTCTGTGCCAGCTTATTTGCACTAAGAATCAGTACAAAACTGATTACTGATTTTAACAAGCCAACCGCAGTACCAATGCTGTACTGACGCTCTACCATACCAATTCGATATACATATGTATCAATGATATCACCTGTTTCATATACAATTGGATTATACAGATTAAATACCTGATCGAAGCCTGCATTTAATATATTTCCAAGATTCAGCGCTGTCATTAACACAACAGTTGGCAGAAGTGCCGGAACTGTGATATGAAGAATCTGCTTAAAGCGATTAGCACCATCAATAGATGCAGCCTCAAAAAGTCCTGGATCAATTCCTGTTAAGGCTGCCAGATATACAACAGAATTGTAACCAAATTCCTTCCAGACATCTGTTCCTACGATCACAGTACGAAACCACTTATTATCAGCAAGGAAATAAATAGGATTGCCGCCAAATGCACTGATTACTGCATTGATTGGTCCATCTAATGAAAACATGTTCGTTACAACGGTTGCCAAAACAACCCATGATAAAAAGTGTGGCAAATAGACAACAGTCTGGAAAATCTTTTTGCAGACATTGACACGAATCTCGTTTAGTAAAATTGCAAACGTAACTGGAACAAAAATATTAACAACCAGCTTTGAGAATGCAATGATTAATGTATTCATGAAAACCTGTTTGCTGTCTGGCAGGCTGAAGATGAACTGAAAATTGCTAAGACCAACCCATTTTGATTTCAAAAGACCTTTGGCCGGAACATAATTTTCAAATGCCATCAGCGATCCCACTAACGGTGCAAACACGAAAATAATTAAGATAATCATTCCCGGAAGAATCATTAAATTCAGCGTAAGCTCTTCTCTTCCCAGGCGTTTCTTTTTCTTATTTGCTGCCTGACTCATGAATTTCCTCCTTTTTCAAAAGCCGGAGCCAAACATCATTTTGACCCCGGCATTTTTTATTGATTGGATCAGATTGATTTGTCTAATCCCAAAAACTTTGCAGTTTTTACATTGTTACAACTTGCAATTTTCTCTGAATTACTTCTGAATTGCCTCGTTTACTTCCTCTGTGATCATTTCACCGCCTGCATTGTTCCAATCGGATACGAACTTATCAAATGCATCGATGCTTTCCTCACCAACGATGATCTTCAAAACAGTCTGCATCTCGATCTTCTCTAAGGATGCCCAACGGATTGCCATAGACTCAGTGGTCTCATAGAATGCCGGGGTGACAAAGTCTGCCGGGTTTTCGATCATACGGGACATGGATACGATTCTGGACATATACTGAGAATAGTCAGAGGAATCTGCCTTCTTACCCTCTTTTTCAGCTGCCAGATAGTTCTGTGCAGACTGATAGTAGCTTAATTCATCTGATGTTAAAGTATCTACCTTTGACTCATCATCCATTGCAGCAAGTACATGCTCTGTCATCAGCTGTGCATTATTACCCGGCTGAACCTCACAGTAAAGCGGCCAGTTGAAGTATGCAAGCGGCTGATTTTCACGAATCTCCAAAGATGCATCGCTTGTATCCTGCTTGGAGTACTCTGCATTTACATTAACAATCTTCATTGCGATTTCCGGATGCTCATAGCCCTTTCTAACTGCAACAAAACCTGCATAAGACTGTGTATTGATTCCCTGAATCTTTCCATCCTCTCCTACTGGTGCTGATACATTGATCCACTCAGCGTCATCAGTTGCGTAGCTTGATGTAAGTGCTGTATTAAATGGTGCCCACCACGGTCCGATAAACGCGCCGCACTTTCCGCTAGAGATCAGTGCTACAATGTCATCATTTGTTCTTGTTGTAAACTGCTGATCAATCAATCCTTCTGTATACCAGCTGTTTAACAGTGTAAGCGCATCCTTCATCTCTTCCTGAACTGAACCATATACAGCTGTTCCATCCTCTGCAGTAATCCAGATGCTTGGATATGCACCAAATGCAGTGAAAATATTATCAATTCCAAATGTGTTATTAGGATATTCGCCATATACGTCAGAACGCATTGCAAGACCGATGGTATCAGCCTCTCCATCTCCATCTGGATCATCATTGATAAATGCACGAAGCATATCAGCAACTTCATCCATTGTGGAAGGCTCTTCAAGACCAAGCTTATCAAGCCAATCCTTTCTCACCCACAGAAAATCCTGTCCATCACTTAACTGCGTCTTTGGAATTGCCATAATCTTTCCATCAAATGTCACGGTATTTAACGGATTATTGTCACCATAGCTTTCATAAGATTCCTTTACAGTATCACAAGCTAAGTTATTATATACATCGGTCAGATCCTCGATCATGTCGTTTTCAACAAGCTCTACCAGTGTTGAATAATCTGGAACATGAATGATATCTGGCAGACTCTGGCTTGCAATTGCAAGAGCCAACTTCTGATTATAATCATCGCCCATCGTTGCTTCAAAATCATTTTCATTCTGAATATTTAACAGTTCCTTCAAGTAGCGGGTGTATGCATTATTCTCCGGTGTATCATTTTCATATGGTGTTCCTGCCAGCACATCAGCACCCTGATTTGTAAGTGAGTATCCTGTGGTATAAGTAACCAATTCATCATACTTTCCATATGGATCATTTGCTGCCTCATCGGCAAAAGCAAATCCACAAACAGATGTGGTGGTCAGTGCAGCTGTCAGCATCATTGCAAAACTCTTTTTCATTATAAATAACTCCTCCATTTTTTCTATCATTTCTTAAGCATTGCGCATTGCTTTGTTGTAAAAAATATATCAAAAAAACAGACAACGGTATATATAAAAAACACGGAAAACATATCAGAAAAACGGACAGTCATGTTTTTATTGTGGATAATTCAGATATATTTGACAAATATGGGGGACTGATACTATACTAGAAACACAAATTACTGTGAACGAAGCTGACAAAGCAGCCACAAAATGCATAAAGGGGGATTTTTGACATGTACCGTATGCTGATTGTCGATGATGAGAAAAATGAGCGAGACTGTATCTTATATCTGCTCAAAAATAGCGGCCTTCCACTAGAAATTCGAGAGGCGGAGGATGGTGTAGCTGCACTGGCTCTATTAAAGGGCTGGCCTGCTCATATTTTATTTACAGATGTCCAAATGCCAAGAATGGGCGGGCTTGAACTGATTCAAAAGGCACTCGCCTTATATCCAGATATTCGTCCCATTATTTTTAGCGGCTATGCCGATTTTGCCTATGCCAAAACAGCTATCTCTTTAGGTGTGGAAAATTATATTTTAAAGCCGGTCGTACCAGACGAACTTTCCAAAACGCTTACCACCCTAATCAGCCAGTTAGACGCAGACAGGGAAAACTTCGATAAACAGGAAAATCAGAAGCTTTTTCTTCTTCAATATTCACTTCAGCTTGCGATCTTTGGAAATTTTGATAAGGCAAAAGCAGAGCCTTTTATATTAGAACAATTTTCTTCCTTTCGCTATCTGGTGATGTTCACATTTAAAAATGATTTTTTGGTTCATAAATCAGAGGTATTTTTTGACAATCTGCGAAGTACACTGGCACCAGACGGGGTTTCGGTCAACATCTCCCCAGAGCAGGCTGTTCTTTTTATGCGCACACCAATCCTCGATGAGAAACATTTTTGTGATAAGCTGCTTGCCCACATTCGCGCCGAATTTTCAGTGGACTGCTATATTGCCGTGACGAAGCCTTTATCTAAATACCAGTCTTTTAAAGAGGCATTTTCTTTTTTAGAGCAGCAGATGGAACAGCGTTTCTTCCTGCCAGATACTCTAATTTTTTTACCAGACGAGATTCCGGTGCAAAGGGAGGAAACTTTTGAGGACGATTCACAGCTACTGCCATTGATTCAAAATGCACTTGCTTCCAAAAACAAGTCGCTCCTTCAGGAGTATCTGACACATCTTTTTGATAAATACAAAGTCTTAGTCAACCAGTCGCAAATCTATGTGAAATTTCTTTTTTCGAATGTGTTGACTATCCTCTACCCAGCAATTCCAATCTATGCCTCTGCAAACTTCCCACCGCTTGAGACGATGATTGCCAATTTATATCTTCAGCCTGATATTTCTGAGATTATTCGCATTGTAAACGATGTCTCAAAGCCGATTCTCACCTCGTTCGCCTCTGGTCCAGACACAATGCGAAAAGAAGTCTCCTGCGCAATTGCCTATATTGCAAACCATTACAGCGAAGAATTGTCTGCCGAAATTTTAGCCTCTGCCGTCTATCTAACGCCGGATTATCTCAGTCGCCTGTTTAAAAAATCGACTGGAAAAAGTATCTCACAATATATTCGCCAATATCGAATGGAGAAGGCAAAGGATGCACTTCTTCACACACAAAAGAAGGTGATTGAGATTGGAATCCAGTCTGGCTATCCCAATTATTCATACTTTTGTCAGAGCTTTCGCGAGTATTTCGGAAGCTCACCAGAAAAATATAGACAGGAGCACGCATGAAAACTTTTGTAAAACAAATCAAGCAAAAATTTGATGATATGAAATATAGAAGCAAGCTTGTTTTTCTCTGCATTCTAGTCAGCTTTCTTCCTCTTTCTGTCATGGGATTTTTCTGCTACAACCAGACAATCAAGCTGCTTCGCGCACGCGAGCTATCCTCACTAGAATCCACTGTCACCTCTGTGTCAGACTCGCTTGATTCCAAAATAAGCATCTACCAGAATTTACTATCTTATCTGGCGAACTCAAATGTACTTGCACAGTTCTCTTCCTACAATGATGCGAATGCTTACGATCAGTACGAATATCTAAACTATACGATGGATGTCTTTTTAAATGCCACCTACTTGCAGCACCCAGAAATCAGCCAGATCACAATCTACAATGCCGATGGCCCGATGACCCACGGCAAGCAACTTCGCCCAATCAGTGATTTAGAGGGTGAACGTTGGTATGCACCTAACAAAATTTCTACTCAACCAACTTGGTACAAAAAGAAGGATGGAAGTCTGCTTGTCATACAGTATCTGTGCGAACCGTACCTCACCTATATTCGCTCATACTCAAAAAACTGCATTGCCATCCAGTTAAATGCCGATCTTTTCTTTGGAGATCTTGATGGAGTTGCCGATGACTTTCATATTCAGATAGACTCACCTTCTCAGACTCTTTTTTCTTATAAGTCTGACTCTATCTTGGAAAATGCAAGCGATTTTCGAAAGTGGGTGACAAGAAATGATCTTGTGGATTCTAGTGGTTGGAATGTAACACTTGAACGGCCGGAAAAGATGATTTTTGCCTCGGTTCGTCAGATGGGAAGAATTATTATCGCGATTCTTTTTTTCTGTGTCGTTGTTATTTTTCTAATCACCCAGCTTTTCACAAGCTTTTTCGAACAGAAAATCAGTGCCCTCCACTATTATCTTCAGCGCATCAAAGAGGGGCATCTTGACTACCACATTCACGATGACAGTAAGGACGAGCTTGGTGATCTGACAAATAATTTGCAAGCCATGATTGATGAGATCAACCGACTGATCCGAGAGGACTATCAGACTAAGATTGAATTGAAGGAGACGCAATTTAAAGCCTTGCAGGCTCAGATCAATCCTCATTTTCTGTATAATTGTCTGTCGTTAATCAATAACAAAGCGCTGATGAATGACCAGCCCGAGATCAGCCAGATGTCTCAGCTGTTATCCGTTTTTTACCGTACAACATTAAATAAGGGAAAATCTGAAACGCTTTTGCAAAATGAGATCAAAAACGTTACCTCTTATATTGATATTCAGCGCCTGCTTCACGACAATTGCTTTGACGTGCTCTACCAGATTGACCCGAATTTGCCAGAAATCGAAGTGCCAAATCTTTTACTGCAGCCACTCGTTGAAAATTCGATTATTCACGGCATTTTGCCAAATAAGATAAAGCGCGGTCAGCTCTTTCTCACAGTAACAAAGGTTGCCGATAAAATCTACGTCTCCATCATGGACAATGGAGTTGGGATCCCACCAGAAAAACTTGCCACTCTTCTTACAACCGACTCGTCTGGCTACGGACTTAAAAATGTCCACGATAGGCTTCTTCTTGCCTATGGCAAAGGCTCCGGCCTTTCGATCAATAGTATACCGGGGCAGAGCACGATGATTACGTTTATGATTCCGATGAATTGACTACAAGTAAGTCTTTTTTTACTTTGATGCTTACTTGCTCACCTTGATCTACTGACATCTGATACAACAGCTGCTGTTTTTGACCTTCCTTCGGAATCGACAAAAATGAGAGTTCTGCACCTTCACAACCCCAAACATTTGCCTGAATTTCAATTGTTGTATCGCTGACTCTGATCTTTTGGATCTCACCTGCGCTAATTTCTACCTTCCAGTGCTGTGGAACATGATACACACGCATGGACAATCCATCCTGCGGAACTATGATTTCTTCTTCTCCTTCATTTGAAACCATACAGCCCAGACCAACCCTTCCCAAAACAGAATGATCCATAACAATTGAGCAAGCCGAACGAAGTGCACCAAAAAGACCGATTCCCGCTTCTCCTGACAGCGATACACAGCCCTTTACATATGGCATCCACATTTTCTTTTTATCGTCATCTTTAAAGACTGCCGCATTTGTCTCGTTAATCCATTTACCCATCGTGATCCAACCAGTTGCACCTGAATTTTTAGGATCTGCATTCCAATAGCCACCTGAGTTGTAGATCAACCAACCTGATAAAAATGCGCCATAATACGATAAAATCCAGTCTTCCTTCAAATGACCTTCATCAAGTGTATAGTCAAGTAGCGGGTAGGCACCTAGCTGTGTCATATAGCTTGTATTCCACTCAGTATCTCCGCCGCCTCTGACATCTGTATTGTACAGATACCAAACTGGCTGTTTTCCTCTGTTTGCAAATGATGCTTTTGCGGCTGCTTTCATTACATGCTCATTTTGAATACGCTTTCCATATCCGTAAACTGCCTCAAATGCAGTAGAATCATACACCATTTCAGAACCAAATGGAAAATTCTCAGACGCAAAGAAATGTGCTTTTTTATCAAAGATGGCATTCATCTCTGCTGCTTCCTGAACAAATCCCTCTTTCTCCAAGTCCTGTGCCAAATAAAGCGGCAACGTCATCTCTCCCATATTTCCATATTCACTTGCACCAACACCATCCGGAAACATCCAATAATTAAACATCGCTTTTGTATACTCATATGCCATCTTTAAGTACTGTGTGGATTCTCGAAGATATGGAATCTGATTTTTTTTCTGAATCAAATACATATCACGCATAATGTTGATAACATGAACATAGTTAAATGCACGCCAAACATCATCGGCGCCTCTGCCAGCCCATGGCTCAAACATCGTATACCACGGCACCATTCGATGAACGCGCCACCCCGGCTGTTCTGTTAAACGCTTTATAATAAAATCTTCAACAAATAGATTTAAAACCTGAAGTTCCTTTTCCTGCGGACGATAGACATTTTTTTCTGCTAAAAACAATCCACTTGCAAGACCTGGATCATCACTTCCACCAGTCCACCAATCTTCAAAATATGGGTTAAAGGTGCTGTTAATTCTTCTTTTATTTGTCATATCCCACATTAACAGTGCATGGTAACATGGATCCTGTTCATCCGTTTCAAAATGATTTTCTGCAACAAATCTCGCGTGTTCATCAATCATTTTTTGCACTGGCTCTGTCACAAAAAAGCAATACTGTGCTATCTTTTCTCCACAAGTAACTGTGACCGTCCTCTTTCCGTATTCACCAAAACGAACCTTGCTTACCTTCCATCCATTTTTGATCTGTGTCTCCAAAATCTTATCTTCTGAATTCAAGTTTACAATGGCATCCACAGGCTTTGTCATAATCATGAAATTTGTATCGATCGGTCCAACTATACCAGGCACAGCACGAAGGGAAATTTGATTCTGTTTTTCCAGTACATTTGAAATTTCTTCCACACTTTTAAGAAAAGTCAACCCAATTCGAAATACTCTTTTTTCAGACGGTTCTAATACGAATGAATTCGACGGTAAATTTACAGCAGTTTTTTGTGTCACAAGATGTACACGAACCAAACCTTCATAACCATATCCATCTCCAAATTGTGAACCAAAAAGCTTATCTTTTTGTTCTTTTTCTAAATTGAGAAATTGTGTATCACCAAGTGGAAGCATCAAAAGAATTGGCTCATTGCCACTCGATTTTTCCCAATACAGATATGATGAATTTCCTGTAATACAGGTATGACGCAGCACACAATGCTCATATTTAAAGTCATTATCATTTCGAAAATATTGATCCATCAATAGAGGAAGACTCACTTCCAAAAATTTGATTGCACTCTCACTGTTATTTTCTAAGCAAATAGTCCACTCAAGCAAGTCTTTCTTCATCTCAAATTCCTGCGTAAGCGTCAATTTACTTCCTGTACTCACTGCACTGATTTTATTTTCAGTTGCCATATAAGAGACATTTTGTTTTTTGAAAATATGCGTCAATGACTGTTCCTTCTCATCTATGGATACCATACCATTTATTGTACCAAGCCACTTTGCATCTTCTACATCATACTGTGGAAACTCTTCTGGTGTAATGACAAAGTCAGCCAGACAATCATCTATTGGAGATTTGATTGAAATAAATCCATAGCGCATTGTATCATATATAGCATGCATGTTTGAATTTTTTAATGTAATTTTTTCCATTGATTCTCCCTTCACATTGAATTTTCTTTTGATGCTTTTTCTCATTAAAATTTCAAAATCAATTATCCCTTTACAGAGCCAACCATAACGCCCTTTGTGAAAAACTTCTGCACAAACGGGTATGCCACTACAACCGGAATCGTTGTCAGCACCATAGCTGCTAACTCAACTGTTTTTGATGTTGTCTCACCGCTTCCCATTGAAGAGTTGACAAGAGCCGAAACAGACTGATTCGACTGCATTACAGTTGCCGCTAACTGTTCAACCGCCTGACTAGACTTAATCAACTTTAATGTATAATTTGCCAATGTCTGCAGTGAGCTGCTTTGTGTGTAAAACAAGGTAGTTCCATAATCATTCCATACGCCACATGCAGTAAAGACACCTAGTGCGGCCAATACAGGCTTTGACAACGGCAATACAATTGAGAAGAAAATTTTAAATTCACTTGCACCGTCAATCTTTGCTGATTCAAAAAGAGATTCCGGAATTGCTTTAAAATTTGCATTATAAATAATAACATTATAAAATCCACCGAATAAAGCCGGAATAATATATACCCAATATGTATTGTAAAGTTTTAACCAGTTTACAAGAATGAAGGTTGCAATCGTACCACCACTAAAATACATGCTGACAAAACCAAGTCCTGCAAAAAACTTCCTTCCATATAGATATGGTCTGGAAAAACCATATGCAAACATGGCTGTAATCAGTGTAGAACCAATGGTTACGATAATCGTTCTAGAGCCAGTGATCCACAGTGCATTAATAATTTCTGCATCGCCAAGAACTAACTTCCAGCTGGCAAGTGTAAATTTTTCCGGCAGAAAAAAGGAATAGCCTTTTGTCAATGCATCACCACTATTTAATGAGTTGATCAATGCATACCACATCGGATATATAGTTACCAACATAATGATGCACATGCCAATTGTATTAAAAATATTAAAGGCACCTTTTTCATATGGTTTGACGCTTTTATTTGTCTTCTTTGCTCGCATCGCTTTCACTTGAACTTCCTCCCATCTCCAAATTAGAACAGACCTGAACCGGTCAGCTTATTGGATATTTTGTTTGCTCCAAGCAACAAAACCATTGCAATTACTGATTTTACAAGATTTACTGCTGTTGCAACGCCAAACTGCATCTGTCTGAGACCATATTCATAAATATAGGTATCAATAACCTGACTCGCTGAAATATTCAGTGAATTCTGAAAAACGTAGATCTGCGTAAAATTGTTGTTGAGCATTCCACTGATTGCAAAAATAACCATAATCATTAGTGTTGGCTTAATGCTTGGAATCGTGATATACCACATTCTCTTAAAGCGACCTGCACCATCAATCATTGCAGCTTCATACATATCCTGACTTATTCCAGCAATTGCAGCAATATACAAAATAGCACCCCATCCTAATTCCTTAAGCAGAGAACTAATTACAGTAATACCCCAAAAATATTTTGGCTGTGCCATAAAGCCAATTGGCTCCTTAATCAGACCTAAATTGATTAAAATACTGTTTACAAAACCATTGTCAGTACTTAACAATGTCATAAACAGACCACCAAATACAACCCAAGACAAAAAGTGCGGCATATACGTAACAGTCTGAATCAGACTTTTAAATTTCTCTTTTGTAACCTCATTCAGCATCAGCGCAAAAAACAAAGTGACCGGAATGCTGATTAAATTATTTAACAAATTAATTCCAAGCGTATTTCTTAACATCGGAATAAAATCATAATTTTTAAAAAGGATTTTAAAATTTTTGAAATGGTTCCACGGGCTGGTAAAAATACCCACAACACCACTGACTGGCCGATAATTCTTAAACGCAATCAGAGGCCAAATAACGGCACAATTGAAAACAGAATGATTAAAATAGTTGCTGGTGCCATCATTGCATACAGCTCTAATTGTGTTTTTCTATCCCTTCCATATCCATAATTTTTTTTGTTTTTTTTCATGTTCTCACCTCTTAAAAAACCGAGATTCCACCGTATCTGTGAAATCCCGGTTTTGGTCAAGCCTTATTTACGGAGTTTATATATTTTTTTATTCCATTAATGCTTATCAGCATTTGCATTTATAAGGGTCTCACCGTATTCTTCGCACTTTGCCTTATAGGCATCGTTATAAACGGCATTCAAATCTTCAATTCCTAAATTGTCAAGCTGAGCAAGCATATCTTCATATTTTGACTCAAACTCATCATCATCCTCTGCCATTACAATTGCCGTAATCTGGCCAACCAGATAATTGTCGATCTGAGACTTTGCAATTCCCTCATCGCTAGATGGATCTAGGTTTACAGCAGAAAAATCAATCAATGCACTGTTAAATACTGTTGTCTGTTCCATTCTTCCGAGTGCAGTACTGTTAAGCATACCCTGATAATCTTCGCTGCCTTCTTCCGGCGGTGCTACTACATGCTGCTCAAAGCTTGAATTGTGGAATGGCCAATATGCAGTCAATCCGGTGTTGACATAATCAAAACGTCTCTCGTCACCAGCTTCGGTCCATACAAAGTTTCCATTCTCATCTAATTCTACATCCTCGCCTACCTTACCGTAGATGCACCAAGTCATTCCTTCCTCACTGCTCATCCAAGAAAGCCACTTTGCAAGTTTCTCTGGATATTTTGTATTCTTGGAGATAAATGTCTGAATCCAGCCCGTTCCTCCATCTGTGCTCTTTGGCAATACTGGATCGGTTCCCTCGCTGGAAAGAATTGCACCGGTAGCGGTCCATGTAGTTCCAGACTGTGTCTCATTTGCAGCTGTATTTGCTGTATTTCCGATGAAGCAAAGCACACGACCACTTGCAATATAAGACTTAACACCTGCATTATCAATTGTGAACTGATTTGCATCCAGATAGCCTTCTCTTGTCAATGTATTTAAGAACTTCAACGCATGCTTCGATTCTGGTGCCTGAATCCAGTCTTGATAATTGCCTTCATCGTCAATCGGCATGGAGCCAAAGAAATATTCCAGTGTACGAAGAGTTGACTCTTGATACAGATTTCCGTCAACAAGTACCGGAATATAGCTTGCACCATTGACCGTCTTATCTGAATTCTTTACAAGATCAAATGCAGCCAATACCTGCTCCTCGGTTTGAAGATCCTCTGGCTTAAGTCCAAACTCCTCCAGTACGGTATCATTCCAAATCAGGCCGTAGTTCTCACCATATTCAACACTCCATGCATAATAATCACTATTCGGAGGATAAATCTTTCTGGTATCCTCTGAACTTTGATGGCTAGCATATGCATACCATCCACCATCACGATTAATCTGGTTCCGCTTGATATCTTCTGGATAATCACCACTTAACAGATGAGAGTCTGGATCATATAAGGATAAAAATTCATCCAAATCCCATACCAGATCAGAATCCGTCAGCTCCTTAATTGAATTCGTATCGGTAATAGAAATAACATCTGGCAGTTCACCGCTCACAATCATTAACGCCATCTTCGTTGTGCCATCCTCTGCCGGAATGTTCATATCAAACTGAAGACCAGTTGCTTTTGTAATTCCTCCTGTAACAGAATTTTCATCCAGATCCCACTGTGTCGGTGGTGTCCAGAAGCTGACATCAGAAAACCAGGTCGCAGTATCAATTGTCTGCTCACTCTCATCTGCCATTGCTACGCTGCTCCAGCTTCCAGCCAACATAGTGGATGCTAACAGTATTGCACCAAATTTTGTTGCGTTTGTTTTTTTCATTAAAAAAATTCCTCCTGCAATGTTTTTTACACCGAATGATTTACATCATTTATTGTAATTGCATTATAGGAGAAATTTGTTTGCATTAACATGAAGTTCCTTCGCCGTTTTGGTACTATTTTCGTTTTTCTAGACTTTAACCAAACAGCCCACTCAATGTTCTAATAAATTTTTGCGATATTTACTTGGACTAATCCCTGTATTTTTCTTAAATACTTTTGTAAAGTAAAAATAATCATTATAACCAGTCTGTTCTGCGATCTGCTCAATGGATAAGCTTTCATCTGCCAACAATTCCTTAGCTTTTTGAATTCGTTTTGATGAAATATACTCAGAAAATGAAAGTTGCAAATGTTCTTTTAATAGTTCACTCAGATAGCTGACACTGATTGCATATTTTTCAGCCAGCCCGGTTAATGTAATATTTTCTGTGTAATGCTCCTTTATCTCATCCATGATCTTTCGAATCGTAGATGGTGCCACCAGTTCCTGCTCATTTTCTAATATTCCTGCTCCATCGCCAAGAATGCGTTCAAGAACAATCTGGAGCTTCTCCTGATCAATCGGTTTTAGCAGATAATCATATGCTCCGTTTCGAATTGCAGATTGCGCATACTCAAATTCCGCATATCCACTAATTAAAATAACCTTTGTCTGTAGTTCTTTCTTTCGAAGAAGCTCTAATAGTTCCAATCCGCTATAACCAGGCATACGGATATCTGTAAATAAAATATCTGGCTTTTTCTTTTCAATTTCCTCTAATGCCATAACTCCATTGTTGGCTTCCCCTATAACCTGAAACGGCAAGCCAGTTTTTTCAATTCTTTTTTTGAGTCCGACAATGACCCACATTTCATCATCTGCAATATATACACTGTACATACTGACACTCACCTTTCCTCTACATGATCCGGCAGAACAATCATCACTCTCGTACCTTCTCCCGGCTTACTTTTAATCTCAAACACAATATCATCGCCGTAAAACAGCTTTAACCTCTGATAAATATTCGCTAAACCAATTCCTTTGCTTTTTGTACTGTTATTTTCAAGTGATTGGGTAAGCTGCTGAACCTTCTTTTCGTCCATACCGCACCCATTATCCTTGACAAGAAGCATAATATAATTTTCTAGCTTCCTGCGAATTATCACTGTCACTTCTCCATCACCCATCTTTTGCTCTAGGCCATGAAAAACGGCATTTTCTACAATTGGCTGAAGGATAAGCTTAATAATCGTATTTTGTAGCACATCCTCATCCACATCAATCTCTACTGAAATATGATCCATAAATCGATATTCAATAATGGTCGCATACTCCTTGATATATTCAACCTCCTGCTGAATGGTAACAATATTTTCTGCTTTAATTGCAAAACGAAACACCTTCGATAAGGCCATTGTAATTTCTGCAATCTCCTCCACATCATAATAAAGTGCCATTGAGCTGATACATTCAAATGTATTGTACAAAAAATGAGGGTTAATCTGATTGCGGTATGCAAGCAGCTGTATCCGCTCTTTTGCCAACTGAATCTCATACATGCGCTTTTGTGAATCATGAATTTCCTGATTCATATGCTCTCTGTCATCTAACATCTGATTTAGGTTGTGAATTACTCGACTAATCTCATCCTCACGATGATCAGACAGACGTGCAATCGGATTTACAGCTACTTCCTTAATAAACGTATCCATCCGCTGAATACGCTGAATGATCTTCTTATAACAAAAATAAATAAATACACAAATCATCAGTCCAGCGACTAGATAGGCAATTCGAACAGTCATTCCACCACTGTTTGTATCATGATAAAGTTCAGAAACAGGAAGACGACTAATCAATGTCCAGTCTGCAATCCCGGCCGTATGTGTCTGCACATAATAATTTTTATTTGTGGTACATAACTCATTTGTTATCATATTCCATTGTGATAATTCGGATGATGCCACAATTTTTTTGTTTTTGTCTATTAAATATACATTGACCGACTCTGTTGCACCACTTCCCTTTAGCATGCTCTCCATGCCATCGGTTTTCATCACAAAAATACTGGTTCCTATCTTTTTTCCGTAAACAGAACTATTCAAATCATAAATTGGAAAAGCCGCTGTGTAATAGTAATGATCCCCCTCTTCCGGACAAAACAGATTGCCGAATCGATTGCTCTCATTCGCTTCTACTAACAGCCGTTCACTGCTCAGTCTTTTTCCGATGGAAACAAGCAGTGATTGATTTTTATCAAACAGATAAATTCCAACAATGTCTTCATTCAGTAACATCGTATTGGAAAGGACTTCCATCAAGCTATTCTGTACCATAACCCTTCCCAAACTATCCTGTTCAAAAAACTGCTCGGTCGTCGGTGAATACGCCATTACCATAGCAATATCATTCAAATTTTCCGAATAATCTTTTATTTTATTTTCTGTCTGAATCAGTAGCTTTTCATTTAATGCCAATGTGTTTTCTCGAAGCTTTCTTCGCATTAATTCACTGTTGACAAAAAAAATCACAGCCAATGATAGCAGAATTACAACACCGAACAAAAGCATCTGGGCAACAAGACTGTTTTTTAAGTGTTTTCTCATTCTGCCATCTCTCCCTTCTGCTGGTTGATCTTATGATTTTGCTTTCCATATTCCTCACAGTTTTGAAGATATCCCTCCTGTTTTTTTTTATTTAGCTGTTCAATTCCTTTTGACCTCAAACCATTGATTAACAATCCATACTGCTGTTCAAATACCGTGTCATTTTCTGCCAGTATTATTTTTGTCAATTGCTGTTTTTTCCATTCATCAATTGACTTTTGTATTTTTCCCTCGACACTTTCTGATGAAATAAACCCCTCTGGCATCTGATATAATGACGAATCAAAGATACTGACATGTTCATCTCTGGCATAGGCTGTATGCGCATCATCATCACTTAAAGCAAGCTCTGTCTCATCTTTAATCGTGCTTCGTTCCCACGCAGTATTGACAAACATCCACCAGATATGCAGTTTTTTATCTTCTACTTCATCTGCTGAAAGCAAGCATTCATAATATCCATCCTCATCTACGCAAAAATCGGTCCCTTCATAGCCCATGCACCACAGCTCCATTCCCTCCTCACTTGTCATATAATCGATAAATTCTGCGATTTTCTCTGGATTCTCACATTGCTTAGAGATAAATGTGGAAATCCAACCTGTTTGCGCACGCGAGCTAATTCCAAAAACCGGCACACTTCCATCAGATGCCAAAATTGTTCCGCTTGAAATCCACTCGTCCATCATAACCCCTGTATTATTTATATTTCCAATAAAGCAAAGATACGGCTTATCCTGCAATGCATCCTGAATTGCCTTTACGTCCATGTTAATCTGCTTTGGCTGTGCATACCCGCAATTCATTACCGTATTAAGAAACTGCAATGCGTTTTTTGTCTGTGGCTGCAATACAATATCCGTATATTCATCATTTTCATCTAGCCATTCTGCACCAAATGTATTCTGTAAAAACAGTAATGTTGAGTCCTGCCACACGCTTCCATCAATCATTAGTGGGATTACCTTCTCACCGTTGACCTCGATATTCTTTACCTTCTCGAATGCTGCCAACACCTGACTCTCTGTCTTTAAATCCTCTACGCAAAGATCTGCCATTTCAAGCAATTTTTTGTTCCAGATAATTGCATTGTTGTTTCCATATTTTGTAACAATCTCATAGCGTGTTGTTGGCGGCCATTTTTCTCTGGCATCCTCAGAATTCATATGGGACGGAAATGCATACCAAGCACCATCACGCTTGATTAGCTCTGCCTTTATATCTTCTGGAAAAGAAGTCAGCAAATGGGAGTCTGATTTGTATTTTTGTAAAAACTCGTCCAATCGCCATACCTTGCCTGAACTTACAAGCTGACTTATGGCAGTGCTGTCTACCACTGAAATCAAATCCGGAAGTTTATCATTTAAAAGCAAAATTTTTAATTGTGTATCTGCATCCTGTGTAGTCTCTATCACATTTAACACTGCACCTGTTTTCTTTGAGATATCTCCCGTTATTGTTTTTGGAGTCTCATCCCACACAGGCGGCTCCCAGAAATCCACATCGCACAGTAGCGAAATTGATGCATATTCTGATTCAAAAGATGTAGCATCTGTTGTCTGCTTTTGCGAATTTCCACTCGCTGTACCGCATCCAGCAGCCACACAGCAAACGACTGCCAACAGCAATGCCTTTATTTTATTGTTCATCCGTAGCCCCCTATCCAAATGATCACATTCATGCCTGCAATCATGTTTTTATTTTCTACCCCTATGATAAAAAAAATCCCCCAATTACACAAGTGATATGCTACCCTCATATAGGACAATGAAATATAAAAGTCCTATATGGGGGTATTTTCATGTTCAGAAAGAGTAAGATAGAACCAGTAGAAAAAGTAAAAATAGTCGA
>QUFP01000017.1 GCA_003478935.1 Firmicutes bacterium AF25-13AC
AGATATTAAAAAAGAAAATAATAAGAAGGATGTGATAAAAATGATTAGTTGACAGTTTTTTTAAGAAGTTGTAAGAAAAATTTAAGAAACTCATTTTTAAAGATTCCATACGATTATATGAGGAGGTGTAGCATATGAAGAGTATTTGGATTGCATTTTTAAGTGTCATGTATATGTTGGGTTCCATTCTGTGTATAAATCAATCACCTGATACTACATCTAACGAAGAAGTAAGTATTCAACCGACAGGTTATCCTGACGGAGAACTTCAGTGGACATATATTTTCTGGGAAGGAAATTTATATTCTAACGATGCTATTTTCGTTAAAACATTGCCGGAGGATGCTTATCAAATTGGTGAAATAGCAAAAGAAGATAACATCAATTACCCAGATGAAAATCTTGAAGCTTCTCATATTGATGTAGGCGTTGAAGTTTATAGTGATACGCGATATTTATATATCAAAGCTGGAACTGATAGCTACAGACGATTTTCAATTAGCACGGACGCAAATTAACATATTTTATTCCTTATAGAAGGAACTTCCCAAATGAAACGATTAAAACTATGTCTAATAGCACTCATCATTTGTTTTGGCTTGTATGGCTGCAAAGGAATCGATTTTACTTCAACACGTAGATATGCCGATTGCATGAATCTCAACTGGCACTTAAGCTTGCCTGAAACGGATGTTGTAATATATGAAAAAAATTCTGGTGCCAGCTTTACCGGTGATGGCACCCGATACCACATTCTCCAATACGATGAAGAAAATGCAGCTATCATTTTAAAAAGTTTCGATTGGGAAGCTGGTGAACTAGACAGTGAATTAGCCATTAAAATGAATGAATGGCTAGATGATATCGAAGTGCCATCGGAAGAACGCCCTAAACAGAACGAATGGAAACATACGACTTTACTAAGAAAAGAGGACAACAGAGATCGTCTTATCATGTTCTTTGATGAAAGCACAAATCAGTTGTATGTAGTAGAATATTTCTTATAAAGTTAAAGGCTTTGTTTGTCTTAGTCAAAAAGTAATTCTTTTAATATGCCCGCAAGTGTTAGATTCTCACTCTAACGCTTGCGGGCGATTTAATTTGAGCCATCACACAATCTCAAAAAGCCAGTTTTCACGCCACGGTGAACTTCTATTACTCTTCAATCAACTCGTGCTCTTCAACTTTAAGCTTGCCAGCCTTGTAATCTGCCAATTTCTTTTCCAAGTAGCGAGTATTGTTTTCTTCCTCCGATGACTGTCGTTCAAACATTCCTGACATGGCAATTTTTTTTACAGCCTCAATTGCGACCTCATAACTTACCTTTTCTTCCAAAATACGAGACGTAACATTCTCATAATCATCTTTATAAATTTCATTTCTTATCAAAAAATTCAGCATATCAGGTACATTTACTTCTGGTTGAGCCGATGGACAAATATTTGTCATTGCACGCACATTGCGTACCTCTTCAACTAGCGCTTTAAATTCCTTTGTCTGTGGAACAAGGTCGATCAATTTATAGATATCATAAATATGACGCGAATGCTTTTTTACCCGATCCTGCATATAGTAATCGCAAATAGCAAAAACCTTATCTACTAATGTACGATCAAGCCCCTGCACTTTCATTTCAAAAGGTTCCAAGCCAAAATTTTTAAGTTCTTTTGGAGCTTCTTCCATCATCATATCTCCAATATAGCTGCGAACCGGCATCACAACTGTCGGAAAAGACACCTCTGCAAAAGATGTCTCCATTAGCACTGCTGGTTGAACCGCATCGTCTGAATCAGAAAGTACAGATTGATATTCCAAAATATATCGATTATAACTTCTACGGCTACGAGTCTCATCAATATTAGGAATGGAAAGCCCTAATATTGACGAAATCTCCTTAATAACTTCCTTAAGTTTCTTCATTTGCCCTTGTGATAACTTGGAATCAATTGTAATATCAATATCTTCTGAAAAACGCTTGATTGCTTTATGACATTTTGATAACGATGTTCCACCCTTAAATACAACAAAACCCAAACGCTTCGATAATTCGCGCAGAATCATGGTAACATAATAATCCTTCTCTACAATAATGGGAAGGACACGAAAATATTCACTTGCCAAATTAACTGCATTCGCAAATTCTTCTTTATTTTCATGCAGATACGCCATTTAACAACCCCACCTCATACATATTTTTGTAAATACGCTCTGGATAATATGGCAAAAAAGGCTTCATATTTTCAAACTCAATATTTTTGCTCTTCATATAATCAAACAAGCGATTTGTCAGTTCTTCTCCCTCAACTTCGGAGATATCCACAACTTCCTTTATCAAATCAAGAAACTGGAGAATTGCCATATTTCTTTCATTTATTTCACAATACGGTTTTCGCAAAATCACACGCAAGTTTGCCAGTTTCGTCTCCCTATATTCTGTCGTAGCCTTGTTTGTATAGACTTCATATACACCTGGAACCTGAGTCGTTAAACCAAGTTGATTTGCAAATAGGATTCCTCCAAGATAACCGCAACGATTAACGCCATCCACTAAATATTTTTTTCTGATAACCTCATCGACAGATAATACCGACCCAGACCGAAACATTGATTTCTTAGGAATGTAATAGATTCCCGTATCAAAACGTTTTAATCGTCCATCTTCTGTTAGCTTTTTCATTTGCTGGCGAACAGATACCGCTTTTATGCCAGAAATATTCAATTCCGACAAAAAAATGGGTTCGTTTGCTTTATAGTTATTTTCTATATAATTGTATACTTCATCAAATAACGCCACACTTTCTACCTCCTCTTAATACTTATTAGAAGTATATATTTTCTATTTTGTTATTATACATTAAAGAAAATTTAATTGCAAGTTTTATTTTTAAGAGTTTTGAAAAAGATAAACCGTACCTTTCAACATTCTTTTTCGAGAACGTAACTGGTGCTGAGACGATATGCTTTACAAGGCGGGACGTTGTAGCGGGTCTTTCAAAATAGCTATGACAATAAAGGACCTAACAGGAGCCCGCGGAATTGGGCCCGCCGACAAAGTCATTCGTCGAAGCACCCTTCTTAAAGCTTCCGGGCCACCACTTCTCCTACACAGCCTCCTGCCGCAGCTCTTCGCAAATATTTCCTCTCTTGACCTTTCGCCACGTATACACCGTGGAAAAAATCATCACGAACACAAACGCTGCCGCGCCGACTGCATACAGCCCAATTGGGATAATTTTATTTGTGTAGATCGAATACTTCAAATAGGAATATGACTTATAGTTTGCCAGAGCGCCCATCAGCCCTCCTATCACAAATCCTCGAAGCGTATAGCTTAGATTCTCCGCAAAAATCATTCTTAAAAATGTATGCTTGCTGCAGCCTGCTGCTTTTATCATCGCATACTCTCTTGTGCGAAGCCGCACTGCTGTCGTGATTGTATTGGCAATATTTGCCAGTGAAATAAGAACAATCAGAATCAGAAAGCACATCAAGCACACATTGAGAATGCGCATCATATTTGCTTCATACTGATCAGTTTGCGGCGGCATTCCAATATCAAATGATTCATCGTACTCATTTCTCAATTCTGACATTAGTTCTAATGCGCGCTCGGAATCAATTGTTTTCAAATACGCATAGTCCTGAATATTCGGCGTAATAAACAGGTCTTCATTATAGGCGCTAAGCGGCAGCACAAAGCCCCAGTCTCCTGCCCATGCCCAGTATGGATAATCCTCTGCATTTACAGTCTCTCCGATTTCAAATGAAAGCTTTTCCATGGACTCTTCCACTGGAACTTTAAACTTTTTAAAATCATCATCTGACTGTGCTGTCCTGCCATCTCCCACCAAATAAATCATCATGCTTGGATCCTCAGGGTCTGGATAAGCATATGAGGCATCTCCAATCTTCTTTTGTTCCATGATTGATATTTCAGTCAATTCACTGCTGTCTTTAAACATCGCACCCTCATAAAAACGTCTTCGTCCATCATAAAAATCAGCTGCGCCTTTCACAGCATTTAAAATCAATAGCTTTGGATTTTCAGCCCTCAGATATTCCTCTGGATTTAGTCCTAGCTGCTTTAAATAGATCTCATACTGAGTATCTTCCACAAAATAAACTTGATCGCGATAATGCATCTGACCATCCACAATATATTCCCCTACAGCAAGTTTTCCTACGTCTGTCAGATTACTCTCATCCATTGCAATCTGCAAATTAACTTTGCGGACAAAAACTGCGTCTGTAATACTTGATGATGTTCTCAGCTGACGAATAAAATTCTCTCGAAATTTCTGCGTGAGATATTCTTGATCAAATGTATCATTATAAATACTGTTAAACTGAATATGATAATTATAATAATACGGAACATTCAATCCTTTCATACCCAAACGCATGTAATAGATAAATCCACCTCCGCCAAGAAACAAAAACAGACAGATCGCCAGAGAAAAACTAATCGCACGGTATGATTTTTTATTGCGCTTTGCATTGCGGTGTGCAATCAGACCGCCCACGCCAAACACCATTCCTAAGATACCGCGTCCACGAATACTCTTTGCAAATTTGGGATCCTTGATATCGTTTGTCTGGCGAATCGCCTCGATCGGAGAAATCCGTCCAGCACGCATGGCTGGCACCATCGCAGAGATCAAAATGGTGATGAGCCCTGTCACAGCTGCAACCACAAGATACCAGACTTGCGTATAAAAGGTCATCGAAATGCTTCCCACATATGCGACTCCATTTGAATTGATCATCGCATCAAAACTGTTCTTTAAAAGCCGAAATACACAGCTTACACCAACACAGCCAATTAGCAATCCTGCCGGAATCGCTGATACTGCCAGAAAGCCCGCTTCCAGAAAGACACTCACGATAACCTGAAAGCGCGTAGCACCAATAGATTTAAACAGCCCAAACTGACGTGTTCGCTCAGTCAGAGATATCGAAAACGAATTATAAATCAGTACAATGCTCGCACTCGCAACCACCACCATTAACACTGCACACATACCAAATAACATATAGCGGATATCGGAGACACCTTGCCCAAAATAACGCAAAAGCGTCTCATTGATCTTTGACTGGTGATCGCCAAAATTTTTTGCAATAAAGTCGCTGGTATCATCAATGCTTTTCGTTTTTAAATAAATATCAGAAATCGTTGTCTGCACCCCTGTTGTCAGCACAAGATAACAAGGCTCCGCAAACTTTTGATAACCGGGATTTGTGCTAACTCCGACAATCGTATAGGTCTTTGTCTGTTCTACCTGTATCGTCTCTTCCTCGCAAAAATCCGCACTGCTTCGATCCTCGATTCTTTGTTCCTGATGCTGTATGACTCTGCCATCTGACCCAATACGCTCGCCAATCTGCCAGGTGATTGTATCGCCAACGTGAAATTCTTTTCCAGCTGTTGTCATCATTTGTGGGATAATGACTTCGCTGTCATTTTCCGGCAAACGCCCTTCAATCAACCTTACGCCCATCGTAGCAAAAAAGTCTGCATCCACGCTTCCGATCGCCACATAAACTCTATTCGACAGCGAAACTTCATGTTCAATACCAAAATTCTTCTCGGCAACGCGACAATGCCCATGCGACAGATCTGCATCACTTCCCCAGACTGTGCCAAGCGCGCCTCATCTTCTTCGTCACAATTATAAATCACGCCATAATAATCGCCATCGCGCATTTTCATATATTCGCTGAAAAAATGAAACAGACTTGAGGTTCCCGTAATTACTGCTGTTAATAATGCAAATGACAAGACAATTCCCGCAAATGTCACTGCCGTTCTCGCCTTATTCGCTGCTAACATCCGTTTTGTATATAAAAATAAAATCTTCATCAGCGAATCACCTCATCTCTGCAAATCCGTCCATCCTCGATGCGAATTAAGTGCTTTGCCTGGTTTGCGATCTCCTCGTCATGCGTGATAATAATCAAGGTCTGATGATATTTTTCATTTGACAATCGAAGAAGATTCATAATTTCCTGACTGTTCTTCGAATCAAGATTTCCAGTCGGCTCATCGGCCAAAATCACCGTTGGCGAATTGATTAACGCCCGTCCAATTGAAACACGCTGCTGCTGACCACCAGATAACTGATTTGGAAGATGATGCTCACGCCCTTTTAAGCCAAGATCATTTATCATCTGATCGATGCGCGATTTTTCCACCTTTCGACCGTCAAGAAGCGCCGGAAGTGTCATATTTTCAACAGCATCAAGCACAGGAATTAAGTTATAAAACTGATAAATCAGTCCCACCTGCCTGCGGCGAAAAATTGCCAGCTGCTCATCATTTTGCTTATATATATCCTGTCCATCCATATATACACTTCCGCTGTCCGGACGATCCACTCCGCCTAATATGTGCATCAGTGTAGACTTTCCAGAACCAGATGTACCAACAATTGCAACAAACTCTCCCTTTTCGATTGAAAAAGAGACATCATCAAGAGCTCTTACTTCATTCTCGCCCTTTCCATATGTCTTACACAAATGTGATGCCCGCAAAATCTCCATTCTCATCCCTCCTGATTTCCTGAATTTTCCGTTTTCAATTATTATGGTACACGCTATAAGTGACAACTCACTTACTTTTCGGTGACATTTTTGTCACTTGCGCACATGAATAACAAATTTTGCGCCGCCCTCCTCTCTGTTTTGCGCCTTAATTGTTCCATTTTGTTTTGCAAAGATACTCTGTGCCATTGCCATACCAATTCCAAATCCGCTGTGGCGCGCCGTTTTCCCTCTGTAAAATCGCTCAAAAATATGTGGCAGTTCCTCATCGCTTATGCCGCTTCCTTCATCCTCAATCTCAATTTCGCTGTATACAGACTTTTCAGACCAGCTAACATAAAGATTGCCACCGTTTTCCATATGCTCGATGCCATTTTTCAAGATATTAGTAATTGCCTCTGCACTCCAGCCAAAATCACCTTGAAAGCTGTCTGTGTCATTTCCATTCAGACAAAGCTTCACACCATGCAAGTCCATGGAAATCGCAAGCGGCTCTGCACTATGTAAAATAAGCTCCTTAATAAAAATCTTCTCCTTCTGAAGAATAGCAGTTCCTGAATCAAGCTTTGCCATCTTAAGAAGCACTACAACAAGCGAATCTACACGATCTACAAGCTGCTGCATCTCGGTAAGACGTCTTGCACGCTGGCGCACTTCGTCCTCTCCGCTTCCCTCAAGCTTTCTAATGCTGCTGATCATCAGACGCATTGCAGTAAGCGGTGTTTTTAATTGATGAGAAATATCAGCCATCATCTCTGCCTGAAAATTCTTTTCTTTTTGAAGCTGATCTGCCTGCTCACGCAGTCTTATGACAAGTTTTCGTACTTTATCCTGCAAAATGGCAAGCTCTCCCTCGCTGTACTCGTCCAGATTCCAGTGTTCTTCCCCATAAAGAATACGGTCGATCTCATCTGACAGACTAGATGCCTGCGTCTCACGCCTGCAAATCTCAGATACAAACACGCCAGACAAAACAAATGCAGAAAAAACAATGCAGACAGCAGCCTGCCAACCCCACACAAGGAAAACGATAAGTGCGGCGGCTGCAAGCATACTGTCTGCCATGATTAATTTATTATATTCTGGTCTCATAGGAAATTTCCCCTTTTCATCATTCTATCCGATCCTCCATGCGATATCCAATACCTCGAATAGTATGAAGCAGGCGTGGAATTTGTGGATTTTCCTCAATCTTCTCACGCAGACGCTTCATATACACAGACAGCGTATTATCATTTACATATTCGCCAGATGCATCCCATATCTCCTCAAGCAGCTGATTTCTCGTCAAAATCTGACCTTTGTTCTGCAGTAAAAGAAGCAGCAGACGATACTCAAGTGCCGATAAAAACAACTCTTTTTCGCCTTTTGTCACTGTTGCTGATGACACATTGACCTTAAGATCTCCGCAGCTTAAAATGCGCTGTTCTTTTTTGCAGCGGCGAAGAACTGAGCGGATTCTTGAGATCAGCTCACGAGGGCGAAATGGTTTTGCTATGTAATCATCTGCACCCATATCAAGACCTGCGACTACGCTGTACTCATCACCTGATGCAGTCAGAAAGATCACCGGAATCTCATATTCTCTTTTTATTTCTGCACAAATAGAAAAGCCATTTCCATCCGGCAGACTTACATCAAGGAGCACCAGATCAAAGGCTTGTGCCAAAAGGCATTCGCCCGCCTCTTTTTTAGAGCCTGCAATTTGCGTATCAAAACCCTCTGCACGAAGCAGTTCGCCTAGATATGAAGCAATCTGGCCATCGTCCTCTACCAGTAGTATTTTTGTCATTTTCTTCTTTGCCTCCCGGAACTTTAATGCCACGTTATTTTATCGCGCACAGCGCTGATAAGCAAATCGCGGTGTTCCATTCTCTACATATATAACACCACATCGCTCAAATCCATTCTTTTCAAACAAATGCTGCATGACATTGTTATCCTTATGGGTATCGGCGCGAAGCTCTGGGCAAATCACTTCGCAAAAGGAAACTATCTGTGAAAATACTCCCTTGATTGTGCCGTCACTTGCAACACGATGAATTGTTCCGTATGTATTGTCATTTTTC
The DNA here is from genome assembly GCA_003478935.1 of Firmicutes bacterium AF25-13AC. Classification (GTDB taxonomy): domain Bacteria; phylum Bacillota; class Clostridia; order Lachnospirales; family Lachnospiraceae; genus Anthropogastromicrobium; species Anthropogastromicrobium aceti. The sequence continues at coordinate 8,610 of QUFP01000017.1, forward strand.
CAGCTGCCCTGCTCGATCACACGATACGTCGGATCTTCTCCCACAAAGAACTTAAATGCTGCATGAGGAATATTATCCTCTCCCATGCAGACAAAGCTGTATCCATTTTCAATATCATCCTGTATCATTTTTCGTGTTGGATAACCAATCTCCCACTGCGTTGTGTTTCCAGTACTATCCATAAATCGCTTTGCCCTGGCATAAATTTCCATCATGCGATCAAGATCAGTCAGCTTGGCTTTTCGTATTGTTATCATGTCCACGCTTCTCCCTTCTGCTATTAAAAGACAATAGCCCAAAAAGAGCTGCCGCTCCACGGATGATGACATCCATTTTGCAGCAGCTCTCCCTGCTAAAAACTATTTATTTATCCTTATCTTTTTCAAAGAAATCTTTGATTGGATGCTTTTTCTTAGTTGTCGTTGTATTGGCAGTCGTCTTGCCATTCATCGCCTCATCAAATGCCTGCAGTGCCTCTTTTTGATCCTTTGTCATACTGGTTGGTACCTGTACTACAAAAGTAACATAATGATCACCGCGTACATTTTTGTTGCGAAGACTCGGAACACCCTTGCCTCTTAAACGTACCTGCGTATCAGTCTGAGTTCCTGCTTTAAGCTCATACTCCACCTGACCGTCAATTGTATCAATTCTAATCGTTGCACCAAGCGCTGCCTGTACAAAAGATACTGGCACTGTTGAGAAAATATCGTAGTCCTGACGTCTAAAGATCGGATGCTGTGATACTGCAACCTCAACAAGAAGATCACCCCACTCGCCGCCGTTAATACCAGGCTCACCCTTTCCGCGGATACGAATGCTCTGGCCATTGTCAATACCAGCTGGAATCGTAACCTGAATGGTCTTTAACTTTGTCTGATATCCGGTACCACGACAGTCTGGACACTTGTCCTTTATGATCTTACCGCTTCCATGACAATCCGGGCAGACCTGAACGTTACGAACCATACCAAACATTGACTGCTGTGTGATTGTAATCTGGCCGCGTCCCTGACATTTCGGACAAATAATAGGAGAAGTTCCTGGCTTTGCACCTGAGCCATGACAAGTTGGACAAGGATCCTTAAGATTTAACTTAAGCTCCTTCTCGCAGCCCTTTACAGACTCATCAAAAGTAATACGTACTGCCGTTCGAAGATTTGCGCCCTTCATAGGACCGTCATTTCTTCTGCTTCGTCCGCCGCCAAATAAATCTCCAAAGATATCTCCAAAGATGTCTCCCATATCGCCGCTAAAGCCACTAAAACCACCGCCGTAGCCTCCGCCGCTGCCATCAAATGCTGCATGACCAAACTGATCATACTGTGCACGCTTTTCCTTATCACTTAATACACTGTAAGCCTCTGAGGCCTCCTTAAAAATTTCTGCAGCTTCTGCGCTCGGGTTAATATCCGGATGATACTTCTTGGCAATCTCTCTGTATGCCTTTTTTATGGCGGCATCATCAGCGTCCTTCGCTACACCAAGGACTTCGTAGTAATCTCTCTTCTCTGCCATAAATACTCCCATCTGGCAACCGCTCAAAGCCGCTTCGGCCAAAAGGGCTACCAATACTTTTCTTACTCTTAACATGGCAAAACTCCTGGAGAAGTCCCCAAGAGCAATGCCATTTTTTATCTTACTAAAACTTCTTAATTATTTCAACCCACAGTTGATATTTTTTTCAAACTTTCTAATTAAGCGTTTTTTTATTAAACTTCCTTGTAGTCTCCATCAACAACATCGTCAGAAGAAGATGAGGAACCTGCACCTGCGTTCATGTCTGGGCCTGCCTGTGCGCCACCCTGAGCTGCCTGTGCCTGCTCATACATCTTGGAGAACAGCTGCTGTGCACTGTTCTTTAAGGTCTCAGTCTTTGCCTTTAACTGCTCAGTCTGATCTGGTGTTACGTTGTTGATATCGGTAGAAGCTACCAGATCCTTCAGTGCCTGAGGTCGCTCTCTACCTGACCCTTTAAGGTCGGATCCAGCTTATCGCCAACTTCCTTCATTGCATTCTCAGTCTGGAATACGAAGGAATCTGCCTCATTACGAGCATCTACGCCTTCCTTACGAGCCTTATCCTGTGCCTCGAACTCAGCTGCTTCCTTAACAGCCTTCTCGATATCAGAATCAGACATGTTGGAACCTGCAGTGATGGTGATGTGCTGCTCCTTACCAGTTCCAAGATCCTTAGCAGATACATTTACAATACCGTTTGCATCGATATCGAAAGTAACTTCGATCTGCGGAACACCTCTTCTTGCTGGTGCGATACCGTCCAGACGGAACTGTCCTAAGGACTTGTTGTCACGTGCAAACTGTCTCTCACCCTGTACAACGTTGATATCTACTGCTGTCTGATTATCAGCTGCGGTAGAGAAGATCTGGCTCTTCTTTGTCGGGATTGTAGTATTTCTCTCGATCAGATGAGTAGCAACACCACCCATAGTCTCGATTGAAAGAGTTAACGGAGTAACATCAAGCAGAAGGATATCACCTGCACCTGAATCACCTGCTAACTTACCACCCTGAATGGAAGCACCGATTGCTACACACTCATCTGGGTTCAGTGTCTTAGATGGCTCCTTACCAGTCAGTGCACGAACCTTATCCTGTGCGGAAATCATACGTGTTGAACCACCTACAAGAAGAACCTTATCAAGCTCTGCTGCTGTCAGTCCAGCACCCTCAAGAGCCTCTCTTACTGGTCTCTCAGTACGAGCGATCAGATCTGCAGTCAGCTCATCGAATTTTGCTCTTGTCAGTGTCATATCTAAGTGCTTCGGTCCCTCAGCAGTAGCGGTGATGAACGGAAGATTGATGTTTGTGGTAGTAGCGGTAGACAGCTCTTTCTTTGCCTTCTCTGCTGCTTCCTTTAATCTCTGAAGTGCCATCTTATCGTTAGACAGATCAACACCCTCAGTCTTCTTGAACTCGTCTAACATCCACTGAGTAACCTTGTTATCAAAGTCATCTCCACCTAAGTGGTTGTCACCAGCAGTTGCTAATACTTCGATAACGCCATCACCGATCTCAATGATAGAAACATCGAATGTACCACCACCAAGGTCGTATACCATGATCTTCTGCTCATGCTCGTTATCAAGACCATATGCTAAAGCTGCTGCTGTAGGCTCGTTGATGATACGCTTTACATCAAGACCTGCAATCTTACCAGCATCCTTTGTTGCCTGACGCTGTGCATCGTTGAAATATGCCGGAACAGTGATAACTGCCTCAGTTACCTTCTCACCCAGATAAGCCTCTGCATCTGCCTTTAACTTCTGAAGGATCATTGCGGAGATCTCCTGAGGAGTATATCTCTTATCATCAATTGTTACTTTATAATCAGTACCCATATGTCTCTTAATAGAAGAAATGGTATGGTCTGCATTTGTAACAGCCTGACGCTTTGCCGGCTCACCTACAAGACGCTCACCAGTCTTTGTAAATGCAACAACGGATGGTGTTGTACGAACACCCTCTGTATTTGTTATAACAACTGGCTTTCCACCTTCCATAACTGCTACACAAGAGTTTGTAGTACCTAAGTCAATACCAATAATCTTTCCCATAATCTAATTTCCTCCTAGATTGATCTTTTAATGTTTTGTAATCAAATCTTTCTTTATCAAATATGCAGCTTTTGCTGCGTCTAATATGCTAACTTTAATTTAATTTGCAACCTGTACCATAGAATGCCTTACAACACTTCCGTGATATAAATAGCCTTTCTGGAACTCCTGAGCAACTGTGTTTTCGCCAAGGTTCTCATCCTCAACATGCATCACAGCGTTGTGCAGGTTTGGATCAAATGGCTTGCCAACTGCTTCAATAGGCTCAACACCCATATCTGCAAGTGCTTTTACAAGCTGCTTATAAACCATATCCATACCGCTTACAAATGGATCGCTCATCTGCTCCTCGCTAAGACCTGCGAATCCACGCTCGAAGTTATCTATAATTGGAAGAAGCTTCTCTACAACTGACTTTGCTCCCATGTCGAACATGGTTGATTTTTCTTTTTCAGTTCTCTTGCGGAAGTTCTCAAACTCTGCAAGATTACGTTTTCTCAAATCATCAAGCTGCGCTGTCAGATCTTCGATCTGCTTATCTTTCTTATCTTTTTTCTTGCCAAAGAAGCGCTTCTTATCATCTGTCTGCACATCCTTGTCATCCGGCTGATTCTCGGCAGCCTGTGCATCTGTCTGCTCCTGACTCATATCTTCAGCAGCCTCCTGCTCGGTCTCTTCAAGAATCTCATCAGCAACTGTTTCTTTTTCCATGTCTGTCACGATACATCCGCCTTTCTATCTCCTGTTTTTCAGGATCTTTCCTCAGGCCTGACCTAAGGTTCATTTTTTTTATAAATTGCATCCAGCTGATCTCTTAAATTCTTCAATGTGCCTACAACCTTTTCGTAATCCATACGCTTTGGTCCTACCACACCAAGAGTTCCCTGAACGCCATCACCCAAATCATATCTTGCGGTTACTACGCTGCAGTCCTTCATATCCTGCATGCCGTTCTCCTCACCGATATAAACCTGAATGCCCGAATTGCTCTGTGAACCGCTCTCCGAGTTCTTATCTAAATTATCCTCAAGCAGCTTTGCCAGCTCTTCCTTTTCCTCAAATGTGGAAATCAGACGCTGTGCATTTTTCTCATCCGAAAGTTCTGGGTAACGGAATATATTATTTGCACCGCTCGTATAAATTACCGGTGCCGATTCATGTTTGATCGCCTCTGCGACCGCCTCAAGCACACTTCCTACAACGCAGCTGTAATCTCCTGCCTGCTCCTTTAGCTGTGTGATAATTCCCAGATTAATCTGGTCTATCGTCAACCCATTCAAGGCGCTGTTAATGAGGACATTTAATTTAAGAAGCTCTTCCTCGCTGATGTCGCTTTCGATATTTAAAATCGTGTTCTTCACAAGATTTCCTTCGACCACGATAACAGCTAAAAGCTTTCCTTCCTCCATTCGTGAAAGCTGTAAAAACTTAAGCTTATTTGCACCAACCTGCGGTCCTGTAATCATCGTCGCATAATTGGTATTTGCTGCAAGAACCTTAACCATCTGCTTTAGCAAAAGCTCAAGCCGGTCTACTCTCTTGACTACAACTTCCTGAAGCTCATTGTTTTCCTTTTCACGTGTCTTCATCAGATGATCCACATACAGGCGATAGCCCTTATCCGACGGGATTCGTCCGGCAGATGTATGTGGCTGAATGATAAGCCCCATCTCCTCAAGATCTGCCATCTCATTTCTAATCGTGGCTGAACTTAAGTTTAAGTCCGTGTACTTAGAAATCGTCCGTGAGCCTACCGGTTCACCAGTCTCCAGATAATTTTTAATGATTGCTGTAAAAATCTTCCATTTTCTGTCATCTAGTTCCACAAGCTCACTTCCTTTTCCTTTGTTTCTATTAGCACTCATCATCCCTGAGTGCTAACGATTATAAAATAGCACTATCGGGACGTATTGTCAATACATTTGTTAAAAAAAATTGTGAAAATTTTTGGAACAATTACAAGAGCCGGGCAGTGTTGCCCGGCTCTTATTAATATATATGTTGGGAGGATTATACAATACCCTGTGCGTTCATAGCTTCTACGACCTTCTCGAAACCTGCGATGTTTGCACCCATTACATAGTTTCCTTCGTAGCCGTATTTCTTTGCTGCTTCGTCTACCTTCTTGAAGATATTGATCATGATATTGTGCAGCTTCTCGTCTACTTCCTCGAATGTCCAAGAAAGTCTCTCGCTATTCTGGCTCATTTCAAGTGCAGATGTTGCAACACCGCCTGCGTTTGCAGCCTTTCCTGGCATGAACATCATTCCACTCTCTAAGAAGAAGTCTGTTGCCTCTCTGGTGGATGGCATGTTTGCACCCTCTGCTACAAGGAAGCATCCATTTGCCTTTAACTGCTTTGCATCCTCAAGGTCTAACTCATTCTGAGTTGCGCATGGAAGTGCGATATCACACTTAACGCTCCATACACCCTTGCCTTCATGATACTCAACACCTGGCTTTGCTTCTGCGTACTCTTTGATTCTTCCGCGGCGAACTTCCTTGATCTGCTTTACAAGGTCAAGATCAATGCCGTTTGGATCATAAATCCAACCGTTAGAATCACTTAATGTAACAACCTTCATGCCGTACTGCTGAGCCTTCTCGGTTGTATAAATTGCAACATTTCCGGAACCGGAAACAGCAACTGTCTTTCCTTCCATGGTCATGCCGGCATTTAAAAGCATCTCGCGAACCATATATACAAGACCATAACCAGTAGCCTCTGTTCTTGCAAGAGAACCACCGTATGTCAGACCCTTACCAGTTAAAACGCCCTCGTACAGACCAGTCAGTCTCTTATACTGTCCATACAGATAGCCAATCTCTCTTCCGCCTACACCAATGTCACCAGCCGGTACATCTGTATCTGCGCCAATGTGACGATACAGCTCTGTCATAAAGCTCTGGCAGAATTTCATAATTTCACGGTCTGACTTGCCCTCGGATCAAAATCAGAACCACCCTTGCCGCCTCCGATTGGAAGTCCTGTCAGTGAGTTCTTAAAGGTCTGCTCAAAACCAAGGAACTTGATAATACCAAGATTTACAGATGGGTGAAGACGAAGTCCACCCTTGTACGGTCCGATTGCACTGTTAAACTGTACACGGAAACCTCTATTTACATGAGCCTGTCCGTTGTCATCTACCCACGGTACACGGAATGTAATAATACGCTCTGGCTCTGTCATTCTTTCAAGCAAAGCATCTTTGCGGTACTGCTCCTCATTTGCCTCAATTACCGGACGAAGGGAATCAAGAACTTCCTTAACTGCCTGCTGAAACTCTTTCTCGCCTGGATTCTTCTCTGCAACCTTCTGCAGCACTTCATCTACGTAAGACATTATGACCTCTCAATCTGCCGCTCTGGAGCGACCTCTTACAATATCCAACTCTATTTTTCGGACATCGGAGTGAATGCTGATTTTCACTCTACTCTACCTGCCCACCCGAAACCTAGAGATGTCAAATGCATTGATGTCGATCGGGTGGATTTTTGTTACCGGCTTTGAAAACCGACATGTATATGGTACTACATGAATTAAATTACGTCAATATGTGTTTTTTAAAAATAAAATAAATTTTTTAGCGTGTTTTTGTGTATTTATACAATGCGCTATGGTAAAGTGGCAAAGTGCCGATTTTTTTCTTTCTCTTCCGTTCATATTGCACATATAAAAAAAGCCCAAAGACAGGCCGGATTTCTCCGGATACCCGCCTTTGGGTTTAGTTGCAAAACTCTTTAGAAATCAAACTTTTCTTCGAAATATGCCTTAAGATCTGCAATAGCAACACGCTCCTGCTTCATGGTATCACGATCACGAACAGTTACGCAGCCATCAGTCTCAGAATCAAAGTCATAGGTGATGCAGAACGGTGTTCCGATCTCATCCTGTCTTCTGTAACGCTTTCCAATTGCACCGCGGTCATCAAACTCACAGTTGTACTTTTTGATAAGCTGCTCATATACCTTCATAGCACCATCATTGAGCTTCTTAGAAAGCGGAAGCACACCGATCTTTACTGGTGCCAGTGCCGGATGGAAATGAAGAACAGTACGAACATCGCCGCCCTCTAACTCTTCCTCGTCATATGCTGCACAAAGGAATGCCAGTGTTACACGGTCAGCTCCAAGAGATGGCTCGATAACATATGGAATGTAACGCTCCTTCTTCTCATCATCAAAGTAGGTCATATCCTCACCAGATGTGTTCTGATGCTGAGTTAAATCGTAATCGGTACGGTCTGCGATACCCCAAAGCTCACCCCATCCAAACGGGAATAAGAACTCGATATCAGTTGTTCCCTTAGAATAGAAGCACAGCTCCTCAGGAGAATGATCTCTTGCACGCATCTCGTCTTCCTTGATGCCAAGGCTCTTTAACCAGTCGATGCAGTACTGGCGCCAATACTGGAACCACTCAAGATCAGTACCTGGCTCACAGAAGAACTCTAACTCCATCTGCTCGAACTCTCTTGTACGGAATGTAAAGTTTCCTGGTGTAATCTCGTTACGGAAGGACTTTCCGATCTGGCCAATACCAAATGGAAGCTTCTTACGTGATGTTCTCTGTACATTTTTGAAGTTTACGAAGATACCTTGTGCAGTCTCCGGACGAAGATATACGGTATTCTTTGCATCCTCAGTAACACCCTGGAATGTCTTAAACATCAAATTAAACTGACGAATATCAGTGAAATCATGCTTTCCGCATGTCGGACAGCAAATATTCTTCTCATCGATGAACTCTTTCATCTCCTGTGTTGTCCAGCCGTCGATTGGCTTTTCCGGCTCCTGTCCCTGCTCAGCATAGTAATCCTCAATCAGCTTATCAGCACGGAAACGCTCATGGCAGCACTTACAGTCCATTAACGGATCAGAGAAACCACCCAGATGGCCTGAAGCTACCCATGTCTGTGGGTTCATCAGGATTGCACAGTCTACACCTACATTATAAGGATTGCCAGTAACAAACTTCTGCCACCATGCCTTTTTTACATTATTCTTAAGTTCAACACCGAGATTACCATAATCCCATGTATTTGCCAGACCGCCGTAAATCTCAGATCCTGGATATACAAAGCCTCTGGACTTTGCAAGAGCTACAATTTTCTCTAATGTCTTTTCCATAATCGTTCTTCCTCCAAAAATGTTTTATAAAGTTACTGTTCGCAAAACAAAAGATTGCGCTTTGCTCACTGTGACTACTTGAAAATGATATACCCACCGTCATTGCCAGTGATCTGGGCACAGTTTGATGCCAGAACTGTAACATTTGGGGAAACATATGCAATATCATGCTCACCAAATACAGTTACAGGGTAATCTGCGTACACAAGACAATAATCTGTCTTTTTAATCAAATCTTCACTGCTGATATGCTTTTGACCATCGCTTGTGACAAAATCGCCGCTAAGTGCCATGGTACTGCTGCCAAGCTGTGATGTGTAAAGCTTGCTTCCACCGGCATTTTGAATCTCAGCAGAATTAAAGCCTGTATAGGTATCACCATTTGCATACGTAAATACGACGCTTGCTTTTTTGTCCTTCACTACTGCCTTTTCGTAGCACACTGGAAGAAGAATACTTTCTTTTTCTTCCTTTGTCATCTGATCATAGCTATAATAGGAGCAGCCGTACACATTTTTGTTGAAAGACAGCGCCTCCTGCTGTGCCACACCTGCAAGCTCGTCGATACTGTAGTAATCCTTATCAAAGTCAGAAATCATGGCAGCACGGATTGTCGCATTGTCTTCCACGTAAATGCTGTTTTCGGCTTCTGTGAAGTCATATGACTTCGTAAGCAATCCACAGCCTTCTAAACTGACCGCCGCCACAAGCCCTGCCATAAGACTGGCTATTTTTATCCGTATCATCCTGTTTCTCATACTTTTCTTTCCTCTCATTACTGCCTCTTTTCGGCAGAGACTTATCTTTTATACATTCTATGGTATCTTGGCGAATATTTCAAGTATAAAATCTTCCTATTTCTTTAACATTTCTTTACAAATGTGTCAGCAATCTGCTCTAATCACATAAAAAGCAGGCAAAACGGCTTACAAAGTGCCCATAAAGTGCACCATATCCTCAAGAACCTGCAATGATTTAAACTCTCTTGAAAAGTATCGTCTGCGCCATTTCACTGTCAGATCATAAAGTGTACGCTTAACTGGCTCTTCAAGACAGAATGTGTAAAGTCTGCCGATTGGAGCCGTCAGAATATACTGAAGCGTATACATAGCTGATTCATCCAGATAAAGACGCGCCGATGTATGTGCATCATTTTTTCTTTTTGCACATTCTTCACAGACACAATTCCCCCGCTCGACAGACAGCCAGCCTTTTGTGAGTTTGCTTTTACATACACTGCACTCAAATACCTGCGGATAAACGCCCATCACTAAAAACAGACGAAGCTCATAAACAAGACGCACAAGCTCATCTGGAATAGCCTGATTTTCCAATGCCTTTAATGAGAAATAAAGAAGATTCAGCAATTCTCTTCCATCATCATTTTCCTCTGAGGCAAAACCTGCTGCCTCAAGGAAATAGCAGCCATATGCCATCTTAGTCACGTCAGAGCTGACTGCCTCAAAATACTCTTTTATTGAAGCAGCCTGCACTGTGTACGAATCTCGTCCGGCATGCAGTGTAAATATACCCATGGAAAACGGACGTGCCGCAGCTAACAGCGAACTGTTTGGCCGTCTTGCCCCACGCACAAATGCGCTGATTCGCCCAAGGTCTGTTGTCAAAAGCACAATTCGCCTGTCATATTCACCTATTGGCATGGCAGACAGAACCATTCCGTTCACTGTTACGGTATCCATTTGTTTTCCTTTCTATAAGCTTACTTCTCGTCCTCGTGATATCCAAAATTCTTCATATAAAGATCGCTGTCGCGCCAGTCCTTACGCACCTTGACAAACAGCTTTAAATTAACCTTCATCTCAAGCATGTCTTCGATGTCACGACGTGCATCACTTCCGATTGCTTTTAGCATCGAGCCGCCCTTGCCGATAATGATTCCCTTATGAGACTCACGCTCACATATAATGGATGCTTCGATATCCATCACAGAGCCATCCGGGCGCTCTTTCATCTGCTCGATTGTAACTGCAATGCCGTGCGGAATTTCTTCCTGAAGACGTCTAAGTGCCTTCTCTCGAATCATCTCTGCTGCAATCTGACGCATTGGCTGATCAGTGACAGTATCCTCATCATAATACATTGGGCCATACGGCAGATAACGAAATACAGTATCAAGCAGTGTATCTGTATTGACACTTCTAAGTGCAGAAACGGCTACCACCTCATTAAAGTCTGCAATTTGACGGTATGCCTTGATGCACTCTGCCACTGCTTCCTTCTTTACTGTATCAGTCTTGTTGACGATCAAAAAGACAGGACACTTGAGCTGGCGAAGCTTCTTTGCAATCTCCTGTTCGCCTCTTCCGATAAAGGTGGTCGGCTCAACAAGCCACATGACAATGTCAGCCTGTGAAAATGTTTTCTGCGCAACCTCTACCATATATGTGCCCAGACGATTCTGTGCCTTATGGATGCCCGGCGTATCCAGAAAAACGGCCTGACCGCGCTCATCTGTATAAACGGTGCGGATCTGATTTCTCGTTGTCTGAGGCTTTCTTGATGTGATCGCAATCTTTTGTCCAATCAGGTGATTCATCAATGTGGATTTTCCCACGTTTGGACGTCCGACCAGTGCAATAAAGCCTGATTTTTTCTGTTTTTCCATATCTTATTTCCTTTCCAGTGCAGCAAACTACAGGGATCGTACCGTTGTAAAAAGTGAGCTGTTTTCTTTTATCTTGTTTTCATTTCCAACTACGCAAAGGCAATTCTTAGAAAGTACCGCTTTCGCATATGGCACAAGTGCACGAATTTCCTTGGCATCTGTATCAATCACTTCATCTCGCTCCTTTTGAAGCTGCTCTCTTGTGATTCCACTTAAATATGCAGTAAGACCACGCACACCAAGCGCAGCAGGATTTTTAGGAATGTCCATCTCACTAATTGCACCTATAACATATCGGTCCATACTTCTCTCATCCTGATCAAACTGCTCAAGATAATCTGGAAGCTTATCATATACTTCATTTGTTTCGGCAAGCTTAGGATCAAGATAAGATACCATATAGCAGTCACCATCACGTCCAAAACCGGACATACAGCCATAAGCACCGCCTTTTACGCGCAGACGTATCCAAAGATAATCATAATTTAAGATGTTTTGCAGTACAAGAAGTGATCCTCTAAATGGCAGCCCGGCATCCTTATAATTGCCTGTTCTTCCCACAAATTGAATCTGTGATGCACAGCATATGCCCTCATTTTTCTTTTCAAGCGGCATATTCCAATCTGCCTTTACAAAAGGCTCATCTGGCATCTGCTTTATAAGCTTGTCCATTGCCTTTTCTAAAACATCATAGCCTTCCTTATCTGCGGTAAAGCTGACAAGAAGCGCTCTTTTATTAAACAGTTGATGGCTGACAACGCGCAGCTTCTCAATTATCATACCCTTTCGCTCTTCAAAGTGATCATACAAATCATTTAAAAATTCATAGAACGAAATACCTGTCATAATCTCATTTAAGTAACCTGACTCACTGTGATATGACGATGCTCTCTTGATTGACGTATTATGTCCAGCACTCTTTAGACGCTCATACAGCTGTGAACGCGTCTCACCGATTATCTCTAACAGACGCTTCTCATTTGCAAGATCAGACTGATACATCATCTTAGCTGTAAGGTTAACTGCTGTCTCAAGCTCATGATAAAATGCCTTTATGCGGAAAGAAAAACGCACAGTTGGTCTTCCTGTCTCTGGCTGAAGTACAACAAAGCCTGGATCAATGCCGCCCGTATGAATATTAACCTCATCCATCAGCTCTGTATAGCTGTATTCGCCTGCTGCCACAACACCTAAAATCTGTTTTAATAAAGACAGATATGGAAGCTCTGAAAGATCTGCAAAATCAGCATCAAATACAAGCTCCAAATAGCCGATCTTTTTTGTTGACATCTCGTGAAATAATACCTTCACTCCATCCATGCTTCGCTCTTCATTGTAAAGCGGCAGCACTTCACGCTTAATATCTGCGCGTGTCAGCATAGGAATAGTCTCAAGCTCTTCTTTCGTGCTTGGAGTTTCCTGATATTCCTTTAACTCCTTTGTGTGACGCACAATTTCTTCAATCTCTTCTTTTGAGAGAGAATCTTTATAAACACGAAGCTTCTCTGCTGTCTTTTCTTCATTTTCAGCATCAAGACCAACCTTTGGCACAGCCATTGCCACAACACCAAATGAATTGTCAATCAGACACTCTTTTATCAGCTGCTCAAAATAGTTTCCCTCTGCCTTTTTATAGAGTTCATCCATCGCATCCTGCGTCTCTAAAAGCAAAAATGCAGCCTTGTCATCATAAAGCCAGCTGTCAAAAAGATCCAGTCCATACATAAGACCTTTCGGCCAACGGCCAAAATCGCCTTCTTTTAAGCGAAACTGTAAGCTGTTTAAACCAGCAAGAAGTGAACGCTTCTGTAAGCCTTCCTCTGCAAGCTTTCTTAACGTTGTCTCAATTGTCTCCACAAAGACTTCTCTTTGCTCTTGTCTGGCACCTTTTGTAGTAACCTCAAATGATGGCTGCAAAATACCATCCTCGAAGCCTCCATAAATATCTACACCGATTCCAGCATCAAGAAGTGCCTGTTTAAGAGGCGCACCAGGTGCATCAAGAAGAACATACTCTAAAACCTGAAATGCAAGATACTTTTCAAGATCAAGTGCATTTGACACAACCTTTGACCATGTAAAATAAGTACCCTCATCGTCATCCTCAGAAGCTGCATAGCACAGCGAAATCTCCTTCATCTTGTTAAACGGCTTTTGAAGTGTAACTGCTGAGTCAATCTCTTTTTTCTCGTAATGACTTAAGTACTCATGATCCATCCAATTGAGTGCTTTTTCCATATCAAGATCACCATACAGATAAATATAGCTGTTTGAAGGATGATAATAAGTATGATAAAACTCCAGATATGACTCATATGTCAGATCTGTGATAAATTCCGGATCTCCGCCTGACTCATATGCATATGTCGTGTCAGGATAAAGTGCAGCCTTCACCTGACGGCCAAGAATCTCGTCTGCACTTGAGAAAGCGCCCTTCATCTCATTATACACAACACCGTTGTATGTCAGCTCACCATCCGGACTGTCCATCTCATAGTGCCAGCCCTCCTGCTCGAAAATCTTTCTCTCTTTTGTGATATTTGGATGAAAGACACCGTCCATATAGACAGACATCAAATTAAAGAAATCCTTATCATTTGTGCTTGCAAGAGGATACATTGTCTTATCTGAATATGTCATTGCATTTAAAAATGTATTTAAAGATCCCTTTGCCAGCTCAACAAACGGATCCTTGACCGGGTAGCGGTCAGATCCGCAAAGCACAGTGTGCTCAATAATATGAGCCACACCTGTGCTGTCTGTCGGAACAGTTCTAAATGCAATGTTAAATACTTTATTGTTGTCATCATTTTCCAGTATAAAGACACGTGCGCCTGTCTTTTTGTGGCGCATCAGATATCCCTCACTTTCAAGCTCCCTAACATAATGATGTTCAAGCAGCTCATACTGCGGTATTTTCGTTATATCCATTTTTATGCCCTTCCATCACTGTTTTTCATCTGGCTCTTGTCTTCGCAGAATATCCTGCGGCTCTGTCTCGCCATCAAATACAACATGAAGCATCTGCTTTGGATGAGGTGCGCTCTCCTGCGCATTTCCATCCTCATCAAAAATTCCGATTACCTTAAGAGAAACATTAGTTCCATCCGGCTTCATGCGCTCAATCGTCTCGCCAACAGTAAATTTATTCTTCTGTTCAAATACACTTCGTCCATTCTCGTCAATAGACTCTACTGTTCCCAGATATGTGTAATTCTTAACATAGGTATTGCTGTTGTAAATCTGTGCATCACTAGAAGGCTTTCCATAGAAAAATCCTGTCGTGAACTCACGGTATGTGCACTTTCCAATTTCTTCCTTGTACCATTCCATGTTTGCTTCATATTTCTTTGGATCCTCAAAATAATCGTCAAGTGCTTTTCGATAAGTGCGCGCTACAGTTGCCACATAAAGAGCAGTCTTCATGCGTCCCTCTACCTTTAAGCTATCGATACCGCTTTCTGCCAAATCCGGAATGTGTTCTATCATGCAAAGATCCTTTGAATTAAAGATGTATGTTCCTCTCTCATTCTCGTAAACAGGATAATATTCGCCCGGACGTGTCTCCTCCACGATAGAATATTTCCAGCGACACGGATGTGTGCATGCACCCTGATTGGCATCGCGTCCTACCATATAATTGCTTAAAAGACAGCGTCCTGAGTAAGAAATACACATCGCACCATGAACAAACGTCTCGATCTCAAGATCGTCCGGGATATGCGCACGAATCTGCTTTAATTCATAAAGAGAAAGCTCTCTTGCGGAAACAACACGCTTTGCACCAAGCTGATGCCAGAAATTAAATGTTCCATAATTGCAATTGTTAGCCTGGGTACTGATATGAAGCTCCATCTCTGGAAGCTCACTCTTTGCAATCATAAAAACGCCCGGATCAGAAATGATAAGTGCATCTGGTCCAATAGTCTTTAATTCGCGAAAATAAGCGCGCACACCGTCAAGGTCATCATTATGAGCTAAAATATTAGCTGTCACATAAACCTTTACGTCATGTGCATGCGCAAAGGCGATTCCCTCTGCCATATCCTCTTTGCTGAAATTTTTTGCCTTTGCCCGAAGACCAAATGCCTCACCGCCGATATACACCGCATCTGCTCCATAGGTAACGGCAGTCTTTAATACGTCAAGACTGCTTGCCGGGATCAAAAGCTCTGGCTTTTTTCTCGCTGCCATATCACATTTCCTCCGTGTTTTTCTTCATTGTCAGTGAGACGCCGTCTCCAATCGGAATAACCGATGTGGTAAGCTCTGGCGTATGTGTCAGCATCGTCAGATATTCTCGCATTCTGCTGTGAATCGTGCGGTTGCGTCTCGTCACCGCAAATCTTGACTCCAAAACATCTCCGTCCTGAAGTACATTATCTGAAAATAAAAGTCCGTCCGGAGCTAAAAGTCTTAGTACATCCGGAAGGAAATGAATATACTGTCCCTTCGCCGCATCCATAAAAATCAGGTCATACGGCTTGTCCAACGTCTTTAATATATCAGCTGCATCTCCCTCAAGAAGCGTGATGTCGCAGCCTCGCGGTGCTCTTGCAAAATTTCTTTTTGCCTCCTCAATTCGCGGCGGATATTTCTCAATCGTCGTAATCGTTGCACCAGCTGGCATCACCTCGCTCATGCGAATTGCTGAATAGCCCACTGCTGTCCCCACTTCAAGAATAGAAAACGGCTTTTTCAAACTAATTAAAAACAGCAGAAAACTGGCAGTCTCCGGCCGAATAATCGGCACGTCTCCTGCCAGCGCATCTTTTTGAATTTCTTCACAGAGAGCGCTCCCTGGTAATTCCAGGGAGCGAATATAATCGGTTGCCCGCTCAAAATCAAACATTCACTTACTCCACTTCCATGATGATCGGAAGAATCATAGGACTTCGCTTCATCTTCTTCCACAGGTAGTTACTTAAGCTGTCGCGAATCTCATTTTTGATCTTTGACCAATCAGAAATCTTATGATCCAGACAATCAAATACAGCATCCTCTACGACCTGCTGTGCCTCAATCATCAGATTCTCAGACTCACGTATATAAACAAATCCTCTTGATACAATATCCGGACCTGCAAGCAGGTTGTTGGTGTAACGCTCCAATGTCAGAACAACAATAATAATACCATCCTGAGACAAATTCTGACGATCACGAAGAACTATGTTTCCAACGTCACCAACGCCAAGTCCATCCACAAGAATACCGCCGTGCGTTACCTGTCCGGTAACAAGTGCACTTTCTTCACTTAACTCAAGCACATCGCCGGACTGAATCATAAAGATATTATCCTTCGGGATTCCAAGAGATTCTGCTATCTCAGCCTGTGCCTTTCTATGACGGAACTCACCATGAACAGGAATTGAATACTTCGGGCGAACAAGTGAGTACATCAGCTTGATCTCCTCTTGACATGCGTGACCAGATACGTGCGTATCCTGATAAATAACCTCTGCGCCTAAAACGCATAATTCATTGATTACCTTTGATACAGATTTCTCATTTCCAGGAATCGGATTTGAGGAAAATACGACAAGATCACCTGGGCAGATGCTGACCTTTCTGTGAATGGCTGCTGCCATACGAGACAGTGCTGCCATAGACTCGCCCTGGCTTCCTGTTGTGATAATAACGGTCTTCTCTGGTGGGTAATTGCGAAGCAGCTCAATATCAATTAAAGTGCCTTCTGGAATATTAATATAGCCAAGCTCGCTTGCCTTTCCAATGATGTTAACCATGCTTCGTCCTTCTACAACAACCTTGCGGTCATATTTGTAGGCAGTATTGATGATCTGCTGCACACGGTCTACATTAGATGCGAATGTTGCAACGATGATTCTCTGGTTTCTGTGCTCAGAGAAAATTGTATCGAATGTATGGCCCACTGTACGCTCAGATGCTGTAAAGCCCGGACGCAGTGCATTAGTACTATCGCAAAGAAGTGCCAGTACGCCCTTCTTTCCAAGCTCTGCAAAGCGCTGTAAGTCTGCCATATCACCAAATACAGGTGTATAGTCGATCTTAAAGTCTCCAGTATGAATAATGGTTCCTGCCGGAGAAGTAATGGCAAGTGCTGCTGCATCAACAATACTGTGATTTGTGCGGATAAACTCTACTTTAAAATCACCTGCTGAGATTGTCTGGCCATACTTTACTACCTTTCTCTTTACACTCTTTGTAATGCCGTGCTCCTCAAGCTTTCCCTCGATAATTCCAAGAGTCAGCTTTGTTCCGTAAAGCGGAACATTGATTTCTTTAAAGAAAAACGGCAATGCACCGATATGATCCTCGTGACCATGCGTAATAAATACGCCCTTTACCTTGTGAATGTTTTGTTTTAGATACGTGATATCTGGAATGACCATATCAATACCGAGCATCTCATCCCCCGGGAATGACATACCGCAGTCTACAACGATGATGCTTTCTCCATACTCAAACACCGTCATATTCATTCCGATTTGCTCAAGACCTCCTAATGGTATGACCTTGACACTTGTTTCAACTGTACTCAAATCTTACCTCCTTTTTCCTGTTCATTTATGAAACAGCTCTTTTTTCTGTCGTAACTTCTCTGTCCAATGTTTCATCCAATTAACTGATTGGAGTCTTCATTCACTTTATTGCCATAGCGCACTTACATTTTCTGTGCATCACTCAATGGTAATATCCTCATCAGAAAGGAGTTCTTCAAATACTTTCGAAACAGCGTCAAGCTCGGTCTCATCTTCAACGAGCTCATACACGGCCTCCGGATCCTCATCACGTGATGTGTCCTTTAAAATCAGACACTCTGCATCCTCATCATCCGAATCTGACACCAGCAGATAATTACTTGCACCGAGTCTTGTTTCCTCAATCACATAAAACGTTACCTCTGTTCCATCATCTGCTGTCAAAATGATCTTATCTTCATTCGCCTTCTCCAGTCTTTTCTTTTTCCTAGTCTGCTGTGCTATTCATAACTTCCAGGTTTTTATTATTATTTTTTTCTTCTGTGTCCGATTCGCTATCAGCAAGTTTACTGCCCTTCTTTGTGTTTTCCATAAAGTCCTGCAAAATAAGCCCTGCTGCTACCTGATCGATCACGGTTTTTCGTTTTTCCCTAGGCATACCGCACTCCTGCAGAATTTCATCAGCTGCCACTGTTGTCAGCCTCTCATCCTGCATAATCACCTCAAGTTTGGTTCTACGCTCTAGCATTGCTTTAAACGCAAGCGCAAGCTCTGCACGCTCTCCTGCTGATCCGTCCATATTGACTGGATAACCCAAAACGATCTTTTCGATCTGGTATTCTCCTACCAGCTGTTCAATGCGCGCAAGTGTACGCCGCAATTTATTCTCCTCTTTTCTTGTAATGGTTTCTAACGGCTGAGCAGTGTAACCCAACGGATCAGTAACCGCCACTCCCACTGTCTTGGAACCATAGTCGAGTCCTAATAATCTCACTTTTTCTCTCTGCCTTTTCTTTCAATGCATGTTTCTACGTAGTTTCTCATCAGTTCTTCGAGAATTTCATCTCGCTCAACCTTCATGATGAGGCTTCTGGCATTATTGTGGCTTGTGATATAGGTCGGATCACCGGACATAATATATCCGACAATCTGGTTGACCGGATTGTATCCCCTCTCTACGAGCGCCTGATATACTCTCAGAATTACTTCTGATACAGAAATTCGCTTCGTCTGGTTGATGTCAATAAATTGAGTATTTTTTAAATCTGCCATTGATTCACGCCCTTCCTACAGTCCAAAACCTGCTAAACAATAATATTGTAATACATTTCGTCTAATTCGGCAAGTATTTTTTTTGCCAGTTCAGGCGTCCTGCTAGATTCGTACAAATCTCATGCTTGCATGAAGATTTTATGAATCGGCAGGACGAAGTAGACGCCCTTTAATGAACAAAACAAAGCTGCACGCGAACTTTGTTCGCGTTTTGCAGCGACGCACGGAACGTGCGGTTTTGCGAATGGGCGTCCCCTGAACTGTCATTTACCTCTGTCTTGCCTTCATCACATCCGCAGTCAATTCACCTTCGATTATTGCATCGATGATCGTATTATCTGGCGCATCCGTCTCTACCGCACATTTTATGTACTCTGGCGTATGGCCGACCATGTAGGAGACACCATTAATTTCCTGACGCTCCTCCAATAAAACTTTGACGCACGCTCCTGTCCACTTTGTTCTAAACTCTTTTGTCATCTGTGACTCAAGTGACGAAAGTACACCGCTTCGCTGCGCCTTAATCTCTTCCGGGATCTGATTTTCCATCTTGTCAGCTCTCGTTCCTTTTCTTCTGGAATAGCGAAAAATATGCATCTCATAGAAATGCACTTTCTCAAGAAACTGACGTGTCTTATCAAATTCTTCATCCGTCTCTCCCGGAAATCCTACAATCACATCTGTTGTGATTGCTGGATTTTCAAAAGCAGCTCGAAGAAGTTTACACTTTTCATAGTATTCCTCTGGCGTGTAATGTCTATTCATACGCTTTAAGGTTTCCTCACATCCGCTTTGCAGAGACAAATGAAAATGAGGACATACTTTATGCAGCTTTTTTAAGCGGCCTACAAATTCCTCTGTAATAATACGCGGTTCAAGTGAGCCAAGACGTATTCTGCTTATGCCATCAATTGGATGAATGGCTTCAATAAGCTCGATTAAATGACTTTCCCCATCAATTTCCCTTCCATAAGAGCTTAGATGAATACCAGTCAGCACAACCTCCTGGATACCAGCTTCTGCAAGTCTTTTAATCTCAGCTATAACGTTTTCCATACGACGGCTTCGCACACGTCCTCTGGCATATGGAATAATACAGTAACTGCAGAACTGATTACATCCATCCTGGACCTTTACAAATGCTCTTGTGTGCTCTAAAACTGTGCTGACTTCAAGCTCCTCATACTGCTCCTTCTCTACATCTGCGAGCACATCATCAAAGGCTCTTCCTTCAAAATAAGCATCTAGTGCCGTCACAATCTGACGCTTCTGATTATTTCCAAGAACAAGATCGACAGCAGCATCTGCTCTGGCTTCTTCTTCACTTACCTGCACATAGCAGCCTGTCGCCACCACAACAGCCTCTGGATTTAATTTTTTTGCGCGGTGCAGCATCTGTCTTGATTTTCGCTCCGCCATATTTGTAACTGAGCAGGTATTAACAACATAAACATCTGCCTGCTCTGTAAATGGAACAATATCGTAGCCTGCCGTCTGCAAAAGCTCTTCCATTGCTTCCGTCTCATATGCATTAACCTTGCAGCCTAATGTGTGAAATGCTGCCCGTCTTCCCATGTTTTCATTTTCCTTTCTCTAACTTCCCCTTGACTTTTCTACTCAAAACAAGTACTATAAACTTAAAGATGAGTGTTTGTTTTTTCGGTATGTTTAAAACCAAAAACAGATAATTTCGTAAAAAGCAAACACAAAAACTCACAAGCATCATCTTCACAGGAGGGTATTATCATGGTTACAGTAAAAATTTCTTTAAATTCTATCGATAAGGTTAAGTCTTTTGTAAATGACCTGACCAAGTTTGATTCTGATTTTGACCTGGTTTCCGGAAGATACGTTATCGACGCAAAGTCCATTATGGGTATCTTTTCTCTGGATCTTTCCAAGCCAATCGATTTAAACATTCATGAAGAAAAGAATCTTGATACTGTTATGAAGGTTCTGGAACCATACATCATCCAGTAATTTTTTTAACTTAACTTTCAGAGATCGTTTTATCTGACCAATCGGGGCATCACATTCGTGATGCCCTATTTTTTTTAAGCCTTACACCAGATAATCTCTGCGCTATTAACTGCCTCTTCTACCATCGCATCAATCTTTTCCTCAAGCTTCTTTTCGGAATTTCTGATTACCTTTACATTTGGCTTTGTAACAGGATGCTTTGCAACAAAAATTGTACAGCAGTCCTCATACGGCTGAATAGATGTTTCAAAGGTATCAATCTTTTCTGCTACATCAACAATCTCCTGCTTGTCAAAACCGATTACCGGACGATATACAGGAAGTGTGCACACCTCATTTGTTGCCATTAAGCTCTGCATAGTCTGTGATGCTACCTGACCAATGCTCTCTCCAGTAATTAAGCCATGGCAGCCATCCTTGATGGCAATGCGCTCAGCGATACGCATCATATAGCGGCGCATAATAATAGTAAGCTCATCATGCGGGCAGGCATCGTAAATATAAAGCTGAATATCAGTAAAATTGATGACATGAAGCTTGATCGGTGTTGCATATTTAGACACAAGCTTTGCCAGATCTACAACCTTTTGCTTTGCACGCTCACTAGTATACGGCGGTGCATGGAAATAAACAGCCTCAATCGTAACGCCTCTTTTTGCAATCATATAACCTGCAACTGGTGAATCAATTCCGCCAGACAATAAAAGCATTGCCTTTCCAGCCGTTCCAACAGGCATTCCGCCTGCACCTGGAATAGATACAGAATATACGTTGATGCAAGTGTCACGAACCTCAACAGACAATAAAACCTGCGGATTGTGTACATCTACACGCACGTTCTCGTATGCTTTTAAGATAGCCTCGCCAAGATCTGCATTTAACTGCTGAGAATCCTTTGGATAATTTTTTCTTGCACGGCGGCTGTGTACCTTAAATGTATAATCACCCTGTGGATATACATTTCCCATATATTCCACAACCTGCTCTGCTAATTTGTCATAGCCTTCATCTTTAAGCTGTACAACTGGACAGATCCATACGATTCCAAATACGTGCTTTAACGCATCCACTGCCTCATCAAAATCGTAATCGCTAAGTGCCTGCACATAGATACGGCCAGACTCCTTCTTTACTTCAAACTCACCCTCTACTCGCTCCATTGCAAGACGGATATGCTTTACAAGCGCATCCTCAAACAAATAACGGTTTTTTCCCTTAATGCCAATCTCGGCATACTTTATCAAAAATGCATGATATTTCATGTTGTTCCTCACAATTCTATCTAATGTTTATGTGAAATGTTTTTGCGGGTCCCAAGCTCAAAGCCTTTAGTGCAAGCACGAACGGCTTTTGGAGCTTTTGACCCTGGTATCATTCTATCGTCTTGTATAACGGCGAAGCATTGGAAGCAGCTCCTTTAATGCCGCAAGTGCCTCGTCTAATTCTTCTTTGGTTGTATTCTCACAGAAGGAAAAACGAAGCGTTCCCTCAATAAGCTTTTTATCTAGCCCAATTGCCTGCAGAGTACTTGAAAGTGCGGATGGTTAGATGAGCATGCACTTCCAGATGACACATAAATGCCGCGGTCGCTGAGTGCATTTAAAAGCACCTCGCTTCTGACACCTGAAAAGCTAACACTTACGATATGCGGTGCTCGTCTTTCCAGACATTCATCGCCATCCACAGTCTCATCCCAGCCATTTACGGTAATGCCTTCTAGCTTATGAATGCCCTCCAAAAAATAGCGGCGAAGCTCATTTAAATGTGCTTTCTTCTGTTCAAAGTTCTGGTAGGCAAGCTGCGCTGCCAGTCCCATACCTGCTGCACCAGGTACATTTTCAGTTCCTGAACGCATACCAGACTGCTGACCGCCTCCAAAGATGATTGGATGAAGATTAACCTTGCTGCTGCAATATAAAAAGCCTGCTCCCTTTGGACCATGGAATTTATGTGAGCTGACAGACAAAAGATCAATTCCCTGCTGCTTTGGACGAATCATCACCTTGCCATATGCCTGAATGGCATCCACATGAAATACAGCGCCTGGAACAGTCGCATGAACCAGCTTTGCAGCTTCCTCTACAGGCTGAATTGTTCCAATCTCATTATTTACATACATGATTGATACAAGAATGGTATCAGGTGTAAGTGCTTCCTTTAAATCTTCTAAAGAGATCTGTCCTCTGCTGTCAACTGAAAGAAATGTGATGCGAAAGCCCTGCTCCTCCAAAAAAGAAGCCGTTGCCTTGACACTTGGATGCTCGACTGCTGTTGTAATGATATGGTTTCCCTTTCTCTTTGCAGCAAGTGCCGTTCCAATAAGTGCCATATTGTTGGACTCCGTACCGCCAGAGGTAATGATAAGCTCCTTTGGATCAACCTTTAAAGTAGCAGCAATTTTCTGTCTTGCTTCCTTGATATAGCCCTCTGCCACAACACCCTTTTGATGACGTGATGATGGATTTCCAAAATCAACATCCATCAATTTTTTCATCAGCTCCTGCACCTGTGCATCTACACGGGTCGTTGCTGAATTATCCAAATATGCTTCCATTTTTTATTCCTCCAATACGTATCCAAGCATGGCAAGCACTGCCATTCCGGCTGTTTCCGTCCTCAAAATTCTTCTTCCAAGCGTAATTGCCTGTGCACCGCAATTTACTGCCTTTGCAATCTCCTCGTCCTCAAAGCCGCCCTCTGGTCCTATAAAGATTGCTACCTGCTCACCCGGTTTTACTGCACTAAGCGCATCGCGCGTTGCCTGCATATTTTCTGCATGCTCAAATGGGACAAGAATATGTTCCTTATCAGAAGCATATAAAAGCGCCTCCTTATATGTCATAAGAGGATGGATATCAGGAATAAGTCCGCGTCCAGCCTGCTTTGCTGCACTCTCTGAAATCGCCTGCCAGCGTTTTCTCTTTGCTTCTTCCTTTTTGCAATCAAGCTTGACTACACAGCGCTTCATCTGTACCGGAACAATCTCATGCACGCCAAGCTCCACACACTTTTGAATAATTGTCTCCATCTTATCGGCCTTTGGCAATCCCTGAAACAATACTATTCTTGAAGGTAGCTCACTTGTAGTTTCACTGACCTGCTCAATTTTTGCTGTCACTTCTTCTGCATCAAGCTGTGCAATGCTGCAAAGATATTCATGACTGCCATCGTTAACGCAAATCTGTTCACCAACCTTCATTCTAAGCACATTTTTGATGTGATTTACATCACTTCCAATGATTGCTACCTCGTGTGCAGCTACCTGCTCTGGCTTTATAAAAAAATGATACATATATTTACTTCCTTCTAGTTACAATTGAAACCCACTCACCCTGATGCAGCACATCAATCACTTCAAACTCTGGATTTTTTGCAAATGCATCCATAACGGCCTGCTCCTTCATATCAATGATTCCAGATGTGATAAAGATACCGCCATGCTTTACATGAACTGCGACAACTTCCTGCAGTGCAATAATAACATCTGCCAGAATATTGGCAACGACAACATCATATGCTTCATAGCCAACCTCATCCTTGATTGCCTGATCATCAATTAAGTTTCCAATCAGAACCTTATACTGCTCTGACGTAATGCCATTAACCTGTGCATTCTCATGTGCAGCATCAATAGCATTCTCATCAAGATCTGTTCCCACTACATGACTGGCACCGCTTAACAGCGCACAAATTGACAAAATACCGCTTCCTGTTCCAACATCAAGAACATTATCACCCGGCTTTACATATTTGCGGATTCCTGCAATACAAAGCTGAGTAGTCTCGTGCTTTCCTGTACCAAATGCCATACCAGGATCAATCTGAATCAGCTTCTTTCCTTCCATTCCCTCAGGAATTTCTTCCCATGTTGGCTTAATTAAAAGATCATCAACAACGAATGGCTTAAAATACTGCTTCCAGTTATTCATCCAATCCTTGTCCTCTGTCTCAGATGCCGTGATCTCGCATGATCCTGCATTTACAAAAGAGGCGACCTCCTCAAGTGCCATCTTTACGGCAGCAAGCGTCTTAGGCACATCATACGTATCATCAAGATAAAAGCTTACAAGCGCCTCTCCGTCATCTGGTCCTAAATCTGGCAGTACATCAATAAACATGCCCTTTGTATCATTTGCTGTCAGCTCAACCTTATCTTCAATCTCGATTCCCTCAATGCCAATCTCACTTAGCTTCTCACTGATGAAATCCTCTGCTGCTGTTGTTGTCTGAATCGTAAATTTCTTCCACTTCATAACGTTATTCCTCTTCTATTCATATAATGATGGCGCCTGCGGAATCGCGAAACCAGACTGCAAAACACCATTTTCGTCAAAATAATATTCACCATTTCCAATGGTCATCTTTCCAGTTGCCATATCTCCGGCCTGATAAAAATAATATTGCTTTCCATCAAGCTCAAGCCAGCCTGTGTGCAGCTTTCCATCTGGGTCAAGATAAAATTTCGTATCGCTGCCCACCCAGCCTGTAACCATCTGCGCTGTCGTATAATCAAAATAATAGCAGCCCTCTTCAAGCTCCTGCCACTGCAAGCCAAGTGCACCATTTTCATGCACATAATATGTGGAGCCATTCCAGTTTACAAATCCTTTTTGTTCTCCTACCCCTGCTAATACTTTAATCGAGCAGACCTTTGATTCTCCTGACGCATTATACACATAAGCCTGTACTGTATACACACCGTTTTTTCCGGCGTGATCCGAAAGACTGACATGATAGGAGATTGTGTCAGATGTCACCTCCAAAGATCCCTTTGTCAGCACATCTGTGCTGTCATACTCAATCCAGACAGGAAACTCAGCTCTCACAGCATCAAGTCCGACATCCCATGTCACGGTAAATCCGGCATCATCAATCTTCGTCACACGCGGATGATACACATTAAAGCCTCCAGTCATGCCCCAGTCATTAATCTTTGCGTAGGCATTGTCAAGCAAAAGACTTGTATCCTCATAGCTTATGCCTGAGTCTGATTTCATAACAACTGCTATAAGATTAACATCGTCTCGCTTTGCAGCTGTCACAAGCGTAGACTGGGCAAGACGTGTATAGCCCGGCTTTCCGGCATAAACACCCTCACATTCAAACTCACCTGAAACCATCTTATGACCACTTGTCATATTTCTTTCTGATGTATACGCTGTTTCAGGAATAGTGTATGTTTTCGCAGAAAGAATTTCCTTTGCCGCCGGATTTTTTAGTGCTGCCTTCATAATAAGCGCCATATCATAGGCTGTTGTTAAGTGATCATCAGCATCAAGTCCGTGAGGGTTTGAAAAGTGAGTATTTTTTGCACCAGCTTCTTTTGCTCTCTCATTCATCAGTTCAACAAAGCTGTCGATATCACCGCAAACTGCTTCCGCTAAGATATTCGCGCACTCATTGCCTGAGCACATCGTAAGACCATATAAAAGATCCCTGATAGTAAATTGCTCTCCTGGCTTTGGCATCGGATGAAGTGTTGAACTAAGCGGTGCTATCTGATTCAGTGCATTTTCTGACACAGTTGTTACAGAATCAAGGTTCTTACATTGTTCCACCGTCACAAGCAGCGTCATAATCTTTGTAATGCTTGCCGGATGAAGCTTTTCGTCGGCATTTTTTTGCAAAACAATTTCACCCGTATCTGCATTCATCACGCAGTAACCTAAGGCTGATACGCCAATCCCCGGCTGATCCTGTAACTGATCGCTGTCATTTTCCTGTACCATAGAAGCCTGTACATTTTCAAGAAATGAGCTGTTTTTTGCACTACTTCCAACTATACAGGAAAGTAACAAAACGATCATGCCAAGAAGGAGACTCTTCTTATTCAATCGCATTACCTTACCCTTTCATATAGCTTTCTGATTATACTTTATTAGTTACTAATTCAATCTAGTCTATCATACCTGTGTAAAGATTGCAAGTGTGGGATATGCTCATGTTACGAAAGCCCTTCGGTGTAATGGTTTCGTCGACGGACCAAACTCAGCAGGTTCCTTTTATGTTCTTTCTTATCTTACATTACTTTGAAAGACCTGCTTCAAGTGTCCGTCTCGTGAAATCCATTCACCTTCGGGCTTTGCCGCAATATTGGCTTATCCATTAGCTATAACACGTTTTACATAATATCCCGTGTAGGACTGCGGGCACTCTGCCACTTCTTCAGGCGTTCCCTGCGCTACTACTGTTCCCCCGCCGTCTCCGCCTTCTGGTCCCATATCAATGATATAATCAGCTGTCTTTATTACGTCTAAGTTGTGCTCGATTACAATTACCGTATTGCCGTTTTCTACAAGCTTCTGCAGCATTTCTGTAAGCTTGTGAACATCTGCAAAATGAAGTCCTGTCGTCGGCTCATCTAAAATATAGATTGTCTTTCCTGTACTCTTTCGGCTTAACTCAGTCGCCAGCTTAATACGTTGTGCCTCGCCGCCTGAAAGCGTTGTGGATGGCTGACCTAATCGTATATATGAAAGACCTACCTGATACAATGTCTCAATTTTGCGGTAAATAGACGGAACATTTTCAAAAAATGTAAGCGCCTCTTCTACAGTCATATTAAGCACATCATAAATGCTCTTTCCCTTATATTTTACTTCCAGCGTTTCTCTGTTATAGCGTTTTCCCTTGCAGACCTCACATGGCACATACACATCTGGCAAAAAGTGCATCTCAATCTTTACGATACCATCACCGGAACATGCCTCACAGCGTCCACCCTTTACATTAAAGCTAAAACGACCCTTATTATAGCCTCTCGTCTTTGCGTCAACTGTTGAAGCGAAAAGATCACGGATCATATCAAACACACCAGTGTAAGTTGCCGGATTAGAGCGCGGTGTGCGGCCAATCGGGCTTTGATCTATATTTATTACCTTGTCAAACTGCTCTATGCCCTTAATCTCTTTATATGCACCTGGAATGGTTCTCGCACGGTTTAGCTGCTTTGCAAGCGCCTGATACAAAATCGAATTGACAAGGCTGCTCTTGCCAGAACCAGATACACCAGTTACGCATGTAAAGACTCCCTTAGGAAAATTCACTTTGATATTCTTTAAATTATTTTCCTTTGCTCCCACTACAGTCAGCCAGCCCTGCGGTTCTCTTCTTGTTTTTGGAACTGGAATCTTAAGTTCACCGCTCAAATATTTTCCAGTTATGGATGCCGGATTTTTCATAAGTTCTTCTGCCGTGCCTGCTGCAACAACCTGACCGCCATGCTCACCTGCACCAGGTCCAATATCAACTACATAATCGGCAGCACGCATTGTATCCTCATCATGTTCAACGACAATAACAGAATTGCCAAGATCACGAAGATGCTTTAATGTGCCAAGAAGCTTGTCATTATCTCTTTGATGCAGACCAATGCTTGGCTCATCTAAAATATAAGCCACGCCAACAAGACCAGAGCCAATCTGTGTTGCCAGACGAATACGCTGTGCCTCACCGCCTGAAAGCGTACCAGTTGCACGCGACAGGCAAAGATAATCAAGACCTACATCAATCAAAAACTGTACGCGTGCTCGGATTTCCTTTAAAATCTGCTCACCTATCAGCTGCTGCGTCGTGGTAAGCGTCAAATTAGATAAAAATGATGCGAGATCACGAATAGAAAGATTTGTCACCTCATAAATATTTTTGTCTGCCACTGTCACGGCAAGTGATTCTCTTTTCAGACGCATGCCCTTACATGTAGAACATGGTGTGATGCGCATAAATGTTTCGTACTCTGCTTTGATTGTTTCCGAACCTGTCTCACGGTAACGGCGCTCTACATTTTTAATTAAGCCCTCGAATACAATATCATACACGCCTTCCCCGCGCTGTCCCTTGTAGCGCACCTTTACACTCTTATTAGTTCCATGTATCAAAATATCATGAATTTCTTTGCTGTATGACTCAAATGGCACATCTAGCGTGAAATGAAACTCCTCTGCAAGTGCATTTAAAATCGCTCTTGTAAAACTGCCTTCATCGGTACATGACTGCCATCCAGGCACAATAATTGCCCCCTGATCAATGCTAAGCGACTGATCCGGAATCATGAGCTGCTCATCAAACTCCATCTTATAGCCAAGTCCAAAGCAAGTCGGACACGCACCAAATGGATTATTAAATGAAAAGCTTCGCGGCTCAATCTCATCGATGCTTATGCCGCAGTCAGGGCAGGAAAAGTTTTGGCTAAACGTCATTGGTGTTCCATCCACAACCTCCACAAAAGCAAGACCATCTGCCAGCTTTAGCACATTTTCCAGTGAATCGGCAAGACGCTTTTCAATACCCTCTTTTATGACAAGACGATCTACAATAATCTCAATATTATGCTTTATATTCTTATCAAGCGTAATCTCCTCTTCCAGATCATACTGACTGCCATCAATGCGCACACGCACATAGCCGCTCTTTCTTGCCTGCTCCAAAACCTTCTCATGACGGCCTTTCTTTCCTCGCACAACAGGTGCCAGTAATAAAATCTTCGTGCGCTCTTTAAGTGCCATCAAACTGTCCACCATCTGATCAACAGTCTGACGGCTTATCTTTCTGCCACAGACAGGACAATGTGGAACACCAATACGCGCATATAAAAGACGAAAATAGTCGTAGATTTCCGTTACTGTACCTACCGTAGAACGCGGATTTCTATTAGTAGATTTCTGATCAATGGAGATTGCCGGCGGCAGACCTTCAATACTTTCAACATTTGGCTTTTCCATCTGACCTAAAAATTGTCTTGCATAAGATGAAAGCGACTCCATGTATCGCCTCTGCCCCTCTGCATATATTGTGTCAAATGCAAGTGAGGATTTTCCTGAACCAGACAATCCAGTCAGCACAACAAGTTCATCTCTTGGAATATCCAAATCAATGTGCTTTAGATTATTCTCTGCTGCACCGCGGATTCGGATAAATTTTTTATTTTCCATATTTATTATTTTATGCCTTTCTTTTAATCATCTAAATATTTCTTCAGATTTCTCATCTGATCACGAAGTTCTGCTGCTGCTTCAAAGTTTAGCTCAGCTGCTGCCTTATTCATCTGTTTTGCTA
This sequence comes from Firmicutes bacterium AF25-13AC, assembly GCA_003478935.1. Classification (GTDB taxonomy): domain Bacteria; phylum Bacillota; class Clostridia; order Lachnospirales; family Lachnospiraceae; genus Anthropogastromicrobium; species Anthropogastromicrobium aceti. Next base: position 38,711 of record QUFP01000017.1, read on the forward strand.
CCTTTGCAATCAGCTTTTCGAGTTCTGGCCTACTCATTGATTCTGGATCCTTTGCAAGCTTCTCATCAGCCTTCTCTGCTGCCTTTGAGATTGAGATCAGATCACGGACAGCCTTCTTTATAGTAGTAGGTGTGATGTTGTGCTCTATGTTATACTCATTTTGAATCTCGCGTCTTCTTTTTGTCTCCTCAATTGCATTTCGCATAGAGTCTGTTATCGTATCAGCGTACATCACAACATGACCTTCACTGTTTCGTGCTGCTCGTCCAATCGTCTGAATAAGCGATGTCTCTGAACGCAGAAATCCTTCCTTATCAGCATCTAATATCGCCACAAGCGCGATCTCCGGAATATCAAGACCCTCTCTAAGCAAATTGATGCCCACCAACACGTCAAACACATCAAGACGCATATCGCGAATAATCTGTGCGCGCTCAAGCGTATCAATATCAGAATGCAGATAGCGCACGCGAATACCTGCATCGCGCAAATATTCCGTCAAATCCTCTGCCATTCTTTTTGTTAAAGTCGTGACAAGCACTTTATTTTTTGACCGCAGCGTTTTTCTAATCTCGGCAATCAGATCATCAATCTGCCCCTCAACTGGACGCACCTCAATCGGCGGATCTAAAAGTCCTGTCGGACGTATAACCTGCTCTGCACGCATCATCTCATGCTCACCTTCATAATCGCCTGGTGTTGCCGAAACAAAAAGCATCTGGTCAATCTTGCTTTCAAATTCACTAAAATTCAAGGGGCGATTATCAAGTGCTGATGGAAGACGAAAGCCGTAATCTACCAGTGTATTTTTTCGTGAGCGGTCTCCTGCAAACATACCGCGCACCTGCGGAAGTGTAATATGAGACTCATCCACAATAATTAAGAAATCATCTGGAAAATAATCAATCAGCGTAAACGGCGGTGAACCGGCCGGAAGCCCTGCCAGATGACGCGAATAATTTTCGATTCCAGAGCAAAAGCCAGTTTCTCTCATCATCTCAATATCATAATGAGTGCGTTCTGAAATTCGCTGTGCCTCCAGCAAACGGTCATTTCGCTTAAAGAAATCTACACGTTCCTTTAGCTCTTCTTCAATATCAGTTGTTGCGCGAAGCATCTCCTTTGGGTCAACAACGTAATGAGAGGCCGGGAAAATTGCGATATGCTTTAGACGGCTCCTTACCTGTGCTGTCAACGGATCAAACTCACTTATCTGATCAATTTCATCACCGAAAAACTCTACGCGCACTGCAGTCTCACCCTCATTTGCCGGAAAAATCTCTATGACATCACCGTGCACCCGAAATGTACTTCGGTGAAAATCCATATCATTTCGCTCGTACTGCATCTCAACAAGCTTTTTGATTACTTCATCGCGATCCTTTATCATGCCTGGACGAAGTGATAAAATCATATCCTTATAATCAACGGGACTTCCCAAACCATATATACATGAAACAGATGCCACTACGATTACATCACGCCTCTCAGAAAGTGCTGCCGTCGCAGAAAGCCTTAATTTATCAATCTCCTCATTGATCGCAGAGTCCTTCTCAATATACGTATCAGATGAAGGCACATAAGCCTCAGGCTGGTAATAGTCATAATATGAGACAAAATATTCAACTGCATTCTCTGGAAAAAATTCCTTCATCTCACCATATAGCTGACCGGCAAGCGTCTTATTATGGGAAATAATCAATGTTGGCTTATTTAATGCCTGAATGACATTTGCCATAGTAAATGTCTTTCCCGAACCAGTTACACCGAGAAGTGTCTCGAACTGATTTCCCTCTTTAAACCCTTTTACAAGCTCCTCAATCGCCCTTGGCTGATCGCCAGTCGGTGCATACTCAGACACCAGTTTAAAATGATCCATATTCTCGCCTCCATCGTACATTATTTTTACAGTTCTGTATTCATATGCTGTTTTGCTGTTTGCGGTACCTCAAGCACACCAAAGCGCCACAGCATAGGGTAGATATAAGAAACACCGCGAATATCGCCAAGCGCTTTAGGACGATCTGCACTCTTTATTTTCATTGCATTTGAAAATGCCAGTCTAATGCTGCTCCACGCCAATGACTTACTGTTTTCCCGTCTGTCAATCCATAACTCCTTTGTCAGTTCTCCATTTCGTCCACGCTTAATCGTGTAGGAAAACGGAAGACCTGACACAGTCTTAAACGGGCAGTTCTGGCAATCAATTACAAGCTGCCACAAAAGCTCACTTGCCTGATTTTCATCACCTACCTTAACAGCTTCAATTAATTTTTGTTTAAGCTTCTCGTCCATATGTCACCCTTCTTATATTATAAATACTTGTAACTATTCAGAACCCCATTCACAAAATCGCATCTTCGATGTTTCTATTTTGCATGGCTCTGAATAGTTACACATACCTCATCATGATCGGAACAAGAATGTTCATATCAATTGGCTTAGAAACATGGTCATTCATACCTACAGCAAATGCCATCTGCTTGTCCTCCGTAAAGGCATTTGCTGTCATCGCAATGATAGGAATTTGTGCCTTATTTTGATTTTTCATTCTGCGAATTTTCGTAGTAGCATCATAGCCATTCATGACAGGCATCTGAATATCCATAAGAATCATCGCATAATATGAATCATCTGCCTTTTCAATCATATCAATACACTCCACACCATTACATGCCCTCTCTATAATGCAGCCTTCCTCTTCTAGAAGCTCCGTTGCAATTTCTGCATTAATATCATTGTCCTCTACCACCAAAATTCTCGCACCAACTAAGCTGGCTTTATCATGAGTTCCTTTATCCCGCTTTGCAACTGATTCCTCTTTTGATGCAATTTTGCATGGGATAGTTACAGTAAATGTAGAGCCGTCGCCAATTTTACTTTGCACATTAACACTGCCATCCATCAGCTCAACAAGCCTTTTCACGATACCCATTCCAATGCCGCTTCCTTCTACACGGCTTATCGTTGAATTGCGCTCTCGCTCAAATGGTTCATAAATATGCTTTAAAAACTGATCTGACATACCAATTCCATTATCTTTTACAGTAATAATAACATCGCACCAGCCATTCTTTTTGCCAGGTGCCTGCGAAATATCACAGTTTATCACACCTCCTGTACTAGTATACTTAATTGCATTGCTTATGATATTAATGAAAATCTCTGATACATGAGAAACATCCATGTAAACATACGGATAAAGCAAATGCTTTGTCTTAGTAATTATCTGTTTCTTTTCTTCCGCCTGATTCAAAAACATCATAACCCATGTTTCAAAATCTGCGCCGATATCTGAAATTACATATTCCATTTCTGTTTTATTATTTTCAATTCTTGCAAGATCCAGCACATCATTAAGAAGAGACAGCAAATTCTGGCCGCATGACTGAATATTTTTCATATATTTTTTAAGCCTTTCTGTATCATCTATATGCCTAGATGCCAGATCTGCATATCCTATAATTGCATTCATTGGCGTTCTGATATCATGCGACATATTAAAAAGGAACGTCGATTTTGCATTATTTGCACTTTCAGCCTTTTCTACTGCCACCTGCAGCTTTTCATTAAGCTCCTGTGTGTGTATTGCTGCCCTCGTTGCAATAGCCTCGGCCTTTCTTGCCTTTCTTAAAAGCACAAGAATCACAGTCATAACACTTAAAACAGTAACGACACTTACAATAGATACTTTTAACAGATTGTGTTTTATATAATCTCCCAATGTTATTTTTCTTGAATTGTTCTCATACATGGCAAGTGAGCTCGTAAGCATATTGTTTGGCATAGCATTAAGCGTTTTATTTAGTATTGTCAATAAATTCTTATTTCCGTTATTAACTGCAAAGGCTGCTTTCTCCGAGTATAAAAGTGGCACACTGTAAAAACTTGGATCCCTGCTGTATTTTGATGCAAGGGTGACACCAGTTATAAAGAAATCGGCCTCTCCAGAATTCACAGCTTCTGCCATCTCTTTGTCTGTATCATATTCTAAAATTTTCCAATGCGGATAATAATATTCAATATGTTCTCTGAAAGACATATTATCTTTTGAAATTGCAACACGGTTTTCATCATTTTCATTAAAATGAGGCTTATTCGTGACTGCTATCAAATTATATGTCCACGTTGTATTTGTACATGCGAAATGATATTTCTCCATCACATTTGGATGCTGATAGAAATGAAAAATCATATCAATCTCTCCAGCTTTTAGCGCTTCTATCTCTTCTTCATAGCTGTTATATCCCATAAGCGTAAATGTCAGTTCTTGTTTTCCAAGACATTCTACTGCATACTGAACATAATCAGTAATTGCACCAGTAAGTGTCCCACTTGACGGATCTATAACGCTCGCGCCAACATCATTGGCCAAAAATCCCATTCGAATTGCACCATGTTCTTCCAACCATGATTTTTCCTCAGATGAAAGAACAGGGGTATAATCCGATGAAAAATATTGCCTGTACAAATCTGACAGATAAAATGGCCGTTCCTCCTCCAACTGGTGCATGACAAGATCAAGCTCTTTTTTTATCTCTGGATGATCCTTATTAATTGCAAAATAAATATTTGATTTGCCAATTCGTGTAATAATCGAGACATCTTTATCAGCCCAAAATGGTTCTTCCAACGAAATAAAACAGTCAATTTCTCCATTTTCCAGTTTTGCCAGTGCATCTTCTCTACTTTCTATATTTACATGTATTGTTTTAAGTTTATTTTTTAACTCCCATTCATTCAACATCGCTTCTGGCTTTGCGCCTATAAGGACACCAATACGCTTTCCATTCAATGTCTTAAAATCAGCAGAAGAAATATCGTCGCTTAAAAAATCTGCATACAGATAATATTTCTCTATACCCATAGGTCCGTCTGAAAACAGCATCCTATCTGTGCGTTCCTCTGTATAGGCAATATCTCCTAAAATGTCTATTTCACCATTTTGGAGTTTTTCAATGCTATCATTCCAATTACAGGCTACATACTCAAATTTCCACCCGGTATAGCCTGCCAGCGTCTCTAGCAGCTCATAACTATACCCCTTTCGCATCCCATTTTCAGTTACATAATTAAATGTATCCCCAAGTGTGCCCACGCGAATTATTTTTTCTGGTGCCTCTTTTTCAGCTGCATTTACCGTTGTAAAAAAAGCTAGCAGCAAGGCTGCACATACAATCATATATTTGACTTCTTGGCATACAGTAACTACATATTTTTTCATAGTCATCTTTTTCATCAGTCTTTCCTCATGATCTAATACTTTTTTCGTTCTAAGTATACTCGGTCACATGGTGTTTTGTCAATTTCCTTCACATTAAAAAAGGGCACGACCCTAATTGAGTCATGCCCTGCTTTAAATATTATTCAGAACTTATTCGCAAAGTTTTGAAAATGCATCAGCAACAAACTGAACTTTTGTTCCGACAATTACCTGTACGGAAGTCTTTCCAGGCTTGATTACTCCTGCAACACCTGCAGCCTTGATTGCCTTATCATTTACTGCAGTCATATCTCTTACTTCAAGTCTAAGTCTTGTTACACAGTTATCGATGCTTACGATATTTCCCTTACCACCGCAGCCTGCAAGAATCTTCTTTGCGATTTCTGTGTAATCATCACTTGCTAACTGAACATTCTTTTCTTCCTCAAGATCATCATCTTCTCTTCCAGGAGTCTTTAAATCAAACTTCTTGATTGCGAAGAGGAATACAAAATAGAATACAACGAATGCTGCGATTCCAAGCGGAATGATCAGCACTGACTTCTGCGCTGCCGGAAGTGTAGATGAGAACAGAAGGTCTGTAGCACCTGCTGAGAAACTGAATCCTGCACGGAAGCCAAGCGCAACAGTAACAATTGTGAAGATACCATAAAGTAATGCATAAATTACATACAGACCAGGTGCAAGGAACATAAATCCAAATTCAAACGGCTCAGTAACGCCGCAGACAAATGAACAAACTGCTGCAGAAGCAACAAGTCCGATTGCAATCTTCTTCTTTGCCGGCTTCGCACACTGAATCATTGCAAGTGCTGCACCAGGAATACCGAACATCATACATGGGAAGAAACCTGACATATACATTCCAAGGCTCCATGTTACATCTGCAGATGTATCACCTGCCCAGAAGTGCTGCAAATCACCAAGACCAATAGTATCAAACCAGAATACGTTGTTTAATGCGTGATGTAATCCAGTTGGAATTAACAGACGGTTTAAGAATGCGTAGATACCAGCACCTACAACGCCCATACCTGCAACTGCATCGCCAAGTGCAACAAGTGCACTAAACAGCAATGGCCATACAAATAATAAAACAGCAGATACAACGATAGAAACTAAACCAGCAATAATAGCAACACAGCGCTTGCCGCTGAAGAATGCCAGCCAGTTCGGAAGCTTAGTGTTCTTGAACTTATTGTAGCAAGAAGATCCGATAACACCAGAAAGGATTCCGATAAATGGGTTTGCAATCTTATTGAATGCAAGTGTCTTAGTTGCATTGTCTGCAATTGACGGAATCAATGTGGTAACAACACCAGTAGAAAGAAGTGTTGTGATCATAAGCCAAGATGCCAGAGCGGCGATTCCGCCGGTTCCGTCGTTCTTTTCTGACATACCGACACCAACACCGATTGCGAAAAGAATTGCCATGTTTTCAATAAGAGCTGATCCTGCCTTTACCAAGAAGAATCCGATCAAGTTTTTTATACCCTCGACTTCTCCTCCCTGCATTGTCGCCGGACATAAATAATAACCGATGCCCATGAGAATACCACAGATTGGCAGCACTGCTACTGGAAGCATTAATGCTTTACCTAGTTTTTGAAGAAATTTCATATATTTCTCCTCCTTTAAATTATACTTAATTGAATCACTCCAATCAGTTTCATGAGATTTTTAAAACTGCCTCGTCTAGTAAGACATCGCCTTCCTTTTGAAGACTGATCTTTTCATAATCATCTGTATTGCAGATTAAAACTGGCGTAATTGTATTTAATCCAGCTTCCTTAATCTTATCCAGATCTACATCCATCAAAAGATCACCCTTCTTCACCTTGTCACCAGCTGCAACATGCGCGGTAAACGGTGCACCCTTAAGTGTAACAGTATCCAATCCGATATGAATTAAGATTTCAGCTCCCTGGCTGCTAGTCAGCGTAATTGCATGAAGTGTATCAAATACCATGGTCACTTCAGCATCTGCCGGTGCATACACTTTTCCCTCGGTTGGGATCACTGCAAAGCCGTCTCCCAATAACTTTTCAGAAAAAGTTGGATCTGGAACCTCTGTCAAAGGAACTACTTTTCCTTTGCAAGGTGCATAAAGCACATTTCCCTTTTCTTTTCCCTTAAAAAATTTGAACATAACGTCTCCTTTTCTTTTCGCCAAAAAATGTTTACGTTTGTATTCCGCAGTTACCGTTTAAATGGTATTTTGCATAATTTTCGCACGTTCTTTCCTCAGCATTTATATATATTAGCCACTAGTTTCTGCTTTGTCAACAGTTTTATCGTTATTTTTCCCATTTTTATTTATTTTATGTACTATTTTGACTTGTTTTTGTCTTTCATCTCCTTTAATCCATCTATATGAAGTGCCTCTAACTTCTCATAAGCTGCAGTCTTGTCAATAATCGTCTGAATCAGCTGCTCAAGCTGCTGACCTTTTCTATAATCTGCCGGGGCGAAATAACGTATTCTGTTATCGCGCATCATGCGATAGACTTTTTCTTTATTGCCAGTGACAGGATTGTACACGCCAATCGCATGACCGCCATATGTGTTTACAAGCTTCATGCTCGGAATATCTGTATCGCTGTCACCAATATAGACAATATTTCTAAATGGCACTCGCATCTTGTCTGCCGGAAAATAGTCATTTACTGCAGTATCATTTACATCAAGTATTCCTTTTTCTATGCGAAATAAAAACTGTGTCTTGCTCGTATAATTTACTGCCTGTGCCGGCCAAATTGCTACGCCATTTTCATCATAATAAAAGGCACTCGCATAAATTTCCTCAAAGGAGCCACGCTTTGCAATCTTAGTTCCCTCTATCATCTCCTTTAAACCTGATGAGATAATATAATGCTCTATAATAACTCCATTTTTATCGCCATACTGGCGCACGCGCTCAAACCACTCATCTACACCTGGAAACAATTCCACCTTTGAACCATACTCCTCAAGTGCCTTGCGGCTCAAATCAAAATGACCTTTCGCCTCGCGAACCATCTTATACATATAAGCAAGATTTGAATCCATGCCGTTTGCTCTTGCCATTTCGTTTGACTCTGCCCAGAAACGGTCCACATGATAATTTACAGACTGAATATAGCCCTGTGCCTGCATATCATCCGGCGATAATGTCTTATCAAAATCATAGCAAATTGCTAGTACAGGCCGCTCCTCCTTCGACTTTCTCTTAAAGCCATATGGATTATCTCTTTCTTCTGTTTTATAAGATTCATTTATTTCGTATTCTTCAAATTCCTTTTTCTGTCTGCTCACAAAACTCTCCTTTCCAAACACTATTATTGAAAAATGGCGGCACGAAATCCACTTTTTCGTGCCGCCATTTTTCTTATGTATTATAATTTAATTCTTTAATCACTTCTTGTTTACTCAACCGTAACACTCTTTGCTAAGTTTCTTGGCTTATCTACATCAAGTCCCTTTGCTACACTGACATAGTAGCCCATAAGCTGCAGCGGAATAACTGCAAGACTAGTTGCAAAGTGCTCGTCCGTCTTTGGAATATATACAGTAAAGGATACAGTGTCCTCAATGTTATAATTTCCATATGTTGTCAGTCCCATCAAATAGGCACCGCGCTCTTGCACTCTACCATATTGGAAACTGTTTTCTCATAAAGCTCAGACTGAGTTAAAACACCAATTACAAGAGTTCCATCCTCAATAAGACTTATAGTTCCATGCTTTAGTTCACCTGCCGCATAAGCCTCAGAGTGGATGTAGCTTATCTCCTTCATCTTAAGACTGCCCTCAAGGCTGATTGCATAATCAATTCCTCTGCCGATAAAGAAAATATCACCTGCATTTGCCTGTTTTGCCGCAAACCACTGAATGCGTTCCTTATCCTCTAAGATCTTTGCGATCTTATCTGGAAGCTGCTGCATCTCATCAATTAAGTGCGCATACTGTGTATCATCAATGCTTCCTCTGACCTTTGCAAACTGAACAGCCAGACAATATCCTGCAATAAGCTGCGTGCTGTATGCCTTTGTCGTTGCTACTGCAATCTCTGGTCCTGCAAGCGTATAGAAAACATTGTCTGCCTCTCTAGCAATAGAGCTTCCCACCACGTTGACAATACCAAGCGTCTTCACGCCCTTTTTCTTTGCCAGACGAAGCGCAGCAAGACTATCTGCCGTCTCTCCTGACTGACTGACAATTATAACAAGGCCATTTGGATCAAGCACCATTTTGCGGTAACGAAACTCAGATGCAAGCTCCACGCGAACTGGAATCTCTGCCAGATCTTCAAAGACATACTGACATGCTACTCCAACATGATAAGCAGAGCCACATGCAACAATATAAATCTGGCTGATATTTTTAATCTGCTCCTCTGTCAGTCCAACATCAGATAAATCAATAGCGCCATCCTTTACAACTGAATTGATGGTGTCATGAACTGCCTTTGGCTGCTCATGAATCTCCTTAATCATAAAGTGTTCAAAGCCAGCTTTCTCAGCTGCCTCTGCGTCCCACTCGATCTGTGTCGGCTGCTTCTCAACCTCATCACCATCCAAATTGTAAAAGGTGATCGCACCATCTGCCATACGTGCCATTTCCAGATTGCCAATATAATAGACAGTACGTGTGTATTTAAGAATTGCCGGAACATCAGATGCCACAAAGCAGTCGCCATCTGTCACACCAAGAATCATCGGGCTGTCTTTTCTTGCCACATAAATCTCGCCCGGATAATCTTCAAACATCATAGCAAGTGCATATGAACCGCGAATACGCACAAGTGCGTGATTGATCGCGTCTACCGGTGTGTGCTCGTACTTCTTATAATAATAATCAATAAGCTTAACTGCAACCTCAGTATCAGTAGATGAATAAAAGCTGTAACCCTTGCGAACAAGCTTTTCCTTTAACTCCTGATAATTTTCAATAATACCATTGTGAACACCAATCACATTGCCATCATCTGACATATGCGGGTGCGCATTAGTCTCGCTCGGTTCACCGTGCGTTGCCCATCTAGTATGACCAATGCCACATGTACCAACAAGCGCATTACCGTTATCCGTCTTTTCTGCAAGGGATTTTAATCGCCCCTTTGCCTTAACAATCTCAGTTTTCTTTTCTCCGTTGCGAACAGCAAGTCCTGCTGAATCGTAGCCTCGATACTCCAGTTTTGACAGACCGTCCAAAAGAATAGGAGCGGCCTGAAGATGTCCAGTATAACCAACAATTCCACACATGATGTCTCTCTCCTCTAACGCTTACGTTTAACATGCAACTTTTTTTACAATTTCCACACCAACCTCAACTAACTGCTGTCGTCCAAACATTTCCAGATTCAGCCATGCCTTTCGTTTGTGACGATCAATCCTTTGGATAGTTGACTCCATTCCCTTAAGAGGACCTGACAAAATGACAACCTTATCACCGATAATCATTCCCTGTGACATCTTTACAAGCTCCTCATCACCCGCAAAACGAAGTAAAAAATCAATTTCATTTTGCGTCAGCGCAATGATATCATCTCCAGCCCCCAAAAGCTTTGTCATCGCTTCTACTCTTTTTAACTGCTCATGCAGCTCATCCAAATTTTCTGATATAAGAAACAGATATCCAGGAAACAGCTTTTTCTTCTGAATATGCCACTGTCCCTTATACTTTATCTTCTCCTCATACAATGGAAGAACACAATGTGAAAGCACATCCTTACTTATGCGCTGCTCACACTCCTGCTTTATCTTTTCTTCCCTTCCAGTGCTCGTCTGAATGACATACCACATAAAACCTCCCATTAAAAACGGCAGCAGATACGTCTGAATGGTTCCTTGCGTGCACGCTTATCTCTCAACAAAATCGTGATCTGGTATCACCGCAATATTTTCTACATCCATAGCATCAATGCGAATCCAGCGGTGCCCATCTAAAAATTGGATCAGCGTATCAATTTCAGCTTCTTTTCCCTGCACCTCCATCTCTACGCTTCCATCATCTAAATTTTTTACCCAGCCGGCAAGGCCAAGAAGCCTTGCCTTATAAACTGAGAAATAACGAAAACCTACATCCTGCACTCTGCCGTAAAAAATGATATGCTTGCGAACTACAGTATCTGCCATATGCTTTCTCCTTTACATCACTTAACCGTGCAGACTGCTCTCTAATTTTTACAGATGCAGATGACGCGGCACACCATCTACATAGAATGGATGCAGCTCTGCCTGAATTAACGGTCTTGCATAACGTGCAAACTCTGGTGTTACATGCATTCCATCCTCGCTAATCCACTCATCCGGCACGCATTTTTCCTTGTTTGCCACACGACTTACATCAGTCAGACCCGTCTCTGTGCGGTACGGAATATCTGATACACGATAAATCGTGCACATCTTTCCAGTTTCACCGCGAAAAGCAGCTTCCACAGCAGCACCGCCCACCTGATATGCCTCTGTCACATCAGTACGGCTTGCAAGCGGAGAAGCACAGCGCTGCAAAACTGACAGCTCAACTGCTCTTGTCTTACATCCAAGATGAGCCTTAATCAAATCTGCAAGGTAACGAGCCGTACCGGAAAGTGCAGCCTTGTGACCAAATGCATCCACTGCACCCGGTCCAGATACAAGATCACATAAAAACTCTCCATCCTTGTTCTTCACACCCTCGCTCACTGCAATCACAAGCGTATGACGCTCTTTTTCAAGCTGTGAAACCTTTGCAAGAAATGCTTTCTCATCAAACGCGCGCTCCGGCAGAAGAATCATATCTGGTCCATTGCAGTCTGCACCTGCTGCCAGACTTGCTGCACCTGCCAGCCATCCTGTATGACGGCCCATAATCTCAACTACTGTTACACTATTCAGGTTATAGACACTTGAATCGCAGATAATTCCTTTGATCGTTGCCGCAATATACTTTGCTGCACTTCCATAGCCCGGTGTGTGATCAGTAAACATTAAATCATTATCGATTGTCTTTGGAACACCGATAAAGCGAATGCTGCTTTTTACCTTAGCACCGTACGCTGCCAGTCTCGCAATCGTATCCATCGAGTCATTGCCGCCGATATAGAATACAGCGCCAATCTCGTATTTTTCAAATAAGTGAAACAGCTGTTTATATGGTTCCTCATCCACATCCGGATTTGGCAAACGAAAACGACAGCTGCCCAAATAGCTTGCCGGTGTACGCTTTAACAGCTCAATATCCATCTTATCGCTAAGACACTCATTTAAATCAACGATCTGCTCCTGAAGCAGTCCCTGTATTCCATAGCGCATACCATATACATGCTCTGCGCCCATCGCCCTTGCAGTCTCATAAACACCTGCAAGGCTTGCATTAATTACTGCCGTCGGTCCACCTGACTGTCCAACTAATACATTCTTGATTGTCTCCATAAAACATACCTCCTCAACGAGGACAGTATACATTGTTTTTGGGATTTCGACAAGAGGTTTTTCAACAATCAACTTTATGAATCTCTTATTCATCGCATATTTCTATCTTCAATGTTTTTCCCAGTGCCCCGGCATATTTCTGAAAGACAACTAGAGTTGGTACTCTAGAACCATTTTCAAATCTTGCAAGATTCCGTTAGTTTCTTTCCTTCCTTTATTCCAACTGTTTATCGCTGAAACAATTCAAATTCATAACCAATTCTCCTCATATTATCAATCCATGATCCAAGAATCGCTGTATTGGTAGAAGATGTATTATGTAAAAAATAGACCGCCCCTGGAAATGCTCCTCTATTGAGAATATCAATTGCAACCTGCGGTGATTTCTGATTGCGAACGTCATAGTCAGCATAATAACAATTAAAGCCCAATGTCTTATATCCAAGACTTCCGACAACAGCCATGGAACGTTCGCTCGTATTCTCCGATGGAAATACAATGTATCTCATCGTATATCCAAAGCGATTGATCATTTCTTGATGCATGATAAGCAAATCATTTTTCTGCTGCGCAATTGACACCGCCGGATAAGCGATGTGTGCCCATGAATGGCTTGCAACCGTATGTCCCTCATCAATCATTCGTCTTACAATTTCCGGATTGCTGCGCATATAGCTTCCGGTAACAGCAAATACAGCCTTTATATTGCGGGACTTCAATACATTTAAAATGGTATTGGTATATCCAGCCTCCCAACCGCAGGCAAAAACGAAATACAGTACCTTACGTGATGTATCACCAACCAGCTGGACATTATATTGTTCATATTTGCTTTGCATCTTAAGTGCACTTGCAGCTGTAGGCGATGCCGGTCCATAAAGCGCATTGTTTGGAAGCACATAATAGTTACCCGTCCAAGGCGTAATCGTTGTAAAATATCTTGAATCTAACACTCCCCCTTCGACATAATATTGTCCTACAAGACCTGTGTAATTCCAGTTTAGGCGACCATTCTCGACATAATACCATCCCCCATTAAAATAGGTTAATCCAGTATAATTCCAATTCAAGATACCTTTTTCAACATAAAACCACGTATTATTAAAACAGGTTAATCCAGTATAGCCCCAGTTCACACTGCCATTCTCAACATAAAACCACATATTGTTGTAGCAAACTAGGCCGGTATATTCCACATTTAGGATACCTTTTTCAACATAATACCATGTATTATTCGAATAGGCCAATCCAGTATAACTCCAATCTAAGATACCATTTTTGACATAATACCATGTATTATTGTAATAAGTCAGACCAGTATAGCCCCAATCTAAGATACCTTTCTTAACATAAAACCATGTATTATTGTAATAGGTTAAGCCAGTATAGCCCCAGTCTAAGATACCTTTCTTAACATAAAACCATGTATTATTGTAATAGGTTAAGCCAGTATAACCCCAATTTAAGATACCGTTTTTGACATAATACCAATTTCCATAGTATTGCGTCAAGCCGGTATAGCCCCAATCTAAGATACCTTTTTTGACGTAAAACCACTTTCCATAATACAGGGTCAGACCAGTATAGCCCCAATTCAAACTACCTTTTTCGACATAAAACCACTTATTATTGTAATAGGTTAGACCAGTGTATCCCCAATTTAAGACACCTTTCTCAACATAATACCAAGCTCCACAGTATTCTATAAGACCAGTATAGCCCCAATCTAAAACACCATTTTTAACATAATACCAAGTTCCAGAATAAAGAACCAAATCGCTATAGCCACTTTGGAGTTCTCCATTCTTCAGATAATACCACACATTATCTTCGATATAGGTCAATCCATTTGACTGAAATTCCGTTATATCAGTCCTTGCATCACATCTGCTGCAATGATGACTCTTATATCCAGTTTTCTGCCAACCTGATTGCTGATCAATCGTCCACTCTGAACGATAATCGTGATGATCCGGATCAATTGGCAATTCCTGTGTCTTTGTTTCCTGACAAACCTGACAAGTGTAAATTTTCATTCCTGTCTGCGTACATGTTGGAACTTCTTTTACTGTGCCCTCGTCCCAATGATTATTACAATCGTGTACCTTTATCTCAGACGACACGGTATAACCATTTACGGACACGGTTAACGTTGTATCTCCTTCTTCTACTCCCTGAATGTACACACCATTTTCATCCTCCTGCAGCACTGCTACCGTTTGGTCTGCAATCGAATAGGTCACTGACTCATCCGGAATACTTACATGAAGTGCCACCTGACTGCTTGGCCAATGCTCGGCAACTGAAATGTCATAGCTGCAGCTTGCTTGTGCCTTTTCATTCAGTTTCAGATTATATGCAGAATTATTTAATGCAAGATTGTTTACCACCAAATTTGATTCAAGTACATCTGTCACACTATCCACATATCCGTCAGCCGGAGCCTCATAGGATGTATTGATTGCAAGATTATAAGCGAACTCTTCTACCCAAAAATCTACACCGCCAAAGTTTACATGGGCAATTCCGACACTATTATAGGTATCATTAAGCATGTTTCGACGATGACCCTGCCCAGCAAAATTTTCGTTATCCTCTCTCCATCCGTTATTTGCAGCTTCGGCGCTCCAATAACCTGCCGCGATATTTTCTCCTTTTACAAGGCACGTATCATAAATTCCGAAATCACGAAATGCGCTAAAACACATTTTTCCATTTGGTCTGAGATGAGAAAAGGCTAACGCAATCTCATATGCACGCTTCATCGCAATCTTTTCAAGTGTATAGTCATATACAAGAGGTTGTAAATTATCACATACAATTTTAGTCTGATCATCACTGTCCCAATACCAAGCATCTGTACTGCTTGTTCTCATCTCATTGATCATATCGACAATAGTACGTGCCTCTGATTGCCCATAGCGCGTTTGATCTGAGCTTACCGTAATTGTCCCTTCTGTATTCGCATTGTAAAATGCAGTCTCCGACAAATCCCCAACGATTCCAAATTGATCTTGTGGCTTCGGATCAGATTGTACTGATGTTTCTGGCTGATCACTAGACGCTATCTGCGTTTCTGCTTCCGTCTGAATTTCTGAAGGTTGCTCACTCTGCGTTTCTGTTTCCTGCTGCATTTCGGATTCTTGCTGCAAGGTGCTGTGTTCGATCTCTGTACTCTCTGATATTTCTTGCTCTTGTGTAACATTGTCTTCGGAAATATCCGACTCCTGTGTCTGAGACTCTGTCTGTTCCATGGTCTCCACTACTGTTTCTGTTGTTGTCTCTTCTGCTGTTACAGTGGCAGCTGACGATATCAATATTCCAGCTGACAACATAACAGAACAAAGACGTTTTAATGCTCTCATTTTTCGCTCTCCATTTTTTATTTCGTCAAACATATTTTGATTTTATCATTTTACAAATCTTTTTCCATAAAAAAGGAAAAGACTGCTTTTGATTATTTATCATAGTGTCATCTATGATCCATGATAAAAAGGAAGGCAGATCGTCTCTATCTTTCTCTTTGTTCGTTTCTTTTGTATCGTTTTGTTATGCTATTCTATTCTCGTGAGACCTATTTTCGCTTAGCAATACAATTCCAATTGCAAACCAAAATGGATTATAAGCGATTCCCATAAATAAATCATCTATGATACAATGGATTGCGATAATGGTAAGGATAAATGCCAAGATATACTTTTTCCGTTCTACTATTTTAAACATCGCAGTCGTCAGAAAAATCAATACCAATACCACAAAAATAATACCGAATTTCTGCATCACTTGAATGTATAAGCTGTCAACATATAATTGCTCGCCAACAGGCGCCACTCCATTTTTATCTAATCCATTTCCTATCCATTCTATATTCGAATTTCCCAAAAGCGAAACTCCATATTGAATTAGAGAACGCTTTCCAAAATACAACCTGTTTCCGAAAAAGCGGTTTAAAAAATTCATCAAAAAAATTTTTTCGCTATACAACAGTGTGAAAATAATAGAAACGCTTGCAGACAATGCAAAGGAAAGTTTCATCCCCATGTGTACAATTTTATTATTTTCTAGCAACTTTGGAACATATCGAAATACAAATACCAAACAAATTGTCAACATTGAAAGGCCAAACGAAAGTCTTGAATTTGTTTTTACAAATATAAAAATATTTGCAATCACCAATATCAAGGCTGTCTTCCAATCAATCGACTTTCGCTTTAAATATACTATCAATGATGTAATATTCGACATATGTGCAGCCGGATATAATGAATACAAAAAGCCAAGATATTCGCGGCGACGACCATCATAATTTTCGACATAATTTGTAATGATTCCAACATAGCTACTTACTATAATAAATGCTAAAAGAATACAAGATGCATAAAGGCTTGTCTTTACGATCTTTTCAAATGAAATATTTCGTCCACAAAAAACAAACACAAATAGCAATGCTGGATCACTCATAGGACCATCATGATATGCCGCAATTCCATATAAAAAGATACAAATTGCAGCTTTTATCACTGTTTCCCTTGAAATATCAAGATTTGATAACTCGTTCAATGCTAGGAGAAAAACGCAAAGCAAATGGGCGATTCGAGCTGGCCAACCAATCACATAAGTCGCATAAAACGATGTGCACAAAAACGCGGTAATCAAATAGAGTATTAACGCGCAGAAAAACGCTTTTTCATTAATCCTTTTTAAGAAGGCATCAATTCGAGCGTCTTTCCTATCAAAAAAAACAATTACTGGTTTCATACATTTTCTCTCCATAAGAACAAAGGAATATATCGTCACCTCACGACACCAAACCTGTTCATTTACTTTCTTTAAATATTTACAACAATATTCTATCAAATCGTAACAAACTTTGCAACAAATTTTACACAACTCAATCCAGTATTTTATTCAAATATTTGTTTGTATTGTCATTTGTAATGGACGTGTGAAAAAAACGGGCAATTTTTTATTATTTTACTCAAACTTCACACATAAATTTTAGCTATGCACCTTGAAAATTCAATATCTGGCAGTTATTCAGTTGTCAACATGAAAGCTTATCTCAGCCTACTGTGACTGATTTATAGTGATGCTTTCATAATTGTTGAAAACATTTGTTGTCAAGGTTCAGGTTTTTCCTACGAGTTTTATTTTCATAGCAACGCCATTAATGCAACGCTAATTACTTTAATTATAATCCTGCTTCAAAAGAGCTCACATTTGCAAATTAATAAATTTGATGCTAATATAGCTGATATACACCTAACTTGATTGGGTTGATTGAAAAGGAGTCCCATTTTGAAACAAAAACATTCTAATCGTCTTTGTTATGTTATTGTTAGCATCATAGTTATTCTTCTTGTACTGATTGCTGTTTTGTTATTTTGTGTGAATAGCCGTCTATGTTTTGTCGATTACACACCATATAGCTATTCTGAATCTGGTGATGCAATCAAAAATCCATATGTTGGCTTGTATTCGATTCGCGGCTATCTGTTGGCAGAGGATGCCACTTTTTCACTGCCTGAGACAAACGCCGCACTTGATTCAAACAGCTCTGCTTTTGAACTATCACTTATTGAAATCAATCTGAAAAATTATGGAAATTGTGATCTTTCTGATAAGGCACTTAGCCAAATTGATTCTATTTTGTCTGCGTGGACTAAGACAGGCAGTCAGCTAATTTTGCGCTTCTTATATGATTGGGATGGTCAAAGTTTAGAAAGTGAACCAAATGAATTGTCACAGATTTTAACGCATATGGAACAGGTTGGACCAATCGTAAATAAATATGCCTCATCTGTCTACATTATGCAGGGAATTTTTGTTGGAAACTGGGGCGAGATGAATAATACCACACATATGGGAAATGGTGAGATGGAAACGCTAATTCAAAAGTTGGACGATGTTATTGATCCTTCTATTTTTCTTTCGGTACGCACTCCTGCGCAGTGGAGAACCATTGTGGGCGAGTATCGTGGCACAAAAGTACCGCGTTGTTCACAGCCAAATCTTTTATCTTCATTGGCTTTGCGTCTAGGTTTGTATAATGATGGAATGCTGGGCTCTGCAAATGATGCAGGCACTTACGGTGATAAGGCGGCCGCAGATTTGGATGCAAATTATAGTGATGCATGGACACGCGAAGATGAGCTTGCCTTTCAGAATGACCTATGCCGTTATGTACCAAATGGCGGCGAGGTGATTATTGATAATGTATATAATGACTTTGATAATGCAATAAAAGATCTTTCGCAAATGCATGTGTCTTATCTAAACAGTGAATATGATAGTACTGTACTGAATAAATGGAAAGAAACTATAGTAAATGGAACTGACGAGGTTTGGAATGGAATGAGCGGATATGATTATATTGAACGTCATCTAGGCTACAGATATGTTCTTGACAGTTCATCGTTAAAATTTCATCCGCTGTTTGATGATAATGGAATGCTGACAGTAACAATTCGAAATGTAGGCTTCTCAAATTGTTACCGTCCTATTGAGGCAAACGTATATGTAGTTTCAGATCTAACTGGGGATTGTGTTGCTAAAGTACCTATTTATACTGATCCACGCCTATGGAACAGCGGTGAGTCTTCCACGTTTACAGTTCCTATTGATGTGCGCAGTCTGCATACTAATGAAAATAATACTTATACGCTTTACTTAAAATGTAGTGATACTACCCTTAACCGTACAATACTATTTGCAAATACACAGTCTCTTACAGAATATGGATACGAGTTAGGAAGCATCGGGGTAAAGCTTTACTCATGCAGTTCCAGTGGCAGTCCATCCGGATCATGGAAGAAAGTCATCTTCTTGCCAGTATAATCGTCAACACGAATTGGCTCACATTCAATTCCTACCTCTGTCAGCTCTTTCACCGTCTGATCAACGCTATCAACACAGAAAGCAAGATGACGCAAACCACATGCCTCCGGGCGATTCACACGCTTCGGAGGATTTTCCTCAGCGAAAATCTCCAACTCCGTAAGTTCATTGACACGCAGATCTAGCTTCCAGTCTTTACGCTCCGGTCGATAGTTTTCTCTAATGACAGAGAATCCCAGCTTGTTCACATAGAAATCCTTTGCTGCTTTGTAGTTAGATACAATGATTGCAATATGATGTATTTTTGATAAATTCATTTTTCTCACACTCCATTTCTTTTATTTCCGTCACAAACTATATGGCAGCCTTCAAAAAAGACCTGTTTAGTATCAGGGAGTTCACCACTGCTTCCCCTTTTTCTCAGTATAGCATATTATACACCTGACTTAACCCAGCGGAAGGGTCGAGTAGACGTACCTTTCACAAGGTACGCCCCTCATAGATCCGGACGTGCGGCTTTCCCGCATCCGGCTCTTCATATGGCTAATCGTATGTCTGATCTCTGTGTATCTGACACTTTTCTCCTTGAAATCAGTTTCCTCGTCATGCCAATCTCTGTTGGGCAAGTTTCTTTCTCGGATATTACCACATGTAGTTCCCTTACCTCCAGTGGCATTACCCACCTTCAACGGTGTCGGGTAAGGGAGATTCCTTCCAGTTTCTCCCTCCCCTAAGAACGGAACATGCAACTTTCACTGCATTCCGCTCACGCATCTATAACGCATAATACCTATATGCGCAGCATTATTGGAACTCATTGCCATTTTTCTTTTCTGGCGATGTTTTTGAGAGCGTTTTTGAAAATATTCCTTATCCAGAAAGGCATTCTTATCCAGAGCCATTTGACTTTTCCTAACTATCGGCATGTCCGACATACTGAATAGAATGCTCTTTTCTGTTCGAAATGCCCATCTCCTTCCTTTGTATTCTTTCCAGTATTTATCGACAATCCATTGATGCTTTTTATTCGGATGTCTGCGCTTTGCCCATTTCCATAACATTTTCCATGTACGGTTGTCTATCGTGCCAAAACATTTCTTCGCACAGGTTCCCTGATGGTAATTCGCCCATCCGATTAAAACTTGATTTAATCTCTGAATGAGTATTTCTTGTTTTGTCGTCCGATTGTTTTTGATTATTTCACTGATCTTCTTCGTGACTTTACGCATAGATTTAGAGGAAGGCTTAATTATCAGCTTTCCTTTGAACTTACGGAAATTCCATCCCAGAAAATCAAATCCACTGTTTATATGTGTAATTACAGTCTTTTCCATTGATAATGTTAGCCCTCTTTCTCTCAGAAAGCTTTCCAGCATCTGCTTAATGGCTTCCAGTGTTTCCTTATCAGATGCCGTTACAATGAAGTCATCCGCAAACCGTACCATATGCACTTTATGGCTATTGTATTTCACTCCGAATGTTTTCTTGACTTTACTCCTCCAATATACATTTAGAATCATGGGTTCCATCCCATCTAGTACCATGTTTGCATACGTCGGTGATATAACTCCGCCTTGTGGTGATCCTTCCGTCGTAGGATAAAGCTTTCCTTTATTGATGTATCCACATTTCATAAATTCCTTCAATATCCTCTTGTCAGTCGGGATATGCTCCATCATCCACTCATGGCTGATCTTATCAAAGCAGCTTTTTATATCGCCTTCAAGTATCCACTGTGGTGAATCTTTTCTGCTGAGTATTCGAAATGCATACTCTCTTGCATCTTCTGGGCTTCTGTATTTGCGAAATCCAAACGATATCCTGTCCGCAGTTGTTTCCGCTACTGGCTCTAACGCCAACAGTTGAAGTGCTTGCATCGCTCGGTCTCTCATTGTTGGAATTCCAAGCGGTCGCTTTTCTGTTTTCCCAAATTTCTCAATGTAAATCCGCTTTAGTGGTTTTGCATGATAGGTTTGACAGTTTAGCTCATTAACCGCCTTCATCTTCTCAGCATCTGTTTTCCATAGTTCTCCATCAATTCCCGGTGTCCTTTTTCCTTTGTTTGTAATTACACGTTTAACAGCTATTGCTTTGGCATAGAACGAATTCGTCATTAAATACTGGAGTCTTTTGACTAACCTCCATTTTTGTTCCAATGTTGCCTTTACAATTCGAATCTGTAGTCTGCTAACTTGTTCTTCTGCTTCTGTCCAGTTGATCTGGCTCCATCGAAGTTTCATGTCTGCATTGTCCTCACTTATCGCGTAATTGAACGTAATACATTCACAGTTTCCAGTTTCTTCATGTAATTGATACGCGCTGGAAGTCTGCTTCCTTTCGGACAGAGCAAATCTTGAACTCCTATTTCTCACGTTACATGAGAACCTTCGCTTTTTCCAGCATCCTCTACCTTCTGCGTATTGTGCTTTTCTTACGATTGGCCTACCCGTAGGAACGCATAAGGCTTACCTTGTTCCTCAATCTGAATAATTATGACATGTTTAGGTTTTACCTATAGACCGGGAGTTCTCTGTCCGTTTGACTTGGCATCATACTAGTTACCTTGTCCCTGACTCCGTACCATTTTGGTTAGGGTGTATCAGCCACTTTCACCCTTTATAGCTGACGATCCTTATAGTAATTCACATTTGTTAACCTTGCATGTCTTTCCCTTGCAGTAACGCGAATACGGCTTCCGCGTTTCCCACGTTGTCCCGCTGCTCCACATCTTTCATCACTTACTCGACATTATGCGGTAGGAATATCACAAACGGATGTAATAGTGATTTCTCACAATTCAGATAGAGACTTTGCAAGTCGCACACTATGGAACTATCCGACTACCTATGTTTCTTTTGTCTCTCTTTCGTAAACGCTCAATAGTGGGTATACCCACTTCAAATAGCCGCTCCTGAGAGCGGCTTACAGTTCATTTTATTTTCGACATTCGGCAGGCAACTTATCCGACCAAGGAAGAAGATCTTCACAAAAGTGATTGTCACGATCATCCATATGTTTCGGTATCTCTGTCAGAAGATATTCAAAATAGTTATAAGGTTTCAGATGATTCGCTTTTGCAGTTTCTGCTATGCTATAGATCATTGCACTAGACTCTGCTCCGGCTATCGTATCAATCATAACCCAGTTCTTCTTTCCTATGCAGAATGGTCGGATCGATTGTTCTGCTGCATTATTATCCATTGGCACTTCTCCATCTTCCAGAAACGTCCTTAAATAAGTTTCCTGATTGATCGAGTAGGTAAGTCCATTTGCAGTTTTGCTTTTCGCTGCGACCACAAGTACATTCTTCTTTACCCATGTAAAATAAGCATTTACCAATGGCTTTACTGTTAGTTGCCGATTTTTTAAACGATCTTGCGCGCTCATCCCTTCAAGCTTGTTTTCCTCGCGATAAATCGCTTGGATTTGCTTGAGTGCAAAATACGCAATCGTATCTTTCTGTTGTTCTTTTGGTAATGCTTTCAGCGCTTCATCAAAGCGCCGTCTTGCATGTGCCCAGCAGCCGGCAATCCGTAAGTCTTCCCTTTCTTTTTCCAATGTATGGTAAACCTGGTATCCGTCTGTCACACAGATTCCCTGAAAGTCCTTTAGGAATACTCTTGGATGATCTGCATTTCGAGAGGGTTGATATTCATACAGTACGATTGGTTTGTCCTGATACATCTTACCGGTACGATATACCCACATGTAATGCCTGCTTCCCGATGTTCGATTTTCTTTTGAGACGAGCACCGGAGTCTCATCTGCCTGAAGCACATGATAGTCATACATCTTCTCATGTAAGTAATCATAAAAAACAGACAGATATCGTTCCGCACACAAAATCGTCCAATGCGCCATTTCACCACGGTCAATGGAGACTCCCATTCTTTGGAATTCCTGTTCCTGACGGTATAGTGGAACTGCATTTACATACTTTGCATTCCAGATGCCTGACAATAACGTAGGCGACACTAAACTGTTTCTTAAGAGATACGCCGGATGCTCTGCCTTCTTGAAATAATTGTCTTTCTTGGATTTGTAGACACCTACATGGTGTTCTTCAATTTCAATCTTCATCGGGGTGAAGCGGTATCGACGATAGATTTCATCTTCCAGTTGATACCAACCATCCTCTCCAAACTCCGTAATCAGTTCTCTTTCCGTCATCTTATGATCGACATGAATAACCGGAAGGTCTTTGATGTCAGCTGTTCGTTTGCCCTTTGTCTTTGCATTCTTTGGCTTAGTAGACTTTTCTTCATCTTCCGGCACGAGGGCATTTACTGCTTCTGCCTCATTAAAGAAAACGATGTCGCCATCGACTTCCATGAAGCAGACCTGATTCTCAATCCCTAGTTTTTCTGATTTCTTACCAAACGATTGTTTTTCAGTACAGCGGCTTGCTCTAACAGAAGCTGTAGCTTTTTATCAATTTCCTGAAGCTGTGACTGTTGCATCAGCAAAAGCTGAATCAATGTCGCTTTATCAAACGTATTCAGTTGTTCTTCTGTATAAGTCTTCGCCATAATAAACCTCCTCTTCATGGACTCATTATATCATAAATGGGCGATTTTTGCGAATCCCGTTTCGTTTTGAGTTCGTCATAATGCCTATGGTTTTAAGAGGATACAAGGCTGAATTCCATCTAAAGAATGCATGGCTTTTGAAATGACAAAAATGAAATGCAGCTTTATAGAAGGAACCTTGTATGCTTTTCACGCTCGTTTTTTGTGGTAGAAGAAATGGAAACTTGCTAAGTTTCTGATCGGAAATGAACTACAAAAATTTCTACGTATTGCACAAGAACTATGCCGGATACTGTGGCGGTGTAATCTCTTGCACAGTATGTTTAGGGGTAATGGTCAGACCCTCCATTAGCCACCGGAACTGTTGCTCAGTAAGTGATTGCACCTCAGATTCGTTTCTCGGCCATTGAAATCGCCCTTTCTCTAATCGTTTGTACAGGAGTAAAAATCCGTCTCGCTCCCAGGTCAATCCTTTAATGCGATCTGTTTTGCGACCGCAAAAAAGGTAAAGAGTATCCGGTACGAAAGGATTGTCTCCTGTTTTCGAAGTAATGAGGGCAGCCAGACGATCAATTCCGGATCGAAGATCGGTATAGCCGGTCACAATGAATATCTGTTTAAAGCAGATGGCATTATTCAACATGGGCAAGTACCCCAAGCACTTTCGCCAAGAGTGCATCAGATGTCTGATCGGTAACTCGAAGAGTTGCGCCATGAAAATCGAATTCCAAAGAAGAACCTTTAACGGACTCTGGTAATAACTTCTTTATACAGGATTCTTCTGCCGGAGCAACTAAGTTCATTGGAACCGGAACAACTTCTTGGTTCACCGCTTCATCTGACAGTGAATCCAAACAGGCCTTTCGTACCTGAGTCATGCGATAATAGTAGTTGGCTGTGGTAATGGAATTTTCCCGACACCATTCATTTACTGACATTCCAATCGGACGGTTATTACAGGAATGAACCATTTGGCTCCATTCCTGTAAGCGACAGTTGCGAGCCGCTAAAGATGTTTGAGATTTCATAGATAGCCTCCAATTGTTCTAAAAAGTTAGCCTAAACTTTTTAGACTGAATTTTTTAGAGCATTATCATTTGTCGAGGCTATTATCTCAAAAAATGGGCTTGAGTTGTTACTGAACTTGTTTTTTTGCCGGGGACAGGCACTTTTTTTCTAGGACAGTTGCACTTGCACGGGCTCCATCTACTGTGTTATGGAACAGGAAGTTCTTTCGTCCCATAACATAAGATTTCACTCGCCTTTCAGCGGCATTGTTGGAAATCTCACATCTTCCGTCCTGCAGATAATTCATGAGCGTTTCCTTATGATTGAAAGCATCACTTAAACCTGATGTGTTAAAAAGAAGCCCGCTAGCATACCATGTAGGATTTACACAGATAATTCATTTTTTAATTTCAAAATATCTTTTCTGATTTTTTCAATGACTACTTTAAATTCATCATCGCTTTTTCCTGTTGGATCTTCAAGCCCCCAATTATAATCAAACGGTCTTCCTATAAATGGACATCCCACATTACACCCCATTGATATTGCAATATCTGGATTTGGAATATCACGAACTAGTTTGCTGTGCTGTCCCTCTGCTTCCATATCTATTCCATACAACATCTTCATGAGACGGACAGCATCTTGGTTAATCTGTGGTTTTGTTTCTGTACCCGCCGAATAACTTTGAAACACATCTGATGCCAGATGTCTTCCAAATGCCTCAGCAATCTGACTTCTGCAGGAATTATGAACACAAATAAAAGCTACTTTTATTTCACTCATGAAACGGACACCTCTCCTTTATACATTGCTCATTAAAATCTGTGAATCCGCATTGCATTTGTTCGTATTGCAATGTTACTCCATAATGAGCATTCACATAATCAATACCATTCTTAAATGCTATCATTGCATCTCTCTTGCAGCATCTGGGTCCGTTTATGGTTCCTAATTCTTCAATTGCTTTCGAGGTAAACTGCATATGATTTCCCCATGTTCCATCCGTTGAAAGCGGACCTGTTCCGTCGATGATTGCAAGTGCAGCGCCTATAGATGTGATTGCTCCGCATATTCCCCATAAACCGCACATTGCCCCAGGCATCCGAAGTCCCTCTGACGTCAGCCTGTCCAATGCCTGTTCTAAGTCTATCTCTCCACCTGCGTTTTTGTAGGCTACAAGCAAACTTGCACCATCTAATATATGGTGTTCCGGTCCATGAATACTAACATATTCCTTCTCTGCAATCTGCTTAAAAATGACAACCGGATTTGTTCCCTGTTCTTTCTTTATATCTTTTACAATCAGTTCTGCTTTTTCTCTTACTGTCATAGAAATCTTCCTTTCATCTTATTTACAATTCTTACAAGCATAAGCATTACCGGAACTTCTGTTAAGATACCTACTATAGTAGCAAGTACAGCCGCACTTGTTGTTCCAAACAATGCAATTGCCACTGCCATCGCAAGTTCAATTTTTGTCTGGGACAGGCACAATGTACTGCACGTTAACGATGCCTGATACGCTCATCTTCATTGTTAATATTCTTCATAATCATCTGGATCTAATCCCACTTCTTCAAGTGCCTCGCGTCGCTCATCTTCATCCATCATATCAAGTTCATCCCGATCTAACCCATATAATTCAAGAATATCCTCATCATCTTCATCCTCCAAATCATCACTTGCCAAATAAAAAGCATCATCTTCTGTTGACTCTATTTCCTCCTGACTACTACTTGCTATCATCTGCATCCCAATTGACCACTCCATACAATCAGTCTTACCATCTTCATTAAAATCAAATAAAGGTTTTTCAAAAAATCCCATCTTTTTCCTCACTTTCTTTTGACATCCACACTTGGTCATAAATTTCATTAACGGTACCAGGCACTAGATCTTTAGGTACCCAGGAAATCTTCTATTCGACAGCATTCAGCATTATTCAATCCCTGCAACAGAAGATTATGGTATACTCTCCCATTATATCACCTCAAATAGGAAGTTATAAACATCTTTGCAAATATACCATATCTATTAACTGTACACCACACTCATAAATTGGGTGATCATAATTGTCCGTAAAGAAATTCGGAATATTGTGAGAACGGACAAATCCGCATTTTTCATAAAACGGTACGGTCAACGGGCTGTCACCTGTTCCAACCTGCAAAATAGAATATTCATCTGCATATTTACTTGCAAGGAAGTCAATCAATGCTTTCCCATAGCCCTGTCCTTGACTCTGAGGATCAACTGCAATATTTTTAATTTCAAGTATTCCATTATCTTCATCAGTAACGACACATTCAGCTTTTACATTACCATCTTCAAGTACATACATAGTACCTTTTTCAAGATAGTGATCAATCATATTTTCCTGCTCATCAGCTAATAACAATAATGCTATAAATTGCTTTTTATTCTCATTCACTTCTCGGATTTTCATACCCATTACTCCTTTTTTTATTTTTTTACCACTGCCTCAATTGCATGTTCCAGCGATTTTGCAATTGTCTCAATCGGCATCGATGCAAGCGGTCTATCCTTATTTGCCACCTGCTCAGACGAATATGGAACATGAATAAAACCTGCCTCATATTTGGATAGCTTCTGGCAGCCAAATGAAGCACACGATACATCACACTATTGCACACATAGGTACCTGCTGAATAGGAAATTTCACACGGAAGACCATGCGATTTTACATTTTCTACCATCGCCCTCACTGGAAGTGTTGAAAAATAAGCATCTGGTCCGTCTTCCTCTAACGGCTCATCCTGTGGACTGTCACCTGCATTATCTGGAATACCTGCATCTGCCAAATTAATTGCCACCTTCTCCACGGTCACACAAGCGCGTCCGCCTGCCTGACCAACATTTATAACAACATCTGGCTGATCGTTTTCCACTGCCTCTTTTACTACCTCTATACTTTTCTTAAAAACAGTTGGAATCTCTAGCTTAATAATCTGTGCCCCCTCAATGATGTCCGGAAGTAGCTTTACTGCCTCATAAGCTGGATTGACACTTTCTCCGCCAAATGGATCAAAACCGGTCACTAGTAGCTTCATTTTCTTCTCCTCTTTATGCATCTGATCTGGAGTAGGCATTCTTCATCTGATTGGTCAACTCGGAAAGCACCTTTTCTAGTGTGTTCAATGATTCTTCCTTTGCCATCTGTGCAACTGCCTCGTTTGCCTCTTTCTTGATCTCCATTCGTTCCTTCGGATCGGTTACATTTTCCAATCGATTGTCGTACTTTGCAATTAACTCATGGCTCTTTGCCATTACATGACCCTGATAACGCTCAATATGGAACAGTGAATTCTTATAGGAAGCATCTGCCATAGTGGCAATCAAGCGGCTTGTCCAGTAGAAATTGTCGGTAGATACTGTTTTATCGGTATTGGACAGATACTCAGGTGTTGTCTCAACATCCGCATAGAATGGAAGAAGCGTATTAAATGCATTGGAGCAAAATGCCACCCACTCAATTGCACGACAATCATCCTTCTTATCTGCTCTCATCTGAATCACAGAAAGAAAATCGGTACGGTTGACACCGATCGAACGATACGCGCCTTTCATTGACTTGTCTCCATAAGACAGATATGGATCATACGGTGTCCCCTGATAGTGGGAAGACAATACATACTTGACATCCTCAACTGTAATCTTCTTTTCTGGAATCAAGCACCACGGAAGATCATCGCTAAGAGGTGTGTAGTCGGCATATGGTCCATCCCACACAAAGGTCTTTGGATTTAATGTTCGAAGCATGTACCAAGCGCGCGGGGTATTGTAAACATGATCGGAATCGTCATGTTTTCTCCTCCGGATGAACCACAACAAACTTCTTTGGCATATAGTGACCAGCGCCTGAATCGTCATTTCTAGCGATCATGGTTGATCCGTCATATGAAGCATTTTTTTTAACTAATATTGTCGTACAAGCCATTTTTACCTCCTCCTGTTGTCAGAATCCTTTTACTTTTCGAGTACATTTTCCATCAATACGTCTGCGCGAACAGACAGGTCGCATTCTTCGTCTACAATATCCCTCAAGTAAGAAACATAATAATGAATATTACCGCTTTGTAAATCCAACATTACTTCCTGTACCGTATTTTCTCCCATCTCAACATTATCCCGATACTCATACGGATCAAAAGCTTCTGCAATCTCATCCATTGCCTCTGCCAGCTGTTCTGTTGTCATCTTCTCTGGATACATTGCTTCCCGAACATCCCACATCAGATTTCCAAATACAGTATTTCCTTTTACGATTGCAAATTCGGCTTCACTTTTACAATTTCTTTTACAAGAAGAATTCCTTCATAACCTCTAAAAGGTGATAACGCTCCTTGTTCAATTGAAGTATCAATATACTTTAGTTCAACAATGTCACCAATTTTTAAATCATCTGCCGATATTCTTAAATCTTTATCATATATTGGAATTCCAACAGACTGTGTGAGAGTAGCAATAGAACGTTCACCTTCAACCTCCTTTCCACCTATTGCATCTCCATGTATTTTATCAATTTTGATTTGAATTATCTTTACATGTTGAACATAGTATTCTTTTCCGTTCCAATTTCATTTTTTTATAATTTCGCCATTTGTGTTTAATTCAATACCTGATTCTAAAATTGTCAAATAATAATTATTTTCTATGCGATTTACTGGTAAAGAGCAACCGGTTATAAGCCAAATCCACAATATAATTAAAAATTTAATCTTTCTCACCCCTTTCTTAAAACAAACTATTTTTAAGTTTCTCAAAATCCTTACTTTGTTAAAATTTCAAGTTTTCTCATGAGTTATTGAATCTTTAGTTCCTCAAAGTGATAGCGTGGTTTTCCTAAGCTCTTCTTTCCGTATTCAATTGCCTTCGTAGGGCAATAGCAGATGCAGGCCATACAGTGTGTACATATCTTGCCCCACTCAGGTTTTCCATTCTGAATCTGAATATTGTTTATCGGACATTTTAAGGCACATTGTCCGCAGCCAATACAGGCTTCGCTCGCATTAAACAAATCTGCCTTGACTATAAGCTGATAAAAAATCGGATTCACAAGTCCACTCTTGATTCGATCATACAAATTATTTCGAGGTATTGGAAACTTCTGTCTCTCCTTAACTCTTGCTATAGCATTTTCAATATCTGGATTTGCTTTCTCCACAATTTTCACGGCCTCATCTGCCTTTGGTACACCAAACATAGCAATATAGTTCTCCGGCATAACGACTTGTGCCGTTCCCATATATATCAGACGCAGCTGTGCTGCAAGTTGTCTATTATATTTTGCAGCATTTCCAATCTCGCTGCCGCAATCCATAACAAACCAAATACGCTCAGCAGATGTCAGTTGTGTTTTAGTAAGCCATTCTGATACTACCCGCGGAATACGCCATGCATATGTCGGAACTACAATAATCACATCCTGTCCCGTCTGTATCAGCGAATTATCCTGTGCTTTAATTTTTGCATTTAGATCTATTATCGTATCCTGCAATGCTTCAGCAAATCTCCTTGCTATATATCGGCTGTTTCCTGTTCCTGAAAAGCAAAAAATCATATGCAGATACACCTCCGTTCTTTTTATCCCGTATAAGCATCCTCAGCAGTGTTTTTGAAATTCTGTTTTTCCTGCGACTGCCTTTTCTATTCACTCTCTGGAATATTGATTCTTTCTTAATACTCCATTCTTTCTGTAATCAGTTCCACCCAAGCAACCTCAAAACCAGCTTTTGCAGCGACATGCCTCTTTTTATTTGCTGATTCTTAAAGACCGCATTCTAATTGACAATCATACGGTTCATTTTGCTGGGGACAGGCACTGGATGACTCCGGACAGGCACCGGATGTCCCTATGAACGAAGCCCTTTTACAAGAGTCTGAAATTCCTGCTCGGTATCCACAAAATGATACGGTGCATACTCTCCATATGCTGTTGGTCTGCTAATTGTTACAAGCTGTACTCCCTTATATCCAACTGCTCGATTCAGTTCCCTTTTTAATTCTGCCAGATGCTTTCCATGACTTGTTTTTAAAGCAAAACAACCATGTGCATCACGATCTTTCGCTACCAGATAACACATTATTCAGCGCCTCCTTATTAGCAATTCGAAACTGTAAAGACTCCTCTTCCAGTATTTGATCGTAATTATCACAAAAAGCTCAGAACCCCAATGTTTTTTTGTTAAAGATAAACACCAGATGGCA
The DNA here is from genome assembly GCA_003478935.1 of Firmicutes bacterium AF25-13AC. GTDB lineage: Bacteria > Bacillota > Clostridia > Lachnospirales > Lachnospiraceae > Anthropogastromicrobium > Anthropogastromicrobium aceti. The sequence continues at coordinate 69,933 of QUFP01000017.1, forward strand.
TCAATCTAATGTTACATTATTTTAATTTGAAAACTATTATTATCCACAAAGTTAAATGCTTCTGGTGCTTTTGTCATCCATAGCCTTGGATAATCTAGCTTATGGCGCTCAAGCATGGAACGACAATCTTTTGTTTTTATTTTACAAAAGTCAGTCTTAAAATTTTTAACACTCCCACTTTTGGTCAGTTCCATAACCGTTCGGACATCTGTACAACGAACTAGCTCATTTTCCAAATTCAAAACTTGCGGAAGAAAAATGATTTTCAACTTTCCACAATACCTTGTGAGAAGTTCCAAATTCTTTTTAAGATTTGATGTCTGTGATACATCAGTATCAAATACTAAAACCACAGTCGTTCCTGCCTGAATAGACAACATCTGTGATTTTGGAATCAAATTCTGCACCACATTGAATACCTTTACCTTCCCAGGAATCAACCTTGCTGGTGTCTCTTTCAATGCTGCTATCAATTGTTGCTCGCACGGACCTTCTACATAATATATGCATTTATTATTCATCTTCCCACCCCATTTCCAATTCGTCTAAAAGCGAATCCTGTGGGAGTGAGGCAAATACATCATTCTCCACCGCACAACGTAAAGAGTCTGTATTTCTTTTCAACACATCTGATGCAGAAACAGCTGAAACCTGATATATTCCTTCCTCAAGACGTTTGCTCAAAAATACATAGCTATGCTTCGGCAGGTTCAAATCCAACATATCTGTATTATGTGTTGTAAAAATCAACTGCTCATCGGCTCCGATATGATCCAGCATAATGCCGAAAATCCTTTTCTCAATATCACTTTGAATATATGAGAAATGTTCATCGCAATAATAAAAGCTACTCTCTTTTACTGCCATTGCAGCAAGGAACATTGCGACATCAATTCCTTCTACTGTACCACTGGACAATATCTCCCGATTCAACAGCTTACCTTCCTGAATGATGATTTCCATTCCATCTCTACGAATAATAAAGGTATCCTTCAAATCTTTTGATAAGCTGACGTCTTGTAATGTCGGGTCAAGTGTTCCAATAACAGCGCGTAACGTCTTTAACAAGATATTTTTATTCGCACTTGTAAGCTTCAATGATTTCTCTATTTCTGGATACGCAAAACGATATCGTATGGCACCTACCAACTTCTTAAGCGATGTCGCAGTTCTGGTTGCTTCTATCGTTTGATCTTTCAACTTCTTTACACATTTTTCATATGAATCCATCGTATCAATATCTGCAGTCTGATACTGAATTTCAATCTCCTGATTAAAAGCATCAATATGAGCAGACAACCGCTGCAGACGATAATCTCCATTCACAAAGTCAATACTAAAGTATCCTTTATCACCTGAAACCATCTCATAAAGCGGTGTTGGATTTCCATCAGCCATATATCCAAAAATACGAAGCAATGCCTTTCCAAGACTGGTCTTTCCTGTAGCATTTGCTCCCATAAGAATTACAGCTTTCTTATAGCGAAACCGCACTCTCCCTTTCAGATATTCCTGATCTATAATCGAATTAACAATCTTTTTAGGATAGCTAAAATTAATATTAAAATCATTAAATCCATAAATTCTCTTCAACACAAGATTCAATACTATCACATCATACCCTCCTGTCATTATTTCGTCTTTTACGAACTAATGATAACACATTTCAGGAAATATTTCAAGGATACTAGTACACATTTTAATTTGGCTGACTTAACCCAGCGGCAAGCCACTGGGGTTCCATTGACGGAGTTCTAGTGTCTGCGTACATCGCAAGGACTTTGGCAGACACATCTGTTCCGGAGCAACAAAACTCGCGAACAAGCAGTCCTATGACCACATTTGTGTCGATTCGATGGAACTGAATCTTCACATTCGCGTTCTCTGGGCCACAAGATCTCCCAGATGGATACTAAGTCAAATACCCGTTTTGCCGGGAACAGGCACTAGATGCTAAGATGCATGATCAGAGCCTGTTCCTGAGGTGTTAATGTAATGTCATGGGCGTGTCAAAGGGCTGCTGCACGACGGCTTTTTTCTTTTGCCGTCGCCCGGCAGTTTGCTCAGTATTCGTTTTTAGACGCATTGGGTGAAGAACACTGTTTCAAGTTCATTGAAGTTGCGTGGATTTTCTACTTGGAATACTTTTCGCTCTCGATCAACAAAAAGAACATTGTCACAAAAATTTGCTGCCAAATCCAAATTGTGAATCGAAAACAGCACAAGATTTCCAGCATCCCGGTATTCCAGCAGCATCTTCTTTAAGATAGCGACGCTTTCTGGGTCAAGCCCATTGAACGGTTCATCTAAAATCAGATTGCTTGCGCCAGAGAGGAACGCCGCCATCAGATATACTTTTTGCTTCATACCCAAAGAATAGTTCGCAATATACTCATTCAGTGACCGATCCAGCTTAAACATGACCGACAACCTTTTGAGTTTTTCTTCCGCTATCTTTTCGTCTTGGCGGTATAGTTGGATGATAAATTTTAAGTATTCGGCTCCAGTTAAATTCAAAAACATTTCTTTGCTGTCTGGTACATAGAAAAAGTGAAATTTAACCTCAAACAATCGGTTGTTAATCCCATCAATCGACACTTTGCCACGGTCAAAACTGAAAGGTTGTGTAATGGCGTTTAACAATGTTGACTTACCGATCCCATTTATACCAACTAATGCATAGATGCGGTGATTTTTTAGAGAGCAGGAAACATCTTCAAATATCGTTTTATCACCATAGCTTTTGAAAAGGTTGTTCACTTCAATCACGGAAAATCCTCCTTCCTCCTGCAAAACAGCCAATAGCTGAACTCTGCCACAACAATAGCTGCACTAATACAAGTTGAAAATAAAAGTGCTGACATTGGAATGGCTCCTTGTGCCACAAAAGTAATTTCACAGATTGTCAGGGCCACACTGACAAAAAGAACAATTACTTTGCTGATATTTCCGTGCAGCAATTCATTGGTACTATTTGTTGAGCGCGGCATCTTGTAGTCTAAGAAAACACCCAACCATGAGCAAGCGTAGTTCATCATGGTTCCATAAATCAAGAGCAGACAAGCATCAGCGACGGACAGCCCATGAAGAAAAACGGTTCCGAACCAAAACAAAAAGATTGTTATTTCGCCCCAGATAAACCCTTGTATAGTTTTCCATAAAAATAGCTGGTGCGTTGAAATAGGAAGAAATGCAAGATAGCTTCTGTTGGGATCGCTAGAATATGCCGTACTTGATATGGTATTGACCGCACAGCAAGATACCAGCAAAAATAGCTCCAATGAATACGTTCCCGGCAAACCAAGTTTCCCAAAATTGCGAAGCAAAAATCCACACAGAATAAAAACAGTTAAGATGTTTTTGATGTTGGAAAAGAAAATCAGCTCTTTGTTCCTTGATACTCTTTTCCATTCAAGCAGCAAATAAGGGTTCTTTATCTTTGTCAATCGAACCGCTCTGCTTTTTCTCCTGTGCTGGAAGTTTTGAGTATTTATATACCCCCTGATAAACCAATATTTCGCCCCAATTAAGGACATCACAGCGAACAACAGAAAAGCCGCTATCGCAATCAGAAGCCAGCAGATCGGCACAAATATTGTGTTTATTAAATTCAAAATGCGCGGCTCGAATAAAAGGATGGTCACGACATTTCCGGCTACTACCGCCAGCAATAGAAATGCTCCATACTGGAAAACAATAAATCCATATCCAACGAGTGCAGATGAAATGAGCGTTCCAATCAGTTCAGAAACCAGAAATACAAGAAAATCAATCGCAAGAACGCTCAACCAGCAGAACAGTATAATTCCCAATGTTACAATCCAATCCGTATGATCGTACAGAAAATAAGGCCAGAAAGCGCAAACGGAGATCCCAAGCTGCAAAAGAGCAAGGCGACTAATTACCAGAAAGCCAAGTCTATCTGCAACAATGGGAAAGCATAACACATCTTTTATCCGACGGTTTGCAAAAAGCTGATCTGTGATTTTATATACGGTATAAACTGCGTATCTGTTCTTTTGTCATTTGCGGCTCATATCTCATCAGTTCATCAATGCTGATGTTGAAGTAGGTTGCCAACTGCGGCAACAGCGTTATATCTGGATAAGTCATGCCGGTTTCCCATTTTGAAACTGCGGCTTTTGAAACTCCCATATATGCAGCCAATTCATCTTGAGTAATTCCCCGTTTGTGGCGATTTTCAATCAAGACGCGGCCAAGATTGATTTCTTTCATCATAGGTACCTCCTGATTAACAGTATAAGAAAGCAAGGGTAAAAAAACAATGGAGCTATATTTTACTTATTTTTGAAAAGTCAACTTGTAGGAAATAAGCAATTAAACCTATTATACTTCATATCAAAAACAGCAGCAAGTAAAGCTATTCTGGCGCAGCTCTGACGAGTAAACTTCTCGTTTTTTTCTTTTACGGAATTTCTACCAAGCTGTCAAAACTTTTGTTCTGTTCTTTCTTTTTAAGGCACAGACTTTCCTCGTGTTACTTTTTTGTTCCTATTCTGATTGACATTCATCTCAATCACCTTCCTTCAACCAACCAGGCTACTCAAACCAGATTTGACATTGCTCTTACTTTTTTGCCGGGTCGAGTAGACGTACCTTTCACAAGGTACGTCCATCTACAGATCCGGACGTGCGGCTTTCCCGCATCCGGCTCCTCATATGGCTAATCGTTTGTCTGATCTCTGTGTACCCGACACTTTTCTCCCTAAAATCAATTTCCTCGTCATGTCAATCTCTGTGTATTGGACAAGTTTCTTTCTTGGATATCGCCATATGTGGCTCCCTTCCCTCCAGTGGCATTACCCACCTTCTTCGGTAGTATGAAGCCATCCGATTGCCTATATTTCTTTTGTCTTTCTTCTTTTATTGATAAGACATACTCTGCTCCTTTTTTTTTCTAAAGCCGAGAAAATATAGGCTCTCTCCAGTTGACATACAATCCTTGTATTACATGAATAGGTCCTTCCGACGCCGCAAAGCTGTGTGAAATCTCACCTTAACGATAAACCCACATATTGCCTTCCCCTCTGTCCACAGAGTCGGCACTCCGATTTACAGTATTTCGGCGCAGGGTAGCTATCCCTGCAACCTTACTGTCTACGCTTAGCCCATTACATTACTATAATACACTCAAGACTCGCTTCAAATGCTGTGGTTAGCAGCTTATTTGACGGGATTTCCACCCGCCGGATTGTACACCCTTTGCTGGACGCACGGACAGGCACTGGATGCTTCCAATCGTTCATAGTGATAGAGGATGCCATTATCGTTGGTCAGGTTGGATTCAGCGAATGGATGAAGCTGGTCTGACAAGATCAATGTCCAAAAAGGGCTGTTCACCAGATAACTCGGCATGCGAAGGATTTTTTGGACGAATGAAAAATGAAATGTTTTATGGTGAAAAATGGGATAAAATTTCAGTAGAAGAATTTATCAGCATTATAAACCAATATATGCAATGGTATAGAGATAAAAGGATCAAACTGTCGTTAGGGGGTTTGAGTCCGATGGAGTATAGATGCAGTCTTGGAATTACTTAATTCAGGTCCAAGAAAGCGTCCGCACCCCCATCCATTCCTTCACCTTCTTTTTGATAATCAACAATTCTGCGAACTGGAATTTCTCACTTTTTCATCTTAGGAGCAATAAGCAGCACCATTGTCACAAGAAAATATACAGCATACAGTAACCAAGTAATTGTATTGCTCCAAGGAAAACTCTTTTCTGGATGATTCAATGCAAACATTATAAATACAATAGCTACAATCAACATTATCACACCGATAATCCTTGAATATACTCTTTTCATGAAAAGTCCCTCCTTGTCAAACCGGGTAGTTATCGACTTAATTGGTATCCAAGATTATCCCATTATACCATTTCCCTACATCTCCTTCAACGTGAAACTCATCGTCCAAAGCCCCATATCACATCTGGAAAGTAATTATTGATTATCACTGCACAAAAACAATACTTGTATCATGAATGTTCTTTCACATACTGCAAAAATTTCGGTGTCATTGACCAGTATTTTACACCCCAGTTTTCAAAATTCTTTTGCTGGGGACAGGCACTAGATCTCTACGCAAAATTCTCCACAAATTGTGACGCACATCTTGCAGAAAGCCTTTTTCAAACACGCTCTGGCAAAAATTCGCTGAGACAATGATAAATTTTTCCATCGACTCCGGTTTCCTGATGCGCATAAATCAATGAATTGCAGATTGCTTCTTCTACTGATTCCGCAGCCATCCGGAAAACCAGATCCAGCCGGTCTTCCGGAAAGCACGAAATCGAAAGAAGTTTCTCTTTTCCTGCTGCCGGAAGATAATTTTCGTTTGTAAATCCAATAAAAACATCTCCGCTTCCATGTCCCATATAAGAACCGGTCCGGACAAGTCCAACGGCCGCGCGTTTTAATACACGTTTCAACTGACGCGCAGAAAGCGGAATATCAGTACCGATTATAATCATAATCGATCCTTCGTCCTTTGAGTTCTTCGGGTGCAGTTCCTGCGCGATTCTGTTTCCAACCGGCTGACCGCAGATCATCAGATCCTCCATACGACCAAAATTGGACTGAACCAAAGCTCCAAGCGTATATGTTTTTCCAGCAAAGTCCAGCACCCGCGAAGACGAACCAATGCCACCTTTTAAACCACAGCAGACGGTTCCCCGTCCCGCGCCCACGCACCCCTGTTCAAACGCTTCAGAAGCGCTTTCTAAAGCCTGAATAACGTGATGCACTTCCACTGCACGCTCCTGGATCGGATTGATTAAAGAATCATTCGTTTCTCCTACAACCGGATTGATGCTTCGCACTTTGATGTGATCCCCTGCACATTTCTGTATCGTATATTCAACCAATGCATCCGAAACCTTTCCAACGTTCAGGGTATTAGTCAGGCAAATCGGTGTCTCTATCACACCGAGTTCCTCAATTTGAATCGTTCCTGCTGTCTTCCCGTATCCATTTAATGTAAACACACTGGCAACCGGTTTCTTTACGAAAACATTTCCATCGCACGGGATAACAGCCGTCACGCCGGTTTTATGACCATTTTCTTCCACCGTACAGTGCCCGACCTTCACTCCCGGCACATCAGTAATCAAGTTTGCCTTCCCGCACGGAATGCTTCCTACCTTATATCCATAGGAGCGGATGTCCTTTGCTCCATTCATACCAAATCCTCCAATTCAGCATCCAAAACAAGTCTTGTACCGATTAGTTGGTTGCCGTCATAAATTCATCCATGATTTCTTTGCGGATTTTCTCAAGAAGTTCCGGTGCCTTTCCTCCAACCGGCTTCCCGTCCAGTTCATTCGCATACATGCAGAGCTTGCTTGAACTTGTAACAAGAACCTCATCTGCATCAAACATTTCATCCAGAGTATATGGAGTCTCACTCACCGGAATTTCAAGCTTTTTACATGCTTTAATCAGATGAGCTCTTACAATTCCCGGCAGAATCAGGTTATCTGTCGGCGCTGTAATCAGTTTGCCGTCCTTAATGATGTGGCAGTTACTGTGCGCGCACTCCGTAACCCGCTTTCCCGGTCTGTAAAATACACACTCTTCCGCCCCTGCTCTTTTTGCCTTCTCAGCTGCCATGACAGACGGAATCAGATTCAACGTCTTGATGTTGCAATGGAAAAATCGCGTATCCTCTGCTGTAATCAGCTTAATTGGCTTCGTCCCATCCGCGATTTCTGCCGGCTTTAACATAATCCACAAATTTGCCTTTCCTTCCGGGAATACATGGTTACGCATGCCGGTACCTCTTGTTACCTGATAATAAACAAACAGATTTCCGGTATCCATTTTGTTTACCATTTCCTGGAGCAAGTCCGCCAGTTCTGCTTTTGTCACAGGCACTTTGATATCCAGAAGTCCGGCGCTGTTGAATAAACGATCGATATGTTCATTCAATGCAAAAATTTTATAGTTTCTTGACAGCCCTGCGTCATAAACCCCATCTCCGAACCAGCATACTCTGTCATTCATTGGAATGCTCATCTCGTCCAGCTCGCCAAATTTTCCATTATAATATCCTAATGTTTTCATTCTCTTTTCCTCCATTTTCTCAAAGAAAAAACAACAAACACGCTCTAGTGTTGAAGCGCAAAAAAATAGGCAAAAATGCTTTACAAACACCTTTGCTTGCTTAAATAATATTATTATTATAATTCTTTTTTTCTAAAATGCAATCCCTATTTTTTTATAAATTACTTTTTTTGCAAAATATGCCGTTTTTTTCAAACATGCTGCGGCGGGGTCTCTTTAACAGCATAACTCCTCCCCGCTGCAGTTTTTGCCGGGGACAGGCATTTTTTTCCCTTGAATTTAGCGATGCGCATTTTCATATGCTTTTCGGATTTTCTCCGGCAAGCGGTCAGGAATCAGTGACTTTAGTCTGTCCTCACTGCCGTCTTTGATTGCCTGCTCATAGTACCAGCATTTGAATTTCAGCATATCCAGCGTCTGGTTCACATGCTCAAGCTCTGCTTCCATGTGCACCCGTTGCGCCTCAAACATTGCCTTTCGCTGTGGGTAGGTGGCCGGTCCTTCTACGCACCAATCCATGAACTGCCGAATGTCCTTGATCTCCATGCCAGCCTTTTTCAGACATTCAATGACCCGGAGCGCTTCAATCTCCGCCTCACTAAACTTGCGGATGCCGGATACCCGTTCCATGTTCGGAAAAAGTCCCTGTTTATCATAATAGCGCAGCGTAGAGATGGGCAATCCGAACATCTCTGCCACCTGTCCAATTGAATACATAAATTTCCCTCCAAAAAAATTCCAAAAACCATCTTGACCTAAAGTTAGGTTTAGGTGTTACTATGAGAATAACACAAAGAATATAAAAATGCAAGGAGTGTTCTACGATGAATAAAAAAGTACTAATCATTTCCTCAAGTCCCCGTAAGGGCGGCAACTCCGAAACGCTGGCGGCAGCGTTTGCCAAGGGCGCACGGGAGGCGGCCCACCAGGTAGAAACTGTGTATCTGCGAGAAAAGCAGGTTGGCTTCTGCAAGGGCTGTCTTGCCTGCCTGAAGTTGGGGCACTGCGTCATCCAAGACGATGCCGTAGAAATTGCCGCCAAAATGCATGATGCCAATGTGCTGGTGTTCGCAACACCCGTCTACTATTACTGCGTCAGCGGTCAGCTCAAGACTATGCTGGATCGTGCCAACCCATTGTTCGATACGGACTATGCCTTTACGAAAGCCTATCTGCTTGCAGCGGCGGCAGAGGACGCACCTGAAACCTTTGCGGGCACAGAGAAAGCCGTGCAGGGCTGGGTAGACTGCTTCCCCCGCTGTGCGCTGGCTGGCACAGTGTTTGCAGGCGGCGTAAACGGCGTGGGAGAAATCGCAGGTCATGCTGTACTGGAGCAAGCCTATCAGATGGGCAAGGAGGTGTGAGCCATGGCATTTAAACAAACGGCAGGCAGAGAGGCTTTGTGGAAATTTGCTCCTAAATTTGCAGAATTGAATGATGATGTGCTGTTTGGACAGGTGTGGAGCCGAGAAGACAAGCTTTCTCTGCGAGACCGCAGCATTGTAACAGTGGTGGTGCTGATGGCGCAGGGGCTGACGGATTCGTCCTTTCAGTACCACCTGACAACTGCAAAGAACAACGGTGTGACCAAAACGGAAATTGCGGAGATCCTGACCCATGCGGCATTTTATGCGGGCTGGCCTAAGGCGTGGGCGGCCTTCCGTATGGCAAAGGAGGTATGGGCGGAGGACGATGCTGCCGACGCAAAAGCCAAGCATCAGAATGAAATGGTCTTTCCCATCGGCGCACCCAATGATGACTTTGCGAAATATTTTATTGGCCAAAGCTATCTCGCACCTCTTTCTACGCAGCAGGTCGGCATTTACAATGTGACCTTTGAACCCGGATGCCGCAACAACTGGCACATTCATCACGCCAAAAACGGCGGCGGACAGATCCTCGTTTGTGTGGCCGGTCGAGGTTACTATCAGGAATGGGGCAAACCGGCACAGGAGCTGCGCCCCGGCGATGTGGTAAACATTCCGACCGGGGTCAAGCACTGGCACGGTGCTGCGCCGGACAGCTGGTTCTCTCATCTGGCGGTAGAGGTTCCGGGGGACGAAACCTCCAATGAATGGTTGGAAGCCGTGGACAACACAGTATATTTTAAGGCAACAGGCAAGGAGGTCTGAATATGGAAAAACTGAATTTAACACAGGAATGGGATAAGGTGTTCCCGAAAAGTGACAAGGTGGATCACAAGAAAGTAACCTTTCACAACCGCTATGGCATCACACTGGCGGCGGATATGTACACGCCGAAGGGCACAGAGGGCAAGTTGCCCGCCATTGCCGTCAGCGGTCCGTTCGGTGCGGTAAAGGAGCAGTCCTCCGGTCTGTATGCGCAGAAAATGGCGGAGCTTGGCTTCTTGACGATTGCCTTCGACCCGTCCTACACCGGCGAGAGCGGCGGTACACCCCGCTATGTCGCTTCGCCGGACATCAACACCGAGGATTTCTGCGCAGCGGTAGACTTCCTCTCCGTACAGGAGAATGTTGATCCGGAGCACATCGCTATCATCGGTATCTGCGGTTGGGGCGGCATGGCGATCAATGCCGCAGCCATTGACACCCGTATCAAAGCGACCGCTGCTATGACCATGTACGACATGACCCGTGTGAACGCCAACGGCTATTTTGACAGTGAGGATTCTGAGCAGGCACGCTTTGAGAAGAAAAAAGCCATGAATGCACAGCGCACGGAAGATTACAGGAGTGGTACTTATGCATTGGCAGGCGGTGTTGTCGATCCGCTACCAGAGGATGCTCCGCAGTTTGTGAAGGACTATTACGCCTACTACAAAACGCCACGTGGCTATCACCCCCGTAGCCTGAACTCCAACGGCGGTTGGAATGTGACCTCCTCGCTATCGTTCCTAAATATGCCGATTTTGCAGTACAGCAGCGAGATTCGCTCTGCCGTACTGCTGGTACACGGGGAAAAGGCGCACTCTCGCTATTTCAGTGAGACAGCTTACAGCAAGCTGACCGGCGATAATAAGGAATTGCTCATTATCCCCGGCGCAAACCACACCGACCTTTACGATCAGATAGACATCATTCCGTTTGGAAAGCTGAAAGCGTTCTTTGAGGAATATCTGAAATAAGCGCCTTGTGCTTCTGCCTGTTGGCGGACATGATATTTTTGCTTGATCCGAACAATTTCCTGATGACAACTAAAAAGTCCACCAGTCATGATGCACTACGCATCGCACTGGTGGACTTTTTCTGTAAAGATATAAAAATAGGTATTCATATATCGCCATAACTAATGTCGTTATCGTAGGCATGAAGGTCTTCCTTCAGGAAATCCGCTTTACGAATATACATCGAATTTACCAGCTCCCCTTTTTCATGGAGTAGGCTGAATTTGTTTTTTTGCCGGGGACAGGCACTTTTTTTGTATTTCATGTAGAAGAATGAGCTGGAGATTTTATCTCCAGCTCATTCTTCCTCTCTGCAAACTGGAATTTTACCTATCACACAATAAACAGGCATAAGTTCTTTCATTCCCTCAACCAGACTGTCCTCATGCATACCATCGTTTCCAGCACACCTGTCATATTCACTTTTTCTTTCATTGTTTGTCGCCTTCCACTGCCTTTCTTACTTCTTCCACCCACTCTGCACTATGACAGCAAAACAGTTCTTCATGCTGCATGTTGTGTCTCCGAATGTCCGGATTTTTGAAATAAGTACAATATCTCTTTTCGTATTTTTTTCCCATCTTTGTTGCGTAAAACACGTGGATTGTTGTTCCCGGCACATCAATTCCATGTTGGATTTTTGTAACCAGATCCGAATAGAACTGATTATAAATACTCTGTTTTGTAATCCACGGACTTCCTCCTTTACCGATTCCAAACATATTCAAAAATCCATTATATAATTCTTTTTTAGCCTCGTCTGTCTTGTTCAGCTTTTTCTGCATAAATTTCGGAAGAGCACCTGTATGTACCATTTTATACATGAAAGGCACTACCATGAATGCCTGAATTTTTGCCACAAGATTACCTGCTTCATCCATATCGCTGCTCCCAATGATTCCATGTTCTATATGAATTCTTTTTCGCTGAATCAAAAGAGATACAAAACTTCCACCAAGAGAACACCCATACGCTGCTTTAATACTCCCACCATGTTTTTTCCTGATTTCCTGCTCAATCTTTTCGCATTCATCTTCCATTGAATAAAATTCTGTTTTCTCATTTGGATCAAATCCATCATAAGAAACTGTTACTGTATAAAAATAAGAGTGTAATCCATCCAGTACATGATAAAAACTGCTATACAGACAACAGGTACCAGGAAATAAAAATATTACCGGTTTACTACTGTCTCCACTTTCATAAAATTTCATAGTTGGCCTCCTTTAGGCTTTTCTCACAATGCAACTGCAATCCGCCAATAAATAGTCCTCTTATAGATTATTCTGTAAATCGCATATGTGTTAGTTTTATCTAATCACACATTTCTAAAAAACCGTGTGCAATGCAAGACTGTAATATCGCACGTTTTCTTTTCCATGTTTTTAGTATATCACTTAAAAAATTATATAACAAGCATTGTAATCAATGCACCGATGGACCAATATTTATGTGCTTTCATTCAGATACCTCCTGCCATTTTTCTTAATCATATACCTTTTAAAAGATATATATAAAAAGAAAAAAGAGCTCCTTCGAGCTCTTTTGATTCAGTTCTGTAAACTTGAAGTTTGCGCGTAGCAATGAGCCATGCGCAGATGCATACGGCGAACGCCGCGACAACGAACAAGCGCAAGCTTGTGAGTGTCGGCATGGCGATACACCTACTAACTAAAATTTCATGTTGCTTTCAAGTTCTCAGTATTATATAAAATCCACTATGACCTAATCGGCACCCAAACCTCAATGATTGAATTATCTCTATTCCAATGAAATCGAGCATCATATCTTTCAAAATGCAGAAAACTCTCCCGTAACGGAGTATGTTCTGTATTAGGTAATATTTCTTTATAAATTTTAGTGTAGGTTTCGTATATTTTATCCATAGAACCAATATGCTCAACAACCATGTATTTGCATGAAGCAATTTCTTTTGAAACAAATCCCTCTGGAACTACTATTTTTCGAGGTATTGCACAGTAATAAAATAATCTGTCTTCTCTTCTTTCCATAAAAGCATATTTAATCCAATTTCCCGATTGTAATAAATATGCTTTTTTCAGGTTATTATTAAATTCTCGCCAAAACTCAACACATATTTTTATATTCTCTTTTTGCCTATTTGTAAGTTCTATTTTCTGCCCAATCACTGAAAAAGAGTCCATTTCACATATCGTATAATTCATCATTTCTCCTTGTGCGCTGTTATAATAGTATAACTATACGCATTAACCATTTGGTTAAAGTGCTATGTAAATTCCATGTAACACCATAATACCGATAGTGTCCAATTAGTTTTACGTTCAACTCTTTAATTATTTCTCGCATTGGTCGATTTCGATTATCGTAAATCCAGTTCTTGTATGCTCTAACCTTTTGCTCAAACTTTTCCATTCGTTCCTTTAACTCTTTATAGTATCTTTCAGCTTCTGACTTATATTGAAATCCTGCAACAAAATCATCCGCAAAGTTGACGTGAAAACACTCTCCCTGCATTTCCCTTTGCACCACCAGCTTAAACCACAACGTCAGCACATGATGCATGTATATATTTGCAAGCATCGGACTCATTACTGAGCCTTGTGCCGAACCTTACTCTGTTGGCTCGAATTTTCCTTGCTCCATTATTCCTGCTTTAAGGTATTTACGTATTAGCCACAATAAGTTCTTATCCTGTATATTCCATTCAAGGAACTTCATCATCCAATCATGGTCGATATGGTCAAAGAAACCTTTGATATCGGCATCTACGATATAGCTGATTTTTCCATGGCTTATCCGTTGGTATACTTCTTTTATTGCTTCGTGACACCCCCTATTCGGTCTGAATCCATACATGCAGTTTAGGAATCTCGGTTCATAAATAGCTCCCAGTATTTTCTTCACTGCCATTTGTGCAATCTTATCTTCATAGGAAGCAATCCCTAATGGTCGTTTCTTTCCATTTCCTTTATTATTACTAATTTCGTTTCCATTATTTTCTCCGTCCCTGAGTACGGATAATGTGTCCTCAGTAAGACCTTTACTATGCAATCGCCTTCCCTCCATCGGCATTGCCCGATTTCTACAGTACTATGGGATTGTCCGACCACCTACCATTCATTTGAAATACTCCGTTTTCAGTTGCAATTTCATACTCTTCTTCGAGAAATGGCAGGTTCTCCCCAGTTGATGTGTATTCACAATGTAAAACATGATTGGTTCTCTGACTCCGCAGTGCCACATAACACTCGCCATATCGCATTACATGATATTGTCTTCCGCACCAGTTAAGACATCGGCCGACTGAAGTTAACGTTTCGAAGCTCAACCACTATTCAACCCTGCTTTCTTGCTGTCTACACTTGTCAGATGCCGTTACCGGCATCATCCCACTTTTTTGCCGGGGACAGGCACTGGATGTGTTAATACTGGATGGGGTGCGGACAATTTTTGGACCTAATGTCGAAAGATGTTAGGAGGAAGAAATGAACAAGTATAGCACCGAAGAAAAACAACAGGCAATCGACTTGTATTTCAAAAAT
>QUFP01000018.1 GCA_003478935.1 Firmicutes bacterium AF25-13AC
ATAAAATGTGAAAAAAGTCAGTAAAGATTAGAAAATGAAAATAAAACATATTATTGGAATAAAACTTATTAAAAATGCACAAAAACAAAACAAACAATTTTTATATTTTAAATAATTGACTTATTGCGCTGCTGAGAATACAATGATGATAACAAGAAACACGAAACGACGTTTTTAAAACGGTAATAATGTTACAAATAAGATGGAGATAGTAAGAACAAGGAGGCTTGCAAACTAACGACGGGTATCGAAGTTAGAAATTCTCAGAAAAGGATGGAGGAGTGGAATGAAGAGAAGAGTAATATATCCTGCAAGAAGAAGGACAGGAACGTACCGTTCACGAGCAAAAGAAACGCTTGTCTATATGCGAAAACATTGGATGTTTTATGCAATGCTTGCCCTTCCAATTTTGTATTATGTACTGTTTCATTACAAGGCAATGCCGGGAGTTGTAATCGCATTTAAGAACTACAACATATTCAAAGGCATTTGGGAAAGTCCTTGGGTAGGCATGAAATACTTTCAGCAGGTGGCGCGGTCAAAGGCGTTCTGGTTGTCAGTAAGAAATATGTTGGTGCTGAATATTATGGGACTGGTGCTTGGTTTCCCGCTCCCGATTATTCTGGCTTTGTTTTTAAATGAAATCAACCATAGGTTGTTTAAGAAAACGATACAGACTGTAATCTATCTGCCTCACTTTATTTCATGGTCGGTTGTAGGCGGTATGATGTATCAGGTTTTCGCTTCCTCAGGTTTGGTGAACACCATAATAAAGGGATTCGGAGGAAATCCGATTGGCTTTCTTTCCAATAAGGGTTGGTGGATCTTTACTTATTTTGTGGTAGGTGTATGGAAGAGTATCGGATGGAACACAATCATTTATCTTTCTGCTATGACAAGTATTGATCAGGAAATTTATGAAGCGGCCCGAGTAGACGGATGTTCCCGCTTTCGAATGATGAGATCCATTACGGTTCCTTGCATTAAGGATACAATCGCAATTATGCTGATTCTGGCGGTTGGCGGACTGGCAAGCATTGGTTTTGAGCAGCCTTATGTAATGCAGAATAGTACGGTAATGGAAGTGGCAGATGTGGTAAGTACCTTTACCTATCGTGTCGGTCTGGAACAGTCCAAATTTAGTATTGGTACTGCAGTCGGCCTTGCGCAGTCCTTTATAAATTTCGTTCTGGTACTCAGTGCGAACGCAATTAGTAAGCGCGTATCTGGCAGTGGTATCTGGTAAGGGAGGAAGTATGAAGAAAAAAATATCGAAGCTTCTGTCGAAGGATGGTTTGTTTAAAATATTTACTATTATAGTAGTAATGATAATTGCACTGATTTGTCTGATTCCATTTTTACACATTGCGGCAGTGTCATTTTCCAATAAGACACCGGTTATCAAAGGAGAAATCTTCTTACTGCCTAAGCAGATTGATCTTTCTGCCTACAAAGCTGTGTTTAACAATAAGAGTTTGATGGATTCCATGTGGTTCACAATCTTTTTGACAGTGGTAAGCACCCTGTTTAGTCTGACAATGACTGTGTTGTGTGCATATCCGTTGTCACGCCCGGGTTTAAAATTAAAATCTCCGATTTTGATTATGATTCTTTTTACCATGTATTTTAGTGGTGGTATGATTCCGGGATACTTAAATATTAAGAGTCTGGGGCTGTTAGACAAATTCTGGGTACTGGTATTGCCTGGTGTGTTATCGACTTATAACATGATTTTAATGAAGAGTTTTTTCCAGTCCATGCCTAGAGAAATAGAAGAATCTGCCTATGTGGACGGAGCCAATGATCTGGTCGTACTTTTAAGGATTGTGTTGCCACTGTCAAAAGCAATGTTAGCAACCTTAGCACTTTTCTACGCGGTGGGACGTTGGAATAGTTTTCAGGATTCCATTCTTTACATCAATAAGGATTCCTTATACACGATTCAGGTTCGTCTGCGTCAGCTGATACAGGCAAGTCAGATTAGCACCATGATGGAAGATATTCCAGAGATGAAAGACAACTTGGTCGCAGAGACGGTAAAGGCTGCCTGCATGGTATTTAGTATGATCCCGGTTATGATCGTGTATCCGTGGTTGCAGAAATATTTTGTAAAGGGCGTTATGATTGGTTCTGTAAAGGGTTAATCAAATTAGGTAAGTGATACAAAAGGCTATATTGTCGGTTATGCGGCAAGTATATAAAGCGAAAAAAACAAAAAGCATCTAATTTAAAGGAGGTAAATTTTTATGAAGAAGAGGTTCTTATCAACGATGCTGGCGTCAACATTTGTGCTCGGTCTTACAGGCTATGGAAGTTCCGCTGTGTTTGCAGACGAGGAGAATACCACATTACGAATTATGGTGTATGATCGTGGTAATACAACTGAGACCTATGGTTCAGCGACCGATAATTACTGGACCAGATGGCTGCAGAAGGAATTCGGTGATCCAAACAATATTACACTAGAATATGTTGCCGTTCCGCGTTCTGAGGATGACAAGAAGATCAACACCATGATGGCAGCAGGAGAAGCACCAGATATCATCTTTAGCTACACAGGCAGTATGATGAATCAGTTTGGTAAGGATGGTGGATTATATGATCTGACCGATCTGATCGACGAGTACGGCCCGACTCTGAAAGAGAATCTGGCATCATCGTTGCCTTACGGTGTATCAGAAGGTCATCAGTGGACAATTCCGGCAGTTCGTACTCAGGCTGGTTGGCAGACTACTTATATCCGTAAGGACTGGCTGGATGAGGTTGGCTATGAACTGCAGACAGATGAAGATGGAATCTATCATATGAGCGTGGACGATTTCACCGATCTGCTTCATCAGTTCAAGGAACTGGATCCTGAAAATCAGGGAAGTGAGATGTATCCGCTGGGTGTAATCGGTGCTTGGAATGCAACCCAGACAAGACCGATCATCTTCTCATACCTGGATGTGGCATCAATGACCGATGAAATGCATGCATGCTACAACGAAATGTTCTGGCCGGGTTACAAGGAAGGTATACGCTATTTGAATACACTGTATAATGATGGCATCATTGATCCAGACTTCATGGTAGATACCGATACTGGATATACTGCATTCAAGGGGCTTTTAACAAACGGACGTGTTCTTGCATTTGGTCATGATGCAGCACAGAGTGGTCCTAATGGCTGTGTTGATTTGTATGAAGCAGATCCAGACGCTGAGCTGGTTTCCTTCTATCTTGACAATGTAAATGGTGAGCAGTTTAATCGAATTTATGCACCTACTGGTATGTATATTGCAGTTCCTGCTTCCTGCGAGCATCCTGAGAATGCAATCAAGTATCTGGATTTCCTTGCTGATTATGACAATGCAAAGGTTTTACAGTATGGTTTTGAGGGCGTTCATTATGAACTGGACGGCAATGAGGTAATCACAATCACACCGACCGATGAGGAGAAGTCATCCTCTGAGTATGATTATGAGCGCATTACTTGTGGCGATATGATGTTAGTATACAATGGTAATCCGTATGGGTTCGTTCCTTCCTCTGAGGGTATGGAACCTGCAAAGGCAAAGGCAAACGATCTTGGAACCATGTGCCTGAAGAGTGCGTTAGTTGGCGGACAGGTTGATTATAACTTCCAGGGAATCCGAACAGAAGCAGATGAGGAGTATGCTGGTATTGTATCAGATCCTCAGACGAACATTCCGCTGTTGATTTCTTGTTCTCCAGAAGAATTTGATGATATGTATGATAGTGTGCTGAATGATTATCTGGAAGCAGGTGGTCAGGAAATTATTGATCAGAAAATCGCTCTGTATAAAGAATTAGAAGCAGCAAAATAATGGCGAGGTAACGTTATATAGCTCCTTCGTGCATCTTTGTGAAGAGTGCATATGAAGTGTAACTATATAGTGGGAACGAAACGCAAGCCGGTCTTTTGTAGCGCGGGCTTGCGTTTCTTGCATATAAAAAGAGAGGTATAGGATGGATACATATTTTAAAAAGAAGTTAGTTGCGGGAAAACTGATTCGTCCATTTCTGGTAACTGGTGTTTTGGAAAAGGATTATCCGGATGAGCGTACCGGAAAGGCAATGCGAGCTTATATTGAGAAAATGATGGCACAGGCTGGGGAAGAGCTTAGCAATAAGGAGTTTCGTGAGTTTGATTCCTTTACCGTTTGTGATATGGAAGGAAAATGGACGGTATGCGATGCACAGTCTCCAAAGTATGCGGATGGTCATTATTATATTACTGAAAAATTTGGTCTGATGCCGATTTATCTGGAACTGGAGAGTGAGTGTGAGCAGGAGATTACAATCAAAATCCCGGAGTGTAGACTGGTTGTCTTGTTAAATGGCAGTGTGGTATACAATAATACCGATTTGAGTTCCAGAAAGCGCCCACGCCGTTATGTGTTTGAGCATGTGGTAAATCCAAATTGCGAGATGGTAACATTAAAACTGAAAGCTGGTAAAAATACACTGATCGCTGTTTCTGGAAAGGTCGATCGAGGAACTGGTATTAGCCTGAGTATGGAACTGGTTTCCTGTGAGGCTCCTCTTTTTGCCAGTGTGCCACTCAACATGGATGAAAATGTGCGTGCAGAGATTTTCCGTAGTCAGCTGGAGACCCATTTGGAGGATGATATTTATGAGGAAGGGGAGATCCCAAAGATTTGTGTGGGTGGCTATCCGTTCTCAAATTGCGTTGTGGAATTGAATGTTCTGGCATCAAAGAAACAGGATGAAACGCAATCGGTAGTATTCTCGCTTACACTTGGAGCAGAAGATGACAGGGGCGTGGTAGAAAAGGATGGCATGATTGCCATGAA
Organism: Firmicutes bacterium AF25-13AC; assembly: GCA_003478935.1. Taxonomy (GTDB): domain Bacteria; phylum Bacillota; class Clostridia; order Lachnospirales; family Lachnospiraceae; genus Anthropogastromicrobium; species Anthropogastromicrobium aceti. The sequence continues at coordinate 4,821 of QUFP01000018.1, forward strand.
AGGTATTACTAAGCCTGGAGAGTATACGGTGAATATCGCGTGGAAGTTGCTTGATGGTACGCCACTGACAGAGAAAACAGTAAGCTTTTCGATTGAGCAGGTTCTGGCACCTTATCCAGGTTGGGAGCACTTTGAGGAAAGAAGACAGTTGACGCTTGAGAGATTAGCTTCTCAGGGGAATGCACTGGCACTGTATCGTTTGGGCTGTGCAGATGAGATAGATCATGAAAGCATCCGAGTTTTGTGTGATAAGATTGAAAAAAGAAAGGACTGTGCAGATTTTGAGCTGTTGCCACTGCTTTGGCTGATGTGGGAGGATAAGGATGCCGGTCTTTTGGATCCAGAAATTGTGGAGATGGTAAAGCATGCATCGTTAGGCTTCCGTTACTGGGTAGATGAGCCGGGAACCTCTTCCATGTTTTATTGTTCTGAAAATCATCGTATTGGCTTCCATGTATGCGAGTATCTGGCTGGTCTTTTATATCCGGAAGATATTTTTACCAACTGCGGACAAAATGGTATGTATCATTCGTTAAAGGGACGTATGCACTTGGTAGAATGGCTGAATCAGCGCTGCCGTGTTGGCTTTGATGAGCCGCATTCAGACTCTTATTTGCCAGTTACAATCTCTGCTTTATTGGTACTTCGCGAAGTTTTGCCGATGGAGGAATATCCGCTTCGCAATATGGTGAATGTATTGTTAGACTTTATGACCTTTATCTTTGCGGTAAGTGATTTTGATGGCGTAATGGCAACACCTAGAGGACGCAGCTACAACAAGCCACTGCGTAGCAGATTGGCGAGCACGATCAATGGTTTATTCTGGATGTTCTTTGGCAATGCACCAGCCAATGCGAAATTTGCCAGTCAGGAGATGGCATTTAGCTATTATGTACCGCCGAAGGGACTTTGTGAGTTAGCGGATAACTTTACGCCAGCCACTTTTACATTCAAGGAAGGTATTATGCACTTTGATAAGCATAATGCCGACTTTACAATTCGACGTACACCAGAGTATATGATTGGCGGCGTGCGTGATCACAATGTGGGAATGTGCGATATGCATTTTATTTCAGCGATGATTGCACTTCCAGGGGATATCTCATTATTTTTCTCATCTCCGAACAATGTGGCAGAGGGAAGCGGCTTGCGTCCTGATTATTGGGCAGGTCAGGCGTTCTTGCCAAGAGTACTGATGCATGGACGTACGCTGGCTGTGATTTGGCATAATGTAAATAACCCAGATATCTGGATGACGCATTGCCATTTTAATGCACGTAAATTTGATGAAGTAATATCAGAGGGAAAATGGACCTTTGGACGTAAGAACGACAGCTATGTGGGCATTTACTCCAATGTACAGCATTCGTTCCGCAAGGAAGGTGCATATGCAGGAAGAGAATTAGTTGTTGACGGCAATGAGACCGTATGGCTGGCAGAGTGCGGAAGCAAGCGAGAGGATGGAACCTTTGAGGCATTTTGCAAGAAACTTCTTGCAGCCAAAGTTACGCAGGAGGGAGAGCAGTTTACCTTTGCTTCTCCGGGAAGTGGTCTGTTAGAATTTGGTTTGACAGAGGGCTTCTTTGCAGATGGAGAGGCAGTGCTGATCCCGGATGCATTGGTATCCAGCCCATATCTGAATTCTCGTTATGGCAGTGGACGTTTTAATTATACTTGTCCGGGATTTACAGTGACCCAGTGGAGTTATCCGGCAACGGAGTAAAAGCGCAAGGAAGGAAAATAGAAAAATATGAATGAGGTTCTTAAGGAAAAGGACTCTGCATATGAAAAAGGGTTTCGAAAACCAGAGGAAGCCATTCGGCTGATCAGTGAGAGAATGCTAACGCATAGGGCGCGTGTGGAGCTGACACTGCGCCCCTACTTTAAACAGGAGCATATGGCATTGACAGCGATTTCTCAGATGGCAGAGTTAGATTTAAATTATCGGTATCCAGACGCAAAAATAGGAGATTGTGCCTATATTAAGACCAATGCATGGGCGGACCGGGATTGTGAGGCAGCGCTTACCATTGCTGGTAATGCCTGCATCTGGCTGAATGGAAAAGAGGTTTATCGGAACAATACACTGAAAAAGCCATTATGTGAGGTGAAAAAGGAATCCGAGTACACAATTGTGGAGGTCTTCTTGCATGAGGGCGATAATGAGCTCTTGATGAAATGCACAAAAAATGAACAAAACTGGGGACTTTTGCTTTACATTGCGTATCCGAGATATCCATTCCGCTGGACCAGAGATTACCTGTTATCGGTTCGTCCAATGCTTCCATTTGAGGAGACAAAGGGAATGGAAGGGTTTGCACATATTGGTCCGTTCCCGGCGGAAGAAGACACGAAAAAAGCAGAAGAAGCCGTTGAAAGCGGTAGAGTGGGGTATCGTGATCAGCTTACTTTGCCGGATGGAAGCTGCATTGAGTGGGCGCCAAAATGGAATGAAACGTGTCTGGGAAGAAGAGTGGATTTTGAGGAGGTATATGACGATCGCAAGGGCTGTGCCTATGCACTTACGTATGTGGAGAGCAAAGAAGGTGAGTCCTATACATTGCAGCTTCAAGCGACCGGCCGCATGCGTGTTTTTATAGACGGAAAAGTCTATGAAATTGCAGAGGGAAAAAAGACAGAACTGTCTCTGATTGGAACGGGCAAGAGAATTTCAATTTTGGCAAAGCTTCTTCGAACTGGTCAGAGCTGGTGGATGGAAGGCTCGGTATGTGATCAAAAAGGGGAAGAGGTCAATTGTGTTCCTTTCGTTCAGGCCGGAGGAATGGGACCAGCCCGCTTTCTTGTAACGGGCCCTTATGTGACAGAGATTGGAGATCCACTTTTTATTCCATTTGCACCGGAGCAGGAAATCCAGTTTGAGCGGCCGTATCCATTAGGCAATTATGAGCATGGATTTTGGCGTATGCCTCAAAGAGAGACTTATATTCGTCCGTACCGGGATGGCATTTTCTTTGGACAGTGGTTTTATGCTGTGCAGGTGGGACTTCATGGATTGATGTATGCGGCAAAGCTGACTGGAAACAGAGAGCAGCTTGACTATTATCTGGACAGCATTCAGACAATGGCCGATTACTTCTATTATAAAGACTGGGACAAGGAACAATTTGGTGATCCGACGTTAACGCCAAGAGCGTGGGGACTTCCCGATCTGGATGCATGCGGTACGATAGGTGTTTCGCTGATTGAGACGTATGAGATAACTGGAAATCCAAAATTGCTCCCGGTAATTCATGCAGTGGGAAATGCGGTTATGACACATATTCCGACATTTCCGGACGGCACGTATTTCAGAGTAAAGACGATGTGGGCCGATGATTTGTATATGAGCTGTCCATTTCTGGCAAGACTATATCGCCTTACTGGAGATAAGACGTATGAGGAGCAGGTTCATCGTCAGGTGGCAGGCTTTAAAAAGCGTCTTTGGATGGAAAATGAAAAATTGTTTTCCCATATCTATTTCCCAGAGGAAGAACAGATGAGTGGTATTCCTTGGGGACGAGGAAATGGTTGGATTGCAGTAACGCTTACGGAGATATTGACCTTACTTCCAAAGGAAAATCCACACTGGCAGGAGGAACTTACGCTATTCCAGGAGTATATGGAGGGCGTTAAGGCGTGTCAGGATGAGACTGGTATGTGGCATCAGGTGTTAAATGAGGCCGATTCGTATCTGGAGACATCCTGTACCGCAATGTTTTTACTCAGTATGTCTCGTGGTGTCGGAAAAGGATGGCTAGACAAAGAGCGTTATTTGCCATGTATTCAGAAGGCATGGACGGCACTTTTAAAGCATTCGGTAGATGCCGTGGGTGATGTGTATGGCGTGTGCTTAGGCTCTGGATGTGCAAAGGAATCCATTTATTATAAGCAATTACCTGCCAAGAAAAACGACGATCATGGAACTGGAATTGTCATGATGGCAGCGGTGGAAATGATCAACTATGGTTTGACAAATTGACAGGGATCAACTAAACTAAAAAGAAATGACAGAATTCTGGGGAAGAGAGGAAACGGGGATGAAAACAAGTAAAAAAAGAATTTCATTGGATTTGAATAATTTGTCACAAACAGCGCTGGTGGGAAAGGCATTGTCATCGGAGATGCGTTTGCAAATATTGAAATTTTTGATAGAAAGGTCAGCAAATATCAATGAGATTGCGGCCCAGTTTGGAATTCCCCAGTCGTCTGCAGCGTTGCATGTGAAGGTTTTAGAGGAAGCAGGGATGATTTCAGTTGTGGAACGTCCTGGCGTGCGAGGAATGCAAAAGGTATGCGGCATTTCCTTTGAGGATATTTATCTAAATGCATTTAAGCATAAAGAAGAGAGTGACAGCAGTAAGGTATTTCGGTATGCCATGCCGATCGGCAACTATTTTGACTGTGAGATCAATGGCGATTGTGGTATTGTTACCGAGAATGGCTATCTGGGAATCGAAGATATGGCCTCCAGCTTTTATTGGCAGAACCGTGGGGAGCGCAGCTTTTGTGGTTTGAAACTGGATTTGTGGAATATCGTTTTCCTACCTATTTTTTGAAAAGTGGGCAGAACCATGAGGTTTCCTTTTCTTTTGAGGTGTGCTCGGAAGCACCGGGATATCAAAATGACTGGCCTCAGATATTACCGTTTGGATAAATGGAGAGGAAATCGCTACTATGACGATACCAGGAGATTTTGGAGGCAGAAGAGGTCGTTTAAATCCAGAGTGGTGGGGCGATACACTGACCCAGTACGGTCTGTACAAGGAGGTTAGAATTACGGATACAGGGTGCTATGAGAACGATATGAAGTGCTCAAACCTGACCTTGAAAGATTTGGAACTGGATAAGAAAAATTGTATCAGCTTTAAGCTGGGCGTAAAGCCTGACGCTGTTCATGCAGGGGGAATGAATCTGTTTGGAGAAAAATTCGGAGATTATGCCCAGGCGATTGAGATGAAGGTCATATCCAAAATCGAAAAGCCGCAAAGCGGCGAGGGAGAAATTTTATTAAATGAAATTTAAGAAAAGTGAAAAATGGATTATGATAAGCTAAGAGCCTTCTTTTGAAACAAAGCCAGTTTATAATTCTACAGTGATAAAAATGCGAATAGAACTTTGAATTACTATAATTATTTTGAAAGTGATAAATTGATGGGCGTGAAATGTGGAGGAAAACAAAATGAGCATTCGGGAATTGCGTGAGAAATTTGAGCAGGAGAGAGCAGAAAAACAGGAACAGGGAATACTTCTTACATTTGAGGGAGTGGAAGGCTATGATGTTTACAATACGTCTGTTCCATTTATGTATGAAGGAAAAGAGTATATTTTCGGCAGGGTGGAGCGCCGCAATGAGTGGGCAACTTCTACAGTGTGCCTTTTTTCAAAAAAAGCAGAGGATGTATGGGAGCGAGTAAAAGATACGATGATGTATCAGTTAGAGGATCCTTTTGTGGTAAGGATAAATGGCGAACTTGTGCTTGGAGGAACCAGAGTAGATTTCTCCAGAGGAAAGCTGTCAGGTTTTTGTGGTGTGTTTTATAAAGGCACTAATTTATTTAATCTGTATTACTTTACCACTGGTCCTCAACAGATGAAGGATATCCGCTATGTACAGCTGCCAGATGGAAAGTTGGGCGTTTTCTCCAGACCAAGGGGAGAAGAGATTCGAAAAAAATATGGAAGTGAGGCGGTAATTGGTTTTACGGTATTAAATAGTATAAACGAGTTAGACGCTGATGTGGTGGAACAGGCCACTGCGATTGAAGGCGTATTTGGAAGGGATGAATGGGGCGGTTGCAATCAGTGTCTGCTTCTGGAAAATGGCAAAATAGGTGTCATTGGTCATGGATGCTATAATGAATTTGATGGTACAATCAATCAGCTAGTATATACGAATATTGCTTTTGTGTTTGATCCGGAAACCTTTCAGGTATCCGATCTCAAAATGATTGGAACAAGAAAAAGCTATCCAACAGGGGAAGGCAAGAAGCCAAACCTGGCAGATTGCGCCTTTACTTCAGGTATTGTAAAACGTGACGATGGGCGTTATGATTTATACAGCGGAGTAGGCGATACAGCAGAGGGAAGAGTGATAATCGAGAATCCTTTCCCAGCAAAAATAAAGGAGTGATTTCGTTATGCAGGAAATAGAATGGAAGCGTAGCATCCCTGTCACAAAAGAAGTGGATGTATGTGTTGTAGGAGGTGGTCCAGCGGGTATTGCGGCAGCTGTCACGGCTGCCGCATGGGAGCAAAAGTGTTTCTGGCAGAGAAACAGCAGTGCTTTGGTGGAGCAGCTACCTTATCGAGTGTGCCAGCCTTTATGCGCTTTTCGGATGGAGAGCATTTTCTGGCAGGAGGCATAGGAAGAGAAGTATTTGAAGCGCTGTATGGACCAGAACAGGACGATACAATTATTGAATATTCGATTCAGACTGAAAAACTGAAGCGAATTTATGACGATATGATGGTGGAAAGTGGCGCAGACTTTTTGTTTGATACCAGTCTTGTGGATGTAAAGGTGATGGACGGAATAATCCGTGCCGTAATTTTTCAGGGACATGAAAGTCTGTTTGCGGTAAAGGCAAAAACGTATATTGATTGTACAGGAGATGGAACGTTATCTGTAATGGCAGGAGCACCTTGGGAAAAGGGAGATGAGAGGGGACGTATGATGCCAGCTACTCTGTGCAGCCTTTGGACCAATATTGATTGGAATCGTGCAATTGTAGAAGTCGGTCTTGATCCAGATAACCGTAAGCTTTCTCAAGCTTTTGCAGATGGCGTGTTCAGTGTGAAGGATACAAGCTTGCCAGGTATGTGGCGAATGCCAGAGGATATGGGCGGCGGAAATATCGGCCATGTATTTGGTGTGGATGGCACGAAGGAGGAAGATCTGACAAGAGGAATTCTGGATGCTCGCAAGCGAATGCCAGAATATGAATATTATTATACACATTATCTGGAAGGATATGAAAAGGCCTTTCTTGTTTCTACAGGAGCAAATCTTGGTATTCGTGAAACCAGAAGAATCCTTGGCGAGTATGTCTTAAATGCACAGGATTACGAAAAAAGAGCTTCCTTTGAGGATGAGATCGGACGGTATTGCTACCCGATCGATCTGCATCCGCTTGAACCTGGAGCTGCAAAAACAAAGTATGAGGAAGACTATACAAAGGGCTATGGAAAAGGAAATAGTTATGGAATTCCGTATCGCTGCCTACTTCCTAAGAATACAGAGAACCTTTTAGTGGCGGGACGTTGTATCAGTACCAGCCGTGAAATGAATGGATCGACTCGTGTGATGCCTTGCTGTTTTATCACCGGCATGGCAGCAGGAGCAGCAGCAGCTTTTTCGAAAGACAGCAACGTGCGAGCAGTTTCAGTTTCTTCTTTACGTCAGGAATTAAGAAAAAGAGGCGGTTATCTGCCGGAGTAGCCATGGTGACAGGGATGGTGGCTCATTTACTGTACCTTTGGCTTGGAAGTAAAAAAAGAACACTTGGATTTGCAGACCATTCGATTTATTATACTCATAAGAAAGTAAATCTCGAGTTACTTTCCTATCGCCACTTCCATGAATCAGGTGCATAGCTGCAGAGAATATACAAATCTTTCAGAAATTTCTCAGGTGACGCAGATTTTGATTGAGCTAAGTAAACTATAAATGAAAAATATTTTCAATAACTATTTTCAAATCCATCGTGAATTGCTATAATGGCTTCTGAAAAAGACATCAAAGTCGATATATTCACAAAGGAAGTGACATAATATGACACTTAAGGATCTTGAAATAGGAAAGACAGCGGTTGTCACCGTTGTTGGAGGAGAAGGTGCGCTGAGGCAGCATTTTCTTGATATGGGTGTGATTCCAGGAGTTTCGGTGACTGTGGTTAAGCTGGCGCCGATGGGCGATCCGATGGAGCTTAGAATCCACGGATATGAGCTGACTCTTCGTCTGGCAGATGCAGAGAAGATTTTAATTGATGAATCTTCTGTGACAAAGGCAGATGGCAAAAGGGAAAAGAACACAAAAAATATTTCCAAAGAGAATGCTGTGACAGAGCATCCTGGTCTTGGTGAAGGCGGACGTTTCCACCAAAAGGCAGATGAGCATCCAGTTCCTAAGGGAACAGTACTGACATTTGCGCTTGCAGGAAATCAAAACTGCGGAAAGACAACACTTTTTAATCAGCTGACTGGTTCAAACCAGCACGTTGGAAATTTTCCAGGCGTGACAGTTGACAGCAAAAATGGTCAGATTCGAAATCATCCTGATACGCTTGTGACAGATCTGCCAGGCATTTACTCAATGTCTCCCTACAGCAGTGAGGAGATTGTGACAAGAGAGTTTATTATTAAGCAAAAGCCTACCGGCATTATAAATATTGTGGATGCCACAAATATTGAGCGAAATCTATATCTGACAATGCAGCTTTTGGAGCTTGATGTGCCTATGGTGCTTGCACTCAATATGATGGATGAGATGCGCGGAAATGGCGGATCTGTCCGTATCAATAAATTGGAGTCTATGCTTGGTATTCCAGTTGTTCCAATCTCAGCAGCAAAAAATGAGGGTATTACAGAGCTTATAAACCATGCAATTCATGTGGCGCAATATCAGGAAAAGCCAAGCCGACAGGATTTTTGTGATGAAAACAGTCATAATGGAGCAGTTCATCGCTGCCTTCATGCAATAATGCATCTGATTGAAGATCATGCCGTTAGGCAGGTATTCCGGTGCGTTTTGCGGCAAGTAAGCTTGTTGAAGGTGATCAGCTTGTTGAGCAGGCATTAAACTTAGAGCAAAACGAGAAGGAAATGATTGAGCATATCATTGTGCAGATGGAAGAGGAGCGTGGACTTGACCGCTCAGCAGCCATTGCAGACATGCGTTTTTCATTCATTCAAAAGCTGTGTGATCAGACAGTGATTAAGCCGGGTGAAAGCAAAGAGCACGAAAGAAGCCGGAAAATCGATGCAGTATTGACTGGCCGCTATACGGCACTTCCGATGTTTGCTGCAATCATGGCACTTGTATTCTGGCTGACATTTGGTGTAATTGGTGCAGGACTTCAAAATTTGATGGAGATTGGAATTGACTGGCTGACGCAAAAGACGGATGCTGTGATGACGTTATGGCAGGTCAATGATGTACTTCATTCTCTTGTAATTGATGGCATATTTAATGGTGTCGGAAGCGTACTTAGCTTTCTTCCTATTATTGTTACACTGTTTTTGTTCTTATCATTGCTTGAGGATAGTGGTTATATGGCACGAGTTGCCTTTGTTATGGACAAGCCGCTTCGTAAGATTGGTCTTTCCGGACGAAGCATTGTGCCAATGTTAGTTGGATTTGGATGTACAGTGCCTGGTGTAATGGCGACAAGAACACTGCCGTCAGCGCGTGACCGTAAGATGACGATTATGCTTACACCATTTATGAGCTGCACGGCTAAGCTTCCTATCTATGGATTTTTTACATCAGTATTCTTTCCAAAGCAAAGCGGTATTATCATGATTGGTCTTTACTTTTTAGGTATAGCAATGGGTATTTTAACAGCTGTTATTTCCAGAAAGACTATGTTTCATGGAGAGGCTGTTCCATTTGTAATGGAGCTGCCAAATTATCGTCTTCCAGGAGCAAAAAATGTACTCCAGCTGATGTGGGACAAAGCAAAAGATTTCCTTCAAAGAGCATTTACTGTAATCTTTATGGCATCTCTTGTAATCTGGTTCTTGCAGACATTTGGATTACATTTAAGCATGGTAGCAGATTCAAAAGACAGCATTTTAGCTGCAGTGGCAGGTGCAATCGCACCAATCTTTGCACCGCTTGGCTTTGGTGACTGGCGTATCTGTACATCCTTAATTGCAGGATTTATGGCAAAGGAAAGCGTTGTTTCTACACTTTCAGTATTGTTTGGAAGTACAAAGACATTGTTGGAAGTACTCTCGCCGCTGTCAGCAGCGTCTCTTCTTGTATTTTGTCTTCTGTACACACCATGTATTGCAGCAATCTCTTCTATTAAAAGAGAGCTGGGAGCAAAGTGGGCAGTAGGCATTGTGCTGTTTCAGTGTGCTGTAGCATGGGTGGCAGCATTTGTAGTCCATTTGATTGGAATGGCGATTTTAGCGTTATAATAAAGGGCAGTCGAAAGACTGCCTTTTTTACGTTGAAAATCCTTGTATGCTGTGATATACTGAGCTTTGATAAAAACAGAGGCAGGAAATTGTTCATGAAAAAGATTATATGTATAATTGAAACAGTACTTGCAATTCTGATGATAGCAGTACTTATTTTCGGCATTAAAAATGATATTGCACCCCAAAATGTATTTAATGAGACTGTTCTCAAGCCAGAAGGTACGTGGAGTGAGAAAATGCTTGCATCAGACGAAATTGTTCAGTATGAGTATGATATTCCAAAATCGCAGAATGAAAAAAACTGGATAATGATGTTAAAAACACATTGGGTCGATTTTGAAATCTTTGCCGATGATGTAAGTCTTTATCGCACAGAAGGAAAGCGAACAGGTTTTGTCCATTTATTCGAGGTTCCAACAGGAAAGAAGCTGACGGTTCAATTTTTTCATGTCTCAGAAAAAGCAGCAGATGCAATTGAGCAGTCAGATTTTCAAATAGGAAATCGAAGCGGTATATATCGTATGATTTTGGTCAAAAATATTCATGCTGGTATATTTGCTGTTTTTGCAGCAGTGTCGGGATTTACAGCCATATTTGCAGGCTTTTATATGCGTAAGGCATGGACAAGGCAGATATGCGAAAGTTTGATATGTCTTGGTGCTTTTGTTGTTGACGCTGGTTTATGGATTTTAACAGATTCAAAATTTTTGCTTTTATTTACGCAAAAAAGCGGCGTGATCGAACTAGTATCATTTTTGGCATTTTTTACGCTTGCCATTCCGCTGCTTGGTTTCACAAAGCGCATGTTTACGGGGAAAGAAAAAATGTTTGGAATTATGCAGTGCTTGTTTGCTGCAATGCTTGGACTATACTGCATAAATTACATAACAGCGTTTATACCGTTTGCAATTATAATTGTGCTGGAACATATTTTAATTGCAATTACAATTACTATAGTTGTAGTGGAAGGCTTTATTAGGCTTCACAAAAATAAAAACGTAAAACTGTTTCGTGTGCTGAGTGGCTATAGTATATTCAGTATATGCAGTATTATAGCAATTGTCTTTTATTACATTGGTCTTGAGTTTCAGTATTCCATTTCCTATGTTATAGCAATTCTGTGCTTTGCCTTTTTTCTGGCAGATGCGGCTGGAATTGCAATTTATGAGCAAATTCGCGAAAATGCAAATGTGGCATTATATGCAAAGATGGCTTACACAGATATGATGACAGGTCTTAAAAATCGTGCTGCATTTATTGACGACAGTAACAGAGATGCCCATACACCTGGTGCTGTTTCTTATATCATGATCGATGCAAACAACTTAAAAAAAGTCAATGATTCACTTGGTCATAAAAGAGGTGATGAGCTTTTAACAACAGTTGCAAGGTGCATGGAAGCAGGTGTAAAAAAATATGCAGGAAACGGAAGATGCTATCGTATTGGAGGAGATGAGTTTGTAATTCGCCTGAATAATGCTACAGAGCAGGATACAAAAGAATGTATGCAGCGTGTGAAAGAAGCACTTGCAGCAGCAGATAAAAAGACAGATATTCCGATTTCAGCAGCGATGGGATATGCATGGAGTGATGCTCCAGACAAGGATACAGAAAAACTGCTGCAAAATGCAGATGCTCAGATGTATGAAAATAAGCAGATGATGAAGAAGTTCTTTTGAAAGAATTGTCATTTAGCAAAAATGTTTTTGAGTATGATATTATAAAAATTAAGCAAGTGTAAATAATCAAAGTATTTTTCAAGTCCGCTTGATGCTAGAGTGATGGCATCAGGCGGATTTTTGCTTACGCTATTAATAATATGGAAGGAATGGAAAAATATGGAGATAGGTAGAAAGCAAGAAACAGGATTAAAAGGAGAACAGAAATGGGAATAGATCGGGAAGCTGTGTGCTGTATGAGGATGATTTTGTATCATTTAATTATGAATCTTTGGCTGCAAAGAAGCAGATTAACGTCACTGTCGGTGACAATGGTGAATTTATTGTATCTGGTGCGAAAACAAGTACAAAATATCACTTTTTGAACTGTATCGTAAAAGATTGAACTGTAAAGTAAGATATTTATAAACATCGGCGCCTTGTAAAACGGGCGCAGAATTTGTTATGAAATCTAACGGACTGTAAAAGGCGGTAGCTTTTGGGATTTTTTTTCAGCAAAGAGTGCGCTACAATGCAGACAAGAAAACAAAAAGAGAGGTGGAGCTTTATGAAAGCAAAAACAAAAACAAACCCTCGCAGTAAAAAGGGGGATGGTATCATCAAAAATCTTCTGTATGATATCCGCTACAATCCATATCTGTGTCTGTTGGCACTACCGGCAGTCATCTGGTTCTGCGTATTTTCTTACGCACCATTAGTGTATTTGATAGCTTCCTTTAAGAAGTACTCAGCCGTTAAGGGACTGTGGGGAAGTGATTGGGTTGGCTTTAAGAACTTTAAGGCATTCTTTGGTTCCAAGAACTTCTATACGGTAACGTTTAATACCTTATATTTAAATGCACTTTTTATTATCAGTTCCATGCTGGTATCAATTTTGATTGCAATTGCGCTGTCTGAGGTATCAGGAAAGTGGTTTAAGAAGATTACACAGTCAGTTGTCATTCTGCCGCACTTTATTTCATGGACAGTCGTTGCACTTCTCTGTGAGGCACTTTTAAAGACAAACAATGGTTTTATTAATAACATCTTAGCAACATTGGGATTTGAGAGAATCAACTTCTATCAGAATGCAGATGTATGGCCGGCACTTCTTACATTCTTAAAAGTATGGCAGGGTGCAGGTTATGGCTCTATTGTGTATCTGGCAACTATCACAGGTCTTGATCAGGAGATGTATGAGGCTGCCAGAGTGGATGGTGCAACAAGAGGTAAATGTATCCGTTACTTGACACTTCCTTTGTTAAAGTCAACTGCAGTCATGCTGTTTATCATGAGCATCGGAAAAATCTTCAATGGTGATTTCGGTATGATATACAACTTGGTATTAAATAATACAATGCTGTACCGTACAACAGATGTAATTGATACATATGTATACCGTATGTTAGTTGAGTCAAGTAACATCGGACAGTCCTCTGCGGTATCCTTGTATCAGTCTATTATGGGTCTTGTGATCGTTCTTGGAACAAATGCATTAACGAAGAAGTTAGACCCAGATTCTGCATTATTCTGATGAGGGAGGGAAAGTAAAATGGCAAAGAAAGAAAAACAAAAGAAGCAATATGATGCGAAAAAGCATATTCAAATGACAGGAAGCGACCGTGTGATGAATGGAGGCTTTTATCTGTTTATCACAGTGTTCTCGATCATTTGTCTGATTCCGTTTTTGTTAGTTTTAGGTTCCTCATTTACTGCAGAGCGTGCATTGACACAGAATGGTTACAATATCTGGCCGTCTGAGTTTTCGCTGGATGCGTACAAGCTTGTATTCGTCAGTGGCGATATCCCGCAGGCATACCTTATAACTGTTGGAACAACAATTGTCGGAACTTTTTTCTCAATGGTATTTACATGTGGTGCGGCATATGCGATGTCTGTAAAGAATTTTAAATCAAGAGGCGTGCTGGCACTGTTTATCTACTTTACTATGCTGTTTAACGGCGGTTTAGTAGCAAATTACCTTCTGACAACAAAGTTTTTACATTTGCAGAATAACATTCTTGTTTTGCTGCTTCCTAGCTTTTGTAATGCATGGAACATTCTTCTGATGAGAAATTTCTTCAGCGGAATTCCAGCTTCTCTTGCAGAGTCTGCAAAGATTGATGGTGCAAACGATATCACAATTTTGATTAAGATTATAATTCCGATTTCCCTTCCGGGAATCGCTACGATTGGTTTGTTCTACGCACTGACATACTGGAATGAGTGGTATAAGTGTCTTCTTTATATCGACTCCAGCCACAGCCAGTACTACACCTTACAGTATTTGATTCAGCAGATCTTACGTCAGGTAAACTATGCAGCAAACCAACCGGCAGAGGCAGTAGGTCTTAATTCGCTTACACTTCCGACTTATGCATATCGTATGGCAACCATAATCGTTGCAATTGGACCAATTATCCTGCTGTATCCATTCTTACAGAAGTATTTTGTACAAGGTTTGACAGTTGGTTCTGTAAAGGGTTAAGAGAGAATAAGAAGCAGAAATGCAATGTAATTTTAATGAAAAAGATAAGCATTGAAAGCATAAAAAAGAGCATCCGTCAGGGTGCTCTTTTTGCGTGATGGAAAAGTTTTGAGTAATTTAACTCGTTGAATTTACTGCGCATTCTGCTTCTTTTCTTTTCGGTACTCATTTGGCGTGGTGCCCATATGCTTTTTAAAGAATGTGAAGAAATAGTTCTTTGTTGAAAATCCAAGTTGGTCGCTGATATCTTGAAGATTTGTGTTTGTGTCTGCAAGAAGATGGCAGATCAGTTCAAGCTTTTTTTGAATGATGTAGTTTGAAAGTGAATCGCCAGTGTTTTCCTTGAAAATGCTTCTAAGATAGTTGACGGATAGATGAACCTCGCCTGCTAAGAAGACAACGGAAAGATTTGGGTTAGACAAATTGGAATCAACTAGCTCTAAAATTGTATGAATAAGCTCTGGCTTTTCGCTGCTGTGACTCTTAATCTCCGCAAGCTCTTCAATATCTTGTTTTCCACGATTCAGAAGATAATTTTGAATCGTGTTGATATCAAGCTGAGTTAAAATTGCGATCTCCCAGGGGAGCGTCTGAACCATCAGCTCATTTGCATTTTCAAAACGTTGCATTGCAACCTCAAGCTGAAGAATAGAGCGAATCGTCTGATTAAGATGAAATTGCCTAATAATATTGAACAAGTCAGTCAGTGCATTTGAGAATGCGTCAAAATCTGTATTTTTTAGAGCTGCGATTACGGCAGAATCCAGTTCATATGGATAATGCTCGGCTGCTGGCGATGGCAGAGAGAGTTCATCAGCAAAATGGATGGAGCCATTTCCAGTTAAGAAACGCCTGTTTAATGCATCCTGAGCACTGCGGTTTGATAGGGACAATTCATCAAGGTCACTAACACGTTCGCCAACACCGATGGACAGTGTAATATTAAACGTATTTTGCATAAATTCCTGTCCTTCAAGTAAAATGCTTCGCAGCGTCTCGTTTGTCGCATCATCGTGATTGACAAAATAGATAACGCTTGGGAAGAACATATCCATATTGATAAAGAGAACCTTAGATTCCATTAGCTCATTAAAAACATTGCTGATGGAGTAGCGAAGAAGACCAATTCCGCCTGAATCCTCCTTTTGGCGGGAGGAAAAGTCGATGCTTATGACAACGATTTGGCTATATGCGTGGCAGAAATACTGGTTTAGTGCTTTGTATTCCTGTGGATAAATCTGGTTTGCATTGCTTCCGTTTGTCATAAGGCGCTTTAAGGTAATGCGATCCTTTTCCTTTAGCCAGTTGTTGCTCATCGCCTGAAGGTGTGCATTTGCTGTAGTAATATTTTGGTAAATGCCTGACAAATACGTAAAATCATCCATGCCTGCAGTTTGTACAGTTGTTTCAGTAAGTGCAGAGCTGTTTGTAATCGTTTCCTTGAACTGGCGAAATGGTTTGTAGACGATCACGCTAACACCGAAAGTAACTAGCATGCCAAGTACGATGAAACATACACCATAAAGCAGCACAATCCAGATCAGATGATTTGATGTGTAGAGTGCATTTTGATTGAATACAGAGTAATATGTCAAATTCATGCCGCTGTTATGTAAATAGACAACTCGATTTTTTAGCAGTCCAGAGCCTTCCAAGAAATAACCCGTTTTTGAAACACGCTCTGTGATTTTTTTGTAGGTATCATCATCATTTACATTTGTACCCCATAGTTCTGGATCAGACGAAATCAGCACATCGCCGTCACCGCAGGCTTCAAGGATGTTGATATAATCGCTTGACTCAAGCTGAATAAGTTCCTCATAAGCATCACAGTCGATATTTACAACGATTGCTCCCAGTTTTGACGTATGGATAATTAGTGAAAATACGCGCTGAGAGGCAAATTTAGGACCACGGGAAATCCATCTTGGCAGACCACAGTAGAAAGCGATGCTCGGCGTGTGATCTTGCAAAAAGGTGAGAAGTGTCTGGTCGTAGTGCGTTTTGATTGGGCTGCGATTATAGGCATCAAGTATCGTTTCAGTTCGAAAATTAATGAAATACAGAGAGTGTATTAATGAACTAGTTTGTTTAATTTGGTCGTAGATTTGACGTCCCTGTAGTCCCGTTGTTGCAGTATAATCGGCAGAGTATAAAAGAGCTGACATATCGGCATCTTCCATAATCTTAAAACAACTGCTTGCAATATCTTGCAGGACAGACTGATTCAGCTGATAGGCGCGATTGATGCTTCGTTCCTGCATGTCTGATAGTGTATGCCTGTAGTCATCATTTACATAGTATGTGATTAACGCAGAAAAGAGCAAAAATAAAGCGGCCGATACCAGTGCATATGTGTGAAAAAGCTGTTTAAAATAAGAGTGCTTTTTTAGCTCCTGCCGATATAAGGCGAGAGGGGAGTGATGTTGTTTCATAAAAAAACCATGCCTTTCCGTTCTATGTGTAGTTTTTTGCCGAACTTGATTATTGTAATTGTATCATTGGTGTAAAAATTTGACAAGCATTTGTATCTTAAAAGTGAACTTCAATTTTCAACACTGGGAAAAATAGTTAAAAAATCAACTCATAGTGCATTTTTATACTTGTTATACGATTTAGCATTCATTTTATATGATAAATGGTATAAATGCTACTGAAAAGCACAGTCTGTTAGTTTGTGGTGTTGAAAATCAAAAATTTTTAGCTAAAATGGAGCCATACCCAAACAGGGAGCCCCAAGAGGGGACAAACCAGAAAGGCGGATTATAAGAATGAAGAAGATGACAGGAAAAATGGCAATGGCGATGGCAGGTCTGATGGCATTTGGCACAATGGGCACAGGCGTAACTGCAATGGCAGCAGAAGATGGAGACGTGGTAACAATCAAGTTTATGCATAAGGGACCAAAGCCGGACAACTGGGATGCTGTATATGCAAAGTACGAAGAAGAGTACATGGATGAGGTTGGTGTAGCACTTGACATCACATGGGTTGAGCATGCTGATTATAAGGATAAGTTAAACCTTGAGATTACAAGTGGAAATGACTGGGATCTTGTTTTTGACGCATCATGGGTTCAGTTAAAGAATCTGGCACCGGAAGGCTACTATGCAGACCTTTCTTCCTATTTTAACAATCCAGATGAGTATCCAGGACTGGCAAAGGCATTCTCAGAGGAAGTAATGGAAGCAAATGTTTGGTTTGATAAGATGTGCTACATTCCATTGTTTGAGACTTATGGAAATGGTATTCCGGTTGTCTGGTATCGAAAAGACTGGGCAAAGGATTGGGGAGTAGGAACAGACGGTCAGATCAACAGCTATGATGAGATGGAGCAGTACTGGCAGGCAGCAAAGGATGCGAGCGTAATTCCTTATGGTGCATCTCAGGCAAGAGGATTCTTCCAGCAACTTTCTGTTCGTGGTGAGTCCTATGAGGGAGCAGCACAGGCAGGACTTCAGTCATTCTCATCTGCAGGCTTGACCATTTGGACTTATGTAAAAGATGGCGAGTTAGTAAGCTATGCTGTTGAAGGTTCAGGCGATGAGAACTTCAAGGATTTCCCAGAGGGATGGAACCATGACTTTGTTGCTGATCGTTATGAAAAGTTTGCCAAGTGGCAGGATGCAGGTTATATTGATCCAGATTCCTTGAGTGTAACCGATTATAACACTCCATTTGAGGGTGGACTGAGTGCATCTATCGTTGGTACATTGGATGATTACGTAACAAATATGAAGTATGTAGACTCTTGGAACGCTGCTGGTGATGATGATGCTGAGCTTGGATACTTTATATATGTAGATTCTATTCGTAATATGGAAGAGGGAGCGATTCCAACTGACCGCTCCGGCAACAATGGTCTGGCAATTCCAGCAACTTCTACGAAGATTGACGCAACAATGAAGTTCCTTGACTGGATGTTCGGTTCTAAGGAAGCACATGATCTGATCCAGTATGGTATTGAAGGAACAGATTTTGCGTATGGTGAGGAAGAGGGAACAGTAGATGTTCTGAGTGATTACAATTCTCAGTTTGGTGGATATGGCATGACTTGGAACCCGACCTATGCGCTTCTTGGAACATACTATGATGATGAGACACTTGCTTACAGACGTTATGAATTGGAAGATTCCACATTTGTAACCATGCCTGTAACTGGTTTCCACTTTGATACCTCTGATGTTGATTTAGCTACCTCTGTTGCACAGTGTAAGGCTGTTACCGATATGGTTGCAACTGTTAAGCTGCATGGTATCCGCGTAGATGGCTATGGTAACTCCTACGATACAATTAAAGAGATGCTGAAGGCAAATGTTGATGAGGCAATGGAGAATGGCGGACAGGAAGTTGTTGATGCGCTTGTTGAGCAGCTGACTGCATATTTGGCAAGCAAGTAAAACAAAATTTAAAATCGAAATAAGTAACGCGAAGGTGGGCGGTGTGTTAGAGAAATACCGCCCACCTTTTCCATAGGGAGGACAGGCAGAATGATCTCAGATGATAACGATTTTTTTTATCGAGGGCTTTTTCAGTATAATAAAAATACAAAAGACTACTTTCATAATCCAGTATTGGCAGTGTGCCTGACATGTGAGGCAGAGAAACTGCCGTTATTTGTCACCGTTGAAATGACACTGGAAAAGCTGATCGGCAATGCGAGCGTACATCACATTCCGGTTACGGCGCAGGTTTGCATGACACAGAGCAGACAGTGGTTTTATTTAAGAAAAGAAGATTTTTCTTTGCCGCTTTCACGGTCACGTGAGTATCGTTTTGTAAGGCAGATTCGAATCTATGCAAAGCAGGATGGGCAGCAAACTATAGCAGAGGAATGCGCATGTGTCTTGTTTGATGAGTCTAAATCAACTATAAATATTTCTGACGAGAAGAAATGTAACAATGTGCTTTTTGTCGAGGCACTTTCCTTCCAGAAATCTGATGGTATTAGTATCAGTACGCCAGTGTGTTCAAAGTGGACAAAGCCAGGCGAAACAATTGAGTATTCGGTTACGGTAGAAAATGAGTGCAGGACACCTGTTATGGTTCATTTATCAGCAGAGGACGATGGCTGGAAAGAGTTAAAGCCACAGATTAAAATTGCGGATGGATCAGAATCAGGAATGCAGATTTCAGATTCAGATGGTGGTTGGCTGCATTTGGAAACATCAGAAAGCAAAAATGTGACAGTAACTATTTTTATGACTGATACGTTGGCAGCAGGCGGCTGTGAAAAATTTCCAATTCATGCGAAGTGGAAAGTAATTGGAAATACAGACGAAAAAAACGAGGGAGACAGCACAATTACACTGTATGCAATGCGAAAATTGCCGCATCCATGCGTTATTTTCGATGATGATCTATTAAATGAAATTCGGCATAAAATCAGTCGTGCAGATTGGGCAAAGGCAGCATATGAAAAGGCATATAAGGCATCAGAGGAATGGTCGTATCCATCAATTGATTTTAACAAAGACTATTTGTTTGACACTTCTCATGCGCATCATGCAAGAGACTGTGCAATTATATATCAGATCAGCGGCGAGATTCGTTTTGCACAAAAAACAGCAGCATTTTTAAGAGAGTGGAGTGCACCAGATGGATATCGCAGACTTCCACGTGCCGGTAATCAGGAGCTTGTGCATGATGGAGAGTTTTTTAAAAGTGCAGCTTGTGCATATGATTTGATCTATGACTGGGATGGTTGGACAGAAAAAGATCGAGAGAATATAGAGCAGACAATGCGTTTTTATATGGAATATATTGACGTAGAGATTTGCAGCGGTGAGGCATCAAACTGGCTGCTTGCTGAGATTGCGGGAGCCGTTTATAGTGCAGCTGTATTAGGCGATAAGGAGCGTATGGAGCGTTTCTTATATGGACCTGGCGGTGCTGCCGACGAACTAGCAAAGGGTGTGCTTGATGATGGCTGGTGGTATGAGGCTTCCATTGGCTACAATTTGATGTGTGCAGGACTAATGTCCGAATTGTCTGTTGCAGCATCACACTTTGGCATGAATTTTAAGGATATTAAGGTTACACCAGCTTACCGAAGAACAAACTGCGTGGCAGAGGCGCGCTTAGATGGTCTGTCTAATGATATCTGGGGTGAAAATACAAAAAACTACAGAAGCATTGAGATGCTTTGGGACAGCCTGATTCCGTTCTATGATTATCGAGGAGTTGTCATGGGAATCAATGACTCTGCCGAACAAAAAAGCAACGCACAGACAAAGGCATTTTATAAGCTTGATTATGAATTGGCTTATCGCTTGTACAAGAAGCCAGAGTATGCTTATATGATTTCAAGACTTGGCGATGATGAGCGAAATGTACTGTTTGGAGAAGAGGTGCGTCCTGCATATGAGTTAGATGAACTTCCATATGAAAAGAGCTGCTATGCGCAGAATGCAGGATCTGTTGTGCTTCGTTCTCATAAAAAGGATCGTCCAATCCGTGAGCAGATTCAGGTGGGTCTTAAATATGGCTCTCACGGCGGTGCACATGGTCACTATGACAGAGCAAGCATGAATGGACTGATGCGCTATGGTCGCTCATTAACCAATCCGGAGAATATCTGGTACAGCTATCATACATTCATGTATAAATTTTATTGTCAGACATCAATCACTCACAATATGGTCACGGTCGATCTCAAGCAGCAGGAGGCCGCACCGCCAAAGCAGCTTTTGTTTTATGCAGGTGATGCAATGCAGGCATTTGGTGTAGAGAATAACAGCAGATGGAGCTATCCGCCGTATGGCGGCTGGCCGGTAGGCAAGCAAAAGACAATTGAAGAGCGCCAGTGGATGGAGGGTAGGAGCTTTCCAATTCCAGAAAAGCATCCAGAGTATGCAATGCGAAGCGGCTTCACAGAGCCTGTTATTACAAGACGAGTAACAATCCTTACGGATGACTATGTTGTTAATTTTGATTATGCAAAGAGCAGTCAGCCAGAGAGCAATCATGATTTCCAGTGCATTTACCATCTGCAGGGTCTTACAAAAGTGGATGATGCGCTGTCGATTGAACGTCACACTGCGCAGTTGTCAGATGATCCGCTTGGAAGTGCACAATTTATCACAGACTGTGATTGGTATGAGACAGATAATAAGAGAAATAGAGGCAGTCAGGCAGTCGATGGAAGAAAAGATAAAGCTGCTATAAAGTTCCAGTTTCATACTGAGTATGCAGAAAAGAAAAACAATTTTTGGCGCTACGACTGGAAATGGCAGAATCGCACTGCGTATAACGAGTATGGAACACTCGATACCGATCTGTATTTTGTTCCGATGAAGCAAGATGATAATATGCAGTTTGCCATTGCCTGTCCACCAGAATTTGCTCTTGTAAATAAGCGTTTGTACTGGAAGGTATGCGCAGTAATGGAGAAAGATAAGGCATCTGGTGAACAGGAAGTTGTTCTTGCAGAGGGAAAATTTGGTGCTTGGATTCTTGGAAAAGAGATTGTTGATGTTGCACTTGACGGTGTAAAAAAGCTGTATTTAAAGGTATTTACCGAGGATGGACGTCAGGGTGATTTGTATGAGTATAAATCACTAAAGACAATTTTCTGGGGGAATCCGGTGATTGAGACAAAAAATAAAAAGAAGCTTGATATGTCTGAATTGGTATATCTTTGTGAGAATACCGATGAGGCCGCGGCGTCGGAAAAGACTATGAGGGTGGCCGCGTGGCCATACAGGCAGAGGAGTTTGATAAAGCTATTCCAGCAGAGCCGAAAGACAAGAAGAAGTGGGGAGTTATCACGTTTGATCTGGAAGGACTGAATGCGGCACGCTTCCATGCAGTAATCGGTGGTGATTATCCGGTTGGTGACGAAAGTGGCAAGAGACGTACTGTTTTCCAGCAGCAGACAGGCACCAGCGCATGTTTTGCAAGTGTCATTGAGCCACATGAAGGCGATGCAATGGTACAGTCTGTGCAGTATGCAGGAGCGTGGAGCATCAAAGTAACACTTGCGGATGGCAGAGAGCAGATTATTTCTGTAAAGGGAATTGAAAATACGCAGGAAAGTGACACGACGAAGAATAGTGTCCGAATTTTGTTAGAAGAATATCAGGAAGGAACACTTATAAGAAGTGAGGAGACAGCCAGATGAAAGTAAAAAATCCGATCTTAAGAGGTTTTTATCCAGACCCGTCCATAGTTCGGGTGGGGGATGATTATTACATAGCAAATTCAACTTTTGAGTGGTGGCCGGGCGTAAGCTCCACCATTCAAGAGATCTTGTGCACTGGGAGAAATTGCCGTCACCATTAAATCGCCAGTCACAGCTAGACCTGCGCGGTGTTGGTGCCTCACAGGGCATATGGGCACCATGTCTTACCTATGACAATGGAACATTTTATTTGGTTTATACCGTGGTAAAATCTTTTTATTGCAACATGTACGATACTGCCAATTTTCTTGTGACTGCCACTGACATTCTTGGTCCATGGTCAGAGCCAATTGCACTCAACAATTTTGGATTTGATCCATCGCTGTTTCACGATGACGATGGAAGAAAATATATGGTCAGCATGGTGACTGATCATCGCGTGCCGAAAAAATATGTAGGGCGTCTTGTATTGCAGGAGTATGATGACGAGCAAAAGAAGATGGTAGGACCTGTCAGGGAAATTTTCTGCGCAGATAAAGTCTATCTGGAAGGTCCGCATATTTTCAAGCGAAAGGATTGGTATTATCTGTTTGCAGCAGATACTGGAACCGGAGAATTGCACGGACAGTCGATTCTTCGCTCCAAAAATGTCTGTGGATCATATGAGTGGTATGAGGGAAATTCTATTTTGACAGCAAGAGAGCATCCAGATTTCCTGCTTCAAAAATCTGGACACTGCGATCTTGTTGAGACACAAAACGGTGAGTGGTATGCAGTTCATCTGTGTGGTCGTGCACTTGAGAATAGAAATCCAATGGATGCACCGCGCTTTGCAGGGGCAAGACGTTACACACTAGGAAGAGAAACGTGTATACAGAAAATGAAATGGACAAAGGACGACTGGCTGGTGTTGGCAAATGGAACAACGCTTCCTGATTTGGAGACAGAGGTGCCGGATGAACTAGCTGACAAGGCTCAGGCAGAGCAGAAAAATCAGCAGAAGCAGCACGATCAGCAAGAATTTGGTGATGGCATGTTTGATGATTTTGATGATCCGTCAGGTCTGTCGGTGGTCTATCAGACACTTCGCCAACCGCTAACACCGGGCTATTGGTCACTCACCGAGCGTTCTGGCTATTTACGTCTTCGTGGACAGGAAGGTCTTTCCTCAAAATTTAATCAGAGTCTGATCGCAAGAAGATGGGAAGAGTTTTGCTTCGAGACTGCGACATGCGTGGAGTTTGAGCCAGAGGTGTTTAAGCAGATGGCAGGACTGATTTTGATGTACGATCAGGACAACTATTTTTATCTGCATGTCACATTTGATGAGGATGAGGGAAAATGTATCACACTGTTAACTGCAGAGAATAAAAAATATGAATATCCTGCTGGGTTCGTGCCGATTGAATCAGGAAAACCAGTCTATTTAAAGGCAGCCGTTGATCACGACAAGGCACAGTTTTTCTATGCTGTAGGTGATCAAAATTATAAGGCGATTGGACCGGTACTCGATGCAAGCATTTTGTCCGATGAGGCATGTAATGAAGGCTGGTTTACAGGAGCAATGGCAGGAATTTGTTGTCAGGATCTAACTGGATTTGGAAGAGCCGCGGATTTTGACTGGTTTTCATATAAAAATGTGTGATTACTCATAGACTTGAAAATGCAACTTTGCAAATTTTAGGGGGAAGATTTGGATATGATAGAAAATGAGTTGAGAAAGCTTATTGGTGAGGCAAAAATGTGTCTTACTGACTTGCGCCCTTATACAACACATGTTGCGCAGCTTGCATTAGAAGATATGATACAGCAGGCAGAGGCAGCAGTAAATCAGGACGAAAATGATGCATGTGGTTTATTACCGTTCACAACAAAACGCGAGTTTGGAGATTGGCATTGGAACAAAGAGGATGCCTGCCAGTTTGCAAAGAAGCGCTATACGATGGCGTCTGTCTTTTTTGAGCCGGGAAAGGTTTATAGTACATATGGACTAGAGGATGCACTGGCATGGTTTAAAACGCAGGATTTGAGAAAGCCGCTTGCTGCATCTGAGATTAACGAAAAAAGTTATGAAAAACAGGCATGTGAATTTTTGTCTATGGCAGAGACCTGCGAATACTATGAAAAAATATGCCGTGAATTTTTGAACAATATCACCTATGGAAATTCAATCGGTCAGTGCAGTAACTTGGCAGGAGAGGCACTTTCACAGGCATTAAATCAGCTGACAAAAATTCGAGAAGAAAATACCGATATAACTGCAATTGCGAAGGCACTGGCTGCTTGCCTGAATGCATTGTGGGAACTTCGCTTATCACGAGTAGTTTGCAGCGAAAGTAATTTAGAATCTGGCGGCAACATTCTTCTTAGTGCAGCTCAGATGGAGGAAATTCGCCATAAAATCGAGTCCGATTCTCTCACGAAGGGTCAGTACGAGCAGATAAAAGCGCTTGCTGACATTGCGTCTCTTGAACAAAGAAAATCTGCGTACAGCGCACTTTTTGCCACAAGAGATGATTATGAACAGTTAAACCGCGAATTTGTCATTGAGACAAGCGCAGGCAATCGCCCAAGTTTTGCAGTTCCGAAGGGAACTGTGTCAGCATCGTTTGCACTTCGACTGCCTCGCGAGGACAATGAGCGCGATGACCTTGGTCACATTCAGGTTTGGAATATTGGCTTAAAGGTTTCAGAGGGAGAGAATATCCATCTTGATATTGAGACAGCAAATAGTTTGGAAGTGAATGAACGTGAGACAGCAGTTTGCAAAGTAACACTGTGCAATAAAACATCCGATCATGAGGCTGTGTGGATCTATGACAAGGCGATTGCAATGCGTGATGATGCAATTTATACGGTAATGTTTGATGCAAAGCAGGATGGAAAGTTAAAAAAGGGTATGCAGATTGAGCTGACATTCTTTGACAAAGAGGGAAATAAGCTTGGCACACACGAGGAAAACTTTAATCGCAAGGCATGGCTTGATGTGAAAAAATATAATATGTATACCCAGTGTGATGCAATTTGTTATTGGTATACAAAAGATACGGCATATGCAGAAAAGTCAAAGATTGAGATGCTTCATTTCTTAGATGATTTCTGTCAGGGTGCGCATCACTGGCTGCGTTACAACGAGCGTCCGGAGGGAAGCGATGCTTACGGCGGAGTGCAGGGAGGAAGAAGCCTATTTACAATAGCTGTAGCATATTCGATGATTCGTGACAGCGGAGTATGGAATAAGGAAGAAAAGGATCGTTTTTATGGTCTTGTTTCCTATATGCTGCGTTATCTGGCAGATCTTCGTGACCGTACACTTCTGACAAAGGAGCGGGCACAGCGTGGAAGCAGCAACTGGCAGACCGATATGCACATCGGAAGCGCAGCCATTATGATGGCAATTCCTGATTTTCCAAATCGAAAGCTTTGGATGTATAATTCCGAGGCAGTGCTTAGGGCACAGTTAGATTATAAATTAAATGCAGATGGCTCATGGCCGGAATCACCTCGTTACCATTTTGCTTCGCTGGAGCATTTTTCATTGTATGCAAGACTGTGGGAGCGTGAGTCTGGAGAAAATTGGTTTATCTCAAGGAATGCTAATATGCCGGGACTTATTGATATGTTTCGTTATCCACTGTACACACAGACACCGCCATATGCATATTTTAATGACTGCATTGCCACACCGCCATTTGGCGATCATAAGCTTGGAAATGGAACCGAGTTTGCGTTATATGGTTTGTACTGTGATCAGGTGGCACAGTATGATCGTGACATTGCACAGAAAATGTACGCGACATGGTGTCGTGCAAAGAAGCCAGTGAAGGGCTTCTGGGGAGAATCGGTAACATTAGAGAATCTGATGTATTCGTCTACACTGCAGGGTAGGGCAAATGCACAAGCTAGTCTTGATCTTAAATCATGTGCATCATTCCCAAATTCAGGAATCTATGTATTTCGCGATCATTTTGGCACGCCGCAGGAAAATTACTTGGCTGTAATGTCCAGCCCGAAAAATATTGGACATGGTCATAAAGATCAGGGTGCTTTCATTTATTATTATCATTGTATTCCTGTTATAATGGATTCTGGAATTGAAGGTTATTTTGAGGCAAGCACTCCATGGCATATATGCTCCTACTCACATGCTGTCATGCAGTTTGAGGCACCACCGCATGGACCGATTGAAAAGACAGCAGGCTTTATAAATCTGAGCGCAGGCACGTACAGTTTGGAGCGCGGATGGAATGATGGCCCGGATTGCAGCAAAGTCACACAGCTTTGCCTTAATGATACGAATGACAGCTGCGAAAGCATCTCAATGGAAATTAAAAATCCAAAGGGATGCGGTGTGCAGCATCGCACGATCACAATTAACCATCTTGCAGAGACAGTTACAGTACAGGATACCGTTATGGATTTTTCTGGACAAGTATTATTTAATCTTCCGATTCTGGCAAAATCGGCAGTACAAAATGGAAATGAAATTTTTGCAGACGGATATTATGGTGTGAAAATTAAGATTACAATTCACTCAAATGCAGAGTTTGTTGTGATTGAGTCAGGACGCGCAACGCCGATGGCACCGGGAGCAAACGATCATACCGACCTTTTGTATCTTCGCATAAAGGCAACGGCAGAGGATGGAGTTGCAATTACGATTGCACCGTATAAGGAGCATTCTAAGTAATACATAAAAACTTCAAGTAACAAAAATATAAAATAAATTGGAAAGAGAGGAAATTTGAAAAGTGGAACACACAAAGAAATTTGACGCACTTACAAAATTTGCTGAGGCTGATGCCGTACAGCTGGAATCAACAGAAAAGGAATGGCTGGATCAGGTTTATGAAAAGATCGAAACAAAAATTCAGTGGGTCAGCGAAAAGTCAAAGGATAAGATCCCATATCTGACAATTAATGGAACACATGATGATCGCAGTGATCTGTCAAAAGAGTGGAGAGCAGATGATGGCCTAAACTGGTGGACGAATGGTTTCTGGGGCGGCATTTTATGGATGCTGTATCAGGCTTCCGGACGCGAGCGCTATGCTGAGATTGCGCGAATCTCTGAAAAAAGATGGATGCATGCCTTGATAGTTACTATGGACTTCATCACGATGTTGGTTTTATGTGGAGGCCAACCGCGGCAGCAGATTATGACTTGACACACAATAAAGAGTCAAGAAAGCGTGCGCTTCATGCAGCAAATCTTTTAGCAGGACGTTTTAATCCGGTTGGTCAGTACATTCGTGCATGGAATGATATTCCGGGATCAGATGACGATACAAGAGGCTGGGCAATTATTGACTGTATGCTTAATTTATCTCTTCTTTACTGGGCATCTGAGGAGACTGGAGATCCTCGTTTTCGTCAGATTGCAATGCTTCATGCCGATACCGTACAGAAATATTTTGTACGCCCAGATGGATCTGTAAATCACATCATAGAGTTTAATCCAGAGACTGGCGAATTTGTTCGAGCTTACGGCGGTCAGGGGTACTGCGAGGGATCAGCGTGGACACGCGGTCAAGGCTGGGCGGTATATGGCTTTATGATTAGCTATATTCATACTGGTAAGCAGGAATATCTTGATACCGCAAAGCGTATTGCACACTATATTATGGCAAATATTCCGGACAGTGGCATCATTCCAGTTGATTTTAGACAGCCAAAAGAGCCGGCATGGGAGGATTCCTGTGCAGCATGCGTTATTGCAAATGGATTAATTGAGATTGCAAAGTATGTGCCAGAATTAGAAAAAGATATGTACATAAGAGCGGCAGTTAAAATCTTAAAGGCAATTGATCAGACAAGAGCAAACTGGGGAACAGATTGTGATTCCATCGTATTAAATTGTACGGGTGCTTACCATAGTCCAGATCATCATTTTACAATGGTGTATGCAGATTTTTATTTTATCGAGGCTGTATTAAAGCTTAGAGAAAATGACTACTTTATGTGGTAACAAAATAGACATGTAATACATTACAAAAAGATCTCTGAATTCAAAAAAATCAAAACTAAGATTGATATAGAAATCCAGAGATCTTTTATATTTATTTTCATTTTGCATCATTCATCACAGCTACACTTCCAGGCGTAAACTCATGGTCAGGAAGATACTGGCGAAAAATTCTGTTAAAAATATAAGACTGTAAAAATGCAATTAACGGAAATCCGAATATAACAAGCGGATAAAACTTTAATACCATCAAAGCGCTACCGCCAAATAAAAGAATAACAAGGCAGATGCTCCAGTGAATATTTTTGAGTGAGATAAAAAGGCTACAGCGAAGCAGTTCTATTATTCGCATGTCGAACTGGGACAATAGCGGAAAAAAATAAATAGAGATCAGCGCAAAGATCACAAACAGGCTTAAAAATAGGTGTGAAGCAATGCGAAGCAGATCATTTGGACTGCCAGAAAGGTTCCACCAGTTAAAACAGATCATGCCAAAGAAGGCAAGCACGATCAGCCATACACCAGTCGCCTGCAAGAAGTTTTCTTTAAATGAGTGAAAGAAATCTTTTGCAATATAACCTTCATCATCTCGTGTCATGCGCATCGCAGTGTAGTAAACTGCAGTTGTGGAGGCACCGATCGTTATGATGGGGAGACTACAGATCAGCCATAAAAAATTGAGCCATGCCAGATACATGATTTTCGTCAGAAAATTTGCAATCTTATTATCTGGATTAAAAATGTTAAACAGGTTTTTCATAGTAAATAATTCCTTTCTATTTGCTTTTTGTTCTTGTCGAGCTTTGCTTGTCGCATTTTTGCTTTTCTTCCATTTCTTCTGCTTTCTAGTATAAAGAAGACAGAGAGAAAAACAAGACAAAAAGTTTATGAAAGAGCTGATCTGTAAAAAACAAACTACCAAATATCAGTCATCTGTGATAAAACAAATAAAAACTATGAAAACAGAAAGGTGGCAGAACATGAAACTTGCATTGATTCAGACAAAGCAAAATGAACTTTACAATTTTCCGGGGACACGGACTTTTGATACAGAAGAGGTATTGCAGCTGCGACATGAATACATGGAAGAAGTATTTCGCATGGCAGAAGAAGCGGCAAAAGAGGGAGCTGACTTGATTGCTACAACAGAAGTAGTAAATTACAGTGGTCATTTTTCAAAAATAAAAGTGCCATATGCTGATTTGTATCAGGAGATGAGCCAAGAGCAGGAAGAGATATCAAATGAGAAAAATAACAAATCCGATTATAATGTGCCAACAAATGAGGAGGCTCGTTTTGCAGCAATTGCAGCAAAGTACGGTGTAATGATTCTTGCTGGACTAGCGCGAAAGGAAAACGGAAAACTCTATAATAGTACGGTTTTCTGGGGAAGAGACGGCAAGGTGCTAGATATCTATCATAAGATTCATCTGGCAGGAGATGAGTCAGAAGTGTTCACACTGGGTGATAGACTTCACACCATTGATACCGAATTTGGGCGAATCGGAATGGCGATCTGCTGGGATATGCAATTTCCTGAGATGGCAAGAAATCTCGCAAAGATGGGCACTGATCTAATTGTGTGTTCGACATGGGGATGGGAGTGGATTTATGGTCCGGCAAGAGCCTATGAAAATGGTATTTTTGTAGCGGCAGCAATGGCAGTTCCGTATTGGATGCCAATTGAAGATCTAAGGCGACCGAGTATGGTTGTTTCACCAGATGGAAAGATTTTGTCAGAAGGTCCGACTGACAAGGCAGCAATTGTGTATTGTGAGATTAATGATATTCACTGCAAACAAAGCAGGGAGTTTCGCCTGAACACACCACTTCGGTGAACAAGATTTGCAATTTGTAAAAAAATGCAATAAAACAGGCGGCAAGAAAGTCGCCTGAAAAATAATAGTAAATTTACTTTGCCCAAAGAAAAATAAGGCGGCCATTGGCCGCCTATTTCATTTCGCCCACGGAAAGATAATCGAGAGACTGTCATCTGAGGAATTGCTTTCTGAAGTAGTATCTGGTGCAGATTCAGCAGTTTGTGAGCCTTCGGTCTGATTTTCGCTTTGAGATTGTCCTGCCGTCGGTGCTTGTGTTTCGACCTCGGATTGCTGCACTTGTGTTTCAGCTGACGTATTTGTCTCTGGCTGAATCTCAGTGGACTCCTGTGTCTGTCCAAGCGCTGGATCAAAGTAATTATAAACCTGACCTGGTACCATGCCGCCTCTTGCAGCTGCCATTTCACTGACTGTAACGAGCTCATAGCCGGCAGCAATCAGTTCTGGGATGATAATTTGGGATGCCTGCGCAGAGGATGCTTCCATATCGTGCATAAGCACAATGGCGCCGTCTTTTACCTTGCTTCTTATCGTATCGCATGTGGTTGCCACATCATGATGCTGCCAGTCAATTGTGTCCACGCACCACATGATAAGCGGATAACCGTCATCAACAGCTGCTACATTGGCACATGATGCATCATCAGTTGCGCCTGTCGGCGGTCTCATGATGCATGGGCGGTTTCCTGTAATCATCTGCACATAGGAGCTTGTACTGCTGATTTCCTGATCTGTTACCTGTGCATCCATATTTGTAATTTTATAATGATTGTAGGTATGATTTCCAATTTCAGAACCTGAATTTTCAATATTTTGGATAATATCCGCGCAGCGTTCTACATTCCTGCCAAGAACAAAGAATGTAGCATAGGCACCATTTGCCGTCAGAGTATCAAGAATAATCTGTGTATTTTGCGTGGAAGGACCATCATCATACGTCAGTGCAACCATCGGCTTTGTGGCGTCAACAGTGTGCCTAAGCTTTCCCTGTGAGGTAAAATCGTAGACGAGATCACCGATACGGTGGCAGCCTACATATACATGTCCATTTTCATCTGTCATACCAGTAGCGCCGTCAGGAAAAGTAAAATTCCCTGTCACAGCTTTTCCATCTTCACCGAAATAGTAATAATAGCCATCATCGCATTTTACAGTAGAGCAAAAATATTGGCGGCCATCATCAGTAAAACAATATGTATCACCATTTTCATCTATATAGCGACCTGTCTGCATTATGCCGTCATCAGAAAAAAGATAGCGTGAATCATCGATCATTTGATATCCAGTCAAAAGATAGCCATTCTGGCAGTAGCCCATCGTGCCGTCAGCATTTGTAATCCAGCCCTCAGCAGGCTTGTTGTCATCATCAGTTCGGTAAAGTGCTTCTCTGTCAAAAGTCTCAGATTCTGTTTCATAAAAGCTCTCGGATTCATTGGCAGCCAAGTTCGCTTCATAGTCATCTGTAGATGTAGCGATAGTTTGATTAGAAGGTGCATTTGAAGTACATGCGTTTAAAAAGAACGTGCCAGACAGTCCAAGAGCAAGTGCCAGCTTTTTTAGCTGGCCTCTTTTTGTAATATTATGCATTGGATGAAATCCCCCATTAATCGAAATTTAGATTTCTACTAGTATAGCACGCAGTTAAAAAAAAGGGAACATGAGAAAAATCACTTTCAGCAAAAAATGTTATTTTCAATCAAAAAAAATATAGTATAATGAAAAAAAGGAAACTTGTAAAAGAGTGGAATTAATTGTGCGAGTGCTCTTAGAAGTAAAGATACATGAGAGGAGGCAAGAGGATGATAAGAAAGAAGTGGAAGCATTTTTTGATATCAGCTGCATTGCTTACAATTATATTTGTTAGTATTGAACGTTACAATAATTATATTGGTCAGAAGTTTTATAAGGAAAGTACGCAGGGGCTGTTTGCTACATATGAGCAGCTTGATAAGACCTTTTTGATGTTTGTGCAGCGCAATTGGAATGCACTTGAGGACTGGTGCAATTATTTGAATTATTGTGTAGAAGAACAGGATAAAAAAGAACGAAATGCAGAAGATGGATGGGGTGATTTTGTAAATGACCGTAAAAATTGGCAGTACAGCGATTTTTATGTTTTTAATGAAGATTGTGAGTTCTGGACTATTGATGGACGAAGAGGAACGGCAGAGCACGTGAAGACCGCTTTTAAAGAGCTTTATGAAAAAAAGGGTCCTATTGTGTCAAGCTATGTTGCAAGCGATGGAGAAACTAAAATCGTATTTGCAGTTCCTTCAGATCCCATTGAGTTAAATAACGTGACATATACAGCGTTTGCAGTTTCATATGATAACAGTGTTGTAGAAAAGATGATTGGAGGTGGTGTATACAATAATAAAAGTGATTGTTACATAGTTGATTCTGATGGAACAGTGCTTATGTCACTTGAACCAGAGACGCAGATCACAGATGACTTTGACAATATTTTTGATTTTATTCAGAAAAAAACGCAGTCATATAACAAAGATTATCTGGAGCGCATGAAGAAAACTGTGCCAACAAAGGGCAAAGGAAGTATTTCATTTAAATATCAAAAATCAGAGTATTATCTTGTCTATCAGCCGGTAGGAATTGACGACTGGTCAATTGTAGGTATTGTGGAAAAGAGTGTTGTTGACTCTGGTATGAGAATGGTTCAGGGAACGACTATCGTTTTGTTGTGCATGATGGC
This sequence comes from Firmicutes bacterium AF25-13AC, assembly GCA_003478935.1. Lineage (GTDB taxonomy): Bacteria > Bacillota > Clostridia > Lachnospirales > Lachnospiraceae > Anthropogastromicrobium > Anthropogastromicrobium aceti. Next base: position 37,748 of record QUFP01000018.1, read on the forward strand.
AATATGTATAATGATTGGAGTTGTCATTTTAATGAAGCAGCGTGCAAATGCACAGCTCCAAAAAGAAGCAGACGAGCGCATCAAAGCGGAAAAGAAAAAGGAAATTTCCGAGCAGCTGTTTTTGGGAATTTCGCAGATTGTTGACTGTTTTGCAATTTGCGATTTAGAAAATAACAGATATGAATATGAAGACAAGCGAGGCGAATATCTTTATCCGAAAAAAGGAGCTTATGACCAATTTATTAAGGAAATTTCTGATCAATATACGATATTGACAGATGGAGAAAATGCAAAGTTTACGAATATGCTTTCTGTTTGGAATGTGCGGCAGCTGATAAAGGGACAGAAGGATTCTTATTGTTTGGAGTATTGCGCCAGAGATAAAAGCAGATTCTTTATTATGAGTGTGATTCCGGTTGAGTGGGAAGGGGATATGCTTACAAAAATCATGCTTGTTACACAGGATATGGGACAGCAGCATGAGCTTGAAAACCTTGCTAATACAGATGCGCTTACAGGACTCTTTAATAAACGTTATTTTGAAAAAATGATGGAAATAAGAGATGAAAAGAAAAAACCGTATGCTCTGTTTTATATGGATCTTGATTTTTTTAAGCCTGTGAATGATACATATGGCCATGAGATGGGTGATAAAGTTCTAAAGGAAGTGGCAAAAAGACTTCTTAAATGTATCAGAAGCAATGATTATGCTTTCCGCATTGGCGGTGACGAATTTATGCTCATCTTAAACGGAAATCTGGATGCACAGCTTTGTGAAAAGAGAATTGAGCGTATAAAAAAGCTGATTGGAGAACCGTATGAGTTTGATGGTCATACGATCAAGATAGGAATTAGCTGCGGAAGTGCTGTCTATCCTGATGATGCCGACTGTGCAGCAGATATCCAAAATCTTGCAGATAAACGCATGTATGAAGATAAGAAAATTAACCATGCACAGCGGTGAAAAACATCAAGGCAGGTCGGGGGGGGGTTGACTTCTCTTTGAAAACTGTTATAATAAACGATGACTGAGAAAATGTGTAAGTAGTCTGTACCATTCGGTTTTCCAGAGAGGCCGCATAACCTGCTGAGAGTGCTGCCATCCGCCTACAGATGAATTTCAGCATTGGAGTCTTCCACGAAAATTTTGTTTCTGACAAAAGCTAAGTGGATGCAGCTGCTGCATTATGGCAGATCAAGTGCGGATTGTAATAATTTTTATAATCCGAACATGGGTGGTACCGCGGATTTATTCGTCCCATAAAGGTTTTTTTAAAGCCTCTATGGGACTTTTTTATTTGGTGATTTTTCAGAGCCTCGCAGAGGCATTTTGCGAAGGGGGGTTCTGAATAGTTACGATATTTGTTCGCCCCATAGAAAAAGCAACATTTAAGCAACATTTAAGAAAGCAGAGGAAAGGTTATATGCAGGAAACACACAAGCTGTCCGACAATCTTGCTGCTCTGAAGGAGAAGATTGAGACCGGACTGGAAGGATTGTCCAATTCTAAGGAACTGTATGAGTTCAGAAGCTCTTATCTGGAAGGAAAAAAGAGTAAGATCAGCGAGCTGATGAAGGAAATGAGAAATCTTGCACCAGAAGAGCGTGCAGGATACGGAAAGTCAGTAAACGAGTTAAAGGAGTGGGCGATTGATCGTTTCTCCAAGATGGAAGAAAAAATGAAGCAGTTAGAGTTACAGCGCCGCTATGAGTCTGAAAAAATCGACCTGACACTTCCGGCAGATGAGACTGGCATTGGAAATCTTCATCCGATTACACTTGTTCGCAACCAGTTAATCGATATCTTTGCAGGCATGGGCTTTGAGATCTATGAGGGCGCAGAGATCGAAAATGATTACTATAACTTTACGGCATTGAACACACCGAAGGATCATCCGGCAAGAGATATGCAGGATACTTTCTATCTGTCACCAGAGTTCTTGCTTCGCACACAGACCTCATCAGGTCAGATTCATGTTATGGAGAACAAGAAGCCGCCGATCAAGATTTTATCACCAGGAAGAGTATTCCGTTCTGATGATGATGCGACTCATTCTCCAATGTTCCATCAGATGGAAGGTCTTGTTGTTGACAAGGGAATTACTCTGTCTGATTTAAAGGGTATGCTTGATCTGTTTGTAAAGAAAATTTACGGAGAGGGAACTGTGACCCGTCTTCGTCCGTCCTACTTCCCATTTACAGAGCCGTCTGTAGAGGTTGACTGCAGCTGCTTTGAGTGCGGCGGCAAGGGCTGTAATTTGTGTAAGGGAACTGGCTGGATCGAAATTCTTGGTGCTGGCGTAGTAAATAAGAAAGTCCTTGAAAACTGTGGCATCGATTCCGAAGAATACAGCGGTTTTGCATTTGGTATCGGTCTTGAGCGTACTGCAATGCTTAAGTATGGTATCAACAACATCAAGATGCTGTTTGGATCGGATCTGCGTGTCCTGAAACAGATTAACGAGAAATAAGAAAGGACGGAAACGAATATGTTAGTACCATTAAGTTGGCTTAAAGAATATGTAGATATTGATGTAACACCGCAGGAGCTTGAAAAAAAGCTGTTTGACGGCGGATTTGAGGTAGAGGAGCTGTATCAGGTTGGTCATGACATCGATAAGATTGTAGTTGGTCTTGTTGAGACTTGCGAGCCGATTCCAGAGACACATCTTCATGTGTGTCAGGTTAATGCAGGTGAGTATGGCACTATGCAGATTTGCTGCGGCGCTGACAATGTACAGGCAGGCGGCAAGTATCCAGTAGCACTTGTTGGTGCAACTGTTTATGCAACAGCAAAGGATCATAAGACAATCGAAGGCGTGATGACAATTAAAAAGGGTAAGCTTCGCGGTTTTGAGTCATATGGTATGCTTTGCTCTGGAACAGAGCTTGGCTTAACAGAGGATCTGTATCCGGGTGCAGGCTACAATGGTTTGTTAGAGATGCCGGCTGATGCACAGCCTGGTGCAGATGTAAAGGCTATCACAGGTCTTGATGACTGGATGTTTGACATCTCATTAACTGCAAACAGACCGGACTGCCAGAGCATCTTAGGAATCGCAAGAGAGGTTTCTGCAATGCTTGAGAAGCCATTAAAGATGCCGTCAACCGATTATACAGAGACTGATGTAAAGAAGGATGGCTTTAAGGTAAGTGTTGAGGCACCAGATCTTTGCCCGCGTTACAGTGCACACTATGTATATGATGTAAAGATGGGTGAGTCTCCGGCATGGATGAAGCGTCGTCTTGCACTTGTTGGTATTGGATCAATCAGTAACATCGTAGATATCACAAACTATGTATTAAAAGAGATCGGACAGCCAATGCATGCATTTGACTGCTCTTACCTTGAGGGCAACGAGATTTGCGTAAGAAGAGCACATGAGGGTGAGAAGATTGTTACACTTGATGAGCAGGAGTACACAATGTCACCAGCTAATCTTGTTATCTGCGATGGCGTAAAGCCAGTTGCATTAGCAGGTGTTATGGGCGGATTAAATTCCGAGATTCGTGACACAACAGAAAGTGTTATGTTTGAGGCTGCCAAGTTTGCAAGAGATAATGTCAGAAAGACTGCAAGAGCACTTGGAAAGTCTTCTGATTCAAGTTCAAGATTCGAGAAGGGTGTGGATGAGTATTCAACTGTTCTTGGTATGAAGCGTGCACTTCATTTAATCGAGGAGCTTGGCTGCGGAAAGGTATCTTCTACTCATGTAGATGTTAATGTTGGAAACAGCATCGAGCCACAGCCGATGCAGGTAAGCATCCATAAGGTAAACAGCGTTCTTGGAATTGAGGTTCCGGCAGAGGAGATTGTACGCCTGATGAAGAATTTAAACTTCAATCCGACAATTGACGGTGATGTATTGACTCTTCAGGTACCAGCTTACCGTGAGGATATGTTGCCAGAGGGTGAGAATGATGTAGAGCGTTATCCAGATGTGGCAGAGGAAGTAATTCGTATGTATGGTTATGACCATATTAAGTCAACATTTATGCCATCTGCACAGGTAACAGCAGGCGGATATAACAAAGAGCAGAAGGGCGAGCTTGCATTAAAGCGTACTCTTTGTACTATGGGTGCATATGAGTGTATGCATTACTCTTTCTTCTCTCCGTCTGATTTGGATCTTTTGAAGTTCCCGGCTGATGCGAAGGAGCGTTTCGCAATTCAGATCATGAATCCAATCAATATTGATCTGTCATTAATGCGCACCACACTTGCTGCATCAATGCTCAATGCTATTTCAAGAAATGAAAAGCAGGGTATTCTTGATGGAAGACTTTTTGAGGTTGCAAATATCTTTATTCCGAAAAATCTGCCGCTTACCGAGTATCCGGATGAGAGAAAAACACTTTGTGTTGGTACCTTCGGTGCAAAGGAATCCTTCTACACAATGAAGGGCATTGCAAACGGAATCGCAGACAGCTTAGATGTTGAATTTACTTATGAGCCAATTCAGAAATCCTTCCTGCATCCGTATCAGGCAGTAAAGGTATTATGTGAGGGCGAAGAAATTGGTTATTTCGGTAAGGTTGCGTACGATATTCAGGACAAGTTAAGCATGCGTGCAAGCGCATATGTTATGGAGCTTGATCTGGAGATTCTGTCCAAGTGGTATGATAAGAAGAGAACCTTCATTCCGCTGCCAAAGTTTGCAGAGGAGAAGCGTGACCTTGCATTCGTAATGGATAAGGCAATCACATGTGGCCAGATCGAGGACTGCATCCGCAAGGAAAATAAGTATGTAAAGGAAATCAAGCTGTTTGATATCTACGAGGGAGGCCAGATTCCGGAAGGAAAGAAGAGTATGGCATTCTCTATCACATTCGTTCCAAAGGATGAGGCATTTGACGATGCACGCGTTCAGAAGTTCGTTGACAAGATCTGTGCAAAGTTAAACGAGGAGTACGGCGTCGAGCTGAGAGCGTAAGGTGTTCGCTGTATTTCGGTGAATCGCATTCATGTATAAAATTTATATTGAAATTGCAAATATATAAAAACAAAAGAATTCGATAGGATTAAATAAAATCTCCCGCGTAGTTCGTATGAATTGCGAGGGAGATTTTTCGTTAAGGTGCAGATGGGATACGTTTTTCCTTTGGTTTATTATTGATTTTCTTTCGAATTTTTTGTAAGATAATAAAAAAAATCTTGTCTATATAAATGAAAACGTCTTTAAAGGAAAGAAAATATGTAGAAATGCATATTAGCATTCTAGAGTCTGGTGATGGTGGAACGATAAAGGAAAACATAGCGAGAGGAGGGATTTTTATGCGCGATCAGGAAATCACAGAGCTATTCTGGGAGCGAAAAGAGCAAGCAGTAACAGAGTCCAACATTCGATACGGCGCGTATTGCCGGCGAATTTCCTATAATATACTGGCAAACAAGGAAGATGTTGAAGAGTGTATGAATGATACTTGGTATCAGGCGTGGAACGCAATTCCTCCGCAGCGCCCATTGTGTTTAAAAGCATTTTTCGGGAAAATTATTCGCAATCTTTCTCTCAACCGTTGGAAGTGGGATCGGGCAGGAAAACGGATTCGACCAGAAGCAATGCTTGTGCTAGATGAATTAGGCGAATGCGTGTCGGGGCGTGAACAGCCAGAGGACGTGGTACTCGCAGAGGAACTCAAAAAAGAAATTAACCGATTTTTGCATGGACTTTCCACTCGTGAACAAGGCATGTTTGTTCAACGATATTTTTATCTGGAGTCAATTAAAAGCATTGCGCGATATCATGGCATTACCGAAAATGCAGTTTCGGTAAATTTAAACCGTGTGCGCAAACAGTTAAAGCAGTATCTCTCAGAAAGGGGGTACAACTTATGAAGAAAGAAGATTTTTTAAAACTTATGGATGGCATCGATGATCGCTTAGTCGAAAAATATGCAATTTCAGACGAGGCAGAGGCAAGACAAAAACAAATTAGGAGACAGAGACGACAGCGATGGCTCAACCAAGTAACAGGGTGTGCAGTTGCAGCGATAATTCTTGGCGTGATTGGTGTTGCAATGCTGTGCGCTTCCTTTGGCATTGTAAGAATGGACAGACAAAGCCAAAAAACTCCAGTATCTCTTGGTGATGGCAACGATTCTCAAAATAATGAGAATAATGGAGATGAGGAAAAAGAGCTTTTGTTACAGGCATACCTTTCTTATATTGGAGTGGAGGAGCAGGACATTCAGGAAATCCAAAAGATGAACCAACAGATAGAAACGATTATTCTTACAAAAGGGGACAGTGAGCAGCAGTCAGTATCTATTGAAACAGCGGTATATTTGGTGTATACCACAAATCAAGATAAGGTATTAGCAGTGCTTGCAGTTGATCTGCCCGATAAGGCAGTTCAATATGGATGCAGTGAAATCGAGATTGTGGATAACTGGAAGCAATATGAGGTCTCACAGGCGAATGCAGTACTTTATTCAGAGGAGACGCAGGAGTTTCAGTCACTCAGATGTGATACGACGAATGAGTACCAGCTTGCAATTTCAGGTATAAGTAGTGCGAAGGGGAATACTAAAAGCACGTCTCGAATGGTAGTCAGCTTTACGGTTGACAGGACAAGGCGCAGCCTAAATTTAGAGGGGTATCGGGTTCTATTCCACCTGAAAAGTACATTTTTGTGGGTGCTGGCAGCGTGGACCTTGGCCGCAGCTATAGTAATTGCTGCAGCATTGTGGTTCTTAAATCGCTCAGTAAAATTAAAAGAAGGCACAAAAGCAGGTCGCTTCCTGTTTGGTAAAGAAATAGAATATGGAGCAGTCGTAGAAAAGATAGAGAATATTGATCTTTTTAACCCATCTCAATATATAACGAAAAACGGAGTTGTTAGTCCAGGTTCATCTGGGCGCTACCATGTAGAGTTTCGCTTGCAGGATGATACACATATTGAACTGAGTGTATCGGCTAAGCAGGCAGGAAAATTTGAACCGGGTATGCGCGGAACACTTGTCCATCGAAGAAATATTTTGATGTCCTTTGTGCCAGAGGATGTGGAAAAATCGGAGTATCATGAAACCAAAAGATAATTAAAATTTCGTCAGCTATACTGCCACTTGTTATTGATCATTCGGTCACATTGGACTATGAATTCAATGACAAGTGGCAGAATGCATGGTATAATGATTTTACCATAAGAAGTGCCGTATTATGGTGATTTAAAAGAAACAGGAAGGAGTGTCAGCAGAATGGGATATTATGTTAATCCATCAGCAGAAAGTTTTGCGGCGATTGCAAGGAGCAAGACATATGTAGATAAGACTGGGTTAATCGAATATATGAATGCAGTTGTACAGACAGATCGTATGTTAGTCTGCTCAAGTAGACCAAGAAGATTCGGAAAATCATTTGCAGCAAAAATGCTTGCGGCATACTATTCAAGAGGTGCAGATTCAAAAGATATTTTTCAAAATTTGAAAATTGGAAAAGAAACAAAATGCGAGCATCAAAATCAATACGATGTCATTTTTCTTGATATCACGCTTTTTCTTTCGATTGCGGATACTCCGGATCTTGTGGTAAAGGAAATTCAAAAAGATGTAATTCAAGAGTTAAAATCAGAATTTCCAGAATCAATTCATGATGAAACAGAGTCCTTATTAAAAGCATTGATGCAGATTCACTCAGCTACAAAACGTAAGTTTTTCATCATTATTGATGAGTGGGATGCATTGTTTCGAGAAGCAAAACAGGATACAACTATTCAACGAGAATATATACAGTTGTTGCGCAGCTATTCAAAAACAATGTGACGCCTCAGATCATCGCAGGTGCGTATATGACAGGTATTTTGCCTATAAAAAAATATGGAACACAGTCAGCTTTAACGGATTTTCGCGAATATACAATGTTAGAGCCAGGACCACTTGCGCCGTTTGTTGGTTTTACACAGGTGGAAGTTAAGAGACTTTGCGAAGAATATCCGCTTGATTTTGATCAGGCTCAGAAATGGTATGATGGATATATATTTGAACAAGCAGGGCATATCTATAGCCCAAATTCGATTATAGAAGCCATTCAAAATAAGAGTTTTGCAAATTATTGGACGCAGACAGAAACTTATGAGTCGCTTATGACATATATTGACTTGAATTTCGATGGACTAAAAGATTCTGTAATTGACATGATCGGAGGAATGCGGTGTAAGGTTGATGTTGGCTCCTTCCAGAATGATATGACCTCTCTTAGGAGTAAGGATGATGTACTGACATTGTTTGTTCATCTGGGATATTTGGCATATGATAGAAAAACGCGGGAAGTATTTATCCCAAATGAAGAGATTCGAGAGGAATTTATTCGTTCAATAAAAAATGGAAGCAGAAAAGAATTGGTTAAGGCAGTAGAATTGTCAGATAAGTTGCTCCGTGCGACAATCAATAAGGATGAGTCAACGGTTGCAGAGATTATAGGAGAGGCACATCAGGCAAATACTTCTCCAAAATTTTACAATAATGAGCAGGCATTACGCAGTGTTGTTATAATGGCATATTTGAGTAGTGTAGATGATTATATCCGTTTTGAAGAATTAGCAAGTGGAAAAGGATATATTGACTTATTATTTTTACCAGCATTGCAATCATCAAAGCCGGCACTTATAATCGAGCTTAAGTGGAATAAGAGTGCAGAAAAAGCAGTACAGCAGGAACAGGATCAGCAGTATTGGAAATTTGCAAAGCAGTTTCGATACAAAGGGAAAATACTGTTAGTCGGAATTAACTATAATTCGAAAACCAAAAAACATACTTGCAAAATTAAAGAAATTGAGTCTTTAGAAAAAAATTAGGGCTAATAGGTACAAAAATGACTAGCAGATTTTATCAATATTGTAAATCGAATATAAAGCAAAAAAAAATCCAAGAAGTATCAATAAAGACTGCTTTTGCTTTTCTAGCAGAAGGAAAACATATTGTTTCGTTTGTTGGAGCAGGAGGAAAAAGTTCTCTTATTGACGCAATTGCAAAGTGGAGCAGCAATCAGGGAAAAAAAGTGCTTGTGACGACTACAACTCATATTTTCAGACCGCAGGATGAATTTTTAGCAATGAACGAAAAACAGTTACAGGAAATCTGGGCAGCAGGACATTGGGCGGTGATCGGAGCAACTGAGGAAAAAGATCAGCAAAAGTTAAAGATGCCAGAGATTGACTGGATGAGACAGGCAATGGAGCTTTCTGACCTTGTACTCATTGAGGCTGATGGCTCAAAGCGTTTGCCATGTAAAGTGCCAGCTGATCATGAGCCTGTACTTTTGCCAGAGTCGGATATAGTGGTGGCTGTTTTGGGGCTTTCAGCCTTAGGGCGTTCACTTAAAGAGTGTTGTTTTCGACTGGAAAAAGCAAAAAAGCTATTGTCAGCGGATGAAAATCATTTATTGACAGAAAAAGATATGGCAGCGATTTTGTTATCTAATCAGGGGCTGCGAAAAGATGTAGGAGACAGAAGATACATTGCCGTCTTAAACCAGTGTGATGACAGGATTGTGCGAGAAAGTGCAGAACAGGTTAGGAAAATGCTAATCAATTCAACTGGGCAGAATAGTGAAACTATAGAAAAAATAGTATTTGCAAAACTGCAGTGAATATGGCAAACTAGTCAATAGACTATAAACCATTTTTGGGGGAGATATAAACGATGAGTGGATTTACACATTTTGATCAAAAAGGAAATGCCGTGATGGTGGATGTGCATGAAAAGGCAGATACATATCGGGTAGCTGTTGCTACGGGAACAATCACCGTGAATGAGGAAGTTTTTCAGGCTATTACTAATCATACGGCAAAAAAAGGTGATGTGCTTGGAATAGCCAGAATTGCAGGCATTATGGGGGCGAAAAAAAATTCAGAGCTGATTCCTCTATGCCACATTATTGCATTGACAGACTGCGAGATTTCTTTTGAGCTAGATGAAATGCATCGTCAAATTAAGGCAACATGTAAAACCTCCTGTATCGGAAAAACAGGTGTGGAGATGGAAGCTATGACGGGCGTTAGTGTTGCATTGCTGACAATTTATGATATGTGCAAAGCTATGGATCGCGGCATGGAAATATCAGGGATTCATCTAGTGGAAAAATCTGGCGGCAAAAGCGGTCATTATAAAGCAAATTAGAAAGGCACTATCATGGAACAAAAAAAACATAATCAAAAATATAGAGTAGGAATTGTAACTCTTAGTGATAAAGGTTTTAAAGGCGAGCGAGAGGATTTAAGCGGTCCAAAGATCAAGTCACTTCTTCCTACAGAAAAGTATGAAGTGATATCATATTGCATTTTACCTGATGATCAAAAAGCAATCGAAAAAGAGCTTTGTCGATTAGCAGACGAAGAACAATGTGCACTTGTACTGACAACAGGCGGCACTGGTTTTTCTAAAAGAGATGTGACACCAGAGGCAACGCTTGCTGTGGCTGATCGCAATGCACCGGGAATTGCAGAGGCAATACGCGCCTATAGCTTGACTATCACACCGCGCGCAATGTTAAGTCGTGGAGCTAGTGTTATTCGTAAGCAGACGCTTATTGTGAATCTGCCGGGAAGCCCAAAGGCAGTTGAGGAGAGTCTTACTTATATATTGGATTCAATGTCTCATGGACTTGATATTCTTTTAGGAACAGCATTTGAATGTGCCAGAAAATAAAGAAAGTGTGCCAATATGAGTGAAAAAGAAATTATATTTTGCAAAAGCGGCGGCTGTACGGCAAAGCTTGGAGCTGGTGTGCTGGAGCATATTTTGGAACGACTTCCAAAAGGACAAAAAGATGAAAATCTGCTTGTAGGCTATGACAGCAGTGATGATGCGGCAGTTTATAAGCTTAATGATTATCAGGCATTTGTGCAGACACTAGATTTTTTTCCGCCTATGGTGGAAGATCCTTACCTGTTTGGACAGATAGCAGCAACAAATGCCTTAAGTGATATATATGCTATGGGCGGTGATGTAAAAACTGCACTAAATATCGTCTGCTTTCCTGAATCAATGGATTTAAATATACTTGGAAAGATTCTTCAGGGCGGTGCAGAGAAGGTACAGGAAGCAGGCGGAAGTCTCGCCGGCGGCCATTCAATTGCTGACAGTGATGTCAAATATGGATTGTCAGTTACGGGTGTAGTTAATCCGAAAAAAATCTGGAAAAACAATGGTGCAAAATCTGGAGACAAACTGATCTTAACAAAAAGACTGGGTGTAGGAATTATATGTGCGGCAAACCGTGTAAAACAAGCACCTGAGGGAGCCATGGAGCAGGTGATTGCTTCTATGACAACACTTAACCGCACAGCATCTGAGATTGCAAGAAATTTTTGCATACATGCCTGTACAGATGTGACAGGCTTTGGGTTTTTAGGCCATCTTCATGAGATGATGGATGGAAGGCTCTCGAGTGTAATCTATGCTGATCAGGTTCCAGTATTTGATGGTGCAGTGGAATGTGCTGAAGAATTTTTATTGACTGCAGCAGGTCAAAAAAATAGAAACCATCTCGAAGGATATGTGAAGTTTGAGGATATATCATTTGGAATGGAAGAAGTGCTGTATGATCCACAAACGTCAGGCGGTTTATTGTTTGCTGTACCAAAAGCACAGGCAGATGACTTGTGTGAAAAGCTGCAAATGGCAGGTCTTCCAGCTGCTATCGTAGGAGAAGTGACAGAACAAAAAAAATCAGAAATTTTTGTAATTGATTATAAGAAAAAATAGCGAAAATAGGAGAAAAAACATTATGAAAAAAGAAGTAAATGCAATTGGCGATATCTGTCCAATTCCATTAGTGAAGGCAAAAGAAGCAATCAAAGAATTAAATGGAGCAGGTGTAGTAGAGGTATTAGTCGATAATGAAATTGCTGTACAGAATTTAACGAAAATGGCGCAGCAAAAAGGATATGGCTGTGCATCTAAAAAGGTAAAAGATCAGGAATATCGTGTAACGCTGACAGTTGGAGAGGCAGATGAACAAACAACACAAAAACCTGATAGTGAAACTGCAAAGAATATAGAAGAATGTATTCCATGTGCACCGGCAAAGAAGACTAGTCTTGTTGTTATTTCTTCTAAAACTATGGGAGGTCCAAATGAGCAGTTGGGCGCAACATTGTTAAAGGGCTTTATTTATGCGCTGACACAGCAGGATGAGCTGCCGGATCAGATACTTTTTTATAATGGCGGTGCATTTTTAACGTGTGAGGCTCAGAATCATTAGAAGATCTTAAAAGCCTAGAAGCACAGGGGGTAGAGATTCGCACATGTGGTACATGTCTGAATTTTTATGGACTGACAGAAAAGCTTCAGGTTGGAGAAGTTACAAATATGTATGATATAGCAGAGCGAATGAGCAAAGCAGACAGGATTATAAAACCATGATTTATCTGGATAATGCAGCAACTTCTCTGCAAAAGCCAAAAGAAGTAGAAGAAGAAATTATTAGAGCCCTACATACGATGGGCAATCCTGGGCGTGGTGCGCATGATGCCACGCTGCAGGCAGGAAGATGCGTTTATCAGGTTAGAGAGCAGTTAGCACAGCTTTTTAACGCAGAGAGTGCTGACTGCATTGCATTTACATCAAATGCAACCGAAGCCTTAAATACAGCGATTTTAGGGTTGTTTCAAAAAGGTGATCATGTTATTACAACAGTGTGTGAACATAATTCGGTGCTGCGTCCGCTTTATCGTCTGCAAAAGCAGGGAGTAGAAATAAGCTTTTTATCTGCAGATGAACAGGGAATATTAGACTACGACAAGCTTCCAGCACTGATAAAAGAAAATACAAAAGCAGTTATTGTGACACATGCATCGAATCTTACAGGAAATATCACGGATCTAGAATGCATAAAAAAAGAAATATCACATAAAGATATCCTTCTTATTGCAGATGCCTCTCAGACAGCAGGAATTTTGCCAATTGATGTGCAGAAAATGGGGATCGATGTCCTTTGCTTTACAGGACATAAGGGTCTGATGGGACCGCAGGGAACAGGCGGACTTTATGTGCGTAAAGGAGTAAAAATAAATCCCTTAAAGGTCGGAGGAAGCGGTATTCACAGCTTTGACCATGATCATCCAAAGGCAATGCCAGAGCGCCTTGAAGCCGGCACCTTGAACGTACATGGAATCGCTGGCCTTGGCGGTGCACTGAACTATTTAAGTGAGATTGGCACAGAAGCGATTATAAAAAAAGAAAGATCACTTATAAAACGATTAGAGGATCAGATTCGTGATCTGCAAAATATTCATCTGTATGGAAATCCTGACAGCAGCCAGAGAGTGGGAATCCTTTCATTTAACATGGGGGATGAAGATTCTGCTTATGTTGCAGACTGGCTTTTTGAAGAGGAAGAAATTGCTGTTCGTTCAGGTGCTCATTGTGCACCGCTCATGCACGAGACATTGGGCACAAAAATGCAGGGAGCAGTTAGAATATCTGTGTCTCATAAAAATACAGAGGAAGAAATTGACAGAACAGCAAAAGCTATTAAAAAGTTGTCGCAGCTGCTTGAGTAATGGGAGAGTCAATCTGATATGAGAATAAAAAAGAAAACCTGGATTTTAACATTTGAAAGTACTACGCAGGCAATGGCAGCTGATAAATTTGGCATAGAGCAAAAATTGCCGGGGCGACTGATTCCGATTCCACGGGAAATCACCGCAGGATGTGGTCTTTGTTGGAAAGCTGACCCAAAAGAAAGAGAAAAAGTGTTAGAAACGTTACAGGCAGATGGGTATCACTGGGAGGCAGAATATATTTTAGACTTATAAAAAGTGAAAGGAAACTTCCGATGAAAAAAAGTGATCTAATTATAGTGCGCGGTGCTGGTGATCTGGCAACGGGAACGATTCATAGATTAAAAAAGAGTGGATTTCGTTTATTGGTGCTGGAAACGGATCATCCGGCTGCCATTAGGAGACAAGTCGCATTAAGCGAGGCTGTTTATAGCAAAAGTGCCTGTGTGGAAGGTGTGGAGGCAGTTCGTGTAGAAGATGAAAAACAGATGATTGATGCATGGAAAAACGGCAAAGTACCAGTAATGGTTGATCCAAAGGGCGAAAGCATTGCTTCAATGCAGCCAAAAGTCATAGTCGATGCGATTCTTGCAAAGCGTAATCTCGGAACTAATAAAAATATGGCACCACTTACTATTGCACTTGGTCCTGGCTTTACTGCAGGTGTCGATGTGGATGTTGTAATTGAGACAAAGCGTGGTCACAATTTGGGCCGGGTGATTCGTGAAGGAAGTGCATATCCAAATACTGGAATACCTGGCATAATCGGCGGTTACGGAGTTGAGCGTGTCATTCATGCATCGGCAGACGGCATATTAAAAAACAAGAGTAAAATTGGAGATATCGTAGAAAAAGGTCAGGTGATAGCTGTAATTGAAGCATCAGACAAAGAAAACGAAAGCGTCGCAGATATAAAAAAAACAGAGGTGACAGCAACTATTGACGGTCTTCTTCGTGGACTTATTCGAGACAATTATCCAGTCACAAAAGGCTTTAAGATTGCTGATATCGACCCAAGAAAAGAAGAATTGGCAAATTGCTTTACGATTTCAGATAAGGCAAGATGCATTGCAGGAAGCGTTTTAGAAGTTATCTGCGAAACATTGGAGTAAACAAAGAAAGTAAGGAAAATATTATGAAACTAATGAAAACAGAAGAAGCTGTGGGACAGGTATTGTGCCATGATATCACACAGATTATTCCAGGTGTGACAAAAGATGCGGTATTTCGAAAGGGTCACATAATCACAAAGGAGGATATTCCGGTTCTTTTAAGTGTTGGAAAGGAACATATATATATTTGGGAAAAAGACGAGCATATGCTGCACGAAAATGAGGCAGCGAAAATTCTTTATGAGATGTGCCAAAACGAGCATATGCATCCATCTGATGTAAAGGAAGGAAAAATAGAGCTTATTGCGGATTGTGACGGTCTTTTTAAAGTTGATCGCGAGAAGCTAAGGAAAGTCAATAGTCTGGGAGAAATGATGATTGCGACACGTCATGGCAACACTTTTGTAAAGAAAGGTGATAAGTTAGCTGGGACGAGAATCATTCCGCTTGTGATTGAAAAAGAAAAAATGGAGCGCGCAAAAGAGATTTGTAATGACGGGTCTATTTTGGAAATAAGGCCGCTGCAGCCAAAAAAAGCTGCGATTTTAACAACAGGAAGTGAAGTTTATCACGGACGCATTCAGGATAAATTTACGCCAGTTCTAGTAGAAAAATTAAAGGAATATGGCAGTGAAGTGATATTCCACGAGATTTATGATGATGACCATGAGGCAATTACTAAGGGCTGTATTAGTGCTATAGAACAGGGAGCTGAGATTGTTTTATGTACAGGCGGCATGAGCGTAGATCCAGATGACAAAACACCGCTTGCCATCAAAAATACCGGGGCAAGAATTGTTTCTTACGGTGCACCAGTTCTTCCAGGAGCAATGTTTTTAGTATCTTATTATGAATATAAGGATAAAACGATTCCGATTGTGGGACTGCCGGGCTGTGTTATGTATGCAAAAAGAACGATTTTTGATCTGGCGCTGCCGCGTCTGTTAGCAAACGATTTCATCACAGCAGAGGAACTGGCATTACTTGGAGAGGGCGGACTATGCTTAAACTGTCCAGTTTGTACTTATCCTAATTGCGGTTTTGGAAAAGGCTGGTAAGCAGCATGCTGGATCAATATGGAAGAAATATTACTTACCTGCGTATTTCAATCACAGATCGATGTAACCTGCGCTGTAAGTATTGCATGCCAAACGAAGTTACAGATGTAGGAATGAAAAATATTCTTACATTTGAGGAAATCTGGGAGATTGTAAGGGCTGGCGTCAGCCTTGGCATTACACATGTCAGAATTACAGGTGGTGAGCCGTTAGTGCGAAAAGGCTGTGCAGATCTCATTCGAGGGATTAGGGCAATTCCAGGTGTAGAAACGATCACAATGACCACGAATGGAGTTTTACTTAGAACTTATGCTGCTTCATTAAAGGACGCGGGCCTGGACGGATTAAATGTGAGTCTGGATACTCTTGATTTTGAAGAATTTGCATCACTTGCAGGAAGGCAAAATTTAAAAGAAGTACTTGATGGGATACAGGCGGCAAAAGAAATTGGGCTGCCTGTGAAAATCAATGCAGTCAATCGAAAAGAGCTAAATCCTATTTCTCTTGTTTTGTATGCACAGCAGGAAAAAATACCGCTTCGTTTTATTGAGATGATGCCGGTTGGCTATGGAAAACAGTATGTAGGAAGAAGTAATGATGAACTGAGAGCATGTCTTGAAGATGAGTTTGGAAAGTCAGAAATGATCACGTATCAAGCAAATCAAAAAAAACAGATATCACACATGGTTCAGACATTACATACAAAAGAAGTCCCAATAGGAAGCGGCCCGGCAGTGTATTATAAGTTTTCTAAATTAACAATTCCAGTTGGCTTTATAAGTGCAATTCATGGAAAGTTTTGTGAAAGCTGCAACAGAGTTAGATTGACGGCACAGGGGTATTTAAAGCTGTGTCTTTGCTATGATAAAGGAATTGATCTGCGTCAGATTCTGCGAGGAGAAGAAACTGGGCAAAACGAAAAAAATATACAAAAAGCGCTAAATGAGAAACTAACAACTGCAATGAGAGCAGCTATTTATAAAAAGCCGGCAGCCCATTGCTTTGAGCATCCAGAGGAGATGACTGAAATCAACGAGATGGTCAAAATTGGTGGGTAGCACCCGACAAAGTCAAAAGAATGCAGCGCAACAGGAAAGGAACAACAAAAGTGGGAGTTATTAAAGGAATCTGTATCAGCGAAAAGCGTGGTACGGCAAAACAGGAAATTGAAGAAGCAGTTTTTGTGAAGGACTGGGGAATTGAGAAAGATGCACATGCAGGTCACTGGCACAGACAGGTGAGCCTTCTGTCATATGAAAAAATAGAGGAATTTAGAAAAAAAGGAGCACAGATTGGGCTTGGTGCTTTTGGCGAAAACCTGATCGTAGAAGGCTATGATTTTCGAAATCTTCCAGTGGGAACACGATTTCAATGCGGTGATGTCATTTTAGAGATGACTCAGATTGGAAAAGAATGTCACAGCCACTGTGAAATTTATAAGAGAATGGGCGAGTGCATCATGCCAAGAGAGGGCGTATTTGCTGTTGTAATTCATGGTGGAAAAATCAAAAAAGGCGATATTCTTGAAAAGGTAGAAGAAACAGAAGCACATATAGATTGATAAAATCGGAGGAATATATGAAAA
The DNA here is from genome assembly GCA_003478935.1 of Firmicutes bacterium AF25-13AC. Lineage (GTDB taxonomy): Bacteria > Bacillota > Clostridia > Lachnospirales > Lachnospiraceae > Anthropogastromicrobium > Anthropogastromicrobium aceti. The sequence continues at coordinate 55,005 of QUFP01000018.1, forward strand.
CACTTTATCAATTGTTATTAGATCGCTGGAATCAAAATTGTGATACCGTTCTGGTCACTATTGTGGAAGGAAATGGTTCAATTCCGCGCACGACTGGAGCCTATATGGCGGCAGATCAGACAGGCAGAATTTATGGAACAATCGGCGGCGGAAATCTGGAATATCAGGCCGTAAAAAAAGCAATGACGATTGCTGGAAAGGATGCTCATTTTGTCGAGGATTTTGACTTGGGAACAGGAGAAAATGGCGGCCTTGGAATGGTCTGCGGAGGTAAAGTAAAGGTTTTATTTTACAGCGTGAAAAGTCAGGATACAAAGATTGCATCTTTTTTAAAGGAAGCATTAAAGATGGAAGAAGAGAAAAAGTCATATTGGCTGCTACTTCCATTTTCAAAAGGATATCCTAAAATAGAGTCTCATCTTGAGGAGGGACGAGGTCATTGCCGAATACTTGAAAAATACGAGAATGATGAAACTCAAAAGATTTATGCCGAAGAATTTAACTTTGATGGAAAGGTTTATATTTTCGGAGGGGGTCATCTTGCACAGGAGCTTGTTCCAGTACTCAGTCATTTGGGCTTTTGGTGCATGGTAATGGATGACAGAGAGGAGTACACAGCCCCTAATTTATTCCTAGGCGTACAGGAGACAAAAACTGTTGATTTTACTTTGCTTTCTGATATTTTGGAAGTAAAAAAGGAAGATTATCTTGTAGTTGTTACAAGAGGACATAGATGTGATGCGGATGTTGAGCGGTTTGCGCTGCGCACACCTGCTTCTTATATAGGCGTAGTGGGAAGCAAACGAAAGACTCAGTACGTCAGAGAAAAACTACTAGCAGAAGGCTTCACCAATGAAGAACTTGATCGTGTACATGCACCAATCGGAATAGACATTGCAAGTGAGACACCGGCAGAGATAGCTATCAGTATTGCGGCACAGCTGATACAAATTAGAGCAGAAAAAGCGGGAGTAAGAAGAAAAAAATGAGAAAGAAACATGCAGGAATAATACTGACAACTATTTTAGCGGCATCCATATTTGCAGGATGTGGTTCTAAGGCATCAGACAAAAAAGAAGAAGTTACAATCACTGTATTTGCAGCTAAGAGTCTGAATCAGGTAATGGAGGAACTGATCGCAGAGTTTCAGAAAACACACGAAAATGTAAGTGTACAGGGAAGCTATGACAGCTCAGGAACTTTGATGGTTCAGATTGAAGAAGGCGCAGCTTGTGACGTATTTTTCTCAGCAGCAGTTAAGCAGATGAATCAGCTTGATGAGACAGATGGTCTTGTGGTAGATGGAACACGTCACAATGTTGTAAACAATCAGGTTTGTGTGGTAACTTACAAGGGAAGCAACACCAAGGTAACAGGTCTTAAGGATATTGAAAAGGCTGGCAGCATTGCGCTTGCAGATGGCTCAGTTCCTGTTGGAAAATATACACGTCAGGCAATGGTAAATTCAGGAATGTTAGAAAAGGCAGATGATGTATCAAAGATTTCAACAACAGACATTTCAGAAGCACTTGGCGGTGTGGAAATCAATGAATGTGCAAATGTAGGTGTTGTTACGTCAGCAGTGGCAGAGGGATCAAATGAGGTAGGAACTGTTTATTATTCCGATACATATGGATTAGAAGATCGTATTGAGATTTTAGAGAAGATTCCTTATGATCTGACAGGAGATGTTATTTATCCGGTAGCACAAATTCAAAATTCAGAGGCAGATGAGCTTGAGGCATCCACAGCAAAGGAATTTGTCGATTTCTTAATTACAGATGATGCAAAAGAAATTTTCCAGAAGTATTATTTCGATACTGATGTAGAAGATTAAAAGTAAATTTCCATGTTCATTTGGTGCATTGCTTCTGTGGACGTGGTACTCTTACTAAATTGATGGAAATAATGGTGGCACAATGGAAGAATTGATGGAATTTATGAGAGGGCTTGATTGGAGTCCTTTGCTGATCTCATTAAAGACTGGAGTGGTGGCAACCATTCTTTCTTTTTTGGGCGGGATCTTTGCAGCAAGACAGGTAATAAAAGTAGGACCTAAAACAAAAGCAGTATTGGATGGTATTCTTACACTGCCAATGGTACTGCCGCCAACGGTAGCCGGTTTTTTTCTTTTACTGATTTTTAGTCTGCGCCGTCCATTTGGTGCTGCGCTTTATGAAGGCTGTGGAATTAAGGTCGTACAGACTTGGCTTGGCTGCGTGCTTGCAGCAACTGTGATTGCTTTTCCTCTTATGTATAGAAATGCCAGAGCAGCATTTGAGCAGGTAGATGCAAATTTAATCTATGCAGCCAGAACACTTGGTATGTCGGAAATGAAAATTTTCTGGAAGGTTGTGATTCCATCGGCGCGTCCAGGAATACTTTCTGGAACGATTTTGACATTTGCAAGAGCCATGGGAGAGTATGGAGCTACATCTATGCTTGCAGGAAATATTCCGAAAAAGACAGGAACGATTTCTCAGAAAATTGCGATGGTAATTCAAAATGGAGATTACAAGACAGCCGGTTTTTGGGTAATGGTGATCATGGTGATTGCATTTGTCGTTGTGCTGTTAATGAATCTTTTAGGATCAGGAAAAAACAAACAGAAAAAACAATGGTAATGATAGGGGCAAAAGACAGATATGTTGCAGGTAACGATAAAAAAGAAACTGGGAAATTTTTTGCTGGATGTGGACTTTTGCATGGATGGCGGCGTATTTGCAATCCTGGGTGCATCTGGATGCGGAAAAAGTATGACATTAAAATGCATTGCAGGTATTGAGCGTCCTGACGAAGGAAGAATTGTTTTAAATGACAGAGTGCTGTTTGATTCGAAAAAAAAGATAAATTTGCCGCCTCAAAAAAGGAAAGTCGGATATATGTTTCAGGACTATGCATTATTTCCTAACATGAATGTGGTACAAAATATACAGGCAGGAATGGGCAGAAAGCCAGATCAAAAAAAGGTGCAGGAATACATAACAGGTTTTCATCTGACAGGTCTTGAAAAACACATGCCAGATCAACTCTCAGGAGGTCAAAAGCAGCGCGTCGCGATGGCCCGTATGTTAGCGGCAGAACCAGAGCTTCTTCTTTTAGATGAACCATTTGCCGCATTAGACAGCTATCTTAAGTGGAAGATGGAGCAGCAGATGATGGATTTGTTAAAAGATATTCAAAAGCCAGCCTTGTTTGTATCGCACAGCAGAGATGAAGTGTATCGCCTTTGCGATACTGTAAGCTGTATCAATCAGGGAAAGATGGAAGTGATTGAGCCGGTAAAAGAATTTTTTAAGAATCCAAAGACAAAAACAGCAGCTCTTTTGTCAGGCTGTAAAAATATTTGCAGTGTGGAACTGGTAAAGGATTTAGAGCCGACAGAAACACCGATGCAAGATAAATCATTCGGTAAACTTTGGGCAGCAGAATGGGGTGTGGCGTTTGATGTATCAAAGGAAGCACTTACGGCGCGTACTGTTGGAATCAGGCTCATTATCTGATGCAAAAAAAGCCAAAAGAAGGTCATATAACTGAATTGACAGTTGGCGAATACAGGATATTAGAGGATCCATTTGAGTGGAATATTTCATTTAGAAAAGATGAGAACTGTGAGTGGCTGCAGTGGAAGATCAGTAAAAGTGACTGGAATCCTTCTGTGGGAGTGCCAAAAGTGCTTTACGCAAGAGAGGAAGATCTGCTATTATTAGATAGAGAATAAATAGCAGTAAGCAGAGGTATGTATATGAGAAATAAAAAAAATATAATCAAGGCTTCATCAGCACAGCTTCAAGAATTAGAATGGTATGTTGGAAATAAAGAAGTGCATCTTCTTCGTTATTATGAGCCAGAGCCAGGCATTTTTATTGCAGAAAGCAAAAATGTTATTGATATTGCTCTTCGCAAAGGCTACGAGCCGCTAAGTGTTGTCTGTACTGAAAAAATGGAAAACGATGAGATTTTAGATCGTGTGGGAGAGGCACCTATTTACATAGTAGATCCAGAGGATGCCAAAAGAGAGTTTGGCTATGTATTGACAGGTGGAATTTCATGCGCGATGCGAAGAAAAGAAAATTTTGATTATAAAAAAGTGCTTGAAAATGCAAAGCGTATTGTTGTGCTTGAGGATGTAGAAAATCCAACAAACATCGGTGCAATCTTTAGAAGTGCCGCAGCATTTGGCATAGACGCTGTATTATTGTCACCAGCCTGTGTAGATCCGTTTTATCGCCGTGCAATGCGTGTAAGTGTAGGAAATGCACTTCTTGTTCCATGGGCTTATATTGGAAGCAGTGAGGCAAAATGGAAGGAAGAGGGCATTGGATGGCTGAAGGAGGAAGGCTTTCAGACAGTTGCAATGGCACTTCGTTCAGATAATATTCGAATTGATGATCCAGTTTTAAAACAAAAAGATCGACTCGCAATCATCATGGGAAACGAAGGACAGGGACTTGCAGAGTCCACAATCAATGCAGCTGATTATGTAGCTAAAATTCCAATGATGAACGGAGTCGATTCTCTTAATGTAGCAGTCGCAGCCGGACTAGCAATGTGGGAAATCACCCAACACCGAAATCAGTGATATCGTATAATACTTCAACAGAAGGATCGTCAAGCAGCCAGTTATATTCCTTCATAAACCAGCGAACAAGCTCTTCATCACGTTTGATTGGTGTAGTATTATTGTTGTATACATTTACTGTTCCAAGCTTAAAATAGCGCTTTAGGCAGTCAATGTCGTGCGCGATCATTTCCTTTGTCTGCCCCTTTATGCCGACCATAAGACATGGAGAGTCAAAATATTTGGCTACCTCTTCAGGTGACTGAAAGTCGGCATGCTTATTAAGAACATGCTCACGAAAATCGCGGTCAAATGTCTCTACGCCAATCTTAAAAATGATTGGCACTGGCATGCGGCTTCGCATTGCAGCGAGGTGCTTTCTATACATCCAGTGCGATTCAAAAAAGAGCTTATGGATGTTTTTTGTTTTTATTACATTTTCAATATCATCAAGTGTCTGCTTTGGAAGTTCAAAGCAGCTTCCTGAATTGATGACCTCTAAAACACCAAATTCGCCGGTGACTTGATCTAAAATGCTTTTATTTAATGAAATCATAGCTGCTTCATCATGTCCGTTGTCTTCGATATAATCACAAAATGTGCATTTTCCCCAAGCACATGGAAAAGCACGCAGCAGACAAATTTCACGGTTATTTTTATCAGTAATTTTACTGTAGCGTTCAACAGGGATTCCCATAAATTTCTCCTTATATGTAACTATTCAGAGCCATGCAAAATTGCTTTCTGTGAATGCTTGCATTCAGACAGAATAGCAATTTTATATGGCGAGGTAACCACATGAGCAAAATAGAAGCATCGAAGATGCGATTTTGCGAATGGGGTTCTGAATAGTTACCCGTATATTACATTAATTCGCGGCAAGGCGCTGCTTAATAGAAACAGGAAGCACGCGAACCATTGCCATGACAAGCGCAAGACTTACTGCGCGGTCACAAAAATCAGTTAAAAACTGAACAAGAATGATGCTTGCTGTCAGTCCAAGCGGTGTCTTTGCAGCCAGAAACTGAACAAGAATTGCAGAGCCAGATGAGGTCACTCCGCCAAAAAGAACTGTGCAGATAAAAGCGCTGACAACTGTTCCTGGAAGAGAGATCATAAAGGCACGTCCTATCATGATTGCGGCATCCTTAACGGTACTTATATGGCCGAGTGACAAAATGCGCTGAAGCTTAGCACCGCCGCGAAGACCTGAAAAACCTGTATGAGCAAGACCGCTCATAAAACCAACGATCATGCCGACAGGTGCAAAATACAGTGAGTAAATATCACCAGTAAAAGCCATGATCAGACCACCAAGCAGACCAGGGATTAAGCCGCACCATGGTCCAAGCATGGCACCGATCATGATGGTTCCGATGCTGTCTAAATAAATTGGAAGACGAAGAGCAAGCGCAATCTGTCCGCCTATTACATTCATAACAATTGCCAGTGCAATCAAACAAATCTGATAAGTTCCAAGTTTTCTTCTATTATTATTTTCCATTTCAAATACCTCTTTTTTATATAAGTTTTTGTATTACAGTTTTGATTACATTAATTTGATAAAATGATACAAGTTACGAATTAATACGTACCTGCTTTGGACTTCGCACCATATCGGATAGAAGATCAAGCTCATCAGGAGTCTTATTAAGCAGGCGCGAGAAAAAGAAGGTAAAGAAACGGACAGGATCAGTCTGTGTCAACACCACGCTATTAGATTCCTTTTTATAGAAATTCATAGAGTCAACAACTGTTTGACCGATGCTTATGCCTCCTGTTTCAACAGCTGTGTAAGCATCAAAACCACTGCAAATTGAATGATCAGCAAAATAGGCAACCGCAAGAGGATCATTGATGACGCATCCAATCATATGCTCCCATTCCCAATGAAAATCAAGGTAGAATTTAGTGATAGCCTCAACAAATGAGCCAGTTTTGCTGTCGAGACGCTTTAAATAAGAGATAAGATCTGGTGTAAGAACGATCTGTCTTGTCACGTCGAGGCCAACCATATGGATAAGACGCTTTTGTCTGGCAGCCGTCTCATAGACAAGCGCAGCAGCATCAGGATCTGCCCAGTAGTTATACTCAGCGACAGGAGAACAATTGCCGTGACTCTTAAAAGCACCGCCCATAGATACCAGTTCATCAATTGCAGCAAATGCTGCAGGATTTTTCTGGATGAGACGTGCAAGATTTGTCATCGGACCAAGTGCGATGACGCTGCAGTGCGTGTTAAGAATCGTTTCCTCAAGAAATGAGACGGCATCAGTGTGGAAAGAAAAGTTTTCCACTGGCTCAAGAAAGCTTTCGCCTAAGCCGTCAGCGCCGTGTGTGTCAAGCGCGTTTACATAGTCGCGCTTTAGTGGTGTGCGTTCACCAGTAAAAATTGGAATGTCAAGGCGATTCATTTGACGAAGCACCTTTGCAGCATTGCCTGCCCCCATTTCAGTCGGGGAATTTCCACAGACAATTGTGATTCCAAGCACCTCAATCTGATCGCAGGAGAGGGCAAGCATGATCGCAAGGCTGTCGTCGATGCCTGGATCACAGTCGATAATTACTTTTTTTCGCATAATAAGCTGTTCCTTTCTTTTGCGCAAAAGTCAGCAAAAAAAGCGCTGCCTTCGCACGAATTTGAACACCTCAAAAACTATAGCGAAAACAGCGCTCTTAAAAAAGAACGCTTCATCAGCCTAGTTTTTTATACTGGGAGGGTTTCGAACCAGTAGGCAAATAGCCTGTGCCCTATTATACTGACAAAGTTCGGATTTGTCCAGTTTTTTTGCAGCGATATTCACCGGGAGTCATTTTTGTATAGCGGCGAAAGACTTTAGCGAAATAATTGCCATTTGCAAAACCGTTTTTGACAGCAATGACTTCTATAGTGTCATTGCTTCCAAGAAGATCATTCATGGCAGACTGAATACGCATTCTATTTAAATATTGAACAGGAGCAATGCCCCATTCGCTGTGAAAAGAGCGGGACAGATGCTCAGAAGAAATATGGAGACGTTTTGCCACCTCATCAATACCGCCAATGGTTGCAAATTCCTTTTCCATTAAAAGAGCTGCCTGACTGGCAGTGCTTTCAGTGTGAAAAGCAGCTGGATGAAGAACATGACGAAGCAGTCCGCAGAGAAAGCCGTATAAAAATTCACCGCCCTCATATGGCTGCAAATGACCGCCGCTAATCATGCGTGTATGAAGAGCAAGCGCCTTTTGAATGCAGCTTGTCTGCGCGTCAATTGAAATAATACCGCCGCAGTGTTGCGTAAGCTTTTCAAAAAAAGGAAAAACAGCGCTTCCATCGAAATGAAGATAGAGAAAATCCCATGGTTTATCAGCTTTTTCAGGAAGATAATAGCAGCTTTTTTCGGGAATCACAGCAAAAAAGGCTGTGCCAGGAGTAAGAAAAATAGTTTTGCCATTAGATTTATAAGCGCCGCACCCAGACAGTGTATATTGAAAAAGATAACCGTGATAATTGGAGCGGCAGCTGTTATCAAAAAAGTAGTCTTCCTTATAGCGGCTTTCAATTCCACCGTCAAGAAGAACCATTGGTTCATCTGGCAAGCTTTCAAGATTTAATACACCAAATACGCCTTTTGTATAGTACATCAAAAAATTACCCTTTCATATCAAGATTGTATTCTTTTATTTTTACATGAAGTGATTATAATAAAAAGTAAGAAAATACACAATAGTAAGGAGGATATCATGAACAAGAATGATTATGCACCGATTGCACCTATGGGCTGGAACAGCTATGACTATTATGACACTACAGTAAATGAAGAGCAGGTAAGAGCAAATGCTGCTTACTTGGCAGAGCACTTAAAGGATGCCGGCTACGAGTATGTAGTAGTTGATATTGAGTGGTACGCAAAGAAGGCAGGCTCACAGAGAAATACTTACCAGTATATTCCATATTCTGATTTGGCAATTGACGAATATTCACGCTTACAGCCAGATCCAGAGCGTTTCCCATCATCGGCAGATGGCACGGGCTTTAAGGCACTTGCAGATTATGTACATAGCCTTGGCTTGAAGTTTGGTATTCACATCATGCGTGGTATTCCAAGAATTGCTGCACATACACATATGGCAGTAAAGAAAACTGACTGGACTGCAAACCAAATTGCTGATCCAAGCTCCATCTGTGGCTGGAATCCAGATATGTACGGTGTGAGAAATTGCGAGGCAGGACAGGCATATTATGATTCTTTGCTTGAAATGTATGCTGAGTGGGGAGTTGATTTCATCAAATGTGATGATATTTGCAACACAAATATTTACCCGCACAATCCATATTCTGCATCTCATGAGGTTGAAATGCTTGCAAAGGCAATCAAAAAGTGTGGAAGAAGTGTTGTATTGTCTCTGTCACCGGGACCAGCACTTATCGAGAAGGCATGGCACTATGAGAATAATGCCAACATGTGGAGAATCACAGATGATTTCTGGGATGATTGGAAGCTTTTGAAAAACATGTTTGAGCGCTGTGAACTGTGGCAGAATCAGGTATCAAGAGGCAATTATCCAGATTGTGATATGCTTCCTATTGGAAAGCTAGGCAAAGGTTTTGGCGAAGAACGTGACACACGTTTTACAAAGGACGAGCAGCGCACAATGATGACACTTTGGTGTCTGTTTGGTTCACCGCTTATGATCGGTGCAGAGCTGACAAAGCTTGACGAGTGGACACTTGGTCTTTTAACAAACAAAAAGGTGCTTTCAATGCTGACACCAGACTGCAAGCCACACCAGATCGCAAGAGACGACAATCAGGCAGCATGGTCTGCACATAACGAAAAGACAGGTCAAACCTATGTTGCATTGTTTAACCTGTCTGAAGAAGTACAAATTGTAAATGCCGACATTGAAAGTATCATTGGGGTAGACGGCAGATGTCTATTCGAGCCAGACGCAGGACTTTCCTTAGAAGAGCTGTGGACAGGCAAGGTAGACAGCGCAGAAACAGCAGTAAGTGCAGAGCTAGCACCGCATAGCTGTGTTGTATATGAGGTAAAGTAATAAAATAGTGGTAATTAGAGAGAAGCGATATCATCAGCAAGCTCTTGCAGCGGCTTAGCATCCCAATCTTCCTTTACCATGAAAAGTGCATGATACAGGCGAGGAATGGTTCCTTCGGGAATCTCCTCGCTTTTTGTCTGCATTAATTTTTCAGCGAGTGCTTGGGCATTTTCCAAGATGGAAAGCTTTGCCTTGCGTATATCATCAGGTGCATTCCACAAAAGTGACATATCATAATTATCAGTGTTGCCGCAGCGTGCAGTGCAGGTCGCGCAGCCTGGAGAGATGATCGCTTTTTCTTCATTTACGCGGTGAATCATGGCAGCGAGTGTTTGCTCATTTGCGCTTTTGTTTGCAGACACGCGAAGAGCTGTAAAAATAAGACGGTCGGTGTCATCAGTCTTTGGATTGTTGGCACATGTACGGGCGAGGCCGATCACTGCGCCAAGCAGTTCATCGTGCAGTGGTGTATTGGTACAAGACATAATTTAATTAGTTCCTTTCTGTGCGAATTATCTCACCCTGTGGGGAAATCGTGGTAATCGTGCATGGAATTTGTTTGCCAGAGGCAGCGATTGCATTTGCTACGGCTTTTGACAGTCCGCCGCAGCACGGAACCATCATGCGCACCAGATGAATGCTTTTAATTTCATTTGATGTAAAAATTTCAGTCAGCTTTTCACTGTAGTCACCGTCATCAAGTTTTGGACATCCAATTAATGTGATGCGTCCTTTAATGAAATCCTCATGAAAACGGCTGTAAGAATATGCTGTACAGTCGGCAGCAATTAAAAGATCGGCATCATTAAAATAAGGAGCATTTACAGGAACAAGCTTAATCTGAATAGGCCACTGGGACAGGGCAGATGAACCGACAGCATCCAGATCGCGTGAAGCAGAGCTCGGGCAGGCATGAGTCGGAGCCTGCTGTGTAAAAGATTGAGCGCGAGAACCAGGACAGCCGGTGTGAACTGGCGCATCAGTTAATTTCAGCCCAGAGATAATGGAGGAAGTGACAGCAGCTGGTGTTTTCGCAGCTTTTTCTAGCTTAGCAGCTTCCACAGCAGCCGCATCATATGCAGGCGCCTCACGTGTCACAAACGAAATCGCGTCCGCAGGACATGCTGGAAGACAGTCGCCAAGACCATCACAGTAATCCTCCCTCATCAGCTTTGCTTTTCCATTAACCATCGCAATCGCACCCTCGTGGCAGGCATCTGCACAAAGGCCACAGCCAATGCATTTTTCTTCATCGATATGTATAATCTGTCTAACCATAACAATTCTCCAATCTTAGGTTTTTTACACACTTATAGTACCTAGAAAAAGGACTTTTTGCAATGGTATTTTTTGCACTTCTATGTTACAATGATCTAAGCAAAAACAGAAAGGTGGATGCGAAAATGGATTATCAGAAATGGGCGCAGGAGGTTGCGCAGAAAATCAAGATAAAGGAGCTTGAGGTTGCAAAAAGAAACCGTGGAAAAATTCCATACACGGCAGAAAATGGTGCATGGAATGATTGCTCTGGTGAAAAAATCGGCTGGTGGACAAATGGCTTCTGGGGCGGCATGATGTGGCAGCTCTACAAGGCAACTGGAGAGGAAATTTACCGTGAAAATGCAGAGGAGACTGAGGAAAAGCTGGATGCGGCGCTGAATAATTACTGGGTTATGGATCATGACAGCGGATTTCGCTGGCTGCCGACGTCTGTTGCCAAGTATCGTCTGACTGGTGACAAAAAGTCCGAAAACAGAGCTCTGATGGCTGCGTCTAACCTGGCAGGACGCTTTAATCCAGCAGGAAACTTTATTGTTGCATGGAATGGAAATGTTGATCCGAGAAGAAATGGATGGGCAATAATTGACTGTACAATGAATCTTCCGCTTTTATATTGGGCGTATGATCAGACAGGAGATCCGAGATATTACCACATCGCAACAAAGCATGCAGATACTGCAATTAAGGCATTTATCCGCGAGGATGGCTCTGCGAGACATATTGTTGAGTTTGACCCGGTAACAGGTGACATTAACCGCTCCTACGGTGGTCAGGGCTATGCGAAGGGTTCTTCCTGGACAAGAGGTCAGAGCTGGGCGTTGTATGGCTTTACTTTAAGTTTTCTTCATACAAAGAAGGAGCGCTATCTGGATACTGCAGAGAAGGTAGCAGATTACTTTATTTCCTGCATTCCAGAGAGCGGCTTGATTCCGGTTGATTTTCGTCAGCCGTCCGACTGCAGCTGGGAGGATGATATCGCAGCAAGCGTGGCAGCGTGTGGTCTGATTGAGCTGTCTAAGGTGGCAAAAGAGTGGAAAAAGAAAAATTATCTGGATGCAGCAGTTCGTATGTTAAAGGCGCTTGACGAAAAGAGCTGCAGCTATGATATAAAGACAGATTATTTGCTGGAGCGCTGCACTGCAGCTTACGGTGATGAGAAACATAACTTCCCGATTGTATACGGTGATTACTATTATATAGAAGCAATTTGGAAGCTGACAGGAGAAGAATTGTTCATCTGGTAAAAACAAAAATGGGAGGAAAATAATCATGGCATTTGTACCAAAAACATTGGATTACACAGTAAGCCCATATACGGGACTGACACGTCAGTCTTGGATTGAGGCAGGAACGTATCTCTTAGAGGGCGTATTTCAAAATATTGCTCACTTTGAGGATCCAGTTGTTATGCCTCGAAAAGAGACAAAGGTAACTTACCCGCACAGCGCTGACGCTGTATGGGAGTTTAAGGCAGAGTATTTTGAGGGACTTGCACGTTCCTTCTTTATCGCAGCACCGCTGATTCACGACAATCCAGACCTGAATCTGTGCGGCTATTCCATTCGCGATTATTACAAGTCACATGTACTTCGTGCATGTACAAAGGGCGATCCAGTATCAGTAGGTCGCTATGAGGAGCTTCAGGAGATGGCTGGCGATTACAACAGAGCTTTTCAGCAGACAGTAGAGACATGTGCACTTGTCATTTGTCTGTGGGTTTGCAAGGAGGAGATCTGGGATACATACACAAAGGAAGAAAAGGATGTAATCGCTGAATTTTTAAGAGGTTATGCAGATGGAAATACAGTTCCGCAGAACTGGCGTCTGTTTAACATGCTCGATATGGCTTTTCTTGACATGGAAGGCTACGAGATTGACGAAGAAATCATGCTTGATCATGCACAGAGTATTCTTGCCTACTATGCAGGCGATGGCTGGTACAGAGATGGTCATTCGTTTGACTACTATTCCTGTTGGGCATTTAATGTTTATGCACCAATATGGAATTTGTGGTATGGCTATGAGAAGCAGCCGTATATCGCAGCAAAGTTTGAGGAGCACTCCAATAAATTGATGGAAACATATGCGGATTTCTTTGACCGTGATGGCTTCACCAATATGTGGGGCAGAAGCAATATTTACCGTAACGCAGCAACAAGCGCTTTTGACGGCAACTTAATGCTTCATAACAGCACAGCCGATCCAGGCCTGGCAAGACGTATTTCTTCTGGCTCTTTGCTTCAGTTTATGACAAGAGATGACTTCTTATTTAAGGGTGTTCCAACACTTGGATTTTATGGTCAGTTTACACCTCTTGTTCAGGGCTACTCATGTGCAGAATCTCCATTCTGGCTTGGCAAGGCATTTCTTTGTCTGCATCTGCCGGCAGATCATCCATTCTGGACAGCAACAGAAAATAATGGTACTTGGGAGACACTTGGAAGCAAAGGCACCAAGGTTACATCATTAAACGGACCGGCACTTTGCTTCTCAAATCATCAGGCAAATGGTGAGACTATTCTTCGTACTGGAAAAGTAGTAAAGAATAAAAAAGATGAGCATGGCATGTGGAACTATTCAAAGCTTTGCTTTAACACCAAGTATCCGTGGGAGTCAGCTGTTGCACAAGATATCGAAGCACAGCAGTATGTTCTTTATGATGGTGTTTCAGATGAAATTAAAAAGGGCAATGTAACATATTGGCACGGTCTTAAAAATGATGTGTTATATCGCCGTCAGTTCTTTAACTATGATTTAGAGAATGAGTGTCACTGGATTCAGGCAATTAATCTGGCTGATTTTACAGTGCCTTATGGTGTTATTCGTGCAGACAAGCTTCGTTTGTTTAGCTGTCCAATTCGCCTGACACTTGGCTCTTATGGTTTCCCGGACAATGGAACACAGATCATCGAAAAGACTGCAGATGGTGCAAAGGCAATTATCTTAAAGGGTCATGATCATACCGGAAGAGAAAAGCAGATGGCAATGACGATTTATGATGGATGGGATGAGCTGGAGATTGTTAAGAGCACAGGAACAAATCCAGATTCAGAAAACTCTATCGTGATTTATGCAAAAACTGCAAGAGAAAAGAAATATGGCTATCAGCCGTATGTACTTATTTCACAGGTTATCACAAAGGAAAGTCTTGAGGATTTCACAGACGATGAGATTTTCCCAATTGAAAAAGTACATTATACAGATACAAAGAAGTGCGGAGGCTACGGCCCTGTAACCATTACACTAAAGGATGGAACAACACGCACTATTGATTTTGAAGGTATTGAGGGACAGCTGATTAGATAACGAGTGTAACCCGGAAGTTCTACGAAGGCGTCTCGGCGAAGAACATTCGCCGAGGCGTTTTCATGGAAAATGTGTAATAGAAAGAAGGCATAAAAATGCGTTTTTATACAGGAAAATTAGAAGGAACACAGCTGCTTTTTGCTGGCTTTGAGAAAGATCCTTTTTTATATAGAATAGAAGATTATGGAATGAAATTTTCTGATATGACTGAGCTTGTGTGCACGATTACTGATGAGCAAAAGGATAGGCTTTTAAATGAGAGAGAGGGTAAGCGTGCCTATGCGTTAGATGAAATTCAGATTTTAGCACCGATTGTGCGTCCGAGACAGGATGTGGTGTGTCTTGGAATCAATTATTCTGAGCATGCAAAGGAAGCAAGTGCATTTTCTAAAGAAGCATTTACAAAGGACAAGCCATACACTATTTATTTTTCAAAGCGTGTAAGTGAGGCTGCTGGAGATAAGGAGACGATTCCAAGCTATAAAGGCTTAGTGGACAGTTTGGACTATGAGGCAGAGCTTGGCGTTGTGCTTGGCAGGGATGCAAAGGGCGTAAAGGCAGAGGATGCAGAGAAATTCATCTTTGGCTATACGATCATTAATGATTTCAGTGCGCGCAATTTGCAGACACGTCATAAGCAGTGGTATCTTGGAAAGAGCCTTGACAAGCTGACTTCCATTGGCCCATGTATCGTGACAAAGGATGAGATCGGCAATGTTGCAGATCTTGGAATCAGAAGCTATGTAAACGGTGAGCTTCGCCAAAACAGTAACACAGGATTCATGATTCAGACAATCGGTGGTGCAGTTGAAGAATTGAGCGAGGGAATGACGCTTCTTGCAGGAACATTGATTGCGACAGGAACACCTGCTGGTGTGGGAATGGGCTTTAATCCACCGAAATTTTTAAAGACAGGAGATAAAGTGATCTGCGAGATAGACAAGATCGGACGTCTTGAAAATATAATTGGAGAATGAATTATTGACAGAAAAAGAAGACATAATTAGAAAAAAGATTTTATGAAAAACAACAAAAAATATGAAATAGATATGACAAATGGCACGATCATGGACAAGCTCATTACATTTTCGCTGCCACTTATGCTGTCAGGCATTTTACAGCTGATGTTTAATGCTGTGGATATTATCGTGGTGGGACAATTCAGCGGCAGCCGACCGTTAGCAGCAGTCGGCTCAACGAGTGCGCTGATAAATTTGTTTACTAACTTTTTTATCGGTATTTCACTTGGAACTAATGTGCTGGCTGCACGTTTTTTTGCTTCTGGCAAGATAAAGGAAATGTCTGATACAGTCCATACTTCAATTCTTTTTGCTGCAATAAGCGGTGTTGTGATGATGATTGTAGGACTTTTATTTTCGCGTTTTGCACTTGAACTGATGGAAACACCTGATGAGGTCATTGATATGGCTGCACTTTATTTGAAAATCTATTTTGTCGGTGTGCCATTTTTTATGCTTTATAATTACGGTGCAGCTGTGCTTCGAGCCGTCGGAGATACAAGACGTCCACTAGTCTTTTTAGTGATATCAGGTGCAGTCAATGCCATTTTAAATATGGTATTAGTTATTTTATTTCATCTTGACGTAGAGGGAGTTGCAATTGCAACAGTGATTTCCCAGATGATTTCCTGTGTTCTTGTACTTCGCTGCCTTTGCAAAACAGATGCATGCTATCAGCTTCATTTTTCAAAGCTGTCAATAAATGGAAAATATTTACGGCAGATTTTTCAAGTTGGAGTGCCAGCAGGAATACAGAGTACCGTAATTAATTTCTCTAATGTACTGCTGCAGTCATCCGTCAACTCATTTGGCTCAATTGCGATGGCAGGCTATACGGCAGCCAACAATTTGCTTGGATTTTTATATACCTCAATCAATTCTGTCACACAGGCGTGCATGAGCTTTACCAGCCAGAATTATGGAGTTAAAAAGACAAAGCGAATGGATCGTGTCCTAATTGACTGCATCATTTTGTCAATTCTCATAGCAACAGTCATGGGCGGTGCATTTTATGTTTTTGGACCGCAGATATTAAGTGTCTACAATAAAGAGCCGGATGTAATTAAAAGTGGAATGGAAATCCTTTCATTTACAACGCTGACATATTTTTTATGCGGAATAATGGATCTTTTTCCAGGCGCGATGCGTGGAATGGGTCGCTCAGGCGTGCCAATGATCCTATCAATCATCGGAACAGTCGGCACCAGAATCTTCTGGATTTATGTTGTCTTTCCAAGAAACCGCGCACTTGACGTATTGTTTATCTCATATCCGGTATCATGGGGACTCACAATAGCAATGCAGGTATGCTGCTTTATACTTGTCAGAAGAAAAGTCCATAGAGAGATACAATAATATTTAACTAGGACTTTACATTATTTTTGCAATTCACGGGTTGAAAAACAGAAAGTGAGAGATTATAATAAGGAGTTGTGAAAGCAAACTAATTTTGCTTGTAAATTAGAAATAACGGAGGTGAAGTTTTATGGATGGTTGCGATAGTATAGGGCGAAGTAGAAACTGTAGTGTGAATGATTGCGATACAGCGAAAAGCCGCAGTATGCTGCAATTATCCAAAAACTGATCGTTTTGTATTGCTGTTTGCACTGCAGACACTTTGTCCTTTTTTATCACAATAAATTAATTGGATAAATAAGGAGGCAAAACAATGAAAACATTTAATGACAGCAAAAGCCAGCATCTTGAAGAGCTGGAAGCGCTCATCTCCAGTTCATTAAGTGAGAAAGAGCTGGAAGATCGCCTGTCAGATTATCATGACAATGATATTGCTGAGATTTTGGAAAAGCTGACGCCTCAGGAGAGACTGCGTTTGTATCGCATCCTTGGTGTAGACCGTACTGCTGAGATTTTTGCATATCTTGATGATGCAGGTCCGTACATGGAAGAGCTTTCACTAGAGAAGGCTGCAAATGTTGTATCTCACATGGACTCTGATGATGCCGTTGATGTTCTCGAGGATATGGACGAGTCGAGAAAGGCCGAGATCGTTAAACGTTTGGATCATGAGACATCAGAGGATGTCAAGCTGCTGTGGTCATATGACGATGATGAGATCGGAAGCTGCATGACCACAAATTATATCTGTATTCACAATGACTTAACTATTCGTCAGGCAATGAGAGAGCTGATTCGTCAGGCTGGCGAAAACGATAATATTTCTACCATTTATGTTGTGGATGAACAGGATAAATATTATGGTGCAATTGACCTTAAGGATTTGATTGTTGCAAGAGATACTGATACGCTTGAAAGCATTATCAGTCGTTCCTATCCGTATTTGCTAGATAACGAAAAGACAGATGACTGTGTCGACCGTATTAAGGAATATGCAGAGGATTCACTGCCTGTTTTGACACAGGAAGGAAAAATCGCCGGTATCATTACTTCTTCTGACGTAGTAGAGATGGTCGATGATGCAATGGGCGACGATTATGCAAAGCTCGGTGGTTTGACTGCAGAGGAAGATTTAAATGAAACAACAGTCGAGAGTATGAAAAAAAGACTCCCATGGCTTGTTGCATTGTTATTTTTAGGAATGCTTGTTTCTTCTGTAGTCGGTATGTTTGAAGCCGTTGTAGCTGTCTTACCAGTTGTCATTTGTTTTCAGTCCATGGTACTTGATATGGCAGGTAATGTCGGAACACAGTCACTTGCTGTTACTATCCGTGTACTTATGGATGAGAATTTAAAAGCAAAGCAAAAGCTTGGTCTAATTTTAAAGGAAGCAAGAATTGGTTTAGCAAATGGTCTTGTGCTTGGTGTTATGACACTTGCGGTACTTGGCATATACATTCATTTCTTTAAGGGTTATGATTGGGGACATGCATTTTTGATAGCGGCCTGCGTTGGCGGTGCGCTCATTACAGCTATGGTAATTTCAAGTATCGTAGGAACAGTTATTCCTATGTTTTTTCATAAAATTCACGTCGATCCGGCCGTTGCGTCAGGACCACTTATCACCACTGTCAATGACCTTGTTGCAGTTATAACGTATTATGGATTATCACTTATCATTTTAATTGACATGTTCCATATTGTGGGGTAGAGTCACTAGGGACAGATATTGAGCCACCGTACCTGTCACGGTGGCTCAAAGAAACAGCGTGCATCCCATCGCCTTAAATTCTTCAATTTTCTTTTGAAGAAGTGTGACGGGAACATCAAGATATTGGCTGCTGCAGTCAATGCAAAAATATGAGGCAGCGCCGCGGTTATAAAGTTTTTTGTGAAGGCCAATCTCATCCTTTGTAAGGATGCGGCCGCACTGCTTGCATTTGCTGCAGGCAGCAGTTGAAAGAGTAGTATCCATAAGTTTGCCTCAAAATATATTAAATGAGTTACCCTCTGCCAGTATTTGCGCTGGCAGGGGGTATTTGTTTTTTATTATTCTGGGAAAATAAGCTGTGCAATGATTACCTTTGACTCATCAGGAGCGATTTTTGTAGTATAGCTGTCTTCATAGATGCCAAGATCCTCACCAGTGATCGCATCTGTCAGCTGAAGGCGAATGCCAGACTCTGAGTGAATACCAAGATCATCGAAACAGATACCTACATTCTGGCTCCACTGATCCTCAGCAGCAAGATTAAAGAATGCAATCGCAATACGGTTTCCAGACAGAAGCTTTGCGAAGGTGTACTTTCTTGTGTCAGCATGATCTACTAAAAATGGCGGGCGGCACTCATCATCCTGATTAATATCAATCAGTCCCTTACAGAAGAGGATTTTCTTATTTGCCTCGTCAAGCTTTCTAAGGTCAGCACCGATGATAAGCGGAGAGCCTAAAAATGCCCACATTGCGAAGTGCTGCAGATACTGAAGGTCGCTGCAGCCGCCAATTCCTACATTTCCATTTCCGTGCATACCAACGATCAGCATGTCCATATCATTCCAGCAGCCTGGTGCATTGTTTTCCACGTTTTCTACCTGACTGATGAAAAGATCCTTGTAGCTCTTTGGACCATCAAAGATATCTCCGGTAGAGCGGTAGCTGTGAGCACCATGAGAGCGCATCCAGCCAGATGGGTCATACATACCCCAGTTGCAGGCTGCAAATAAGATATCGCGTCCAGTACTGCGAAGTGCCATTGCCATGGTCAGGTAGGCATTCTTTGCATCACCGCTAACAGGAAAATTGCAGAAATCATATTTCAGATAATCAACACCCCACTCAGCAAACTGCTTTGCATCAGAAAATTCATGACCATAGCTGCTTGGATAGCCTGCACAAGTCTTTGTTCCAGCGCAGGAGTACATACCAAACTTTAAGCCCTTTGAGTGAATATAGTCGGCAAGTGCTTCATACCATTTGGAAACAGTGCCGGGTCAGCAACGAGCTTTCCGTCAACACGCTCACGAAGAGACCAGCAGTCATCAATAATAACATATTCGTAGCCAAGATCACGATAGCCGTCCTCTACAATACGGTCAGCCATCTCCTTAATCAGCTGCTCGTTGATTTTGTCTCCGAAAGTATTCCATGAGTTCCAGCCCATAGGCGGTTTTTTTGCGATCATAATTGTTTCTCCTTTTTAAAATTTATAGTTGGATTGCCTTTATAATAAAGGCAAAGTAAGAAAAAAGGAATAACATATCATATTGTTTCCTTAACATATCATCAGATTGCTTAAAAATGGAGAAAATCTAATTTTCTGGACAAATATATAAGTATCTATTGAGCAAAACGAAAGATTCGTGTATAGTAAAGACTGGAACACAACAGGAGGCAAAAAGTATGTTTTATACGTATGCAGTAGGGATAGACAGCCGCCACAGAAAAGGCGAAATTGTTTATCATTATGAAAAAAGACAGCACTATATTTTAATCTATACAAGAACAACAGCTCAGTTTCAGATTGATGATGAGGAGATTCCAGTAAAAAAGGGAACACTTCTTTTGATCAGTCCAGATAAGCGTGCATCTTATACAGGAGTTTGGGAGGGCTACTGCGATGACTGGATTAATTTTTATGATCCAGACAATCAGCTTGCAAATTTTCGGATTCCGATAAATAAACCAGTAAGCCTCCAGGAAAATATTCCAGTGTCTCAATATATGCAGCTGATGATGAATGCATTTCATTCAGGAATGGCACAGCGTGACAATGTTCTGTCACAGCTTATGATGGCCTTCTTTACATTGATCGATAATTACTTAAATTCATCGCTTCCACAGATTGCACACTATCAAAAGCTTTTGGAGCTTCGAGAGGAAATCTATGCATTTCCGGCGCGTCCATGGTCAATACAGGAGCTGGCAGATCAGGTTAGCTTAAGCCCTGCTTATTTCCAGGATCTTTATAAAAAGGCGTTTCAGGTATCATGTGGGGCTGATATTATTCAGAGCCGTATCGGACAGGCTAAGCGAATGTTGGCACAGACAAACCTGACGATGGAAGAGATTGCAGACAGATGTGGATATAACAGCCCAGTGCATTTCTCAAGACAGTTTCGCAAGTGTACAGGATATGCACCATCCAAGTGGCGTGAGAATGCGCTGGGAGAAAATATGATGGTTACAGATCATGGATAAACCATTGCACCGAAGGGCTTTTGTAGTATGACGCATGAATTGTAACGATAACTCTGTGAACAGAAAAATGATAAAAATCACACTTGACAAATAGGAAAATGCGTTATATAGTAGCGCTATAATTAAATAACAAAGTAACACTTCAAACCGTTGAAGCGGAGATAAAAATAGGAAATGCGCAGTACAGAGAGTTTGGGATGATGAGAACCAGACAGAGAGCAGCTTATTAAATGGACCGCTGAGGGTATGGTCAAAGGCGTAAGCCAAGTATTCCATAACGTGTGCGCATACGTTAGTTGCGAGGGATATGCTGGTATCCTAAAAAGAGCCCTGAAAAGGGAAACAAGGTGGCACCGCGGAAAGTAGAATTTTATCCGTCCTTGGCAGATTCATAACAATGAGTCTGTCAGGGACTTTTTTTGTTATACCAAGTTTCCAAAGTCAAAAACGTTCGTGCTTGCACGATAAGTTTTATGATCTTGGAGTAGATATATAGAAAATAAAAAGCTCCGCATACCGGCATGACAGCAAAGGAGGATCACAATGCAGATTATTACATCACTAGAAGAATTAAGACAAAAAGCAGTTGGATATCGTGCCGTACCGGTTGCAGGAGAACTGTTTTCAGATGTGCGAACACCAATCGAGGTCTTACGTATATTAAAAAATGTCAGCAGCCATTGCTTTTTATTTGAGAGTGTGGAAAATCAGGAAATTTGGGGACGATACACATTTCTTGGATTTGACCCGAAGGAAGAGATTGCATTTACAGGAGGCAAAAATCCAAGAGGACGAATTGAAGAAGTTTTAAAGGAATATAAAAGTCCGCGCATGGAAAATCTTCCTTCTTTTACAGGAGGATTGGTCGGTTATTTCTCTTATGATTACGTAAAGTACAGTAATCCAAAGCTAAAGCTTGATGCGAAGGACGAGGAAGGCTTTAAGGATGTCGATGTGATGCTGTTTGACAAAGTCATTGCATTTGATAATGTAAAGCAAAAGATCATCATTATGGTGACAGTCAAGGCAGATGAGCTTGAGAAAAATTATGAAAACGCTGTACAGACAATAAAGAAAATTGCAAAGCTGATCATTCGTGGAGAGATGAAAAAAGAGCAGCCGGGATGCTTAAAAACAGAATTTAAGCCGTTGTTTCAGAAAGATGAATATTGCAGGATGGTAGAAAATGCAAAAGAGTATATCTATCAGGGTGATATCTTCCAGGTCGTGCTGTCCAACCGTTTGGAAGCTGAGTATGAAGGAAGCCTGTTAAATACCTACCGCATCATGAGAACCACAAATCCATCACCGTACATGTTCTATTTTAGCAGCGACGATATGGAGGTAGCAGGAGCTTCACCAGAGACACTTGTTAAATTAGAAAATGGTGTGCTTCATACATTTCCGCTCGCAGGAACAAGACCAAGAGGAAAGGACAGACAGGAAGATCTGGCACTTGAAAATGATTTGCTTGCTGATGAAAAGGAATGTGCCGAACACAACATGCTAGTTGATCTGGGACGAAATGACATTGGAAAGATCAGCAAGTATGGCACTGTTGAAGTAGAAGAATATATGCAGGTGCTTCGCTACTCACATGTTATGCATATCGGTTCAACTGTCAGGGGACAGATTAGAGATGACAAGACAGCGCTTGATGCTGTAGAGGCAGTACTTCCGGCAGGAACACTTTCAGGTGCACCAAAATATCGTGCAATGGAAATCATAAATGAACTGGAAAATAATAAGAGAGGCATTTATGGCGGTGCAGTTGGTTATCTTGATTTTACCGGAAATTTAGATACTTGTATAGGAATCCGTTTGGCGTACAAGAAAAATGGGAAGGTATTTGTCAGGTCAGGGGCAGGAATAGTGGCAGACAGCATTCCAGAAAAAGAATTTCAAGAGTGCATAAATAAGGCAAAGGCAGTAGTAGAAGCCATAAAAAAAGCACAGCAGATGGCAGCTTATGAGGGAAAGGAGAACGATTATGATACTATTGATTGATAATTATGACAGCTTTTCCTACAATCTATATCAGTTAATCGGTACGATTGAGCCAGATATCAAAGTCATCCGAAATGATGAGATGACGGTCGAGGAAGTAAAAGCATTAAATCCACAGCTTATAATCCTTTCTCCGGGACCGGGACGTCCAGATCGGGCAGGCATATGTGAGGAAGTAGTAAAAAAGCTAGGCCCAAGTATTCCAATTTTAGGTGTGTGTCTTGGCCATCAGGCAATCTGCGAAGCCTATGGCGGCAAAATCATTCACGCAAAGAAGCTGATGCATGGAAAGACTTCAATCGCACGTTTAGACAGATCAGGAGTTTTATTTAAAGAAATGGATGCAGAGATTAAAGTTGCAAGATATCATTCCCTTGAAGCTGATCCAGATACGCTGCCGGCTGAGCTTTTTGTGACAGCAATGGCAGATGGTGAAATCATGGCAGTCGAGCATGAAAAGTATCCGGTTTATGGATTGCAGTTTCATCCGGAATCAATCCTCACACCAAAAGGAATTGATATTTTACGAAACGTAGTAGAGAGTATAAGAAAATAGAAAAAAATAGAAGAATATAAATATATATAGCAACAGACAGCAGCAAGCAACAACAGCAAGGGAGATAACGCTATGATAAAAGAAGCAATCGCAAAACTGATAAAGAAAGAAAACCTGACGACAGAGATGATGGAGCAGGTTATGGAAGAAATCATGACAGGAGAGGCAACTGATGCACAGAAGGCATCTTTCCTCACGGCAATGACGATGAAAGGTGAGACAATCGATGAAATTACATCAGCGGCAAAGGTCATGAGAAGTCATTGTGAGAAGTTCTTGAATGATATGGATGTATTAGAGATTGTTGGAACTGGCGGAGACGGTGCAAACACGATCAACATTTCGACCATCGCATCTATTATTGTATCATCGACAGGAATACCGGTTGCAAAGCATGGAAACCGTGCAGCATCAAGTAAATGCGGCACAGCAGACTGCCTTGAGGCACTTGGAGTAAACATAAATCTCTCTCCAGCTGAAAGTGCTATACTTTTAAAGGAACATAATATGTGCTTCTTATTTGCTCAGAAATATCATCCGGCAATGCGCTTTGTAGGTTCAGTCAGAAGAGAGATCGGTATTCGCACAATATTTAATGTGTTAGGACCTCTGGCAAACCCGGCAGGTGCCTCCATGCAGCTGCTTGGCGTATATAGTGAGGCGCTTGTAGAACCGCTTGCAAGAGTCCTTTACAACCTGGGTGTTAAGCGTGCAATGGTTGTTTATGGACAGGATGGCATGGATGAGATTTCGCTGAGTGCACCGACAACAGTGTGCGAGGTAAGAAACGGAAACTTCAAGAGTTACGTAATTACACCAGAGCAGTTTGGATTTAAAAGATGTAAAAAGGAAGATCTTATTGGCGGCAACCCACAGGAAAATGCAAAGTTTGCATTAGATATTTTAAATGGAGTCAAAGGTCCAAAAACTGATGCAGTACTATTCAATGCCGGAGCTGCCATTTACACAGCAAGAGAAGACATCACAATCGAAGATGGTATTAAGATTGCTAGAGAGGCACTAGAAAGCGGTCTTGCAGCAAAACAGTTAGATGATTTTGCAAAAGCAACAAAGCAGTAAAAATAAGAAAATATGGCAGTGAGGTGAAAGCAGCATGGCAGAGAATATATTAGAGACGATTGCAGCGAAGCGTCGCATTTATATAGAAGAAAAGAAAAAGCAGGTGCCACTAAAAAACTTGATTTCGCAGGCAGAGGCACTTTTGCAAAAGGAAGCAGCTGGCGAAGTATCAGCAAAGCCAAGCTTTTACGACAGTCTGGCAGGCGATAAGCTTTCATTTATCTGCGAGGTAAAGAAGGCATCTCCGTCAAAGGGACTTATAGCACCAGATTTTCCATATCTTACCATAGCTAGAGAATATGAATCGGCGGGAGCCGCAGCTATCTCAGTTTTGACTGAGCCAGAATATTTTCTTGGAAAAGATGAATATTTAAAGGAAATTGCTAAGACGGTACATATTCCGGTGCTTAGAAAAGATTTCACAATAGATGAATATCAGATTTACGAGGCAAAGCTTCTCGGTGCATCAGCAGTACTTTTGATTTGTTCACTGCTTGATAAGAAAATATTATCTAAATTTTTAGATATGGCGAATGAGCTTAAACTTGATGTACTCGTTGAGGCACATGATGAAGAGGAAGTGCACACAGCACTTGAATGTGGAGCAAAAATCATAGGTGTGAATAACAGAAACTTAAAGAACTTTACGGTAGATGTGAGAAACAGCTTGAGGCTTAGGGCACTTGTCCCAAAAGATGTAGTATTTGTCTCTGAGAGCGGCATCAAGACAAGAGAGGATACAAGACAGCTTGCAGCATATCATGTAAATGCCGTGCTGATCGGGGAGACTTTAATGCGAAGCCCAGACAAAAAGACAGCACTTGATTTGCTTCGGCCATAACCAAAACGAAAACAAGCAATAACAAACAAGCAAATAAAACAGGCAGCAACAAATAGTTGTAGAAAAAATAATATAACTATTTAAATAGATATAATAAGCGAATAATAGACAAATTCAAAAATGACATACAGAAAGGAACTAGACAGATGAGCAGAGGAAGATATGGAAAGCATGGCGGCCAGTATGTGCCAGAAACATTGATGAATGAAATCATACGCTTGGAGAAAGCGTATGAGCATTATAAAAACGATCCCGAATTTGTTCAGGAATTAGATACTTTATTGAAGGAATATGCAGGAAGACCATCACTTCTTTACTATGCAGAGCGCATGACAAAGGATTTGGGCGGAGCTAAGATCTATCTAAAGAGAGAAGATTTAAACCACACAGGTGCTCATAAAATCAACAACTGTCTTGGTCAGGCACTTCTTGCAAAGAAGATGGGGGGGGGTGCGGACGCTTTCTTGGACCTGAATTAAGCAATTCCAAGACTGCGTCTATACTCCATCGGACTCAAACCCCCTAATGATAGTTTGATCCTTTTATCTCTATACC
>QUFP01000019.1 GCA_003478935.1 Firmicutes bacterium AF25-13AC
GGTCAAAAGGTATTTTGCCCCCAACTGATATCCACGAATTGCTCCGTTGCTATGCAACTTTCGCAATTCTAAAAACATTCGGATTCGCTGATTTTCCTTGAAAATCGCTGCATCCTCATGTTTTTGCGGGTCCCAAGCTCAAAAACCTAATCGTGCAAGCACGAACGGCTTTTGGAGCTTTTGACCCTGGTATCATATTATCATAATCTCTTTTCATTCGCAAGGTATTCTAATATTCCCTGACATATTGCTTTTGCTATTGACTTTTGATATGTTGGTGTTGCAAGAAGCTTTGCTTCCTCCCAATTGCTTAAAAAGCCACACTCACATATCACAAGAGGCATTGGCGAATGGACAAGCAGATAATATTCTCCGTTTGGCTTTATTGTTCTTGTATTTTCATCTCCAATTACAAGATCAAAAGCTTCCTGTATACTTGCAGCAAGCTTTTTTCCTTCTGCTGAATCCTTATAATAAAACACCTGTGGTCCTTTGACTGATTCCTGTGTATAACTATTCTGGTGAATGCTCACTGCTATATATGCATCACAGTCAACCATGATCTGAATACGCTTTTTCATATCTGCAAGTTTTTTATTGCGTTCTGATGACTGATACAGTGGACTGTCATCTTCCCTTGTCATGACTACATTAATTCCTTCATTTTCAAGAAACTCTTTTACATACTTTGCAATCTCCAAATTAATATCTTTTTCAAGCACCTGGTTTATTCCAACCTTACCTGAATCATCTGCCCCATGTCCGGCATCAAGAATCACCGTTACTGTTTTTTGTGGAACTGTAGATACCTGCTGTATCTTTTTTGTGGTGGCTGCCGGCATTACATATGCCAGCGAAAGAATCAAAAGCATCATTATAAATTTTGCTGTCTGTTTCACACTGACCTCATATTTTATCATTCTCTTTTCTAGTATATTGACATTACCCATATACTTATCCATATTTTGCAATGCTTCTTAAGACAAAAACGTTCAGGTCATATATTGCTGACCTGAACGTTTTATCTTATGGCTTATTCATCACTTATCTGTATATTTTCGAATAATGCTCCACGTTTCCTTATTTTCCATATTTAATTTAAAGAATGCAACGCCTCCCGGCTCATATGAGCATGCCGCCTGCATCTTTAAATCCATGGAATTTTCATCTTCGACCCAAAGGCGATACCACGAACCATTCTCCTCATACTCAGTGTAAAACTGACCGACATCATCAAGCCATGTCAGACTCAGATCATGCTCACGAATTATGTTATTCTCGCCCTCCATGCTGACACCTTTGCTGCTTAACAGATATTTGTTGTTCTTAGAATCATATGCACCATCGCTGTTATCAACAAAAACCTGCGAATTATCAGTCTTATCAGACTCACTCTCCGCTGGTGTCTCACACCACAGTCTGCTGTAAAATGGAAGACCTACAATCACCTTTTCCTTTGGTACCTCGGCTATAGTGCGCTCTGCCGACTGCTTTACAAATGCAAGAGAAGATGTGCTTCCTGCTTCTGGTCCTTTTACATAATGCTCATCATATGCCATGACAACAACATAATCGACAACCTGCCCCTGCTGTGTTCTGTCATAAAATGCTGTGTGCGGCATTGGTGAATAATTATCTACCGAAAGAACAAGCTTTTCCTTACGACAGGCAGCAGACAGTTCACGGATAAACTGTATGTAAGAAGGTCCCACATCAGATTTAATGGTTTCCACATCCAGATTAATGCCATCCGCTCCAAGCTCCTTCACCGCGTCAATCACAGCTGTAATCAATGTTTTCCTGTGTGAAGTTGTTCCAAAAACCTGAGGCCATCTGTTGAAATATTAATATCATCAAGCATAACCCATACCTGAGGCCTGCCTTATGCGCTTTTGTTACATATTTCTTTTCACCCAGATTTTGAATATTTCCATCATTATCCTTAATAGTAAACCAGGTTGGACAAATTACATTCATGCCCTTTGCTGTCGAGATTATATCATCAAGCTGACTATATCCCGATTCACTAAATACTTGATGCCATCCCATCACAACCATCTCATCCATTGCGATATTCGTATACTTTGGCAGAGGTCTTCCATCTGGAACAGCCTTTGCCTCCTCCTTAATCTCACCAAGCATCTTATTCTGCACATATCCAACCAGACCAGTCTGTGTCTGTACGCGACTCCAGGATGCTCCCTGCTCTAATACAGTAACAACATCGTCAGTAGCCAGTGAAGCCACAATATCATTCTTGATACCGGCCTGTGTACGCGCCTTTGTATCTTTCAGTAAAGATGCGCGCGGCTGCTCGCTCCAGTCATTAAATACCCAGATGGACTTCATCGTATCGTCAACTGTATAATAAGAGTAGTCCATCAGCTTAAGATAATCAAGCGCAATACATAAGCTTCCATCTTTAAAATAGCACGGCTGATATGTCAGTGTATACTTAATTCCATCTGAATCAGTATAAAAGCTTTCTCCCGGTGCTGCAGAATATGTTTGGAGCGGATCTGTATATAATAATGCCAGACCGTCATAATAAAAGGCATCGCTAATCTCATAGTAAAGCGTAGAAAACGGAAGATACCATACACCATTTTCCTCAAACGGTGCACCATTCGTAATATCAACAATCTCGGAATTTACAATAAGTCCATACTGATTGTCATCCTCAAGACCAAAATATTGATTATGGCTTACTCGATTCTTTGACGGAATCAAAAGATACACACCTGCTCCAATCACTGCCAATAAAATCAGAAGTATAAATAAAAATCCTGCTTTCCCTTTTTTCTTCCTTTTTTTCGGTTTTGGCGCCTTTTTCGTCTGTTTTTCTGGTTCCTTTTCTATTTTTTTCTTTTTTTCCTTCTCAAAATCCTTTTCAGAATTTTTTTCATCACCCATAAGTTTTTCCTTTTCTGTTTGTGGCAAAGGCAGATAAGAGGTTCGGTGCTGCAGCTGCCTGCTGTTTATTTCCTATCTGCCTTTCTCGTTTCTTTTGTTATTTTAACATGGCTTACGTTCTCTTTTGTCTGCTGAAGTGGACAACACGCCAGAAAACTGTCTCTCATCCAGCTTTTCCTGATGTGTATGATTCTTATACGAATCTGTGTGATGTAATTCATATACCGTGTTCGCCGTCATGTGCTGAGTCTTATGCGTAATTGCCTCCCTTTCAAGGGCTTTGTCACTCTGCCAGTCTGTGCGTTCCATTTTTCAGCAAACAGCAGGTACTCGCTTTCCTGCCGTTACTCTCAGCTTATACTAAAATTCGAAATAAATCAATTATCTTCACGCTTTTTTAAGAAAAAACTACATATTGTAAATATTCCTTAAAAATTACGTACAGTTCGCACGATAAATTTTTCTTGAATTATGTGCAAAATAGGTGTATCATGTTAATGAGGTGTCGCAAAAAATTACGCATGACACCTTTTATTTTGAATTAGGAAGGATGTGAGTGAATGCGCATTGAAAAAATAAGTGACAAGCAGATTCGCTGCACGTTAACACAGGCTGATCTGCAAAACCATCATATAAATATTGGCGAACTTGCCTATGGCTCTGAAAAGGCACGTTCTCTATTTCAGGAAATGCTTTCTCAGGCTTCAAGGGAATTTAATTTCCATGCGGAAAACATGCCGCTTATGATTGAGGCCGTTCCTATGTCTGGCGATAATCTCGTGCTTGTAATCACGAAGGTTGAAGATCCAGATGAAATTGATACTCGTTTTTCCAAATTTTCACCAGCAATTGATGACGACGATTTCTCTGGTGACTTTGCAGACATTGAGGCAGCCTTTGGAGACACCAAGGCAGATGAAATTATTGAGGAATTTAATCGCCTATGTGAACAACAGGCTCAGCTCGATGATGAACCTACTGATCCAGCCTATATAACTGAGCCAGATTTCTTCCGTGTTTATGCGTTCTTGTCTATTGATGAGGTCTGCCGCGCATCCCGTGCACTGCAGAGTGCATATGATGCTGACAATTCTTTATATAAGGATCCACAGCATAACCGCTACTATCTTGTCCTGCACAAGGGTGATCACTCTCCTCAAACATTCAATAAAGTATGCAATATTTTGTCAGAACATGCAGAAAGCATCCACTGTAATGCAGGCACTGAGAGTTACTATAAAGAGCACTTTACTCTGATTCTCGCAAAACATGCACTGCAGTCTCTCAAACAGCTTTAATAAAAGGCGTCAAAATGCTTTTGTTTGGCTTGTGAATTGTAAACAAACCCCTTGCAAAATCTACGTTTTCTGCTATACTGACTGTGTGTGCCCTTTTTGGTGCACCTGTGCAATACGGTAAAAATTGGAGGATTATTATGACATTACTTGAGCAGTGGAGAGGCAGTGCCTACAACGAGAACATGACTCAGGAACAGTACAATCAGTTCTGGAATCATTATTTTGTAATTGAGAAGGGATTTTATGAGTCTCTTCTTGCCGATAACGAAGTCGTAACCGGAACCATCCCGCAGCTGGCTGAAAAATACGGCATTGACAAGATGGTTATGGTTGGTATTTTAGATGGCATCAATGACAGTTTGAAGCAGCCAAACCCAATCGAAACAATGGATGAGACAACTGAGCTCTCTTTAGATTATGATAAAGAAAAGCTGTACTACAACATGGTTGGTGCAAAGGCTGAATGGCTTTATACCCTTCCTCAGTGGGATGCACTTCTTACTCCAGAGCGCCGCAAGGAGCTTTACAAAGAACAGAAGTCTTCTACTACCATCGTAAAGGATAAGAAGATCGGCCGTAACGATCCGTGTCCTTGTGGAAGCGGTAAAAAATATAAGTACTGCTGCGGAAGAAATAAATAAAAAAAATTAAAAAATCATTTAAATGATGTAAAATTAACATAAAAAGACACTTATCTGGGACAATTCCTTTGACAAGTGTCTTTTTTATCGTTATAATAATCGCATACGCGCCGCCGCCGCGGCAGAAAGGCAGGTCTCACCTATGAATGCATTAACAAAACAAGCAGCTTCTTTTTCTGAATCTATGATTCCACAGTGTCTGGAAAATGCCGCAATGGATCCCACTCTTTTTGATACTTATGGTGTAAAACGTGGACTTCGTGATAAGGCTGGCAACGGTGTTGTCGCTGGACTTACTAATATTTCAGACGTATCTGCTTACTGGTTTGACGAACAAGGCAACAAGCATCCTCAGGAAGGAAAACTTTCCTACCGTGGTTATAATATCAACGATCTTGTCAATGGCTTTGTACGAGAAAAACGTTTTGGCTTTGAAGAAACCACCTATCTCCTTCTATTCTCCAAACTTCCTGATGAAAAAGAACTGGCAGAATTTACTGAGCTTCTCGCTTCCTTACGCAGACTCCCAACTAATTTTGTGCGCGATGTTATTATGAAAGCTTCTGGAAAGGATATTATGAATTCCATGACGCGAAGTGTTCTTACACTTGGAAGCTATGACGATACACTTAATGACACCAGTCTCTCCAATGTACTTCGTCAGTGTTTGATGCTGATCAGTGAATTTCCAATGCTAGCTGTCTACGGCTATCGTGCGTATTCTCATTATGAAAGAAATAAGAGTCTTTACATCCACAGACCTGACATGTCCTTGTCTACGGCTGAAAATATTCTTCGCATGCTTCGTCCTGATAAGAAATTTACAAAATTGGAAGCACTTGTTCTTGATATTGCACTTGTCCTTCACATGGAGCATGGCGGCGGAAATAACTCCACCTTTACCACACGCGTTGTCACTTCTTCTGGCTCCGACACATACTCCGTTATGGCTGCTGCACTTTGTTCTCTTAAAGGTCCAAAGCATGGTGGTGCCAACATCAAGGTTCAGCAGATGATGAAAGATCTTAAAAAGCATGTAAAAGATACATCAGATGTAGATGAAATCGTATTCTATTTAAGTCAGCTTTTAAACAAAGAAGCCTTTGATAAGAAGGGTCTGATCTATGGTATGGGACATGCTGTCTACTCTGTTTCTGACCCAAGAGCACAGATTTTTAAGGGTTTTGTCAAGGATCTTGCAGAAGAAAAAGGACTCATGGATGATTATCAGCTTTATTCCAATGTAGAGCAGCTTGCTGTTGATTTAATTTCAAAGCGCCGCACAATCTACAAAGGCGTATGCGCAAATGTAGACTTCTACAGTGGCTTTGTTTATAGTATGCTCGGCATCCCAGAGGAGCTGTTTACACCGCTTTTTGCAATGGCACGTATTGTTGGTTGGAGTGCACACCGCATGGAAGAGCTGATCACTGGAGATAAGATCATACGTCCTGCTTACAAGCCACTTAGCACACAAAAGGAATATATTGATCTTCATAACAGACCATAATCTACTTTCTAAAAAAATTTACCGCCCATAGAATCAACTATGGGCGGTTTTTGTTACAGTTCGCGGATAAACTAATTAACTTTTTTCATATCAATGTGTTTCACATCTGTATTTTTTCAACAATCTCATCAAGCACATCAAAATAATGCTCGAATGTCTTTTTACAGCACATCGGATCGTTGATGACTATTCCCTCTGCGCGCAGTCCTACAAGGCTAAAGCCCATTGCCATGCGGTGATCGTCATAAGTCTGGATCAGTGCCGGCTTTGGCGTTCCTGGCCATATCGTGATACTATCTTCGCCTTCCTCGCAGCGAATATCCATGCGTGTTAGCTCTGTACATATTGCCGCTATGCGATTGCTTTCCTGTAAGCGGATATGCGCGATTCCACGTATGGTAGTCGGTGTATCAGCAAATGGTGCAATTGCCGCCAATGTAATAGCCTGATCTGAGCAGCTGTGCATATTTACATCCACACCTTTTAAGATACCGTTTGCTGGTTTGCTCACACAGATTCCCTCTGGTGTATCTTCACAGATACAGCCCATTTTTTCAAGAATATGAACAAATTCAACATCTCCCTGCAGTGATTCTTCATGCACACCAGAAACTGTAACTGATATGCCAAGAAGTGCTGCCATGGCATAAAATAACATGCAGCAGATACATCTGGCTCTATATCATACTTCTTTGCCTGATAACCGCCCTGCTTAGCAATTTTGTACACACCATTCTCAGACTGTACCTTTATTCCAAACTGCTCCATCATACGCACCGTCATGTCGATATAAGCCATGCCATGAGTTCCCTCTACCCTAATTACAGACTCTCCTGCATATGCGCCAAGTGAGATAAGCAGTGCACTTAAAAACTGGCTGCTGTCATTAATATTAACGCTGACATCAATACGCTTTTTCTCATTGTCACTATCATCAATAAGCAGCCCTGCACCTGTCACTTCAAACGGAAAATGACCATCCTGTCCCTCAAACAAAAATGATGCTCCGATGCCAGTCAGCGTCTTTAAAAGGGGTCCCATAGGGCGCTTTCTCATCTGTGCAGATGCATCCATATAGTGAGATCCCTCTGACAACCCCAGAAATGCCGCCAAAAAGCGCGCTGCTGTTCCGGCGCTTCCGACATATATAGCGGCATCTTTTGCCGGTACCTGTCCTCCATGACCATTTACAGTAACATTACAGTTATCTTCTTCTACCTTTGTTTCTATTCCAAGCTTTTGCACACAGTCCAAAAAATGTCTCGAATCATCAGAAAAGAGCACGCCCGAAAGCGCACTCTCTCCTTTTGCGAGCGCTGCTAAAAGCAGCGCCCTGTTTGTAATACTTTTTGATCCGGGCACATGAACTGTAATGCTTGTCTGTTTGATTTCGTTTACTTTTTTTACACGATATTCTTCCATACAAAGCAGCCCTTCCTCTTTCTAATTTTTAACAGTCCACGGACGCCATTCACAAAACCGCACATTCTGTGCGCCGCTGCAAAGCGCGAACAAAGTACGCGCGCAGCTTTATTTTGTTCATGAACGGGCGTCCACCTCGGCATGTTGATTCACAAAATCCTCATGCAAGCATGGGATTTCATGAATCTGCCATGACGTGTGAACTGTTAAATCACATCTTTACAATTCTCTCAATTGCCTCTTTAGTATTCTCGGCACTTCCAAATGCAGTCAGACGGAAGTATCCCTCTCCGCTTGGTCCAAAGCCTGATCCTGGTGTACCTACGATATTGACAGTCTCAAGCAGGTAATCAAAGAACTGCCAGCTTGTCATGCCGTCTGGTGTCTTTAACCAAATGTATGGTGCATTTACGCCTCCTGATACGCTGTAGCCTGCGCTCTTTAAACCTGTTAAGATCATTTTTGCGTTATTCATGTAATAATCAATCTGTGCCTTAAGCTCAGCCTGTCCCTGAGGAGTGTAAACTGCCTCTCCTGCACGCTGAATGATATACGGAGCACCGTTGTACTTAGTTCCATGACGTCTTGCCCACAATGGATTAAGTGCAACACCATCACACATCAATTCCTTCGGGATTACAGTAAAGCCAAGACGCATTCCTGTAAATCCGGCATTCTTAGAAAAGCTTCTAAGCTCAATTGCACATGTTCTTGCACCTTCACACTCATAGATGGAATGTGGAATATTTTCTTCTGAAATGTAAGCTTCATAGGCTGCGTCGTAGATGATAACTGAACCCTTCTCATTTGCATAGTCAACCCACTTCTGAAGCTCATCCTTTGTGATAACACTTCCTGTTGGGTTATTCGGATAGCAAAGATAAATCAGATCTGGTGTCTTTTCTGGCAGTGCCGGCGTGAAATTGTTTTCCTGTGTACACGGCATGTAAATAACATTGCTCCATGTCTCGGTCTTTGGATCGTAAACGCCAGTGCGTCCTGCCATAACATTACTGTCAACATATACAGGGTAAACAGGGTCACATACAGCAATAACACTGTCTGCCGCAAAGATTTCCTGAATATTTCCGCAATCACACTTCGCACCGTCAGAAACAAATACTTCGTCGATGTCTACATGGCAGCCTCTGTCCTTATATTCCTTTGCAATGGCGCTGCGAAGAAACTCATATCCAAGATCTGGTGCATAGCCGTGAAAAGTCTCTGCATGACCCATCTCCTCTACTGCCTTATGTGTAGCTTCGATAATAGATGGTGCAATTGGCTGTGTTACATCACCAATTCCTAAACGGATAATCTTCTTATCTGGATTTGCTGCACTGTAAGCAGCTACTTTCTTTCCAATTTTTGAAAACAGATAGCTTCCCGGAAGCTTCAGATAATTTTCATTTACTCTTGCCATTCTTCTCCTCTTTCCGCCGTTACGGCTTATACATTTTTCCCCAATATGGAAAGTACCATCTGGCTGTCTCTATCATATTTACCCCGTTTGCCATACTGCTTTTTTGCAGATAACGATGTGCTTCTTCCTCTGTCATGCCCTTTTGCTTCATCAAAAGATCCTTTGCAAGCATAATCTGCTGCTTATCAAACACATTTCGCTGTTTTGGCTGCTGACGTGCTTTTTTCTTTCGCAGCTCACTTTCTTCTACAGCCGCATCAACACTTGCAAGCAGCTCATGCACCTTAAGCGGCATAGCTACGCATCTAATCCTTTTATCATCTACCTCACTTGTAAACCGCCTTGAAGCAAGAAGCAGCATATCAAATTGTTCCGACAAATCCTCCCTAAGCTGACTATAGATCATGTCGTCAATCGGTATCCGCACACAACTACTCCATTATGCAGATCATCGGCATATTGAAGTGTCTGAGCACCCGAGGTACAGACAGCAACAACGGGGAATCCATTTTTCACTAAAATATTTCGGATACTTTTTGCATCCTCCGGCTTGGGAAATGCCACTATCACATTTGTCACTGAGATTCCCCCTTTTACACATAACATTTTCGTGCTGCAGTATCTGTTACATCAAAATATTTACACTTAATACTTGTTTAGATACTGCCGGGTTTCCCAATCAGTTACATAAGCCTGATACTGACTTACCTCACGCCTTTTTGCACGAACATATTTGCCGGAAATATACTCGCCAAGCGTCTTCATAACAAGAGGATCATTTTCCATTTCCTCCACTGCCTCTGATAAACTCTTTGGCAGACGCTTTAAATTCAGCTTCTCACACTCTTCTTCACTGAGGCGATAAATATTTAATTCTGTTGCTGCCTGTGGCATTAAGCCCTTTTTAATTCCTTCAAGACCTGCTGCAATGATACCAGCAAATGCCAGATAGGAATTTACACAAGGGTCAGGGTTTCTAAGCTCAATATGCATATCCTTTGCAGATGTTCTTGGAACGCTGATTAATGGTGAGCGATTGCCTGATGACCATACAATATAGGCCGGTGCTTCATTTCCCGGAACAATGCGCTTATAGGAATTTACAAGCGGATTTGTTACTGCTGTCAATCCTCTTACATGTGCCATGATACCTGCCATAAAATGATAGCCAAGCTCACTAAGTCCATATGAATCAGCTGGATCGGACAAAATGTTATTGCCTTCTAAATCCATAAGCGTCATCTTAAGATGCATACCGCAGCCATCTGAGTCATTCATCGGCTTTGGCATAAATGTTGCATGCAGTCCATGACGGCTGGCAATAGTTTTGCATGTCATGCGAAATGTCACTATATTATCGGCTGCTGCAAGCGCATTCACTGGCTGCAAATCAATCTCATGCTGATAAGGTGAATGCTCATGATAGGAACTTCTGACATCAATTCCCATATCCTCAAGTGCAAGAATAATATCTCTTCTGACATTCTCACCTGTATCAAGCGGTGCAACATCAAAATAAGATCCATGTCCCTGCGTCTGCAGCATCACCTCTCCGTCTGTATCATATGGAAACAGACAAAATTCACATTCTGGGGCAATATAAGGATAAATTCCCATCTTGGCTGCCTCACGTATAACCCGCTTTAATATATAACGGCTATCCCCCTCAAATGGCGTTCCATCACACTTATGGATATCACAAATCAGACGGGCAACCTTGCCTGTCTGAGGTCTCCATGGAAAGATCTCAAACGAATCCAAATCTGGATACAAGTACATGTCATCCTCTTCGATTCGCACAAATCCGTCAATGCCAGAGCCATCAAATGAACATTCATTATTAAGTGCCTGCTCTAGCTGTCCTGCTGTAACTGCAATATTCTTTACGGTTCCAAACACATCTGTAAACTGCAGACGTATAAATCCAACGTCCTCCTCATCTACCATGCGTAAAATATCTTCCTTTGAATATTTCGACATACTGATGTTTCCTTTCCAACTGATTACTCTGCTATCTGGCGGCTAACTTATGTTTCAGTTTACTAACCCACCATTTTGACAGTGGGGGCAAACTTGTTGCCCCCGTTGGCATGATACTATAGTAACACATCTTTACTGTATCTTCTATATCTTTTTTTCAAAATTAACTTAATATGCTTTGCCCCATACAACCATTTTCTTTGCTTTCTTTCCGCAGCATACACATACGTCAGAAAGCTCTTCCTGCTCAAACGGCATGCAGCGGCTTGTTGCTGACAGCTCTTCCTTTACCTTATCCTCACATGCGCGGTCACCGCACCACATAGCCTTTACAAAACCTGGCTTATTTGCAAGAATATCCTTAAACTCTTCATAATTTGTTGCTGTATAGGTGTGAGCATCTCTATGTGCTCTTGCTCTCTCAAGCATTTCCTTTTGCATAGTCTCAAGAATCTCACCTACCTTCGCTGACAGTTCCTCAAAGCTTACGGTGATCTTTTCTCTTGTGTCACGGCGAACAATTACTGCCTGTCCTGCCTCGATATCCTTCGGACCTACCTCGATACGAACCGGAATACCACGCATCTCTGCCTCTGCAAATTTAAAGCCTGGTCCCTTATCAGAATCATCGATAGTTGTTCTGAAGTTCTTTGCTAACTCTTCCTTAAGTGCATATGCCTTATCCATAACACCTTCCTTATGAGCTGCAATCGGAATAACTGTTACCTGAGTCGGAGCAATTCTTGGTGGAAGAACAAGACCGCTGTCATCTCCGTGAACCATGATTAACGCACCGATGATACGTGTTGTCATACCCCATGAAGTCTGGTAAACATGCTTAATCTTATTATCCTTATCTGCAAAGGTTACATCAAATGCCTTTGCAAAGCCGTCTCCAAAGTTGTGGCTCGTTCCAGACTGTAAAGCCTTTCCATCATGCATAAGAGCCTCGATGGTATAAGTAGATACAGCACCTGCAAACTTCTCCTTATCAGTCTTAACACCCTTAAGAACAGGAATAGCCAGTATTTCCTCACAGAAATCAGCGTAAACATTTAACATCTGGATTGTTCTTTCCTCAGCCTCCTCTGCAGTTGCATGAGCAGTATGACCCTCCTGCCATAAGAACTCTCTTGTTCTTAAAAATGGACGAGTCTCCTTCTCCCAACGAACAACTGAACACCACTGATTATATACGCGCGGCAGATCACGATAAGAATGAATGTCTCTGGAATAAAAATCACAGAATAATGTCTCAGAAGTCGGACGTACACACATACGCTCTGGCAGCTCGGTCAGTCCACCATGAGTAACCCAGGCTACCTCTGGTGCAAAGCCTTCTACATGATCCTTTTCCTTGTCAAGAAGACTCTCTGGAATAAACATTGGCATTGCCACGTTCTGTACACCAGTTGCCTTAAAACGTCTGTCAAGTTCATGCTGGATATTCTCCCAGATTGCATAACCATATGGCTTGATTGCCATAAATCCCTTTACGCTTGTATAATCACACAGCTCAGCTTTCTTTACAACGTCTGTATACCACTGTGCAAAATCTTCATTCATTGAAGTGATTGCTTCTACTAATTTCTTTTCCTTTGCCATGTTAACCTCCATTTTTGATTCGGGTGGATAATAGGAAAGTCCCCTGTCAGCAATTTTTACTGACAAGGGACCAAATCATTCTTTGCTTCGGCGGTACCACCCTTATTAAAACCATGCGGTTTTCTCTTTTTTATGCCTGTAACGCTTGGCTGCGTCCAGTTTCCTGGAATGCTCCAAAGTAGGTTCGTTCCCGCGCATTTGTATGCTCTCACCAACCGCATACTCTCTGTGAAACCGCCTGAAAGTACTATTCTTCTTCATTGCACCATGCAGATTTATAATCTGAATGGTTCTATCTTACAAAACAAAATTTGATTTGTCAACCAATTTAGAGCTGAGAAACTACAAAAATATCATAAATTGCTTTGATTGCTGTCTCAAACTCGGAATTTTTTACGCCAACGATGATGTTGATCTCGCTAGAGCCCTGATCAATCATCTTTACATTGACCTTTGCATGAGCCAGTGCTGAGAAGATGCGTCCTGCTGTTCCTCTTGCCTCTCTCATACCACGTCCTACAATTGCAATAAGAGCGATATCCGGTTCAAGGTCAAGCACATCCGGGTGAACCAGATGCTTGATTTCTGTCAATACCTTCTGCTCTTTCTCCTCAAACTCGCTCTGATGTACAATAACAGTCATGGTATCAACACCACTTGGCATATGCTCGAAGGAAATACCATATTTTTCAAAAGCTTCCAGTACCTTTCTTCCAAAGCCGATCTCTGCATTCATCATATCTTTCTCGATATTGATTGCCACAAAGTCCTTCTTTCCTGCAATACCAGTAATTGTATACTTCGGCACATGGCAGGTCTTTTCTACAATCATAGTTCCTCTGTCTTCCGGTGAATTTGTATTCTTGATATTGATCGGAATACCTGCCTGACGTACTGGGAAGATTGCATCCTCGTGAAGAACGGAAGCGCCCATGTAAGAAAGCTCACGAAGCTCCTTATATGTGATCGTTGTGATTGGCTCTGGATTTCTGATGATACGCGGATCTGCTACCATACAGCCTGAAACATCTGTCCAGTTTTCATACAAATTGGCGTTTACAGCTCTTGCCACGATAGAACCAGTTATATCAGAACCGCCTCTTGAGAATGTTCTAATGGTGCCATCCTCCTCTGCACCAAAAAATCCTGGAATTACGGCACGCTCTACTTTCTCAAGACGCTTAGACATAATCTTGTTTGTGACAGCTGCATTAAAGGAACCATCATGATTAAAACGAATAACCTCTGCTGCATCTACAAACTCATATCCAAGATAGTTTGCCATAATAATACCATTTAAGTATTCACCACGGGAGGCTGCGTATTCCTTTCCAGCTTTTGCTGCAAACTTTGACGCAATCTCCTCAAACTGCGTGTCAAGTGAAAGGTTTAGTCCAAGACCGTTAATAATTTCATTGTATCTTGCCTGAATTTTAGCAAGCTTATCAGAAAAATCTTCGTCCTGCTCTGCAGCTGCATAACATGTATAGAGCATATCAGTTACTTTAGTGTCACCAGAAAAACGCTTTCCCGGTGCAGATGGAACCACATAACGTCTGTCGATGTCGCTGCAAATGATGTCTTTTACCTTTGTGAACTGTTCTGCGCTGGCCAGAGAGCTTCCGCCAAACTTTACAACCTTCTTCATAATCGTATCTCCTCAACAATTAGTCTGACCGCAGTTATGTCTGATCACCTTCCATTAACTGCTGTTATATTGGTATCATCATTCCAGGAAAATGTCAAGTATTTTCCTGTTATCGGATGTCGAAATGACAATTGTGCTGCACATAAAGCGATTGCACCGCGTGGTCCATGCACCTTTGCACCACCATAACGCACATCTGCTGCAATAGGCATACCCGCATGAGAAAGCTGTGCACGAATCTGGTGATGACGCCCCGTCTCAAGCACAATAGACAAAAAATGCCACCCACCCTCTGGTGAAGGATTGCTTGCATAAGGTAATAATATCTCACCTGATTTCACTTCTTCTCTTGCAATCTCTTTCCATGTTAAAACGGCTTTTTTTGCCAATGGATCTGCCTTACTTGATACTGATGTTGTACCTGTTCGCTTATCTGCCGTTAAATAACCCTCCAGCCTGCCTTCACATGCTGGTACTATTCCACTTACGACAGCTTCATATTTTTTTGAAAAATTTTCTGTCTGCAGCTGTGCACTTAAATCTGCTGCAGCCTTTTTTGTCTTTGCGTAGACCATCACACCGGCTACAGGACGATCTAATCTGTGTACGACAGCCAGATATGGGTTATCTGTCTTTGTTTTTGAGGACAAATAACCGCGAAGAAGACTTTCTTGATCCATCGCAAAGCTTTTTCCACGCTGAGATTCCATGCCAAAAGGCTTTTTTACTACGAGAAGGTGTTCATCCTCGTACAGAATGAACACCTTCTGATTGCTGTATCCTGCCATCTTATGCCAGATACTTCTTCAGCACTTCTGCCTTATCAGTCTTCTCCCACGGAAGATCAATATCAGTTCTGCCGAAGTGGCCATATGCTGCTGTCTGAGCGTAGATCGGACGTCTCAGATCAAGCATCTTGATGATTCCAGCCGGACGAAGATCAAAGTTTTCACGGATAATATCAACGAGCTTTGAATCCTCTACTTTGCCAGT
This sequence comes from Firmicutes bacterium AF25-13AC, assembly GCA_003478935.1. Lineage (GTDB taxonomy): Bacteria > Bacillota > Clostridia > Lachnospirales > Lachnospiraceae > Anthropogastromicrobium > Anthropogastromicrobium aceti. The sequence continues at coordinate 15,434 of QUFP01000019.1, forward strand.
TCCAAATGTATTTACCATGATAGATGTCGGATGTGCAACACCGATTGCATAGGAAACCTGAATCTCACAGCGCTGTGCAAGACCTGCTGCTACAATATTCTTTGCAACATAACGTGCTGCGTATGATGCTGAACGGTCTACCTTTGTGCAGTCCTTTCCTGAGAAAGCACCGCCGCCGTGTCTTGCCATACCGCCATATGTATCAACGATCAGCTTTCTTCCTGTCAGACCGCTGTCACCCTGTGGTCCGCCGATAACAAAACGACCTGTTGGATTTACGAAAAACTTAGTCTTCTCATCTACCAACTCTGCTGGAATTACCTCGTCAAATACATACTTTTTGATATCCTCACGGATCTGCTCCTGTGTTACATCCGGATCATGCTGAGTAGAAAGAACAACAGCATCAAGACGTACCGGCTTATCATTCTCATCATACTCAACAGTAACCTGAGTCTTGCCGTCTGGTCTTAAATAAGACAATGTTCCATTCTTACGAACCTCTGTCAGTCTGCGTGCCAGCTTATGTGCCAGAGAAATCGGATATGGCATAAGCTCTGGTGTTTCGTTGCTTGCATAACCAAACATCATACCCTGATCACCAGCTCCTGTATCCAAATCGTCCTTATCCTCACCATTTTTTGCCTCAAGAGACTTATCAACACCCATTGCGATATCAGTAGACTGCTCGTCAAGAACTGTCATAACCGCACAGCTGTCTGCGCTAAAGCCATATTCAGCATCGGTATAACCAATCTTTCTGATAGTATCTCTTGCTACCTTCTGGATATCAACATATGCATTTGTGGTGATCTCACCCATAATCATAACAAGACCAGTTGTAGTACATGTTTCGCATGCAACACGGCTCATCGGATCCTGCTCGAGCATTGCGTCTAATACTGCATCAGAGATCTGATCGCAGACCTTGTCTGGATGTCCTTCTGTTACAGATTCAGATGTAAATAAATAATGTGCCATAAATTTTCCTCTCTTTCGTATCTTATATATGCGCAATTCACGGATGCACATTTTCAAAACTAACGTGACGTGTGAATTGCTTGCGCTAAAAAAGTCCGCCCTTAAGGGGCGGACCGACAACATTCTATTTATCCGTTCACCTCTTATTGTTCGACTGCAGGCAATGCCTGCTCGCTCAGGTTGGCACCTTCCTTTTGCAAGGGGTTGCCGTGACTTCACTGATCCTATGTATCTCCATCACTCTGAATAAGGGGGTATTCTTTTTTGCAAATGGGATTATAACCCTGTTTGCATCAAAAAGCAAGTGTTTTTTTTATTTTTTCTTTGTTGTTTATAAATCAACGATCACCAATTAGTTGTGCCATTTTTCAGGCGGAAACGCTGGATATCCTTCTCTGTCTCCACTTCCTCGATGATACCGCCAAGGCTAGTGAGCTTTTCTGCAAAATCTTCATAGCCTCTTTTAATGTATACGATGTCCTCAAGCACACTTACACCCTGTGCTGCCAAGCCTGCAATAACAAGCGCTGCACCGGCACGAAGATCTGGCACTGTAACTGATGTACCTGAAAACTGCTCGATTCCATTTATGATTGCGATGTTGCTCTCCACCTGAATGCTTGCACCCATGCGAATAAGCTCATCCACATAGCGGAAACGATTATCAAAAATACTCTCTGTCACAACGCTAGTACCGCGAGCAAGTGCCAGTACAACTGACATCTGCGGCTGCATATCTGTCGGGAAACCTGGATATGGCAGTGTATTTACTGATGTTGCATGAAGTCTCTCTTTACAGACAACACGTACAGCATCATCAAACTCAGAAACCTCACAGCCTATCTCACGAAGCTTAGAGCTTAAGCAGTCTAAATGCTTTGGAATAACGTTTTTAACAGTTATATCACCTCTTGTAGCTGCTGCAGCCATCATAAATGTTCCTGCCTCGATCTGATCAGGAATAACGCTGTACTCAGCTCCATGAAGCTTCTTCACACCTTCAATACGAATCACATCAGTACCGGCACCCTTAATATTAGCCCCATACTGTTCAACATATTCGCAACATCTACAATATGAGGTTCCTTGGCAACATTTTCAAGAACTGTACGCCCCTCTGCCAACGTAGCAGCCAGCATAACATTAATCGTCGCACCTACTGATACCTTATCGAAATAAATACGCGCACCAACCAACTTTTTTGCGTCAACAATAATCATACCATTGCTGATCTTTCCAGTTGCGCCAAGAGCACGAAATCCCTTTAAATGCTGATCAATCGGACGGCTTCCGATATTGCATCCACCCGGAAGGGCAACCTCTGCATGGTGATACTTTCCTAAAAGCGCACCAAGAAGGTAATATGATGCTCTCATCTTCTTTACATAGCTGTTATCTACAACACAGCTTCCGATTGTTTTTCCATTTAATCTGACGGTATGGCGTTCATCGCGTACTACTGCCGCACCTGTCTCACTGATTGCCTCCAGAAGGATATTTACATCCTTTACATCCGGAAGGTTTGTAACTGTTACAAACTCATCTGCCATGATCGCTGCAGCCAGTATGCCAAGCGCTGCATTTTTGGCACCGCCAATAACAACGTCGCCCACCAACGGATTCCCGCCTTTTATTACATATTGTTCCATATATTTCTATCTCCCGTTCCAATCAATAATCGGTATGTTTGGAGTCTGACAGGCTGAAAATACCGACATGAAGCAAAAACCTCATGACAGACATCAAACTAATATTGTCTGTTCTGCCACTTGGTTTTATTGGCAATTCAGCTTATCTTTGTCTTTGATTTTTAGTTACATTTATTTTAAGCTATAAGCGTTTCGTGCATTATGACGAATTAAACCTGATTATGACTTGCCTATTTTATCAAGTCTGTTTCATTATAACATACTTTTCGCCTTTGTAAACCTCTTCTAAATAACTTTATGACTTTTATTGCAAAAGGGACATATTCATGTAACAATTTTGTAATATTTTTCTAAAACATGCGTTTGGAATTAGTAACTGACAGCTATTGTCACTCGAACTTTTTTTCGTCAGTGCTTCTTTTTTTCCTTTTTGTCTTTCTTCTTCACGCTATAGCCAAAGGTTCCAAGGATGTTGTCAAATGTCTGATACTCTCCATGTGAATATGCAACAAGGTGTGCCTTATTTAAATCAAGCTTTCCCTTTTCGTCAAGCAGTGACTCATCAACCTGCACAGCCGTAACCTTTGCCAGAAACATATCATGGCTGCCAAGCTCAAGCACCTGCGTCACCTTGCACTCAATATTAACAGGACTTTCCTTTACAAGAGGAACATTAACTGTAGAAGCCTTTTCTCTTGTCAAACCTGTCGCCTCAAACTTGTCCAGATCACAGCCAGAGCGCACACCACAAAAATCTGCTGCCCGGCAAATTTCCTTTGACACGAGATTTATTACAAATTCCTTGTTTTCCTTTAACATATGATGTGAATAACGCTCTTTTCTAACGGAAATATAAGTCATTGCCGGATCAGAACACACTGTTCCAGTCCATGCAATCGTAATTAAATTATCATTTCCTGCACTGTCTGCAACACTTACAAGAACGGCAGGTACCGGATAAAGCATATTGCCAGGTCTCCAAATTTGTTTGCTCATTATTTTCTCACTTTCTTTTTTGTCTGTCTATTTTTCTTAATAAAGTTTATAAAAATCATGATCATATTTACTGCATCATCATCTGAATGCCTGTCATTAAAGCTGGTACAAGCTGCTTCTTTCTTGATACAACGCCCGGCAGTTCAACCTTTCCATCTGTCAGCTGTTTTGTAAATGCATATTGAACGATCTTTTCGCAATTTTTTCCATAGCACAGAAGTATTGTGCTTTCATCTATAATGCTAGTCAGCATCATAAAGATCATATCCACCTTTTGCTGTTCTGCTGCCTTCTCAAGATAGGCTGGCATGCGTGTGCACAGTTCTGACAGCTCATCTGGATTCATTGAACTAATCTGGCAACGCCAACCTCTAATGATTCCATTGTAAAGCGCTTGTAATCCTGGAAAAAAATCTGCTCCTCTGTCTTATTCTTTAAATTGCTTCCGGCTGCAAACATTTCCTTTGCAAAACTTTCCAGATCAATTTTTGCAATCATTCCAAGCTTCTCTGCTACCATGCGATCAATCGCTGTACATGTCGGAGAACGAAACAGCAGAGTATCAGAAATGATGGCACCACAAAGAAGTCCTGCAATTTCTCTTGTAAGCTCAACCCCCTGTTCCTGATACATCTGGTAAATAATCGTTGCTGTACAGCCAAGCGGCTGATTTCTGAAATATACTGGTGTCATCGTCTCAATCGTACCAAGACGATGATGGTCAATGATCTCTAGAATCTGTGCATCCTGAATACCACGCACAGCCTGACCGCTCTCGTTATGATCTACAAGAATTACCTGCTTTTCTTGCACCGAGAAGATTTCTACGGGAAATGGTGCCTAGATACTGTCCCTGGCTGTTGATGATTGGGAAATCACGGTGACGAACAGATGCCATAGTATCACGAATATCGTCTATAAATTCGTCTTCCTCGAAGGTGATCAAATGATCGCGCTTCATAAAGTAACTGATTGGCATACTCTGATTTATAAAACGTGCTGCAGTAAAAGTATCAAACGGTGTGCTTATAACTGTACATCCACGCTCCTGAGCAAGCTTTCTAATTGTTAAAGATACTGGTGCACCCTCGCAGACAACGATGCAGTCTGCTTCCATTTCAATCGCACAAAGCTGTGACTCGTAGCGGTTTCCAAGAATAACTAAGTCGTGCTTACTGATATAGCTTTCCATCAAATCCGGGTTTGCTGCTGCAACAAGAACCTTTCCCTTTGTGTAGTAAGCTTTCTCATCTCCAATAAGAAGCGTACCCTCAAGTGTATCTACGATATTGCAGTAGCGCGTATGTGCCGTTGATAAAATCTCACTGTCATATGCTTCCATAAATGAGTCCGTAATATCACTTACTGTTAAAACACCCTCAAGACGCTTTCTGTTTACAACTGGAACTGTTACAACACGCTCATCCTTCATGATGCGCCATGCCGTCTTTAATGAAATATTTCTCTGAACGCCAGGTGTTCTTCTAAAATCAATGTCTCTGACCTGTGTTCTCACATCCTCAACCAGCTCTGGCTCCTGTATGCCAAAATAGTCAAGCACATATTTTGTCTCCTCATTTACACGTCCTGCCCTGCAGGCAACATATTTCTTGCCATCATCTGACGTATTTTTTAAATTAGCATACGAAATTGCTGAACAGATTGAATCTGTATCTGGATTTCGGTGACCTACCACAAAAACCTTTGCCATTTCTTCTTTTTCTTCCATCATTTTGCCTCCATTGTTCACAATTTGTTTACATTATATTCATATTAGAGTCATATATAATTTTTATACTTTATACATAAAGAAAAAGAAATTTTCTTCTTTTCTTTATCCATTTTGCATATAGTGTTTTTCATAATCGCCCCGGTTATCTCCCTCAAGATACCGGGGCCTCCTCTTTGTCCGGTTTTCTTTTTTGTATATTTCGTCTAAATTCTATTTTGTCATCAAAGATCACATTTTTCTTTCATCTGTTCACATTTTACGTGAAAAGCAAAAAGGCTTCGCATATGCATGCAAAGCCCTTTTTTGTGATTATTTTTCTGCACTCTCGGACTCTGTCTCTTCGTTTTCTGTCTGGGTGAGTGTCTCCTTATTTGATGCTTCCTCAGAAGCTGCTGCTTCATCAGATGCACTTTCAGACTCAGAAGACTCAAAAGAGGAAGCCTCTTCGGACTCATTCTCTGTCTCGCTTTGTGTCTTGTCTTCTGTATCATCTTTCTGAATGCCTGCCATATCAGAAAGAATAAAACTTGTGGAACCGTAAGTTGGAAGTGCCGCCTGCTTTGCCTGATACTTGTTGTAGATAGAAACGCCCATCGCACCTCCTACACATGCGATAAACACTACAACTGCGCCCCACATGGCTGCCATAGTCAGACGCTCCTTGCGTTTTTCCTTTTTGATATTCTCACGGCGGTTTTTCTTATAATTCTTATACTCGTCTACTTTTTTCTGACTCATCGTATACCACCTTTCCTTTGCAGACTTATCAGCCTTGCAAGAACTATTTAAAAGTTTATCATACCTTTACAAAAAAATCCAGTTGTTTTTTCTGGTTTACGGATTCAGATTACTAAAGCCCTTCGGTGTAATGGTTTCGCAATTTACGCGGTCACACCCTGGATATGGTAGAAGTTTGCGTATACTCCGTTCTTTGCCATGAGTTCATCGTGGGTTCCCTCTTCTGCTATGCCATCTTCTGTTAATACAAGGATGCGCTTTGCATTTCTGATTGTTGAGAGACGGTGTGCAATTACAAGTGTGGTACGATTTTTTGCCAGATGTTCAAGAGAATCCTGTACGATTTTCTCGCTTTCGTTATCGAGTGCTGATGTTGCCTCATCAAAGATCAAAATTGGCGGATTTTTCAAGAATACGCGCGCCAATGACAAACGCTGTTTTTGACCGCCTGAAAGCTTCACGCCTCGCTGTCCGATATCAGTATTATAACCATCTGGAAGCTGCATAATAAATTCATGCGCATTGGCATTTTTCGCAGCTGCAATTATTTCTTCATCTGTTGCATCCGGCTTTCCATAACGTATATTGTCTTTTACTGTACCTGCAAACAAATAGACATCCTGCTGTACGATTCCTATGTTTCTTCGAAGACTCTTTTGCGTCATCTTTCGAATATCCATACCATCAATATCAATTTCTCCTGATGTTACATCATAAAAACGAGGAATAAGGCTGCACATTGTTGTCTTTCCTGCACCGGAGGAACCCACAAGTGCCACGTATTCTCCTGCCTTAATATCAAGTGTCAAGTTTGACAATACATTTGTATCGGTATCAACATAATGGAACATGACATTCTTAAAAGAGATATCTCCCTGAAGTGTTCCAACATCTACAGCGTGCTTATCATCAACTATATCTGGCTCTACATTCATAATCTCAAGGAAACGCTCATATCCTGAAGCTCCATTTTGAAACTGCTCTGTAAAGCTTACAAGACGCTTAATCGGATCGGTGAAGTTATTGATATACAGCATAAAGGTTACGAGATCCGCAACTTCTAAAGTCTTATTTGTCAAAAATACAGCGCCGGCAACTACTACTACTATAGTAACTAATGTTGTAAAAACGCCCATACCAGAGTTATAAATACCCATGATTTTATATGCTGACTTTTTACTCTCCAAAAATGCATTATTTCCGCTCTGAAACTTACCCATCTCAGCATCTTCATTTCCGAAACTTTTGACAACACGTACACCTGAAAGGCTGTCTTCAAGCTGTGCGTTAATATCAGCAATACGATCACGATTTCTCTTGAATGCTCTTTTTAATTTCCCATTATATACATAAGCAAACACAAGCATAAATGGAAGGCTCGCTGCCGCGCAAAGTGCCAAACCACTATGAATATTTAATAAAATCACCATGGTTCCAATAAATTTGATGAGTGAAATCACTACGTCCTCTGGTCCATGATGAAACAGTTCACTAATGTCAAACAAATCGTTTGTTACTCTTGACATCAATTGTCCGACCTTCTGATTATCAAAAAAGCTAAATGATAATTTCTGGTAATGGTCAAAGATTTCTGTTCTCATATCTGTTTCCATCTTTGCACCCATGTTGTGGCCTACTGTTGCAATAAAATAGTTACAGACAAATTCGACTGCAACTAAAGCAATCATAACGACTGCTAGCACAGCAATATCCTTCATCGCCTTATCTGGCTCTTCATAGATAACTGTGCCCGTGATATAGCGCACTACCATCGGGATAATAAGCGTTACAGCTGCTCCCAGAATAGCAAAAAACATATCTGCTGCAAAGCTGCCCAAATATGGCTTATAGTAGCGTGCAAATTTTTTCCATTTGTTTTCTTTCATGTTTTTCTCTTTCAATTCTCCTCAAACTTTTATATAGCCATGAGGATGAAAAAACATTCGTCCCCATGGCTTTTTAATTGCTGTTTATTTTAAAACCATTCTCGCAGCACCGTAGATTCCAGCATCATTTCCAAGCTTTGCCAAAACAACCTTTGCTTTGTTGTCTCCTATAATTTTTGCAAACTTGTGATAATACTTTGTTATCACATCAATCAGTACCTGACCTGCTTTTGACACACCGCCGCCGATAACAAATACATCTGGGTCAACTGTCAGTGCCACATTTGCTACAACTAGTCCAAGATACTTTCCAAGTACCTCAACTGCCTCAACTGCCAGATGATCTCCTGCCTTTGCAGCATCAAACACATCCTTTGCCGTAACTGTTTCAAGTGTGCGAAGTGAAGATTCCTCCTTACTTGCAGCGAGAAGCTTCTTTGCGATACGTACAACGCCTGTTGCTGATGCATACTGCTCAAGACATCCGTGATTTCCACAATTACAGGTAGCTTCCTCATCTGGATTTACCGTAATATGACCAAGCTCTCCGCCAACTCCTCTGTGGCTCGGTGCGATCTCTCCATTTATGATGATACCGCCGCCAACGCCAGTTCCAAGTGTCAGCAGTACAACATCAAGATAGCCTTCGCCACCGCCCTTCCACATCTCGCCAAGAGCTGCAACATTGGCATCGTTTCCTGCCTTTACAGGAATTGATAATAACTCTGACAACTCATTTGCCGGATTCTTATCCTTCCAACCTAAGTTTACACAGATGGATACATATCCAGTATCAAGTGTCGGTCCTGGAACACCGATTCCTGCTCCAGCAACATCTTCCTTTGCGATATTCTTTTCAGCTAACTTTGCTTCTACAGATGCTGCTACATCGTTAAGGATATAAGCGCCTCCATCTTCTTTTCTTGTTGGGATTTCCCACTTATCAAGAAGTTCTCCCTCAGTAGTAAAAAGTCCCATCTTTACGGTTGTTCCGCCTACATCAATTCCAAAACAATATTTTTTCATTTTTATCCTCCATCTCATTTCGTTGCAGAAAAATTTTTTCACTGCTTCTATTGTTTGTTAAAAGTATATCATAGTAATTTTTTCTTTTCAATGGATTATTTGATTATAGTTCGGTTTTGCGAATGGGTGTCCAGTGAACTATAACGAAACTGGTTTCAGGCTTTGCTGCAAATATTAGTTGCATTTTTCCTTGACCTTAGCTATAATAGCGACAGCTAATAAATTTTGACCTCATCAAAGAAAGGATATGACATGCACAGCAGACTTGCCAGAGACCGTTACTTCAATGATTTCTTTCGCTATATCAGCAATTCAGGACAGTTTTCTAAAACAAGACAATTTATCCAGCACGGTGATACTAGCGTTTACAGTCACTGCGTTGCCGTTGCCTATGTAAGCTTATGGTTTTCGTATCGTCTTCATATTTCTGTTTCCAAGCAAAGCCTGCTTATGGGCGCTTTTTTACATGACTATTTTCTTTATGACTGGCATGAGAATGATCCCAGCCATCGTCTGCATGGTTTTACCCATCCAAAGCGTGCTCTAATCAATGCCACTGCTGACTGGAATTTAAGTGACCGCACTCAAAATATCATTCTGCGCCACATGTTTCCGCTGACACCTGTTCCGCCAGCATGTCGTGAAGCATGGCTTGTATGCCTGGCTGATAAGGTCTGCGCACTTGCAGAGACATTTCATATGACCGAACAATTTTTTGCAAGCATTAAGTATCCATATGACATAAAAAATCCCAGACCGTGGTAAAACACGGCTGGGACTTTTTTATTTTATTAACAAAGCGTCTGCTTTCTAATAAATCCAACGCCAATCGGATACGGACCTGTATGAACTGAAATTGTTGCTCCAATCTGAAAACAAGGGCATTCTGCCTCTGTTATTATGCCGCCAAGTGCTGACAAAAGCTGCTTTTGAAATGCAGCAGCTTCTTCACGGTCATAACCAAATCCAATACATAGCTGCCACTTTTTCATGTCGATCTTTCGCTCTTCTATATACTGCTTTAAAAGCTCAATTACCTTAGCCATAGAGCTTTTCTGCTTCTGCTAACGCCAGAGTTATAAATCTCGCCATCCTTCAAGGTAATTAACGGTTTAATTCCAAGCACTGATGCTGCCAAGCCAGAAAGCTTTCCAATACGTCCACCATGCTTTAAATAATCAATGCTTCCAATTGTAAAGAAGATTCTTCCGCTCTCACGCATATCAAGAAGCTCATTCACACAAGCTTTCATCGGCACGCCTGCTTTGCACATTTTTGCAGCTTCAAGTACAAATAATCCCTGCAAAACAGTATTAACCATCGAATCAATCACTTCAATTTTGGCATCTGGATATGTTTCAAGAAGAATATTTTTTGCATTAGTTGCTGACTGTAAAGAACCGCTGAACTTCGATGTGATACAGATACAAACGATTCCCTTTCCCTGCTTTATAATAGGCTCAAAAACTTCCATATAATCCTGCACAGATGGAAGAGATGATTTTGGAAATACACCTTTATTATCTACCATTTTCTGATAGAAATCGCGCACACCAATATCCACACCTTCCTTCATATAATTTTTCTCATCAAATGATACATAAAACGGTACAACCGTGATATTTTCTTTGGCAGCCAGATCCTTTGGCAGATCACAGGAGCCATCACTGATAATGCAATACTCTGACATAAAACTGCACCTTTCTATTTTTTTCACAAGCTCTCGCTTAGTTTTTATCTTCCTTGAATCATGGTATCACTAATTTTTTATTGTGTCAATAATAAAACGAGATCTGGTTTTGAAAACTACTTTAATTAATTTTATACAAATAGCTTCTTCCACATTTTCCGCTTCGTTCTACCAGTCCTAACTGCCAGAGGATAAGAAGTACTGTTCCTGCCAGCTTTCGTGGTATTTTCACTAACTTTGCCAGATCTTCACTTGTGAAGGGTTCTTCTAGCTCTAATGGCAGAAACTGCAGATAGTCTTTGGGGGTGTCTAGAATTACTTCGTCTTCGAGGCGAAGCGGCAGTCTATCATAACGCTTCGAGCCTCTCTTTTTATCTCTGCTCCAGCCATTTAATAAGCGATACTCTTCCATATCCATTAAAACAAGACGCACATGAAAATTAGGATCCTGAAGAAAATTGCGAATTGTGTAGAGTTCTTTAAAGGCAAGATAAGGATTTCCTTTTTTTGGTGATTTTCGTTTCTGTGTTATTTCACCTGTTTCTTCATTGATCCAGCAAACCCACTTATCATAAGAAATCGGATATACTACTGTTACAGGATAGAGCGGTAAAAATTTGTCTAGCTTTGGCTTTAAACGATACAGCGCCCTTGTCTGAATCTCTATCACCTCATCGTCTGTAAAAATATCAGCGACACTTTTTTCAAGTGGAATCTCATGATGAGAGGAATCTGGCTCATAATAATATTTTAAGACAGCATGAACTGTCTTTTCCGAGAGTGTCCCAATTCCGTCTCGAATATGTGTCTTTCCTACCACCTGATCGAGTGCATATTCAAAGCGCTCTCGTTGCGACCTAGTTGTGCGAATCAGCTCATCCTGTACTTTTTTTGCCATCTTTGGTATCTCTTTTCTTTTTCCTCTTGATTTTTTTATTTTTTTGTATATAATATGTATATATCAATATGTAGTTTTAAAAACTACATGCAGTAATATTCATATAAAGCTATTAAGAACTATTTTATCAGGAAAGGCAGGTATGATTATGAATACATCTACAGCATATTACAGCGGCGCTGAATCTATTTCAAATAAAAAATTTGCAAACAATCAGGCCCGGCGCCATACCCTATATATTAAAGACCCAGCAAGTGCAATAACACATTTTATCGGTGCTATTTTTTCACTCGGTGCATCTTCACCGCTTTTAATAAAAGCTGCACAAACGCATCAGCCTGTAAATATCATTGCAATGATCATTTACTCAATCAGTCTTGTTGCTCTTTATTCTGCAAGTACAGCTTACCACACTATTCCAGCAGGACATCCTTATGAGGAAACGCTCAAAAAGCTTGACCATATGATGATTTTTGTGCTGATTGCCGGAAGCTACACACCAGTATGCCTCTTAGCAATTCCTGGTATGGCAGGCTATATTCTGTTGGCAGTCGTGTGGATTATTGCACTTCTTGGCATGGGGTTTAAATATTTCTGGGTTTACTGTCCAAAGTGGATCTCTTCTGTTTTGTATATTGCACTTGGCTGGGCATGTGTATTTGCATTTCCTCAGCTTCTAAACACACTGAGCACAGGATGCTTCTTATGGCTTCTTGCCGGCGGTCTTATTTACACTGCAGGCGGTATCATCTATGCACTAAAATTGTCTGCTTTTGAAAATCGCCACATCAATTTTGGATGCCACGAGATTTTTCATCTGTTTGTAATGGCTGGCAGCTTCTGCCATTATATCGTGATGTATGTCTACCTGCTCCAATAATAAAAAGCCCCTTGATGGGGGCTTTTTTATTTTACTCTAACTCTGCTGCCAGCGCACTCATCTGCTCCTTGATCTGTGGCTTTGCCTGTTTGGTAACAGCGCTGCGCACAGTCACTACCGGCTCTGCAAATGTCAGTTTCTTGCATCCTTCAAGCATCTTTTGCATAACCTTTGCTGCCATTGGTGCCCAACTGCCATTTTCGATAAAGCCAACAATACGGTTTTGATAGTTATGCTCAACAAGCTGATTAATAAATGTCTTCATACACGGATAGATGTCTGCATTATAGGTGATTGAAGCTAACACTAAACTGCTGCAGCAAAATGCATCAGCTACAGCCTGTGCCATATCGCATCTTGCCAGATCATGCACTATTACTTCCTTTCCATTTTTGCGAAGCTCTTCTGCCATCATAAGCGCTGCTTCTTTTGTATTTCCATATACAGAAGCATATGCAATCACAACTGCCTCTTTTTCTGGTGTGTAAGTTGACCACAGCTGATAAAGATTTACATAGTGAGACAGATCACTTGTCAGTACCGGGCCGTGAAGCGGACAGATTACTGCAATATCAAGCGCAGCTGCCTTCTTTAAAAGTGCCTGCACCTGAACACCATATTTTCCTACAATACCAATATAGTAGCGTCTTGCATCATCATCCCACGGCTCATCACAGTCGAGTGCGCCAAACTTTCCAAAGCCATCAGCTGAAAACAGTACCTTCTCACTGCTCTCATATGTAACCATAACCTCTGGCCAATGCACCATCGGCGCCATCACAAAATGAAGTGTATGTGCACCTAATGAAAGTTCACTCATCTCAGAAGCAACAATTCTTCTGTCTGCATAATCATTTCCAAAGAACTGCTTCATCATGACAAATGCCTTTGCAGTTGCCACTACTGTTGCCTGCGGATATTCCTCTAAAAAGCGGCTGATATTTGCAGAGTGATCTGGCTCCATATGCTGAACGATAAGATAATCTGGCGTACGTCCTGCAAGCACTGCCTTTACATTTGCCATCCATTCCTCTCCAAAATGAATATCTACAGTATCCATAACTGCGACTTTCTCATCAAGAATCACATATGAATTGTATGACATGCCATTCGGCACTTGATACTGTCCCTCAAATAAATCAACCTGATGGTCGTTAACTCCAACATAACGAATTGAATCTGTCACCTGCATAATTTTATCCTTTCATGTCATGATGTCATTTTGTTTGAATAATTATTGTTTGTTTGAATATTCTTTATCAACGCACTTTGCGAATGATGACTGTCTTACTCTGCGAGTCCAAATGCATCATGCACTGCATTCATCGCACGCAGCGCATCCTTCTCCGGAATCAATACTGTTATACGAATCTCAGATGTTGCAATCATGTTAATATTGACATTTTCATTATACAGACACTCAAACATCTTTGCTGCAACACCTGGATGAGACATCATACCTGATCCAACTACTGAAAGCTTTACAACATCACAATTGTATTCGATATGATCAAATCCAAGCTGCTCTTTGCAGCTGTTTAACAGCTCAACTGCATCATTTAAATTGTTGTGCGATACAGTAAAGGAAATATCCTTTGTTCCATCACGTCCTACAGACTGAATAATGATATCAACATTGATATTATTCTTTGCAAGCGTATGGAACAGCTTAAATGCACTTCCTGGCACATCTTCAATTCCTATTACCGAGATACGATCTGCCTCTCTGTCAAGTGCTACACCGCTGATCAACATTCTTTCCATTTTCTTTCCAACTCCCTTCACAATTGTTCCTTCGGACTCATTTAAACTAGAGCGCACAACAAGCTGTACGCCGTATTTTTTTGCAAGCTCAACACTGCGGCTGTGCAGCACTCCTGCGCCAAGTGCAGCCAAATCAAGCATCTCATCATATGAGATAGACTCAAGCTTTCGTGCAGTCGGCACAAGCCTTGGGTCAGCCGTATAAACACCATCAACATCGGTATAGATTTCACAAGCATCAGCATGAAGCACAGCTGCAAGTGCAACTGCTGTTGTATCTGAGCCTCCGCGTCCAAGTGTTGTATAATCATCATATTTATTTACACCCTGAAAGCCTGTCACGATAACGATCTTTCTGTCATCGAGCTCACGGCGAATACGCTCCGTGTCAATTTTTTTCAGACGGGCATTTCCATACGCACTTGTTGTCCTCATTGGTACCTGAAATGCATTTAATGATACAGCACGAACACCAAGCTGTACCATAGCCATAGCCATTAATGACACAGACATCTGTTCTCCGATTGTAAAGAGCATATCCATCTCTCTTTTTGGTGGATTTGGGTTGATATCCTTTGCTTTTGCGATAAGTTCATCTGTATATTTTCCCATCGCAGAAAGTACGACTACCACGTCATTTCCAGCCTCATAATCGCGAATACAGCGCTTTGCTACATTAAATATTCTGTCTTTGTCGGCAACTGAAGTTCCGCCGAATTTTTTTACTATCAGCATGTTCACTCATTTCTCCGCAAAAAGCGGTCTTTCTTATATTTTATAATAATACCAGTACCCCATATGGTGCTACCTCATAGGTACCTTCAATCTCGTTTCCTGTCAAACGATCTGTTACTTTTTTCTTTAACGTAATCTCGCACGATTGTGCCTTATAATTTAACACAAAGTACTGATCACCGCGCTTTGCAAGCTCACATCCTTCTGGAAGCACAAGCCATGGCGCCGGTGTCTGAATACTAAGTGCCTCTAAAAAGGCATCTGCTGTCTCTTCTGCAAAACAGCCGCCAAAGTAAATGGCTAGTCCCTTGCCCGTATTCTTTGTCACAAGCGCTGGCTTTCCATCATAATAGTTGCCCTCGAAAAAGCCCTCTGCCTTACCGCCAAATGCCGGCTCTAGCACATCATTAAATACAGGTGCCGGAATACGCTTTTTATTCCAATTGACATATTCCATTGGCTCCCCTGGTGCCAGGAATGTAAAATCTTCTACTGTAACACCACAAAGCTCTGCTGCTTCGCCTGGCATTGGCTGCATCGGGCAGCGTCCGTAGATATCCTTATATCCAGTGCGGCATCCCATGACAAGCTTTCCGCCATTTGCCACGTACTGAGTTAGAATTTCAACGCGCTCTTTTGTGAGGATTGCAGCATGAGGATATACAAGCAGTTCATATTTCTCCAGATCCTTAAGATTTGTTTCTTCCCTGAAATCCACAAAATCAAATGGTATGTGTTTTTTCTGAAGAGAACGAAACCATCCATCTGTGCTGAAGTTTCTAAGCGGACCATGCCATACATCCTTTTGTCCATCCCACTCATTGTCGTAGTCGCATAAAATGCCTACAGCTGCCTCATATGGATGACCAGCTACGTCCTTAATTGCCTCAAAATCTGCCTTTACCAAAGACAGTTCTTCAAGACGGCGATTAGGGCGATTACTGTAATCATTTAATCCATGCCAATATATTTCAGTTCCAAATGAACAAGTTCTCCAACGGAAGAAGCTTACAAAATCTGCTCCATGCGCAACAGACTGCATAGTCCAAAGACGCAGTTGTCCCGGCTTAGGGCTTGCCTGATGAATCCTAAAATTCCAGCCGCCAGGTCCTGCCTGCTGCTCCATGATGCCAAACAATGGTGAAATAGCTCTTGTTCTTGCCAAATTGAAAGAAGAATTTCTATCCTTCAAATCACCTTCACCACCATCAGGACGATCCATGGCATAGGCAAAGTTTGGATAGCTGTCATACATGATAAAGTCTACACCAGACTCCATCAGCTTTTGATAGTCAAGATTTCCAAAAATACCATTTGTTGTGATAAAGCGATCCCCTGCTGTTTCTCTTACAATTGATGCCTGCAGTGCAGATAGTGGACTGCACTGTGAGAAATAAAACGAACCTGCTCAAGCTGCATATGCGGATTTGCAATGCCTGTGCCCACTGTACTTCTTCTTGCCAGATGAATCTGATCCCAATCTGTGTAAGTCTGACTCCAGAATATCGTACCCATCTTCTCGTTAAGATTATCAAGAGTACCAAAACGCTCCTTTAAAAAGGCGCGAAATGCCTCATGATCACTCTTGGAATAATACTCATTTGTCTCACAGTTAACTTCATTATCAAGCTGCCATCCAATAATGCAGTCATACTTATTAAAATGCTCTGCCATACGTCTTGTAATCTTCTCGCAGAACTCTAAATATTTTGGTGAAGTTAAATTATGCTGGCATCTCATACCATGGTACATAAGATTTCCATCACCATCTGCATTTAATGTTTCAGGATACTTTTCAGACAGCCATGCTGGCGGTGTTGCTGTAGGCGTGCAAAAAACAACCTTCATATTTTCTTCGGCAGCAAGCGCCAGAAATTCATCCCAGAATGAAAAATCATATTTTCCTTCTTCTGGCTCCATAAGTGCCCATGAAAACTCAGCAAGACGAATTACTTCAATGCCATACTGCTTCATGCGCTGCAAATCGTCTTTCCACAGCGCACGATCCCAGTGCTCCGGATAATAACATACACCAAGCGTCAATTTTTCCATCTCGATTGAATGTCTCATTTTATTATCGTACCTATCCTTTCTCTTGTCTGATGAACCTTTCTGTATTTTCCCTTCATGGTGCGCTTAGGAAGTTCCTCTAGTACAAGCGCACCCTTTCCATTTAAAATCTCCACATATGTGATACTCTCGCGAATGTCAATCGCTCCAATATCAGTCTTTCCATCTACGCCATCAATACTGCTTATCGCACCAACAACATCACCACTTCTTAGCTTCGATTTTTTTCCACCGCCGATTGTAAGATTCATAATCTGCCCGCCAAACACATCCTGCTTCTTCTTTTTGCGCGGACGCTTCTGACGCTGACGCTTTAAAAAGGCACTGCGAGCATTTTCAACATCCTCAGCGCCGGCGGCTTTAAAATTGCCAGTCCTACTCCAGTAAAAGACTCAATCGAATTAAGCATTTTTTGCTCGTCTTCACGGATCAGACTTACAGCACGGCCTGTCTCTCCTGCACGTCCTGTTCTGCCAATCCGATGAACATACACTTCCTTGTTAGTCGGAAGATCGTAATTAAACACATGTGTAATATTTTGAAAATCTACACCTCTTGCCGCCACATCTGTTGCGATAAGAATACGAAAGCCCTGTGCCCTAAAATCTTCAATTGTTCTTGTGCGCACCTTCTGATCAATCATACCATGAAGCATACCACATGCAATGCCTTCTTTTCTCAAACGGTAATATAGTACCTCGACCATCTCTCTTGTACCGCAAAAAACCATGGCATTGTCTGGATTCTCCATGGTAAGAATATCAAGAAAAAGAGGAAGCTTCTTCTCATCCTCGTCAACAAAATAGCCAACCTGCTCAATTGTATCTGCTGTCTCTGTATCATTTTCAATTTTAACTTCAAGCGGTTCATGCATAAACTGCGCAGCAAGCGCTTCAAGACGTTCTCCCATAGTTGCAGAAAACAGCATAAACACTGGCTTTCCTTCAAGATGCATCAAAATATTTCTGACATCTTCAATAAAGCCCATGTCCAGCATCAAATCAGCCTCATCAATCACGACATAACGCACCTTCGACAGATCAAGCGTGCCTCTCTTACAATGATCAAGCACACGTCCCGGCGTACCAACTACGATATGTGTCCTTTGCTTTAGAGTTAAAATCTGCTTTTCCATTGGGAAGCCGCCGTACAGCACCGGAACCTTCAGACGCTTAAAACGGCCAATAGCGTAGAGTTCGTCCTTCACCTGAAAGGCAAGCTCTCTTGTCGGCTCTAAGACAAGTGCCTGCGCAGTATTCTGCTCCCAATCGGCAAAATTGCAGATCGGAATCGCAAATGCTGCAGTTTTTCCGCTTCCTGTCTTTGACTTTGCAATGATATCACGTCCATTTAAAATGGATGGAATCACAGCAGCCTGAATTTCTGTCGGCTGTGTATAGCCAAGCGCATCAAGTGCACCTAAAATATCCTCCTCTAGCGGATACTGTCGAAACTGATTTTCCATATTTTCCTATGTTTTCCTTACTTTTTTAATTAATCAAGCTGGGCTAGAATGGATGTGCCGATCGTTCCCTCTGGCATAGCTACACCAAAATTATCTGCAATCGTAGCTCCAATCACAGCAAAACAATTCTGATCATCGATTCTTCCACTAGTCTTCATGGATGGTGAATAAGCTAAAAATGGTACGCGCTCCTTTGTGTGGTCAGTTCCCTTAAAGGTCGGATCATTTCCATGATCTGCTGTCACAATAACAAGATCATCTTCCTTCATCTTCTCTAAAAACTGTCCTAACAGCACATCAAACTTTTCAAGTTCCTCTGCATAGCCCTGCGGATTTCTTCTGTGTCCCCAAAGCGCATCAAAATCAACAAGATTAGTAAAGCAAAGTCCTGTAAAGTCCTGATCAAGACATTCAATAGTCTGCTCCATTCCCTGCACACTGCTTTTTGAGCGAATCGCCTGCGTAATTCCCTCTCCATCAAATATATCGCGAATCTTTCCGATACTGATAACATCAAAGCCAGCTTCCTTTAATGCGTCCATTGCTGTTTTTCCATATGGCTTAAGTGCATAGTCGTGACGATTTGCTGTTCTTTTAAACTCGCCCTTTTTCTTTCCCACATAAGGTCTTGCAATGACACGTCCTACCTTCCACTCTGGCTTCATAGTCAGCTCTCTGGCAATCTTGCAGCAGCGATACAGCTCGTCTAATCCAAATGTCTCCTCATTTCCGCAGATCTGAAGAACAGAATCAGATGAGGTATACACGATCATGGCACCTGTCTTGATTTCTTCTTCTGCAAGTTCATCTAAAATCTCTGTTCCGCTGGCTGCCTTATTTCCAATCACGCGATGACCAGTTTCCTTTTCCAGCGCCTCAATTAATTCTTTAGGAAATCCAGTATCGGTAAAGGTCTGAAATGGTGTCTTAATCTCAAGACCCATCATCTCCCAGTGACCAGTCATGGTATCCTTGCCGTTGCTTTTTTCATTTAATCTCGCATATTTTCCAATGCGGTCTGACGGCTGTGGACTTGTCAAAACAGGGGCTGGATGAAGCTGTGTCAATCCCATGCGAATAAGATGGGGGATCTTAATCTCCGGAACCTTATCTGCAATATGACCAAAGGTATCACAGCCTGTATCCCCATACTCAGCTGCGTTATCCATGGCACCGATTCCAAATGAATCAATCACGATTGTAAAAATGCGACGATACTTCATATATAAAAACCTCCTGAAATTTCTTTCTTTTTCTGGTCTTTAGTATACCAAAAAGCAATTTTTATGTAAAGTGGCTCAGTCATTGTCAAGCAATTTCTTTTGTGATACAATGCAAATCATAAACAACTATTGGAGGAAACTTTTTTGAATCAGCTACAAAACACAAATTCGCCTGTCATTTTAATTGCAGACGATGACCGTGATATTTTATCTATTATAGAAGCAATTCTTCAAGAAGATGGCTATCAGACACTTACTGCTTCTGACGGTGAGCAGGCTGTTATGCTTGTTCAAACACATGCAGTACAGCTTCTGATTCTTGATATTATGATGCCGAAAATGAATGGTCTTCAGGCTGCCACGCAAATTCGCAGACTGACAAATGCACCGATTTTAATGCTGTCTGCAAAAGGTGAACAAAGTGACCGCGTGATCGGGCTGAATATGGGAGCCGATGATTATCTTGTAAAGCCATTTTTCCGTGATGAGCTTCTTGCACGCGTCCATTCTCTGCTGCGCCGCTATTTGTCGCTTGGCTCAGCCTCAGACAATTCCGGCAGTCTTTTGCAATATTATGAGCTAACGCTTAATACGGAGCTGAAAAAATTATATGTACGCGGTGATGAGGTGCGCCTAACTGCCACGGAATATAAAATCATTTCTCTTTTATTATCCAGACCGGGGCGCATTTTTCCCGCAGAGGAAATCTATGAGCGTGTCTGGGAGCAAGACAGCTATTCAGTTGAAAATACTGTTATGATACATATAAACCGGCTGCGCAAGAAAATTGAGCTGAATCCAAAAAAGCCGGAATACTTAAAGGTGGTGTGGGGAATTGGTTACAAAATTGAAAAATAATAAAATCTTATGTATTCTATGGATGCTTTTTTGCTCCTTCTTTTTCGTTGTGGCAATTAGACAATATTCTATTGATTCTTTAGATGGATATTTTTGTCGTCATTCTACCGACTATACAAATCAGTATTCACTAAATCCTTCTACAACAGCTGCTTATACCACTGAAGATATTTCTGTAAGCTACACTGTTGTCTCCTACTTAGATAATATTACTATGCCTACAGCTTCTGACTACACTGGCTATACAGCTTTTACATTCTATATGGCGGCGGCTGGTTTTCTTCTATGTATAATTGGAGGCTTCTTTTTTAACGGCTTTCATCCAAAGCTTTATCAGGAAGTATTTCTTTTTTTATTTTTCTTTTGTCTGTTTCAGCTTCTAGGAGACAGCCTTCCTGTTTTGATTTACCAAAACTTCGGTAAACTTGTTTGGCCTTTTCTATTTCTTTGCATTGTTCTAGGCATAATCTGTGCTGTCAGTCTGCTTTGCTTTTTATGGAATTGGAACAGCAAAGGCTTTCACGGCAGTTTATTTGGTGAATGGCTTTTTCAAAAAATCTCTACAAAAAAGCTTTCATCTCAGATTTTCTATGTTATTCTTACATCTTTTATTTTATCTTTAGCTGCCTGTGCCATACTCATTAGAATTGCCCGAACTTATTTTTACAATTTTCAATCCTCAAAATTTTTTGTACCATTTTTAGTTTTTGCTTCACTGATTATCTTTATTATTATTCTTTTTTTCTTTTTAATAGGACGTCACTCGATAACAGCAGATATGGACTCAATTATCCAAAAAAGCATTCGCACGACTTTGGAACAGGAACGGTTAAAGGTTGACTTAATAACAAATATTTCTCATGACTTAAAGACACCGCTTACTTCCATTATCGGCTATGGTGAACAGCTTTCCAGACAGATACTGTCACCAGAGGCAGATGCGCTTGTTTCTAAGCTTAACCATAAAAGCTTATATCTTCTTGATATGGTGGAGGAAGTTTTTGAACTCTCCAAAGCCTCAAGCAATCATTTGCCGATGAAACGCGAAACTATTGATATTGGACGTCTTTTGGAACAAACGCTTGGTGAGATGGACGAACAACTTTGTGCATCTGGTTTTCAATTAAAAAAAGATTATCCTCTGACTGGTATGCTTGTATTATGTGATGGGCTTCATATGCACCGCGTTTTTCAAAATTTATTTGATAATGCATTAAAATATGCCTGCCCACAGACACGAATCTTCATTCATGCCATTTGGCGTAGTGATCAGTTTTGTGAAATTCGCATTCGAAACACATCGCGTGTTCCGCTTGATTTTGATCCTGAAGAAATTACAAAACGGTTTGTTCGCGGTGAAAAAGCCAGAACTGGAGAAGGAAGTGGTCTTGGTCTTGCCATTGCAAAAACTTACACAGAAAGCTGCGGCGGTCAATTTCATATTGCGATAGAGGATGACTGCTTTATTGCCGTAATATGTCTGCCGTCAGTAACATCATGAAAGAGTTTTGAAAGAGTTTTATCGCCTTAGCTGAAAGATTCTTCCAATAAAATATACTTATAAATCCATTAAAAGGCAGGTGATATTATGAACGAGAAAAAACATGAAATAAATTATGGAATTGAATGGCTTCGCATTTTATCTATGTATATGGTGGCAGTTCTTCATACTCTGGGGCAAGGCGGTATTTTAGGCTCTTTTAAACAAGGTGATCTTAGTTTTTCTATTGCGTGGTTTTTAGAAACATCGGCTTTTGGCGCTGTTGACTGCTTTGCACTAATCAGCGGCTATGTTGGATATCACTCACATTTTCGTTATAAAAAAGGTCTGCGCCTTTGGTTTCAGACTTTTTTTTACACGCTTGGAATCACTATTTTATTTGCCATATTTATGCCTGAAGCTGTCACAAATGATCAATGGATTGCTGCCTTCTTTCCTATCATGAAAAAGCAATATTGGTATATGACAGCATACGCCGGATTATTTATTTTAATCCCAATTTTAAATCGTGCGATTGTCAATCTTTCTGGAAGAGAGCTTCTTAAGATTTGTATTGCTATTTTTCTTGTATTTTCACTTATTCCCACGCTTTTAAATGAAACTGTTTTCGGTCTTGGAGGCGGCTACAGCGCAATCTGGCTTTTGCTTCTCTATATTTGCGGAGGCTTCTGGGGAAAATACCACGAAATTTGCCTGACACACTTGCCAGATTTTTGTTTTCGTCATCGTCTTTTTCTGCCATTTTTATTTTACCTGTTCTTCACAACTATAAGCTTTCTGTTAAAAATGTTTGGCTTTTCCCAATATGTCAGCTACACCTCGCCAACTATTTTCCTTGGCTCTTGTGCCTTGTTCTTTCTTTTTTCTCTTATGCCCTGCAACAAAAAGAGCAGACACGTGGCTTCATTTCTCGCCCCTTCTGCTCTTAGCGTATATCTGATTCATGTGCATCCTCTGATATGGAATCATCTGATGCTTTATTTTGCCATCGGTCATTTTCCTTCTGGTCCTATGCTTTTTGTCTGGGTTATAACTGCCGCTCTTTGCATTTACCTGCTATGCACAATTATTGATCTTCCAAGAAGATTACTGTGCTACATAGCGACTCGTTTTTTTATAAAGCCGAACTAGGCTCTGTTTTATTAAGCGATACTACTGCCTTGAAAAGATCACCGTCCGTTACTAGATGAAGTGATCCATTCTGCAGTCTCATCAGACTCTGTGCAATTGAAAGTCCAAGACCGTTTCCGCTTGTGCTTCTGGAATTATCGCCTCTTTTAAATCGTTCAAACAACTCATCTTCTGATAGATTGAGTTGATTTTTTGAAATGTTTTTCAGCGTAATCTCTACCTGGTCGTGCTCTTTCACAGCCACGTCCATGTAGACACGTGTATTTCCAAGTGCATATTTACAAATATTGCCAAGCAAATTATCGAAAACACGCCACAGCTGACTTCCATCTGCCAGAACAAAAATATCATCTGGTAATGGTGAGGCAATGAGTGTCAAATTTTGTTCAGCCAGACGCTGCTCATACTCACCTGATATCTGCGCCAAAAGCACATTTAAATTACATGGCTTTATTTCAACATGAATATTTCCTGTAGATGCCTTTGATGCCTCTATCAAATTTTCAATAAGACGCTTCAATTTCTGCGACTGCTTTCCAAGTACCTCTGCATATTCTTGTATATTTGGATTATCTGTCTTTTCCTTAGTGATTAAATCAGCATAGTTTATAATGGAAGTCAACGGTGTTTTAATATCATGCGAAACATTTGTGATTAGCTCCGTGCGAAGACGCTCACTTTTTAATCTCTCCTCAACAGCCTTGTTAACTCCTTCACCAATTCGATTTAAATCTTCTCCATGTGCCCTTAAAGAACCGCACATATGGCTTGTATCTACGCGGTAGCCGTCCTGCCCGTCCCTAAGCGCTTCTCCTGCAATCTTTAGCTTGTAAAAGCACAAGCAAAGATACCAGAATGCACTTGGAATCAAAATCACAAGCACAGCACAAAACAAAAAACGAAGCGTAGAACCGATTGTTCCATTATAATTGCGTACACTGGCAAAAAGACTTGCCAAAAATAAAAACAGAAGTACACTTACAATGCTACAGCTAACCATAAAAGGAATCACGATTCCTGCTCTTCGTGCTGCACTATTTATCTTTTCATAGAGAGAACCGCTTGTAAGAAGTCCTCTGTCCTTTCTTTGAACAATATTTTCACAAAAGTGCATCAGAACAGCTGAACCGAGCATTCCAATATATGTGTACTCTCCCGAACTGATCGACATGCAAAGAAGGATTACTTCTGCTGCAAGATAAATAGCTGCGCAACATTCAATTGGCATACCATACAGTCCATTTGGATGCTTTAATTCTTTCTGAACCTTTTTGTGAGCACGGCAAATAATAATCTTTGCACCATGATAAAAGAAAAATGCACATACAAGAACAAACAATAAAGCTGATGCTACATTTCCAAGCTCTCCCAAACCATAACGCTTCAGTATACCAATCTGATACATAAGCTCACGTAAAAACATAATCATACAAAAACCAGTCATCATGCACATAAAATAAGCTAGTATGTATGCTGGAAATGTGGCAGACAGTTTTTCTGGCTTTAATTTTTCTTTTAATTTTCCCATAAATACTCCTTTCATGCTAAATTTACTCGAACTTATATCCCTGTCCCCAGACAACCTTAAAGTGTCTCGGATCTGATGGCTCTATCTCAAGCTTTTCTCGTAAGTGGCGAATATGTACAGCTACAGTTCCCTCGCTTCCTATCGGCGTATCCTTCCAAACCTCGCTGTAAATTTGTCTTGGTGAAAAGACCTGCTTGGGATGAGACATTAAAAATTTTAAGATCTCGTATTCAGTTGGAGTGAGTGATACTTCTTCGCCGTCCATTGTGACCTGCTTTGTGCGATCATCAAGCGTCACACCTCCACAGCTAAGCACTTCTTTTTTGTTGCTGTCTTCGCTGCCTCCCAACTTATTGTATCTGCGAAGCTGAGAACGCACTCTCGCTAACACCTCGATTGGATTAAATGGTTTTGTAATATAATCATCTGCACCTACATCAAGACCGAGCACCTTATCAGCGTCTTCACTTTTTGCAGTTATTAAGATAACTGGAACATTACTCTTTTCGCGTATCGCACGAAGCGCTGTGATTCCATCCATCTCTGGCATCATAATATCCAGAAGAACCAGTGAGATGTCACCTTTTTTTACATAGTCAAGTGCTTCTCTTCCTGTGTAAGCACTGAGAAGTTCATAGTCTCTGTTTGACAGATAAATTTCAAGTGCGCGGACAATATCTTTGTCATCATCGCAGATTACAATTTTATCTTGCCTTTTGTTTTGCTCAACTGAACTTGTATTTTTTGTATTCGTATTTAAGTTGCTGTTCATACTCTTCTTCCCTTTCCTGTTTCTGTCCCTTAGTATACAATCTTTTGGATTAAGAATAAACTGGGAAAATCTTTAAAGTTTGTTTAAGATTGGAAGTTAGAAAAAAGGCAGAGCCACAATGCCCTGCCTCTTTTCATCAAAATATTATTTTTTAAATTGTGCCTAAACAAGACTGCGTTCTCTCGCTGCCTCGATTTTTCCTGTCTTATTTAAATAAATATAATAAATAATGAACAGTACTGATGTTACCACCCATGACAGCGGATAGCTAAACAAAATATTGGTGATAGTTCGATTTTGCGGGACTGCAATAAACAGCCACAAAAGACGAAGCACGCAGACACCGCCGCAGGTCATAAGCATCGGTGTGAAGACAAATCCCATTGAACGCACAGTTCCTGAGATAACCTCAATTGTGACATAGGTAAAATAAATCGGTGTCAAGAAATACAAAATCTGCATACCGATCTCAATTACCTGTGCATCGGTTGTAAACAACATATAGACGTATCGTCCAAAGAAATGCAAAATCACACTCAGCCCGACACTGGCACCAAGTGCCATGCCAAGACAAATTTTCATGCTCTTTCGCACACGATCGAGCTTTCCTGCACCGAAGTTTTGACCGGCAAATGTGGAGACAGAAACACCAAATGCATTCATGATCATCCAGAAGACTGCATCAATCTTTGAGTAGGCTGTGTAGGCTGCCATTGTATTGCTTCCAAGCAGATTGACATTGGACTGAATGATGATATTGGCGATATTATACATGACGGACTGAAGACCTGCCGGCACACCAATCTGAATAATACGAATGAGCAGCATCTTATGGAAGCGAACCTTACTCCACTGCAGGCGATAGCACTCATTGGTTCTCATCAGACAGAATGTTATTAGTACTGCACTGATAAACTGGGAAAGAATCGTTGCAATTCCTACTCCCTGAACAGACATGCGAAGCACTACGACAAATACAAGGTCAAGCACAATATTTACAAGACAAGAGAAAATCAAAATATAGAGTGGTCGCTTGGAATCTCCGACAGCTCGCAGGATTGCTGCACATATATTGTAATACAGATTCGGGATCATACCGATAAAATAAATCTTGATATATGTTTCTGCAAGATCAATCACTGTATCTGGTGTCTGCATCCACTCAAGTGCTGTCCTTGCAAAAATAAATCCAATTGCACTTAAAATCGCACCGCCTGCAATGGAAAGCGCAATCGCCGTATGGACACTTCGGCTTACCATTTCCTTATCGCCTGCTCCGTAAAACTGTGCAATGATAACAGTCGCACCAGAAGAAAGTCCAATAAAGAAACCAAATAAAAGATTAATAATCGTTCCAGTAGAACCGCCTACGGCTGCCAGCTCAAGCGAACCCGTAAAACGACCCACCACAACTGCGTCAACTGTATTATACAGTTGTTGAAAAAATGCTCCGAACAAAATCGGAAAGAAAAAGACAAGCAGCTGCTCCCATATCACACCATCTGTGATTCCCCCTGCCCTAGCTGATGAAGCAGCCTGTTTTTTCTGACTCATTTTCTTTTTTCCTCCTGTTTCACATTGTTTTCATTATGATTTTTATTGCCTATGTGTACAGCTCTATGGCTTGTCACTGCGCGCGGTATATTTTGTCTGTCCACTGTCTTTTGTCTTCCCATGATGAGAAAACCTGAAAATGGCAAAACTGCCTTCAGCAAATTTTCCAGCTCTGACCATGTTCCTGGTACAATCTGGTGAAGCTCACGAAGCATTGCAGCCGCATTTTTTAATCCGCCTTCCTGCACCTGCGTCAATGTATCTACACCAGTCGATTCCAGTATTGAAAATAAATCATCGACAAACTGTGTCCTTGCATTCTCATCAATATTTTCAAGCCAGTTATGAAGCGTCTCATGGAGTGAAATAGCTGATTCACTTAAGCTTGCTGATACAAAATGCGGACCCTCTATTTGCCAGCTCATCGCATCGTGCTGAAGGATTCCCTTAGCTGTACTTTTTATGACTTGCGGTTCTACAGGATTTTCAAGAAGCATTCCTATGATGGATGAATCTGGAATATAGCGATGGATTCGATTTTGAATTTTCTTATATGAATCACTTGTCACAAACTCATGCACAAATCCGGGACCATCATTACTATACACATCTGTAATGCGTTCCTGCACCTCTATTTTACAGGCTGCTGCTGCATATACTGCCAAATTGCCGCCTTTTGAATGACCGCTTACGCGAATAGGGGATGTACCAACACCAAATCTGTTCAAATATTCTGATGCCAACTTTTGGGCTGGCACTTCGCCAAGGCCTAGATTAAAGTCCTCTTTCCATGCCACAATATTGTCATCCGTTCCCCTGAAGCAAAAATTTTTTGAGCCATCCATAAGATCAAGCTGCACGGCAGAAAATTGAAGCTCCAGCTGTGGATTAACCATATTAACATAATTTGAAATGATAGATGTACGGTAGCGGTTCGACTGTGCCATCATTTTTACTATATACGGCGCCAGTCTCGTAAATGACTTGTCTGCCGCAAGTTCTTCTTCGCTGTGAAGCACAAAAAAGCGTCTTGAAAGCTCCTCAAGTGTCACTTGCTCTTCGCCAGCACCAACAGACAGTCCCTCAAGATTCACATATGCCACATATGACAAAAGCAAATTATCTACCTCGTTGAAAGCATCCTGCGAAAATGTCAGATCACCACGCCATTTCAAATAATCCATAATATTTCCCATTGTTTCACCCGCTTTCCAAAATAGGTTTACAACAAAAAAACAAACCGCTGCGATATAAGAGAAGTATACCTCAGCGGTCTTGTAAAATCAATGGATTATTCTATTATGCTCTGATGTTGTTTTTCTCTGCGTTACTGTTCACGCGTCATATGCCTTATCGTAAACTTTGCAGTTAGAAAAACCTCACTCTTAAGATCTTTTGCAGTCTCTTTGCACTCACCTGGGCAGCCAGTCCAGTAAAGCAGCCTGTGATCATTGCGCTGAGCATCAAAACAGGTAAATATGCTACTACGCTTATAGAATGTGTAATCACAATGGCAGCCAAAATTTGTCCGATATTATGGGCAGCAGCTCCGCACATGCTTATTAACACAAGAAACTTTTTCTTAAGAAGCGCACTAATAAGGCTCATGACAAGCCAACACAGAATACCGCCAGTCAAACTATAAAAAAATGAAATCATCTGTCCGCCAAACATGCTTCCAAGAAGGATTCGCACGATCAGCACAAATAATGCTTCCTTTGGTGCATATAAAATCAGTACAAGAAGTGTTACGATATTGGCTAGTCCAAGCTTAATTCCTGGAATTGGTACAATCTGACCGATCATGGATTCTGCTGTAAAGATTGTAAGCGCAATCACTGAAAACATTGCAAGCGCTGTCATCTTTTTGATATCTGTTTTATTTGTTTTCTTTGTTTCCATTTTTGTTTATTCTTTCTTATTTTATTTGAACATCCCCGCCTGACTATATCGGATGAGGTTTTCTGCGGAAAAATGGATAAAATCAGGCAGCTGCCGCATATATAGAGGTTATGTACCGCATGGTGACTTCATTGACTCTAGTATGTCAGCACATCAAATTCATCATCCGTGTCCTCGGGTGCTGCCGTGATCACAAGATGATTTGGCAGACACACAATCGGAAGAGAACCTTTTCCTTTCCATACGGTATGCATACAAATCTTATCCGGGCAGCTCGCACCGCTCACATGAATCCCGTCTTTATCTACAGTAATTTCATTCCAGTCTTCGCCATCTTCAATGCGAAATGTCTCTTCGTGATCAGTTGAAATAATTTTAATTAATTTGCCATTCTGATAAATTGCTGCGCTTGCCGCTTCTTGTTTTGCCAGAAATTGGTGCGCAGTCAAAACCGCAGACAATATAAATATCAAACTTAGTATTGAAGCGATTATAATTGCTCGTTTCTTTTCGCTCATTCTTCCACCTGTTCATACGAGGAATCTGTCAATGTAAACATATCTTTTAATCCATCTGTTACAATTACCTCTTTATCCTCAGTTACAAACACAGCCTCTGCCTGATAAGTCTCCAAAAGCGGCAGGCTGTCTTCATAACCAAGCACAAAGCATGCAGTAGACAGACCATCGCTTAGCCATCCTTTTTCACAGACAATTGTGACGGAGATTAGTCCGCTCTCTGCCGGATATCCCGTCTTCGGATCTAAAATATGATGATAGCGCACGCCATCTTCAATCACATATTTTTCGTAATCTCCTGATGTAGATATACTGCATGTTCCATCAATCGTTAGAGAACCAAGATACGATTCGCCATCTTCAGTGCGTGGATTTGCAATGCCGATCTTCCATGATTTTCCATCTGGCTTTTTTCCATACGTCAAAATACTTCCCCCAACGGATACCACTGCTGCGTCAGCATCTGCCTCTTCTAACATTTTTCGTGCTTCATCACATCCTATTCCTTTTCCGACTGCTCCAAGATCAATCTGCACACTATCTTTTAAAAACACTTCACCGTCACTCAGACTTATTTTTTCCCAGCCAGTCTCTAAAAGAAGCTCCGTCAGTTCGCTTTTTGATGGAATATATGGATTGTCACTTTCCAAATTCCAAAGCTGCGATACGCGGCCTAATGTCGGATCGAATGCACCACTGCTTTTTCTTGCAAGATCAAGCACATTTTCCAGATAACTATATGTCCACTTTGATGGCATAACAGGCTCGCTCTCTGATGCATTTTCATTGATATTGGCAATATCGCTGCCTTCAATGCGCCATGATAAATATTTGTTTTCAATATCAGAAAGCATGTCCATAATATCTTTTGCAGTTCCATCCAAACCATAAACACGGACGCTGCAGTCTGTTCCCATCGCAGTATCTGTTATGCTCTCGCTGTCAGTCTTAGCGGCCCAAACAAGCTGTGTACTAATGCATGAACAGACCATAACACAAGTTATTTTCAAAAGATTAGCAAAACTTTTCTTTCGATTCATGAAAATCTTCCTTTCTCTCATTTGTTGCTGTTCTATATTCTGCAAAAGGCTGGCTACGAGTCATATGGCAGCCAGCCTTTTGCTTACTATATATTATTTCAAATTGTTTTATTACTGTGCTGTTACAGTTCCCTTTACAGACGGATATCCAGTTGCTTCTAACTCGATCTCATAGGAATCACTTCCGTCAAATACCTTAACATTTCCATCCTGACCTTCGATTTCAGCATCCATATTTATGCTTCCATCCTCATTGAATAAGATACCTGCAATGCCCTTTGCCTTTACTGGCTCACCATTTACAACAACACTTGTTACCTGTGCCGCATAATCTGCGCCAGTAAGCCCCTGCTCATTATCTGCGATTACAACAGCATTATTTTCGATAGAAACACTGCCTTCCTCTAATCCAGACTCAACAAGTGTGCTTGACTTCTTGCTTGCATACTTGTCATCTGAGAAGGTAACTGTGTAGCTGCCCGGCTTTAAATCACCGCTCAAAGTAATTACGTTATCCTCTACGTTATAAAGTCCATCTTCTACGGCAGTACGTCCTGCTGCGACAGCCTCTACACTATAATCACTGTCATCTGGTGTTGTATATGTGATGTTGATTGCAGTGCCATCCTTCTGATAAGTAACACTCTCATCTGTTGTAATGGAATATTCTTCTCCAAGAAGCTCCTTGCAGTAAAGATCAGTCTCAATAGAAATATCATCCTGATCTGCCAGCATGTAAGTTACCTTTGTGATTGTCTTTCCCTGAATGTCAGCAAAACGCTGCCATGACGGTGTATTTCCATGTGGCTCAGTCATCTCTTCTGCTGCAAATGCAATCTCATTTGCACGCAGCCATAAATTATCCAAATGCTCAAGTCCATAAATTTCTCCGTCAGATGTTTCAAGGAGTGCGCCCTGAATATCAGCAGATTCAATCTCAAGACCGTCAAAGTCGATTTGATAATTGCCCCATGTTGAAACTGTTGCAAAGGAAACTGTTACATTCTCTGCCTCTTTAGTTGTTCCAATTGTCTGGCTTAAGGTACCATCAGAATTGATTACCTTATATTCAGCCGGAACTTCTTCTGAAACTTCTTCAAGTGATGATACGAACTCAACAAGTGGGTTGCTGCACTCAGTACCAGCTTCGATTGCTGCCTTTACATCGTCATACAATGTCTTTGGAATTGCCACATTTACACTGGATGGTCCTAAAATATCGGTTCCATCGCCATTCTGCTCAAAATAGCTTTTTTCAAAACGCTGAGATTTCTGGCTTGTCGCAGAAGTAACGGAATCATAAATACCTTCCTCACGAAGACCTGCGGCTGTTACCTTATCCTCTGCATCATACTGACCTGCTGCTGCATCCTCAAGTGCCTCTGGCTGTACATGATTGATTTCTCCATAATAAAAATCTGCATATGGAACATTAATCTTACCAAAGTAATATTCACTTGTCTCAATGCTTACTGTTTGTGCCTCATCCTCTGCACCAGAAGCTTCCTCTGTCTGTACCTCGCTTGTTGCCGGTGTGCTCTCACTTTTTAAAACTCCTCCAAAAGCGCTCATATTTCCTGCTGCCAAGGTACTTGCCGCCAACACAGCTAATGCCATTTTTGTTCTCATAAATGATATCTCCTTAAATTTTTTATTGCCGATGGCAGTTAGTATATTCTAAC
Organism: Firmicutes bacterium AF25-13AC; assembly: GCA_003478935.1. Lineage (GTDB taxonomy): Bacteria > Bacillota > Clostridia > Lachnospirales > Lachnospiraceae > Anthropogastromicrobium > Anthropogastromicrobium aceti. The sequence continues at coordinate 47,653 of QUFP01000019.1, forward strand.
ACAATCATAAAAATCAACACCCTTATTGAGAAAAAAAGACTATTTATATAAAAACAGCAATTTGACGTTTTTCATATGTTTTATTGTGAACTCCAGTTAGTTATTTCTAACAATTTTTAATTATGCTTTTCCTTTTATATGAACTGCCTTTCTTCATTTTTGTCTATTTCTTGTTAGTTTATACTAACTTCATGTCTTTTTTTCGTCTTTTTTGCGCTTCCTGTTTGCTTGTGATGTATTTTTTCTTATGTTACACTACATTTATGATACAAATGTCAAAAGATCTTAAAGCCAATGCAAACTCGATTACAAGATATTTTTGATCTCTTGACCATATAACATCTCATACACGGAGGTAATCAAATATCTATGTTATTTATTTTTTCACTGATCATCGCATCAATCTTTGCACTGACTGCAAAATCAACGATCAAACGTCATCCGTATCCCTGGTACATAGGTGCACTTGTGCTTACACTTTTTATATCACTATTTCCTTTTTCAAGGAATCTGCCAGAGGCTGTCACTTTCCTTCTTGATCTATTTCGCCGCGGTGCCCTTTCATGCGCACTCTGGTGTATTGTCATGTGGACAGGCGCCTTCTCTAACGGTTCTTGGCTGATTAAGCGACTTATGCCAGTGCGCGGTGAGCTTTCCATCTTTGCCGCAATGCTGACGCTTGGTCACAACATTGGCTATGGAAGAACTTATTTCGTGCGTTTCTTTACCAATGCATCCGCACTTCCTGCCAATCAATTAGCTGCCTGCATCATTACAATTATTCTTCTTATCATTATGATTTTGCTTACTATCCTTTCTTTTCCAAAGATTCGTAAGCGTATGAAAGCAAAAAAGTGGAAGCAGATCCAGCGCTTTGCTTATCTATTTTACGCGCTGCTCTACCTCCACATTATGCTATTATTTATTCCGCTTGCCAAAGATGGCAAGGATGGCTACTATTTTTCTGTAATTGTTTACACGGCAATTTTCCTTGGATATGCAATCTGTCGAATACGCAAATGGTATTTCTTAAAGAAAAAACCAGAACACCGCCGTGAATTTACATCCATTTGCTTTGGCGTATTTCTTGCTGTTATGGTTATTATCTGTGCTGTTTCAAGCCCAAATGATACTATAGCTGATGGCAATTCAAATACAGAAATTGCTGAAAATACAACTATCGAATCTGAGCCTATTTCAAAAGAAGATTCTCAGTCTTTTGATGACACTGCTCTCACCGATGGCGTTTATGAGGGAAAAGCCTACGGATATGATGGCGCTGTAAAGGCAACAGTCACAATCAAGGACGGCAAAATCACTGATATCTCCTGCAGCAGCGCCGAGAGCGACCTGTGGTACTTCGATAAATGCAAAGACAAGGTTGTTTCTGAAATTCTTGAAGCACAAAATACCGATGTTGATGCAGTTTCCGGTGCAACCTACAGCTCAAATGGAATCAAAAAAGCTGTGCTTGATGCATAAAACAGGCTGGATTCCCAACAAACTAATTAGGCGCATAAAGTAAATCAAAATAATAATAATAATGGGGCAAGAATTAAAAAAATTCTCTGCCCCACTGTTTTTATTGCTTATTCAATTGCTGCCAATGCCTGTGCCAGATCTGCAATCAAATCTTTCTTATCTTCCAGTCCGCAAGAAATACGAACCAGTCCTGCCGGAACACCAGCTGCTGCTAACTGCTCGTCATTCATCTGGCGATGTGTGGATGTTGCTGGGTTTAAGCAGCAAGTACGTGCATCTGCAACATGTGTCTCGATTGCTGCAAGCTTTAAGTGCTTCATAAATGTCTCTGCTGCTGCACGGCCACCCTTTAACTCAAATGAAACGACACCGCATCCTCCATTTGGAAGATACTTCTTTGCGCGCTCATAGTACTTGTCTGTAGGTAGTCCCGGATAATTTACATAAGCAACCTGCGGCTGTGCCTGTAAAAACTCTGCTACGGCCTGTCCATTTTCAACATGACGCGGCATTCTTACGTGAAGTGACTCCAGACCAAGATTTAAGATAAATGCATTCTGTGGAGACTGGATACATCCAAGGTCACGCATCAGCTGAGATGTACACTTTGTGATGAAAGCACCACCCATGCCAAACTTCTCTGCATATGTAACTCCATGATAAGATTCATCAGGTGTACACAGACCTGGGAATTTGTCTGCATGAGCCATCCAGTCAAAATGACCGCCATCTACAATTGCACCGCCAAGTGCCGCACCATGTCCATCCATATATTTTGTTGTGGAATGTGTTACGATATCTGCACCCCACTCGATTGGACGGCAGTTTACCGGAGTCGGGAATGTGTTATCCACAATTAACGGAACGCCATGTGCATGAGCGGCCTTTGCAAACTTTTCAATATCAAGAACTGTCAGTGCCGGATTTGCGATAGTCTCACCAAATACAGCTCTGGTATCTTCTGTAAATGCTGCATTTAATTCTTCCTCTGTACAATCAGGAGAAACAAAAGTAGCACGAATACCCATCTTTGCCAGTGTTACAGCAATCAGGTTATAAGTTCCGCCATAAATAGATGAAGAAGCTACGATATGACTGCCGCACTCACAAATATTAAACAGAGCAAAAAAGTTTGCTGCCTGTCCTGATGAAGTCAGCATTGCTGCTGCACCGCCTTCAAGTTCTGCAATCTTTGCTGCAGCATAGTCATTTGTTGGGTTCTGTAAACGGCTGTAAAAATAACCGGATGCTTCCAAATCAAATAACTTTCCCATGTCTTCACTTGTATCATACTTAAATGTCGTAGACTGGATAATCGGAATCTGACGCGGTTCTCCATTTCCCGGCGTATAGCCTGCCTGCACACATTTGGTATTTAACGTATAATCACTCACTGTTTTGCCCTCCATATATTGTCATTTTTTTCAACTGTCCCTATAATACCATATATGACTAGAAAATTCTAGTATTATCTGTAGGATTCATCCCAACATATCTCTAAACCAAGCATCCTCCAACATATTATAAACATGCTCATTTGGTGTGCCTGCCCAAAGCTTATCTGCCGAAAAATATGTTTGATTGCTCTTTCCCATCATTTTTTTCGCAAATGCTCCTATTGCACGCGATCTTGACTGTCCGGCATAGCAGTGAATTAACAGCGTATCTACATCCATATGACTGCGAATAAATGCGATAACAGAATCTGCCATATTTTCATCAAACAATACAGCACCTTTTGTTTCCTTCACCACATCATCAAAATATAAAGTAAGAACACCTTTACAAAATTTATTTTCTGCAAAGGTGACACCAAAACCACCCGTGTGAGTATCCTGAATTGAAATGACTGCATATGTATCTTTTCTTTTTGCGTCCTCCTCACATCCTGCCGGATAATAATGATCCATCACAAAATCAAAAGCTTCATTTAATGACTTAACTAATATTCGTCTCATATGCACTCCTCCCAAAAATCACCTAGTCTAATGTTAGATACTTACTAACGTCTCCCACTCTATGCTCTGCTTTGGTGCAAATGTCTCTAAATCCAGATACTTATAAATTGATCTAAGAAGCGCTTTTCCTTCTGGATACTGCTGCAAATCCTGAAGCCCAAGTGTGGAATAGAGAAGTTTTCCATTTCCGACGCGGCACTCAAACAGCTGCGCCATTGGTCTTAAAAATGCATAGCTGTCCATTTCTGTAATAATAGCGTCAAATGGCTGTTTTACTGTATCTGGCAGTATAACAGCTCTTTGATTTGCCATTGGCCACCACTGCCAATTTGTATGGCTCTCAGTTGGAAACTCCTTAAACAATGGATGATCTTTTTGAATCAGCTGTCCCATCGCACCTTCCTGTCTTCCAAACGTTCCAACTGACCAGAAATCTGTTGAGAATTGAGCACGAATTGAATTATGGAAGGAACTTTCCTCTGACTTTGGCGAATAATACACTATACCGCCGTTATCAAGCACCTTCTTTGCCTGCAAATCCAACTTAGTTGTCTCATAAACGCTTTCTGGGCATTTGGGCAGCTCACTCTTATAAATCCAAATCGGATATGAATTAACTGCATCTGCAATCTTAACAGTAAGATCACAGCGAACTGGTGCTGTAATTTTATTATTCAGTTCAATCTTTAATGTTCCAGCTTTGCTAAGTGTTCCCTTTGGGCATGAAACAGCGCTCATATGACCACTCTTTACAGCGACCTTTCTCACACTATCTAATTCTTCATTCGGCATATATGCCCACAATGTCCACTCCAGATCTCCAGCACAGTCTGTCTTTCCATAATTGGCTATCTGCACATCTGCACAAAGTGTCTCACCCTCTTCATAAGTATACTTTTCAAGACCAACTAATACAAGCTGTTCTTTAAAGAAAGCTCTAAATTTTTCTGGTTTTGCAAAATCAAATGGCTTTGGCTCTAAATGTGAATCAAGCATTCCCACAAGAGCAGTTCCCTGTCCTGGAAAATCCTGCAGTCCAAGAAGTGAAATACCCGACAGATCTTTTGTGCGCATCGCAGCTTCGATCTCCTCTCGGTAACAAAGCCTTGATAGTTCTCCAGTTGCCTCAACATACTTCTTCCAAACAGGCTCTAATCCCTTTTCGCGAACCATACGCTGAATACGTCTATAATTTGCCGGATCAGAAATTCCCTTAAAATGTGCAAGCTCATCAAAATCAGGAAGCACTTCAAACTGACCAACTTCAAAGCTAAACACTGGCTTTTTATACTGCTCTCTAATCTTTCTTAAGGTTTCATCAAAGTTTGTCTTCGCATTTGGATACTGATTGTTGATGTAGCCCTTAATGTTAACCTTTGCCAGCTTTCCATTTGCCTTTTCATAAGCATCAACTTTGGCTGCTTCCTCTGGTGTCTCTGGATTTCCTGCAAGCGTTCCTCTTATTCTGTAATTATAAAAGCTTTGTGATGCATAGAAATCACTCTCTTCATCGCATCCTTCATTTCCATAATGCGCATTTGACGCATTAGCATAAAGTCTTGTCGGATCCTGTTTTTTTGCATCCTGCAGCATCTTATGCATTCTGCTTGTGCCAAGCGCTCCGCAATGAAGCTCATTTCCAAATGTCAGCATGACAAAAGATGGATGATTGGCAAGTGCTTTTATAATTTGGCGCAGTTCCTTTTGATAATACGAGAAACTTTCATCAAATTCAAATGCATGCTTTGGATCCCAGTGTGAAAGCTCTGGCTGCATCAAAATGCCCATCTCATCAGCTGCAAAAAATGCTGCCTCTGGCGGACAATGCGAATGAAAACGCACCATATTGATGCCATAATCTTTATATGTCTGTAAAATATTCTTCCACGCTTCCTTTTCCATTGGAATATAGCCTGTCTCTGGAAATTCTGCACAGTTTGCCTCACTTCGAAGGAAAATTCTTCTGCCGTTTAATGACAGATGACCATATCCATCATCACCAAATGTGCGAATGCCAAAGCTAACAGTCTTTTCATCTTCTTTTTGATTTATTTCACTTTCAGATGACTGCAAATCATTTTTATATAGTGCAGCTGTCAGTTCATATAACTTTCCATCATATTCATCCCAGTTTGCTGCTGACGATGAAATAAGTAAATCCTCTGCCACAATTGTTTTTCTGGAATTTGAAGTCATTACACTAATTTTTTGCTCATAGTCCTGCAAAAGTACACTGCTTTTTAAAACAAGCACGCCTTCAAATGGTTCATCATATGTATCAAGATCTATCTCTGCGCGAAGCTTTCCTCCATCCTTAGGGTACACGCGCACCTGCGATAAAAATGACTTATTTTCCTCCCGAAGACGAATATAACCAAGAAGTCCATTCCAATTTGTCTGTGTCTCATCTGTTGCTGCCGATGAATAGACAATAGCATCGTGCGGCAGACCTGGATAACTGTTATCTGACTCAATGCGAAGTCTATGAATGCCTTCATGACCAGTAAGTTCAAATACATGCGGTGTGCTTATTGTCTGTTCCTCGTATGATGATATTTCCTCGCCGTCTAAATAAACACGCACACATCTGGCTCGCTCAATCTCAAAGAAAGTGCGGCATTTATCTGCTGGCGCAATCGTAATTTCCTGCTCAAAATATGCCGGGCCTTCATACGTATGCTTTCTTGTAAATCGTGTTGCTATCACATCATCATCAAAACTCTGCGCAGTTGTCTCATCTGGATGACATGAGTTGTCGAGCCGATCTTCATGACCGACTCCAAACTCATCAAGTGTTCCTGGCAGATATACCATTTTATTTAGAGAAGTTTCCTTCTCTCCCGGCAGCATAAGCTGCCAGGGTTTGGTTGTTAAATCTACTAGTCTCATGATTTTCCTCGCTTTTTGCTTAACATTTATTGTTTCTGATATAGTGTTGCCATCATATGAGACGGCTCTATTTCAAGCGCCTCATTTAAAAATTCTGCTGCCTTTTCGCGGTTTTGCAATCCAATATTTCCAAGTGCCATAAGATAACAGCAGTGTGCACGATTTTTCTTTGTGTAATCCTCATCAAAAATCAGAAAATCTGGAAGTGATACAGCAAAATATTCAATCTTGCCCTCATCATTTAAATGCTGCTCACCGTAATCAATCAGACGATAAAAACGTGATTTTGCCTCTCTTGTTTTTCCTAATTTTTCAAATGCAAGTCCCTGATAGAGAATCATATCAGCCGGCTGATCATTATAGTACATAGCACCCGCTGGTTCATCTGTTCCAATCGTCGCAGTCTCAAAACATGTTTTTGCTTCATCATGTTTTCCCTGTGCTTCAAGCGCAAGTCCAAGATGATAAAACAGATGATTATCCTTTGTTCCCTCTAGCTTGCCTTCTCCAAGATTTTCTGGATATACAAGTGCTTTTTTAAGCAACTTCTCTGCCTGTTCATATTTTTCTGATGCCAAGCACTGTTTTGCCATCTCGAGTAAGGAAATAGTATACTGCGTTGTAATCTTTCCTTCGCCGCCCTCCCACGGATGGAAACGGCGTCCCATAATGCAGCGATAAGCACGTTCATACTCTCCGCACATATTCATAAGAGTAATATATTCAATATACAAATCATCGCGGCTCTCTGCAAGAGATGGATCTTCATCATATTTTGCTAAACGTTCTTTGAAGCTATATCCAAGCTTTTTGTACAGCTGATCTAATTCAAGGAAAATACGGGCATCCTTGCGGTTTAATGAAAATGCTTTCTCTAGCTCACGCTTAGCTGCCTTAGAATCACCCATCTTGTTGTAATAAGCCAGCGCAAGGTTTCTATGAACAATTGAAAATGTGTCATCTGCCTTCTCTGACATTTCCCACAATTCAACAGATTTCTTCCACTGTAATTTATCATAGAAAAGATTGCCCAAGTAATAAGGCGCCTTCTTTTTGCAGCCATTTTCAATCGCAAATGTAAGTACAGCAATATCATCAAGCTTATTCGGGAAGCAATAATCGAAAGCACAGCTTTCTGCCTTCTCAAGTGACTTCTTTGCTGCCTCATCTTCACCCATTTTTTCTTCATAATAAGCTGCATAATAATACAGCATCGGATATTTCTTTGTGCACTGCTTTAAAACTAAAACAGCGTCCTCATATGCGCCCCACTGCGCAAAATCTCTTGCTGTCATCAAATAATTTTCCTGGAAATTACGCATCAGTCCATTCAAGTCATCAAGCATTTTCTGCTTCTTTTCTGAATCATTCTCTGCCTTTATTACCTCAAAACCAGATACAAAATCAAATGGATCAAGTTCTAAATTATCCTTGATCATACGAGCTGCAGCCTTTTCTTTTCCAAGCTTTGCAAGAAGCCATGCACGTAATCCTCTCGCCTTAATATTATGCGCATTCTTAACAAGTGAGCGATCAATGTGCTCAAGCGCAGTTTCAAATTGACCTTTCTTTGCCGCAAGCGCTGCCATATAATAGAATGACATTTCCTGCTGTTCATTGCTCCATGCTGCCTTATAAAAAGCATCATAAGCCTCATCTTCTCTTCCAAGGTAACACAAATCAAGTCCCAACAGATAATATGCTTCGCTGTTGTATGGATTAGGATTCTTCCAGGTCAGGCGCTTAATAGCTGTTCTAAAATAAGGTTCTGCCTCCTTAAATAAGCCTCTTCTCATCAAGAGCATACCATATGCATTGTTAATGCGAATATCATCTGGATCACGCTTTAATCCCTCTAAATAATAAGGATCAGGTCTCCATGTTGCATGACGGTACTGTTCAATATGCTGTCCCGTTAAATACAGTTCCTCATTTGTCATGATCTTTGACGGTTCATCTGCTGCCTTTGCCGGATCTGGAAGCTTTGGAATTTCTTCCTTCTCTGGCTGGTATGCAATTAAGCTTCTGCCATCTGCACAAACTTCAACTTTCAGATCTTCTTCCTGCGTATCATCTGGCAGTACTACACTCTTTTCAAAAATGTCAACAGGAGAAATCATTGCGCTCTCATCACACAGCACGCCGTCTTTTCCTGTCAGAATAATTCTTGCTTTTTCATATACAGCTGTTGCATAGACAATAATCTTTGCAGTCTTCTTTCCAGTTGCTGCATCATTTGCTGCCGAGAGTGAAACAGCAGCTTCCTTTGATGCGTTCTTTACCTGTCCAACTTCCTTGTATGGCATAAAATACTGTGTAAATGTTTTCTCCTCAAACGGCTTTAACCATGTAAAGTCAGGCTGATTATCTGTAAACATACCTGTCATCAGCTCTACATATGGACCATCCTCATCAGTCAGATTGCGATCCCATGCCTTTCCAAAATCACCGCAGCCCCAGGTCCACTGCTTCTTTCCCGGTGAAACATGATGATCTGCCACATGCAAAATACCAGCATGCTTTCCATAGTCGTATCCTCCGACAAAATCATACTTTGACTTTTCTGCCATGTAAGAAGTCGGGACTGGAATATTCTTGTAACGTGAAATATCTACGCCTTCGCTGTAATCCTTCTTATAATAAACACCCGTCGCAATTGGGAAACGAGAAACATCTCTCTTTCCATGATCCATAACAGCGTGAACATCTGGCGGGAAAATGGACTGTGTGTTGTCATTAACAGGAACTGCTGGATTTGCCCACCAAAGAAATGTCTGCGGAAGTGATGTGCGGTTATACAACTGTCCCTTGATTTCAATATAAGCTTTTCCCGGGTATACACTAATTCTCATAAGTCCCTTTGTTCCATACATCTGATCCACGTCATGACATAAAACAGAAACGCTTCCATCCTCATTTTCCTGAATTTCATAATCAACTGGAAGAAATGTTGTCGGACGATGATGCTGCGGCCAGTTAAATTCAATACCTCCTGAAATCCACGGTCCCGTCAAACCAACAAGTGCCGGCTTGATCACCTGGTTATAGTAAACAAAGTCATAATCATTTGTTTTATCATATGCCCTCTGGATTCGTCCGCCAAGCTCTGGAAGAACCATAACCCTAATGTACTCATTTTCCAGCCATACTGCCGTATATTCCTTATCCTTCTTCTCATCACTTATTTTTTCAATCGTCGGATACGGGTATACCTTTCCGCAGCTTCCCTGATACACACGTTTTTCCAGAAAAATCGGATTCTTCTCCGCCTCTCCAATCTCATATGTAGGAATCATGACTTTTTCTGCCCATACACTTGCCTTTTGCATAATTGCCTCCTGTTTCGCTATTATTTTCTGTTATTATTTATTTACTTGAATCTTTCTATCATTTTCAATATTGTTTTATTTACTTTCAATATTTGCTTTTACTATACTACTGTTTTGCTTGAAATACATTATCTTTCGTTGCGGTTGTGTTTTAAAATATTGCTCTGTTGTTTTTTCCTGCATTCTAAGTTAAAATGTAATTATTCAGAGCCATGCAAAATTATTTTTTGCTAAACTTACGGTAAAGCAGAAAACAATTTCTTATGACAAAGTATAAAAAAAGGAGATTTTTATGAAATCGCACGAACCCTTTATTGAACCTGAATCAACATATTATGTCTACTCGCCAAGTCTCTTGGGACGAAGCATGTTTTTTTATCCGCTTATATGCGGTCATTTTTTCTATGCACCAGGCTATCATCTGCACCGCGCTTCTTTTGACAGCTTTCTTCTTGTTTATGTCAAAAAAGGAAGCATGTATGTACAAACAAAAAACGAAAGTTTTAATGCAAAAGCTGATGAATTTATTTTAATTAATTGCTATGAACCGCACAGCTATGGCACAAAAACAGGAAGCGAATGTCTCTGGTGCCATTTTGACGGACCTCTTGCCAAAAACTTTTTTGAATCTATCGTCTCACATCTTGGCACTGTATTTTCTATTGGAAATCCTGCGCCAACCACAAACAAGCTTGAAGCTATCATTGACAGTTTTTGTCGTTCTTCGATTAAGGAAGCTCTTCTTTCTAAATATATTAATGATATTTTGACAAGCTTTCTGCTCTACAGTACTGCCGATAAAAAAAATGACAGCACAGATATGATTGAGACTGTCATTTCCTATATCAATGAACATTTTAAAGAAGATCTGCCAGACAAAGTGCTCGCATCAGCTGCTGGATTAAGCTCTTATCATTTTATTCGCGTATTCAAACGAGAGACTGGCTTTACTCCACATGAGTATGTCATAAATACGAGGCTAAGTAATGCACGTTACTTGCTTCGCAACACTACCATGTCTGTCAAGGATATCTGCTTTTCATGTGGCTTTTCAAGTGAAAGTGCCTTTTGCATCACTTTTAAAAAAAGAGCTAAAATGACACCGGCTCAGTACAGGCAAAATGGAACATGATCTTTTTGTTTCGTTGACTTTCCCTGCTGTTTCTGCTAGGATTGGAACGGTACAGCATCTTTGCTGCTTCCTATAAACAGTTTCTTTGGAGGTCATGCCTATGTTTTCCCCTAAGCTGCGGGAATTTGCCCGCAAATGCTATCTGACCAACATCGGCCAGAATCTTCTGGTTCTTCTTAAATGGACTGGATTTTCACTTTTGTCAGGTCTTCTGATCGGCGGCGTATCAACACTATTTGCTACTTTGCTTGGAAAAGCTATACAGCTTCGCGCTGCATACAGCTGGCTTTTATTTCTGCTTCCTGTTGCTGGTCTGGCAATCACTGCTCTTTATCATTTTTGCGGACAGTCAAATGACCGCGGTACAAATTTTGTTATTGCCTCAATTCATGCAAATGAAGAGACACCAGCGCGTGTTGCACCTCTTATTTTTATCTCTACGATTCTAACGCAGCTGTGCGGCGGATCTGCCGGACGCGAGGGTGCTGCACTTCAGATCGGCGGAAGCCTTGGAAATCTTCTCGGTAAAATAGTTCATCTTGATGATGAAGATCGCCATGTTCTAATCATGTGCGGCATGAGTGCTGCTTTTGCTGCTCTGTTTGGTACACCGATGGCTGCTGCTGTCTTTTCAATGGAAATGGTTAGTGTCGGCATCATGTATTATTCCGCATTAGTTCCTTGTGTAATGTCTGCGCTGATTGGTGCTCACCTTGCTTCTACGTTTGGTGTTCATGCCGAAAAATTTACAATCGTAAGTATTCCTTCATTTTCCATTGACGGTGCTGCAAAAACAGTTCTTCTTGGAATCTTATGTGCCGCTGTCAGCATACTTTTATGCATTATCCTTCATAAAGTTGGAGGTCTTTTAAAAACATACGTAAAAAATGTTTACCTGCGCGCAATTGTCTCTGCACTGATTGTTATCGTATTTGCTTTTCTTCTTCCAGATGGCAAAAGCTATCTTGGTTCCGGAAGCAATCTGATTGAGCAGTCTATTCAAGAAGAAACTATATTCCCAGCAGCCTTTCTTATTAAAATGCTCTTTACAGCAGTCACACTTGGCGGCGGCTTTAAGGGAGGCGAAATTGTTCCTTCCTTCTGCGTAGGTGCATCCTTTGGATGTTTCTTTGGAAGCCTTGCTGGATTTGCCCCATCCCTTTGTGCTGCAATGAGCATGGTTGCTGTTTTCTGCGGTGTCACTAATTGCCCTATTACATCTATTTTGATCGCTTTTGAATTATTTGGCTTTGACTCTGCCCACTACATGATTTTAGCCATTGCAGTCAGCTATGCAATGTCTGGTTATTATGGTCTTTATGCAGATCAAACAATTGTATATTCAAAGTATCGAACAAAGTTCATCAACCGCAAGACAAACCATTAAATGTAAAGCAGACATTCGCAATCCGCTTCCGCTGCTGAATTCAAATTGTATGAATTGGGGCGAAAAACACGCCTTCAAAAAAAAGTTAAGTTTTTTCAAAAAAGTGCTTGACTTTTCTCTTGTCTTGTTGTAGAATAACTATCGTCGACAGCGAGTAAGAAACAAACGAAACAAAAACTTCGATGTTGATGAGATGCCCAGATAGCTCAGTTGGTAGAGCAGAGGACTGAAAATCCTCGTGTCGCTGGTTCGATTCCAGCTTTGGGCACTGCGCGGGTGTAGTTCAATGGTAGAACACTAGCCTTCCAAGCTAGATACGTGGGTTCGATTCCCATCACCCGCTTTACAGAAGCGATTCTGTATCATATATGCGCGAGTGGCTCAGTGGTGGAGTATCGCCTTGCCAAGGCGAGGGTCGCGGGTTCGAATCCCGTCTCGCGCTCTTATCTAAAGAAGGTCGTAAAGATCTTCTTTTTTTGTGCTTTCTTCCACTTGCTTCTAATTTCTTTTGTGATATAATAACTGATGCAAAAAATGTCTTACATTTTGTCTTATATTGACACTGAGAGGTTTTTATGAAACGCTTATTTCATTTTTTATCACTTAGCTTTATTTTTATGCTGTCTTCTATGGCAGTCTGTGGATGTGTCCCTGCCCAGACACCGCTCTACTACTTTCATGCAGGTCTTAGCACCTACCATGAGCTTCTTGACGATGTCTTAGGTAAAAGAAGCGAGGTTGATCTTTTCTCTTCAGCAGCAGATTCATCTGCACCTGTATCATCTGTTACAGAAACGATCTCTTGTGCCCCACTTTATGCAGATTATAGCTACTACCTGCCTTCTCTTGCAGATGATGAAGCAGCAAACTTTCAGGCTCTTTACACTGGCATACAAGGTTTTCAGAGCACTATTTCACTCCCTGTTGCCGTCAGTTCTGATAATGTCAGCGATTTGATGCATCTTCTTACAAATGAATGTCCTGAGCTGATGCAGCTGTCATCACGATGGGTTGAACATTCAAATCTGCTTGGTCTTGTTGTATCTGTATCACCTGAGTACACAATATCAAAGAAAACTTTTGATGCGCAGACAGCAGCTGTTAATACACTTATTCAAAGCTGGCAGACAACGCTGTCGGGACAAAGTGCTTATCAGGCTGAGCTTACTATTTACAATTATATCATTGAAAACTGTGTATATTCTACTCAGGCAGACAATTGCCAGAGTGCCTATGGTGCTCTGATTGATGGGCAAGCTAAATGTGACGGCCGCGCCAAGGCGCTCGTCTGGGGACTTCGAAGCCTCGGCATCAAAAGCTCTGTTATAACAGGAAATACACATGCCTGGGTCATCGCCCACATCGGAGACTATGACTACAATGTCGATCCGACTTATGATGACAATGAAAATGACGGCATTCAGCAGCCTTTATGTTACGCATATTTTAATATTCCAGAATCAGCTATCTCATCCGATCCATACCCGGCAGATGATTTTTACCAAAGACGAGGCTACCCTGCACTGTGCGCTGGGACTTTAATTTTCATGTTCAGGCCGGTCTATGGATTTATGCTGATGACCCTTCGTCAAGTGACCCTGCTTCTGGTACCGCACTTGACCATGCAAGAGCACTCTTTGTCGCGCAGGCAGAAAACATCTGGGAAGCGGCGGTGAAGGTCTTGTAATGATTCGTTTTGAAAATGCATCTGACTACGCTGATGCTGCTGCATCATATAATGACTGGGTCCAATCCTTCATTAACATGCACGCTGCCGGCTGCAACATTGTAAGCTATGATTTTTCCAATCAGCAGCTCTTAGCAGTGCGACTTTCTTTTTACTAAAAACATATCCAAATAGTTAAAAAAGGTAATTATTCAGAACCTCATTTGCAAAAAAGATCAGTGACAATGGAAGTAAACTCCATTTTCACTGATCTTTTCTATTGCCATCTTAAGTCACAGAATATCACTGTGATGTATACTCTTTGTTTCCAAAGCGGCACAAATCTCCCATCCAGACAAGCTCAACAGTTCCAATAGGGCCGTTACGCTGCTTGGCTATGATAACCTCTGTGATTCCCTTTGACGGCGAATCCTTATTATAATATTCATCTCGGTATAAAAACATTACAATGTCTGCATCCTGCTCAATTGCTCCTGACTCACGAAGGTCAGAAAGCATAGGACGATGATCCGTTCTTGACTCACAGGCACGTGAAAGCTGTGACAGCGCGATGACTGGTACATTTAGCTCTCTTGCAAGTGCCTTTAGAGAACGTGAAATATCTGAGATTTCCTGCTGTCTGCTGTCTCCCTTTCTTGCTCCGCTTCCGCTCATAAGCTGAAGATAGTCAATCATGATACAATCAAGACCATGCTCAAGCTTAAACTTACGGCATTTAGAACGAAGCTCTGCCACCGTTATACCTGGCGTATCATCAAGCAAAAGCTTTGTGTTTGCAATGATACCAGAACTCTCGACAACCTGATCCCAATCACTGTCGGAAAGATTTCCTGTACGAAGTGTCTGAGAATCCACACGCGACTCCATGGCCAACAGACGGTTTACTAACTGCTCCTTTGACATCTCAAGAGAAAAGATTGCAACTGTCTTCTTGTCTTTTATGGTCATATTGTGTGCTAAATTTAGTACAAATGCCGTCTTTCCCATGGACGGACGAGCCGCAATCAAAATAAGATCTGACGGCTGCATACCTGAGGTCTGACGATCCAAATCAGTATATCCAGTAGAAAGGCCAGTTACCATGCTGTGATTTCGCGATGCAATCTCAATTTTATTTACAACATTTATAACTACATCACGTATCGGCACATAGTCACTTGTTGCTCTTGTTTCCAGAAGACCAAAAATACGCTTTTCTGTTGATTCCAAGATGGTATTTACGTCTTCTTTTTCCATGTAGCAATCATTTGCAATCTCTTCATTGATACGAATCAGGCGGCGAAGCAATGCCTTCTCATACACCAGATTGGCATAATAGCGAATATTAACGGAAGTCGGCACCATATTAAGCAGCTCACGGAATGCAGCAATGCTGTAGCTTTCCGGCGGCACATCCTTGGTCTTTAGCTGCTCTTGAACGGCTACTAGATCTGTTGGCTTTCCCTCATTGTAAAGCTCCGTTATAGCCTCAAACATGGCACCGTACTGCCGTCCGTAAAAATCATCCGAATGGATAATCTCACTGGCTGCCGATATAGCTTCCTTGTCCATGAGCATACAGCCGATTACTAACTGTTCGGCCTCCGTGTTGTGCGGGAGTACTCGTTTTATTAATGCCTCTTCCATGTTTTTTATGCTTCCTGAACTTTAACGGTCAGCTTTGCAGTTACTTCTCTGTGAAGCTTAACCGGAACAATCGTAGTTCCGCATGCCTTAATAGGCTCTGGCAGAACCATCTTCTTCTTATCAATCTCAAGACCTAACTGCTTCTCGCATGCAGCAGCGATTTCCTTTGTGGATACAGAGCCGAACAGCTTGCCGCCCTCACCTGTCTTAACACTCAGTACAACTGACTTTTCCTCAATCTTTGCTGCCAACTGCTTTGCTTCCTCTAACTTCTGTGCTGCAATTCTATCCTCATTTGCCTTCTGTAGCTTCAGATCATTTAAATTCTTTGCTGTTGCTTCAATTCCAAGCTTCTTTGGAAGCACAAAATTTCTTGCATAACCATCGTTAATCTTTACGCGCTCACCCTTTTTTCCAAGTGATTTTACATCCTGTAATAAAATTATTTCCATTTTTTTCTCCTCCAATTCTAATATCTATATCAGCCCTTCACTTCGTCACCCTTTTCTTCCTGAGCCATAAGCACATCCTTCAACATGCTTCTGGCCTCTCCAAGTGTGACATTGCGAAGCTGGGCACCTGCGACGTTCATATGACCGCCTCCGCCAAGCTTTTCCATTATGGTCTGTACATTTACCTCATCAATAGAACGGGCACTAATATAAATCTGATTTTCATATTCTGTCATCACAAATGATGCACGAATGCCACGAATACCCAAAAGCTCATTTGCTGCCTGCGCTGCAATAACTGTCGGATTTCCAGTCATGTCACTTGGACATACACTGATTGCATAGCGCTCATGGAACATCTCCACCTCACGCACGGCCTCTGCCTTTGCCTTGTAATCCTCCATATCATCACGAAAGAGCTTTCGCACTTTTGTAATGTCGGCACCATTTCGACGTAAGAAAGCCGCCGCCTCAAACGTTCTGACACCTGTATTATTCATGAAATTATTTGTATCCACAACAATTCCAGAATACATTGCATCTGCATCAGTCGGACGAATCTTGATTGAATCTGAATAATACTGCAATATCTCTGCCACCATCTCACTGGCAGATGATGCATAAGGCTCCACATAGCTAAGCACTGCACCCTCAATACAGTCACGCGACTGACGATGATGGTCAAGCACTACCACATGCTGTGCTAACTGCAAAAGCTGCGGACACTCTGTTCGGCTTGGTCTGTTATTATCCACCACAATAAGAAGTGTTCCTTCTGTTATCCTCTGAATTGCAGTCTCATTATCAATAAACAGCTTCTTTCCATATTCTTCATCCTCGGCAAGACGATTTAGAAGAGGTTTTATGCTGTTTGCAATAGTATTCAGCACAATATGAACATCCTTACCAGATGTTCTGGCTGCGCGATAAATACCAACTGAAGCACCAATACAATCTGCATCGCTGATTGAATGACCCATGATCAGCACATCAGAAGATGCCTCTATAAGCTCCTTTAACGCCTGTGCCTTGACACGCGCCTTAACACGCGTATTCTTGCCCTGGCTCTGTGTACGACCGCCATAATAGGTGATCTCATCCTGATTTTTAAGAACAACCTGATCACCGCCGCGTCCAAGTGCCATGTCAATTGCCATGCGCGCGTAGTCATAATTTTTCGAATACGTTCCGCCGTTTATGCCAAGTCCGATACTAATCGTAACATTTATCGTGTTTCCGATACTGATCGTC
Source organism: Firmicutes bacterium AF25-13AC (assembly GCA_003478935.1). Taxonomy (GTDB): domain Bacteria; phylum Bacillota; class Clostridia; order Lachnospirales; family Lachnospiraceae; genus Anthropogastromicrobium; species Anthropogastromicrobium aceti. The sequence continues at coordinate 64,846 of QUFP01000019.1, forward strand.
TTCACATCCTCAAGAAGTGAAAAATCATTTGCCTGCATCTCTTTTAAATGCTCGTTGCTGACGATGGCAAAATATTTATCATTCTCTAGCTTTTTAATAACACCATGATAGGCACTGATATACTTTGTAATCTGACGGTCAATCAGCGCTATCAGCAAAGGTCGTCTCGTCTCCTCTATGGAGTCTAGGACTTCATCATAGTTATCAAGATAAATCAGCGCCGCAACAAGCTTTTCATCCTCAACCTTCTGCTTCCACTCAAGCATCTGTGTCTCGTCTGACAAATACACCGCATACATCATTGGTGCCTTTTTTCCCTGATCCTCTTCATCAACAACCGTCTCCACAATATCACGAATCGACACAGCCTTAATCGTGATCTGATATTTTCTTCCTAGATACTCCGAATGGATCTGTGATGTTCTTTGATTCTTTGGAAACTGTCTGTCGATTCCAGGAAATAGCGTACCCAAATTTTTATGTGCATTGTTATTTAGCTGAACAATTCGCTGAAATGACTGGTTCATCCATATTAGACGGCCAGTCTCATCTGCAACACCATATGGAAATTCCATTTCCTGTAGCAGCTGCTTTTGAATCTGGGCATAACCTGCGCCAAAGCCAACCATGTCACTGTTAATTCTACGGTGATAATAGATTGAAAGCGCCATAAGACCTATGATCAGAACAATTGAGCAGGCGCTTGCCGCCACACCAGCCATCCAGTCAATCATAGTGATAATGATGCTTAGAATCAAAAGCGCAATACATACAAGCAGCGGCCAGTTCATATACGCACTTAAGCTTCCATGTACTTTCACAGCCTCCTGCTTTTGCGTCTGACGAAGCTTTTCCTTCTCCTCGCGCTTTCTGTCTATATCCTGCAAAGCAGCTTTTCTCTCTGCCGATATTCTCTCAGATTCACCCGGCTCCGGTACCGTTTCACCCGGCTTATTTTTTTCCTCCATATCCATCTCTCCCCTGCCTGTCATGCAGGCAACGTTGTTTCAATCCACACCTACGAGATGTGGGAGATTTTTGTGTCAGGTTCGTAAAAAGTTTGTCAGGAACTTGTCCTGAGATCTTTACAAAGCCATACAGGGTAAGTATAACACATTTGGGTGGAAATAGGAAGTAGGAAATTAAAAGGAGGCAGTTACAGTTCATACATCATGCAACAAAAGCCCTTCGGTATAATGGTTTCGTCGCCGGACCAAACTCCGCAGGCTCCTTTTATTTTCTTTCTTATTATACATTAATTTGAAAGACCTGCTTCAAGTGTCCGGCCCGTGAAAGCCATTTACCTTAGGGCTATGCTGTAAATATTGGCATCGTATGAACTGTAACTGCCTCTCTATAAGTTATCTCGCGCAAAGGCTATTGATGAAGACAATATAGCAACCGAAATCACCTATCGTTTTTCTAAAATATTTATCGTCTTCCTCATATCCTAGTGCATCTCTCCAATCAGTGTTTTTTCCCTGCGTTTTTAAATAGCGCGCCATCATGTTAAAATGAGTGATGACACTATTGTGGCAGGCTGTACGAAAAGAGTCCTGCTCCATCTTCTGGCTGCGATCTAAGCTCAGCCATTTTGCACGGATTTCAGCATATGTTGTTGCTTCTCCTATCAATTCATCGTACAGTTCCTGACCTACTGGATCATTTTCGATTTCCTTAAGTAATTTTTGATGCAGCTCTCTCATCTGATCAAATGTCAGACTCTTTGGTGTTTGTAAATAGTTTTCGTATGTGTTCATTATGTACCTCCTATAAAGATGATGTTGGGGTCAAAAAAGTATTTTGACCCCAACTGATATCCACGAATTGCTCCGTTGCTATGCAACTTTCGCAATTCTAAAAACATTCGGATTCGCTGATTTTCCTTGAAAATCGCTGCATCCTCATGTTTTTGCG